>JBBDWU010000015.1:0-43365 GCA_040902725.1 Gaiellaceae bacterium | reverse complement strand
TCCAGCGCTTCCTCTCGCAGCCGAACTTCGTCGCCGAGCAGTTCACCGGCACCCCCGGCGAGTATGTGAAGCTGGAGGACACGATCGCGGGGTTCAGCGAGATCCTCGAGGGCAAGCACGACGACCTGCCCGAGCAGGCCTTCTACATGGTCGGCCCGATCGAGAAGGCCGTCGAGAAGGCCGCGCGGGTCGCCGAAGCGGCCTGATGGCGGACCGGCCCACCTTCGAGCTGTCGCTCGTGACGCCGGACGGGCCGGCGTTCGAGGGCGAGGCCGAGATGGTGGTCGTCCCCGGCGCGGCCGGCGACATCGGCGTGCTGGCGCGGCACGCGCCGCTGGTGGCGACGCTGAAGGCCGGCTCGACCCGGGTCTACTCCAGCATCGACGACCAGAAGGTGGTCGAGTACGCGACCGGCCCGGGCTTCTTCAAGGTGGAGCTCGACCGCGTGATCGCGCTCGTCGACGACGCCGTGCCGGCCAACGAGATCGACGACGAGCGGGCGCGGCGTCAGCTCGACGCGGCCCGCGCAGAGCTGGAGCGCGTGGACGCCGGCGACTCCACCGCCGACCGCTGGCAGCTCGAGCAGCGGATCGCCCACGCCGAGAATCAGCTGCGCGTCGCCGGCGGCGGCGTCACGTAGTACTGGAAGCTCGCTAGGCCGGCGACTGCGTCGTCCGGTTCGGCGAGCTCAACCGTTGCTCCCAGCTCTCCGAGGAAGCGCTCGATCTCGGCGCGGGGGACGCCGATGACGCGGATCGGGCTCAGACCGCGGTCGTGCAAGCGCCTGGCGCCGACGCCGAGCCGGCGCAGGGCAGCGTAGGCGCGTCGCCGCAACGCCAGCCGGCGCCGCCAGGGGAGGGCGTCCGGGAGCTGGAAGACGACGAGCCCGTCGGGGCGGACGACCCGCAGGAACTCCTCGAGGTAGCCGAGCACGTCCCGCCGCCGCGGCAGGTGCTGGAGCACGATGCGGGAGTAGACGAGGTCGAACGAAGCCTCGGGCAGCGCGGGGTCGACCTCGAAGCGCGCGTTCGGGACATCCGCGTTCACCCGGCGCGCGTGGTCGACCATGAGCGCCGAGACGTCCACGCCGAGCGCCTCGTCGAAGTGGGCCGCGAGGGCGCGGGTGACGCGGCCGACGCCGCAGCCGAAATCCAGCACGCGCGCGCGGCCCGCCGGCCGCCCGAGTTCTGCCGCGACCCGCAGGACGCGCTCCACGTCGCCTGTCCCAGTGGCGAGAAACTCGTCGAGCTCCCAGCGGCCGCCGCGGCGCTCGGGATCGGAGAGGACGGCCCAGAGCGGGTCGACCTCGGCCAGGTCCTCCCAGTCGCGCTGGTGCCGGCGCACGCCGCGAGCGACTGTACCGTCTCCTTGTCGTGACCTGGCTGGTCCTCGCCCTGGGCGCTCCGGTGCTCGCCGCCGGCGCGTGGCTCGTGTGGCGCCGCCCGCTGTACGCGCTCTACGCCTTCCTCGTCGGGCTCGCCTTCCACAACGCGGCCTTCATGGGGCTCTGGCTGGCCGGAGCCGAGGGCTGGCAGCTGACCGTCCTCCAGGCGTGGAAGGAGATCCTGCTCGGCACCGCGCTGCTCTCGGTCGTCGTCCACCGGCAGCTCCCGCGCCGGCTCTGGTGGCTGGACTGGGCCGTGCTCGCGCTGGCGCTCGTCGCGGTCGCGTATTTCTTCGTGCCGACCGAGGCCGACCTCCAGGGCCGCCTCTACGGCCTGCGTGGGATCGCGCTCCCGGTCGCGGCGTACGCCGTGGGCCGCGCGCTCGTGCTCACTGCGCGCGAGTGGCGGCGCCTGGCGGCCGTGGCGCTCGGCACCGCGGTCGCCGTCTCCGTTCTCGGCATCGCCGAGCACTACGGCTTGACGCTCGACCAGTGGCGGGCCTGGGGGGCGAAGGGCTACTACTCGGAGCAGCTCGACTTCCCGGCGTTCCACGGCCCGGCCGGCCTGCCCGACAACTGGGCGCTCAACCTCTCGGACGGCGTCTTCCGCCGGCTGATCTCGAGCTTCCTCAGCCCGCTGGGGACCGCCTACTTGCTCGGAATCGCCCTCCTGGTCGCGGTGGTCGCGCGGCCGCGCCTCCGCGCCGGCCTGGCCGCTGCCGTCATTCTGGCCGCCTTCCTGCTCGCGTTCAGCCGCGCTGCTGCGATCGGGTTCTTCGGCGCGCTCGTGCTGCTCGCCCTCGTCCGGCGCAGCTGGGTGCCCGCCGTCGCGGGCGTCGCCGTGCTCGCTACGAGCGTGGGGATGGCCGCGGTGTTTCCGTGGGTGGCGCCCGAAACGCGGTTCTTCCCCGAGGACCGCGCCTACCAGGAGCGGCGGGCGCAGGAGGAGGGGCCGCTCGAGGAGGGGAGCCCGCTGGAGACGACGAGCGGCTTCTCCGACGCCTCCTCGCGCTCGCACCTCTCCGAGCTCCGCCGCAGCTTCGAGAACCTGCTCGACGAGCCGCTGGGGCGCGGGCTCGGCACGACCGGTCAGATCGCGCAACGCTTCGGCGAGGGTGAGCTGGCCGCCGGCGAGAGCCTCTACCTGACGGTCGGAGTGGAGACCGGGTTCGTCGGGCTCGCGGCGCTGCTGGCGCTCGCCGCCGCCACCCTCGGGACGCTCTTCGTCGTGGCGCGCCGCTTCGGGCCAGCTCTGCTCGGGCTGGGGGCGGCCGTCCTGCTCGCCGCCCAGGCCGCGGTCTTCGCGATCGGCCTCCAGACGGAGGTCTGGGGCATCCCCTGGCTCGTCTACGGGCTCTGGTTCCTGACGGGCAGCGTCGTCGCCGGGGCGCGACAGCAGCCGCTCGGCGCCGCGGTCGTCGTCTGGCGCCATGGGGCGGAGGGCAGGGAGTTTCTGCTGCTGCGCCGCCGCTACGCGCCGGGGCCGGAGTGGAAGTGGACGCCTCCGAGCGGCGCCCGCGACGGCGAGGAGCCGGTGGACGAGTGCGCGCGCCGGGAGCTGCTCGAGGAGACCGGGCTGGCGCTGCCGCTGCTGGAGACGTCCTGCAACCGCGGCGACTGGGCGATCTTCGCCGCCGAGGCGCCCGGCGGCGCCGAGGTGCGGCTCGACGACGAGCACGAGGCCTTCGAGTGGCTCGCGCTCGACGATGCGCTCGCGCGCTGCCGCCCGCCGATCGTCGCGTCCGGCCTCGCCTGCGTCGCGGAGTGGCTCGATCGGTAGCATTCGCCGCGACTTCCGGACAGCTTTGATCGGCAGCTTGGCGACCGGTTTGCGAAAACGCCTAAAGAGCCGCGACCCGCTGCAGGGTCCCGTCTCTTCAGGCTTGGAGGACGGATGACGGCACGGGAGCGACTCGAGGAACTGCTGCAGGAGCGCATCGGCGTGCTCGACGGCGCCTGGGGGACGATGCTCCAGGAGCGCGGGCTCGAGCCGGAGGACTACGCCGGCGAGCGGTTCCGGGACCACCCGCGGGACGTTGCGGGGGACCCGGATCTCCTCAACCTGACGCGGCCCGACGTCGTCCTCGACGTTCATCGGGCTTACCTCGAGGCGGGCGCCGACATCACCACGACGAACACGTTCACCGCCACGCGCATCGGTCAGGCGGACTACGCGCTCGAGGCCGCGGTCCACGACATGAACGTGGCCGGGGCGCGGCTCGCGCGGCAGGCCGCGGACGAGGCCGGCGGCCGCTTCGTCGCCGGCTCGCTCGGCCCCCTGAACGTGACCCTGTCGCTCTCGCCCCGCGTCGACGATCCCGGCTTCCGAGCCGTCACGTTCGACGACGTGAGGGCGGCCTACGGCGAGCAGATCCTCGCGTTGCGCGAGGGCGGCGTCGACTTCCTGCTCGTCGAGACCGTCTTCGACACGCTCAACTGCAAGGCCGCGCTCGCCGCCGCCGCCGAAGTCGCGCCGGAGCTCCCGCTCTGGATCTCCGTCACCATCGTCGACCTCTCGGGACGCACGCTCTCCGGCCAGACGCTCGAGGCCTTCTGGGCCGCCGTGGAGCACGCCGACCCGTGCATCGTCGGCGTCAACTGCTCGCTCGGCGCGGAGCAGATGCGGCCGCACGTCCGCGAGCTCTCACGGCTCGCGCACGTCTACACGAGCTGCCATCCGAACGCCGGCTTGCCGAACGCCTTCGGCGGCTACGACGAGGGGCCGGCGGCGACGAGCGGCCTCCTGCGCGAGTTCGCCGAGGCGGGCTGGGTGAACGTCGTCGGCGGCTGCTGCGGCACGACGCCGGAGCACACGAAGGCGATCGTGGACGCGACGAGGGGCCTTCCCCCGCGGCAGGTCCCGGCGAGACGGCGGACGACGCGCTTCAGCGGGCTCGAGCCGTTCGAGCTGGGGCCCGACACGGGCTTCGTCTTGATCGGCGAGCGGACGAACGTGACCGGCTCGGCGCGGTTCCGCGAGCTGGTCGAGGCGGGCGATTTCGGCGCGGCGGTCGAGGTCGCGCTCGAGCAGGTGCGCGGCGGCGCCAACCTCCTCGACGTGAACATGGACGCCGACCTGCTCGAGTCGGTCGAGGCGATGACCACCTTCCTGAACGTCATCGCCACCGAGCCGGAGGTCGCCCGGCTGCCGATCATCGTCGACAGCTCCCGCTGGGAGGTGCTGGAGGCGGGCCTGAAGGTGATCCAGGGCAAGGGGATCGCCAACTCGATCTCGCTCAAGGAGGGAGAGGAGCCGTTCCTCGAGCAGGCGCGGGCCGTGCGGGCCGCGGGCGCCGGCGTCGTCGTCATGGCCTTCGACGAGCAGGGCCAGGCGGACACGGTCGAGCGGAAGGTCGCGATCTGCGAGCGCGCGTACCGGCTGCTCGTCGACGAGGTCGGCTTCCCGCCCGAGGATCTAGTCTTCGACCCGAACGTGCTCGCCGTCGCTACGGGCATCCCGGAGCACGACGGCTACGCGAAAGCCTTCCTCGAGGCGATCCCGCTGATCAAGGAGCGCTGCCCCGGCGTGCGCATCTCCGGCGGCATCTCAAACCTCTCGTTCTCCTTCCGCGGCAACGACCGGGTGCGCGAGGCGATGCACGCGGCGTTCCTCTTCCACGCGATCCGCGCCGGCCTCGACATGGGCATCGTCAACGCCGGCCAGCTCGCCGTCTACGAGGACATCGAGCCCGAGCTGCTCGAGGCGGTCGAGGACGTCATCTTCGACCGGCGATCCGACTCCACCGAGCGGCTCGTGGAGCTCGCCGGGCGCTTCCAGGGCGAGGGGATGCGGCGCGAGCTCGACCTCGCCTGGCGTGACGCGCCCGTCGAGGACCGGCTCGCCCACGCGCTCGTCCACGGCATCGTCGACTTCATCGAGGCGGACGCGGAGGAGGCGCGGCAGTCGCACGAGCGGCCGCTCGACGTGATCGAGGGCCCGCTGATGCGCGGGATGCAGGTCGTCGGCGACCTCTTCGGCGCGGGGAAGATGTTCTTGCCGCAGGTGGTGAAGTCGGCCCGCGCGATGAAGCGGGCGGTGGCCTACCTCGAGCCGTACATGGACGCCGAGCGCGCTGCCGGCGAGTCGCGCGGCCAGGGGAAGGTCGTGCTCGCCACGGTCAAGGGCGACGTGCACGACATCGGCAAGAACATCGTCGGCGTCGTGCTCGGCTGCAACAGCTACGAGGTCGTCGACCTCGGCGTCATGGTGCCGGCGGACGTGATCCTCGACACCGCCGAGCAGGAGGGCGCCGACGCGGTCGGCCTCTCCGGGCTGATCACGCCGTCCCTCGACGAGATGGTGGGCGTCGCGCGCGAGATGGAGCGGCGGGGCCTCGACCTGCCCCTGCTGATCGGGGGCGCGACGACCTCGAAGCAGCACACGGCGGTGAAGATCGCGCCGGAGTACGGGCAGCCGACCGTGCACGTGCTCGACGCCTCGCGCGTCGTGGGCGTCGTCTCCGACCTGCTGGACCCCGAGCGGCGGGCGGCCCTCGACCGCGACAACCGCGAGCTCCAGGAACGGCTGCGCGAGCAGCACGCCGAGCGCTCGCGGAAGCCGCTGCTGCCGCTCGACGAGGCCCGTGCGCGCCGGCACCGCGTCGCCTTCGACGACCTGTCCGCGCCCGAGTTCACCGGCACGCGGGTGCTCGAGCCGGAGCTGGAGGCGCTGCGGGAGTACATCGACTGGCAATTCTTCTTCCACGCCTGGGAGCTCAAGGGGCGCTTCCCCGAGATCCTGGAGCGGCCGGAGGCCCGCGAGCTCTACGACGACGCCCTGGCCCTCCTGGACGAGCTCGTCAGTAGCTCGGTGTTACTTGCGCGGGGCGTGTACGGCTTCTGGCCGGCCCACGCGGAGGTGGACGACATCGTGCTGGCGGACGGAACGCGATTCTGCTTCCTCCGCCAGCAGGCCGACCACGCCGACGCGCGCCCGAACCGGTGTCTCGCCGACTACGTCGCGCCCGCGGGCGACCACCTCGGCGGCTTCGCGGTCGGCATCTTCGGCGCCGATGAGGTCTCGACTCGCTATCAGGCCGAGGGGGACGACTACCGGGCGATCATGGTCAAGGCGCTCGCCGACCGGCTGGCCGAGGCGTTCGCCGAGTGCGCGCACGAGCAGACCCGGCGCGGCTGGTACGAGCAGGGGCCGCGACTCTCCCGGGACGATCTGATCGGCGAGCGCTACCGCGGGATCCGCCCCGCGTTCGGCTATCCGGCCTGCCCGGACCACTCGGAGAAGGACAAGCTCTTCGGGCTCCTGGGGGCCGCAGGCGCGGGCTTCGAGCTGACCGAGAGCTTCGCCGCCCTGCCCGCCGCGAGCGTCAGCGGCGTGTACCTCGGCCACCCCGACGCGCGCTACTTCTCGGTCGGCCGGATCGACCGCGAACAGGTCGTCGACTATGCCCGCCGGAAGGGCATCTCGGTCGGGGCGGCCGAGCGCTGGCTCCGCCCGAATCTCGCCTACGAACCCGCCGCCGAGGACGCTATCGTTGCGTGACAGGAACGCCGCCCGGCGTTCCCCTTGCAGATGCGGACGACTCTCAAGCGCGGAATCCGGCGCGGCGCCGCCTCGAAAGGCAACGGCCGTGCCGTCCTGCCGCCGGCGTTCACCCCGCCCGTCACGATCACCCGCTACCGGCAGCCGCCGCCGCCGCGCCGGGGCGCCGGGAGCGTCGCCGTCGCGGCCCTCGGCTGGCTCCTGGTCGCCGTCGTCACGGCCGCGGTCGGCCTCGTCGGGGGCGCATACCTCTACTTCCACCAGACCGTCCGCGACGTCGTCGCGCACACGCCCGAGCTGAGGATCGCCCAGGAGCGGCTCGACATCCCGCTGCCGGGCGAGGCCGCGATCACGCTCGCGATCGGCGTCGACGAGCGCCTCGAGGGCGTGGACGCCGGCGGCGGCGGCCGCTCCGACACGCTCCTGCTCCTGCGCGCCGACCCCGACCAGCGGGCGCTCTCCCTGCTCTCGTTCCCGCGCGACCTGCTCGTCGAGATCCACTGCCCCGACCGCGCCCCCTTCACGGGCCGCATCAACGAGGCCTACTCCACCTGCGGCACCCAGGGCGCGCTCGAGACCGTGAAGGCGCTCACCGGCCTGCCGGTCAACTACCTCGTGACCGTCAACTTCGTCGGCTTCGTCCGCCTCGTCGGCGAGCTCGGCGGCGTTTGGCTGGACATCGACCGGCGCTACTTCAACCCGCCCGGGACCGGCTTCGCGACGATCGACCTGCAGCCCGGCTACCAGAAGCTGAACGGCCGGAGGGCGCTGGACTTCGTCCGCTACCGGCACACCGACTCGGACATCTACCGGCTCGCGCGCCAGCAGACCTTCATCCAGGCGTTCAAGCAGGCCGTGACGACCTCTTTCTCGCCGCTGAGGCTGCCGAAGATCGTCGGCGTCGTTCGCGACAACCTCGAGATCGGGGCGAAGGACGGCAGGATCGACGGCCGCACCGTGCTGGGCTGGGGCGGCTTCGCCTTCGACCTGCCGCCCGGGAACGTCTTCCAGACGAAGATCGAGCCCTCCTGCTACGACCAGTCGGCGACCGGCTCGATCCTCGCCGCGCAGGAGTGCATCGACCAGGCGGTGGCGGAGTTCTCCCGGCCCGACGTGGAGGCGCCGGAGAAGGCGACCGCGGTTGCCCTGGGGGTCAAGCCGAAGGCCCAGGCGCCGCCGCCCGAGCAAACGACCGTCGTCGTGCTGAACGGGAACGGCGTCCCCGGCGTCGCGGCCGACGCGTCCTACCAGCTCTCGCAGCGCGGTTATCTCACCGTCGAGCCGGCGAATGGGGCTTTGGCGAACGCTCCCACGCAGAACTACTCGCGCACGCAGGTCTACTACGACGACGGGGCCGCCGACGCGAAGCTCGCCGCGACGAGGATGGCGGCTCTGCTCGGAGGCGCAGAGGACGCGGACGTGCGGGTCACGCCGGTCGCGATCGACGCGCTCGCCGGGGAGGCGACGCTCGCGGTGGTGCTCGGCGTGAACTTCACGGGCTCGATCGCCGCCGCGCCGGTCGACGAGATACCGGAGCGCACGCCGCCGGCGGTCGTCAGGAATCCCGACGCCACGATCGGTTACGTGCGCGAGGCGCAGAAGCAGCTCCCGTTCCCGCTGATGGTGCCGGCCGTGATCGAGCAGAACTCCGTGCCCGACCCCGAGGCGCCGATGCGGGTCTACAAGATGGCCGGCCAGGCCACCGCCCGCTTCACCTTCCGCACGGGCGGCGGCGAGTACTGGGGCATCCAGATGACGCGCTGGCGGGGCGCGCCCGCGCTCGAAGGGCCGAACAAGACGGTGCTGCTCAAGGGCCGGCGCTACCAGCTCTACTACAGCGGCTCGCGGCTCAACATGGTCGTCCTGCGTGAGGACGGCACGACGTACTGGGTCGTCAACACGCTGCTGCACTCGCTGAGCAACGAGACGATGCTGGCGATCGCGAAGGGTTTACGGCCCCTTAAAGCCCGGTAGCTAGGCTTCCCGGCCGTGGCGCGAATCGGGATCTTCGGGGCAGGCTACGTCGGTCTCGTCACCGGCGCGTGCCTCGCCGACCTCGGCCACGACGTCACCGTCCGCGACGTCCTCCCGGAGCGGATCGCCGAGCTCCAGGCCGGCCGCGTCCCGATCCACGAGCCCGGGCTCGAGGAGCTGATCGCGCGCAACCGCGAGCGCCTGCGCTTCACGCTCGACGTGCGCGAGGCGATCGAGGGCGCCGAGTTCCTGTTCGTCTGCGTCGGCACCCCGCCGCTGCCGTCGGGCGACGCCGACCTGGCCGCGGTCTGGACGGTCGTGGACGAGCTGCCGGGCGTCGAGACGCCGCTGACGGTGGTGATGAAGAGCACCGTTCCGGTGGGCACGGGGGAGAAGGTGCGCACGGCGCTCGACGGGCGCGGCCTCCAGCACGTCGGCTACGTCTCGAACCCCGAGTTCACGGCGGAGGGCAGCGCCGTCCAGGACTTCATGCATCCCGACCGCATCGTGATCGGCTCCTTCCGCGCCGCCGACGGGGATGCGGTCGAGCAGCTCCACGAGGGGATCGAGGGGGAGGTCGTCCGCACCGACGTTGCCTCCGCGGAGATGATCAAGATGGCCTCGAACGCGTTCCTCTCCACGCGGATCAGCTTCATCAACGAGATCGCGAACGTCTGCGAGCTCGTCGGCGCGGACGTCACCGACGTCGCGCGCGGCGTCGGCCTCGACCACCGGCTGGGGCCGCACTTCCTGCGCGCCGGGATCGGCTTCGGAGGCTCGTGCCTGGACGGGCGCGAGACGGTCCTCGCCCGACTCGGCGGACGTGTGTGGCTGACCCGGCTCGACCGTCTCTTCGCTGAGCTCGTCGGCCCGCAGGACGTCTATGCGATCCGTCCGGAGGGCCTCGAGGTGCTGGCATGGCGACCCGATGGTGAAGCTCCTGAGTTTCTGCCGGTGGCGGCGGCCACTCGGCGTCGGTACCAGGGGCCGATGTTCGAGGTCAAGACGAAGATGGGCCGCCGCGTCCGCTGCACCGCCGACCATCCTTTCGTGGTGGCCGATGCGCAGGGCGGCAACATCCGCCTGAAGCTCGCCGAGGTTCTGACCGCCGAGGACTGGCTGCCGCTCGCGCAGGGCGCCGCCGTCGAGGAGACACCCAGGCCGCTCGACGTGCTTGCGGGAATGCGAGCCGTGGGCCTCGCCTCGGAGGACGTCATCGTGCGGCCGGATCGGAGAGAGCTGGCCGCGGTGGGAGCGCCGGCGATCAGGGAAACGCTCGGCGAGCTCGGCAGGCCCCGCACCCGCGCCGGCGACATCCTGCGATCGGGTGCGCTGAGGCTCCGCGAGGCCGAGGCCATAGGGTTGCCGCTGCACCATGCCGGCTACGGCACGGTGAAGAACGGGACGTACGCTCCGGCCGCGATCGAGCCCGACGAGGAGTTCTGGCGCATCGTCGGCCTCTACATCGCCGAGGGTCACGCAGTCGCCGGCCAACACAGGCTCCAGTGGTGCTTCCACCCGCACGCCGAGTACGACCTCGTCGAGGAGGTGCTGCGCTTCTGGCAGTTCCGGGGCGTCAAGGCCGTCTGGCAGCAGGCCGCTACGTCAGCCAAGGTCTACGTGGCCTCGCGGCTCGTGGTCGGCTGGTGGCTCGGCGTCCTCGGTCTCGGAGCGAACTGCTACGAGCAGCGCCTGCCCGACGACATTTGGACGGCGCCGCTCAAACACAAGCGCGCCCTCCTCGGCGGGCTCTGGCGCGGCGACGGGTCCTGGTCGTACGTGAACCGGGGGCCGAGCGTGACCCTCGAGTACGGCACGGTGAGCAGGGAGCTCGCGGATGGTCTGCTTCGCCTCCTCGGCGACCTGGGGTTCGTTGGCTCGCTGCGCGTCGGGCGGACGAAGAAGTCGACCTGCGACACCTACTGGCTGCGCATCAGCGGCGCCGATCAGGTCGAGCGCCTGTTGGAGCTCGTGCCTGAGCGCGACCGGGCGTCTATCCAGGCCTCGCTCGCGATGCAACAAAAGCGGATCGCGCCGACAGGCTACCGACGGCACGAGGGGCCTACCGCTTGGGCGCGCGTCGTCGAGGTCGGCCCCACGCCATCCTCCGGCTGGGTGTATTCGCTGGAGATTCCGCAGGCCCACACCTTCGTGACGACGGGCGGGCTGGTGACCTCAAATTGCTTCCCCAAGGACGTGTCGGCGCTCAAGCAGCTCGCCGGCAACCGGGGCTACCACTTCCAGCTCCTCGCGGCCGTGATCGAGGTCAACGAGCTCCAGAAGCGGCGGATCGTGCAGAAGCTCCAGAAGTACCTCGGCCCGCTCAACGGCACCAAGATCGCCCTGCTCGGGCTGGCCTTCAAGCCGAACACCGACGACATGCGCGAGGCGCCGTCGATCGTCCTGGCGTCGCGGCTGATCGCCGAGGGCGCGGAGGTGCGCGGCTGGGATCCCGTCGCCGACGCGACCGCCTTGATGCCCTCGCTCCGGCAGTGCGGGACGCCGCTCGAGGCGGTGGCGGGCGCCGACGCCGCCGTGATCGTCACCGAGTGGCCCCAGCTCGCGGACGAGGACTGGCCCGCGCTGGCGGCTGCGATGCACCGCCCGCTGCTGCTCGACGGCCGCAACTTCCTCGATCCGAAGGAGGCGCTCCGCGCCGGCTTCGTCTACGAGGGGATCGGGCGCAGCGTTGCCTGGGACGGCGCCCTCGAGCGCGATCCGTCCCTCTAGTGGAGGCGATCATCCTCGCCGGCGGGAAGGCCGAGCGGCTCGGTGACGCCGCGGGCGGCCGGCCCAAGGCCCTCGTCGACGTGGCCGGGCGGCCGCTGGCCGCCTACCAGGTAGGCCTGCTCGCCCGGGCGGGCGTGGACCGCGTGATCGTCAGCTGCGCCGCCGGCAAGGAGGACGAGTTCGCGGCGAGCCTCGCGGGGCTCGGGCCGGAGATCGTCCCGGTGGCCGAGCCCGAGCCGCTCGGCCGCGGCGGCGGGCTCCGCTTTGCGGCGACCGCGCGCAGGGACGAGGGGCCGGTCTTCGCGCTCAACGGGGACGAGCTGCTCGACGTCGACCTGCGCGCGATGCTCGCGCGGCAGGTCGAGCGCGGCGCCGCGGCGACGGTGGCGCTGACGCCGCTCCAGTCCCCGTTCGGCGTGGTCGAGCTCGCCGACGACGACACGGTCACCGGCTTTCGCGAGGCCCCGCGCCTGCCGTACTGGGTGAACGTCGGCGTCTACGTGCTGGGGGAGGAGGCGCTCGCGCGGCTGCCCGAGCGAGGCGACCACGAGCAGTCGACTTTCCCGGAGCTGGCGCGCGAGGGCAAGCTGCTCGGCTGGCGCCACGAGGGAGCCTGGCTGACGGTCAACACGCCCAAGCAGCTGCGACTCGCGGAGGAGTTCGTCGCCGCACATCCGGAGTTCCTAGCGGCGTAGGCCTGAGGCGCCGCTCGCCAGCCGACCCGCTGGAAGTGCAAACTAAGGCGTAGGATCGGCCGGTGAACGGGCCGGTCTCCTCCCCCAACGTGAACAGCCTCGACGCCTTCAACTTCGACCCGCGCAAGGTCGAGAAGCCCTGGGGCTGGGAGCTGATCTGGGCCCACGGGGACGCGTACGTCGGGAAGATCCTCTTCGTCCGGGCGGGCCACTCGCTCTCGCTCCAGTTCCACCGCGAGAAGGACGAGTCCTGGTACGTGCAGTCGGGGCGGGCGGAGGTCGAGGTAGGCGCCGTGGGCGATGCGGTGCTGAACGAGGAGGTGCTCGCGGCCGGGGCCGCGCTGCACTTCAAGCCCGGCACGGTCCATCGCGTCACCGCGCTCGAAGACACGACGATCCTCGAGGTCTCGACGCCGCATCTCGACGACGTCGTCAGGCTCGAGGACCGCTACGGGCGGGAGGGCACGTCGGCGCCGTGACGGGCGGCTGTCACTGCGGCGCCGTCCGTTTCGAGGTGACGGAGCCGTTCATGCGCGTGTCCGTGTGTCACTGCACGATCTGTAAGAAGATCTCCGGCGGCGCGGGCACGATCAGCGGGCGCGCGGCGACGGCCGCCATCACCCTGCTCGAGGGCGCGGAGCACGTCCGCACCTACCAGCCGGGGGATGGCTCGGCGAAGTCGTTCTGCGTCGAGTGCGGCTCGAACCTTTTCGGCGCCGGCTGGCCGAAGTCCGAGTCGACGAGCGTCCGCCTCAGCGCGCTCGATAGCTTCGAGGGCAGGCCGGAGGCGCACATCTACGTCCGCTCGCTCGCCCCCTGGGAGACCCTCCCCGACGACGGATTGCCGCGCTACGAAGCCAGCCGAGACGAAGGTTAACACTTCTGTGGTAAGGTTGTCGCCGTGGACGGATTCACGGTCGGCGACGCTGCTGCCCACACGGGCTGGTCGGCGCGCATGCTGCGGTACCTCGAGGCCGCCGGTCTCGTCGTGCCGGGCCGCTCCGCGTCCGGCTACCGCCTCTACGGGCTCCTCGAACTGAACCAGCTGCAGGCCCTGGCGGAGCTGCGACGGCGCTTCGGCGTGGAGCTGACCGAGCTCGCGTTCGCTGCCCGCCTGCGAACTGAGCCTGCGTTGCGGGGCGCCGTCGAGTCCTGGCTCGCCGGCATCGACGCCGCCCCCGCGTGGGTGGAGTGGGAACAGCACAAGCACGAGCGGCTGCTCGCCGCCTGACCACCACTAGACTCGGGAGACCTCAATGGCAACCACGAAGCGCCACGACGTCAAGGACCTGTCCCTCGCCCCTGAGGGCGTCCGCCGCATCGAGTGGGCCGACCGGCAGATGCCGGTCCTGTCCGCGATCCGGCGGCGCTTCGAGGAGGAGCAGCCGCTGGCCGGCTACCGGATCTCCGCGTGCCTGCACGTGACCACGGAGACCGCCTGTCTCATGCGGGCGCTCAAGGCTGGGGGCGGCGACGTCGTGCTCTGCGCCTCGAACCCCCTCTCCACGCAGGACGACGTGGCCGCGGCGCTCGTCGCCGAGTTCGACATCCCCGTGTTCGCGATCAAGGGCGAGGACAACGACACCTACTACTCGCACATCGAGGCTGCGGTCGACCACCGTCCCCACCTGACGATGGACGACGGCGCCGACGTCATCGGGGTCCTCCACTCACACCGGCGCGAGCAGCTCGGCGACATCATCGCCGGCACGGAGGAGACGACCACGGGCGTCATCCGCCTGAAGGCACTCGAGCGCGAGGGCGCGCTCGGCTTTCCGATCATCGCCGTCAACGACGCGCTGACGAAGCACATGTTCGACAACCGGTACGGCACCGGCCAGTCGACGATCGACGGCATCGTCCGGGCGACGAACGTCCTGCTCGCCGGCAAGCGATTCGTGGTCGCGGGCTACGGCTGGGTCGGCAAGGGCGTGTCGCAGCGGGCCCGCGGGCTGGGCGCGCAGGTGATCGTCACCGAGGTCGAGCCGCTGCAGGCGCTCGAGGCCGCGATGGACGGCTTCGAGGTGATGCCGATGGCGCGGGCGGCAGAGGTCGGCGACATCTTCTGCACGGCGACCGGCGACAAGTCGGTCGTCCGCGGCGAGCACATGGAGCGGATGAAGGACGGCGCGATCCTGGCGAACACCGGCCACTTCAACGTCGAGATCGACATCCCCGCGCTGCGCGCGCTCGCGGCCGACACGCGGGAGGCGCGGCAGTTCGTGGAGGAGTTCACGCTCGCCGACGGGCGGCGGCTGTACCTGATCGCCGACGGGCGGCTCGTGAACCTCGCCGCCGCCGAGGGCCATCCCGCGCTCGTGATGGACATGTCCTTCGCGAACCAGGCGCTCTCGCTCGAGTATGCGGTGCAGAACGCGCCGGAGCTGGAGCGGCGCGTGTATCCCGTGCCGGAGGCGATCGACCGCGAGATCGCGCGGCTGAAGTTGGCGGCGATGGGGCTCGAGATCGACGTGCTGAGCGAGGAGCAGGAGCGCTACCTGGCCTCGTGGCAGGAGGGCACGTAGCCCTTCGCCTGCGGCGGTTTCGGCACACAATCGGCACCCGGGCGGCACACTTCGCCGCTACCGTTTTTAACCCCGTGGGTGGGTGGGGGTTAGGGATGGAACCGTTTCGATGACTCGCGAGCTCGCCCCCGATGACGTGATCCGGCTCGAGGAGGGCCGCGTCGTCCTCCTCGACCAGCGCCGCCTCCCCGACGAGGAGGTCGAGCTCGAGTGCCGGACGGCCGCCGACGTCGCCGAGGCGATCCGCACGCTCGCCGTTCGCGGCGCGCCGGCGATCGGCATCGCCGCCGCCTACGGCTACGCGCTCGCCGCGCAGCGCGGCGACGACCTCGACGAGGCCGCCGAGCTCCTGGTCGCCTCGCGCCCGACTGCCGTGAACCTCGCGTGGGCGATCGGCCAGGTGCGCGCGGCCGCCGATCCCGCCGAGCGCGCGCGCGAGCTGCACCGGGAGGAGGTCGACCGCTGCCGCGCGATGGCGGCCCACGCCGCAACGCTCTTCCAGCCGGGAGCCCGCGTCCTCACCCACTGCAACGCCGGCGGGCTCGCCACGGGCGGCTACGGCAGCGCCCTCGGCGCGATCCGCCGCGGCTGGGAGGACGGGCTCGTCCGCTTCGTGTTCGCGGGCGAGACCAGGCCGTTGCTGCAGGGCAGCCGCCTGACCGCTTGGGAGCTCGACCGGCTCGGCATCCCGCACGCCGTCATCGCCGACTCGGCCGCCGCGTCGCTCATGGGCAGGGGTGAGGTGGACTGCGTCGTCACCGGCGCCGACCGCATCGCAGCGAACGGGGATGCGGCGAACAAGATCGGCACCTATTCGCTCGCCGTGCTCGCACGCCACCACGGCATCCCGCTCTATGTCGTCGCGCCTACCTCGACGCTCGATCCGGAGACGCCGACCGGCGCCGAGATCCCCATCGAGGAGCGCGCCGCCGCCGAGCTGACCTCCCGCTTCGCCGCGCGCAACCCGGCGTTCGACGTGACGCCCGCAGAGCTGATCTCGGCGATCGTCACCGAGGCCGGAGTGCACCTCGCGCCCTACTCTGAGTCGCTTCCCCGCGCGGTCGCCACGGCGTGAACGCGCTCATCCTGGCTGCCGGCTACGCCACGCGGCTTCGTCCGCTCACGGACGCGATCCCGAAGCCGCTGCTGCCCGTCGGCGGCCGGCCGATGCTCGACTGGATCGCCGACAAGGTGCTCGCGATCCCGGACCTCACCGGCCTGCACGTCGTCACGAACGCCCGCTACGCGGCCGCGTTCGAGGAGTGGGCCCGCGCGCGGGGCGGGATCACGGTCCATGACGACACCACCACCTCGAACGAGGATCGGCTGGGAGCGATCGGCGACATCCAGTTCGTGCTCGACCGGGCCGGCCTGGCCGGCGACGACCTGCTCGCCGTCGCCGGAGACAACCTCTTCGACTTCAGCCTGGCGGACTTCGCCGCCTGGTGGCGGCAGAAGGGCAGGGCGAGCGCGTTGGCCGTGTACGACGTCGGCGACCCGCTGCTCGCCCGGCAGTACGGGATCGTCGAGCTGGGCTCCGACAAGCGCGTCGTCGGCTTCGTGGAGAAGCCCGAGGCGCCGGCCAGCACCCTCGCCGCGACGGCCACCTATCTCTACCACCGCGACCACGTCCCGCTCGTCGAGCGCTACCTGGCCGAAGGGAACCCGGCCGACCAGCCGGGGAACTTCATTGCCTGGTTGCACGCGCGCGAGCCCGTGTACGCGTACGAGCTGCCGGGCGAGTGGTACGACATCGGCACGCCCGAGCAGCTGCACGAAGCCGACAACCGGCTGCGCGCCCGGGCGGGGCTCCCGCTGCGGGACGAGTACGCGCTCGAGGACTGAGTCGGCACAGAACCGGCACAGAGACGTATGACCTCCGCCGCTAGCGTCGGAGGGTGCTCCTGGACCTCATCCTGCCGCGCCGGTGCGCGGGTTGCGCTCGCGCCGGCATCGAGCTCTGCGAGGCCTGCCTCGCGGCCCTGCCGCGGCTGAGGCACCCACTCTGCGCCCGCTGCGGCGCGCCGACGCTCTGGCCCGTTCGCCGCTGCCGCGAGTGCGCCGGGCGGCGCCTCGCCTTTGCGACCGCCCGCTCGGCCCTCGCGTACGACGAGTCCGTGCGGCGCATCGTCGCGGGCTGGAAGGAGCACGCGCTCCGAGGGCTCGCCGCGATCGCCGCGACGCTCGTCGCCGAGCTGATTCCCCGGCCGGCCGTCGACGCGATCGCCTTCGTCCCCGCCGATCCCGACCGCGGGCTGAAGCGCGGCCACGATCCACCTGCCGCGCTCGCCGCTCTGCTCGCGGAGCGGTGGGAGCTGCCCGTCATCCCCATGCTCGAACGACGATCGCCGGCGCCCCGGCAGCGCGGCCTCGCCCTCCCCGAGCGCCGCCGGAACGTGCGTGACGCTTTCGCGGCCTGCCGCGCTCCGCCGACGCGTGTCGTGCTCGTGGACGACGTCTACACCACCGGCGCGACCGCCTCCGAGGCGGCCCGCTCACTCCTGCGCGCAGGCGCGCGCAGGGTGGAGGTCGTCACGCTCGCCAGGGCGATTCGGCGCGCGTAGCCGAGGCATCGCTTGCGATGCCGACTCCCGGGGGGCGGGCTGCGCCCGACAGCCGTCTGAACTGACCGGTCGATCCGCAACAGCGGACGCATGACCACGGCTTGACCACGGCCTCGACCGTTAGAGTGCCGAGAGCGTCCCGCCGCCCGAGGAGAGCGCATGCGACTTCAGGTGAAGGGCAAGAACGTCGAGGTCAGCGACTCCATCCGCAGCTACGCCGAGCAGAAGCTGAGCAAGCTCGAGGGCAGGCTCCACGAGCTGACGCTCGTCGAGGTGGAGCTCACCGTGGAGCGGAACCCGTCGATCGCCGCCAACCAGGTGGCGGAGGCGACGGTCTGGACGAAGGGGCCGGTGCTGCGTGCCCGCGAGGCGTCGACCGACATGAAGGCGTCGATCGACCAGCTGGCGGACAAGCTGCTCCGGCAGGTCAAGCACTATCGCGACCGGCGCACCCGCCGCGACCAGCGCGGCGCGGCCGCGGCCGCCGACCAGGGAGGCCTGCACGTGACACCCGACGACAGCCCGGAGATCGTGAAGTCGAAGCAGTTCGCGGTGAAGCCGATGTCGGCCGAGGAGGCCGCGCTCCAGCTGGAGCTGATCGGCCACGACTTCTTCGTCTTCCGCAATGCCGACTCCGAGGACATCAACGTCCTCTACCGCCGCCGCGCCGGCGGCTACGGGCTGATCGAGCCGGCCTAGCCGTGCCCTTCTGGCGGCGGAAGCCGCTCCATCAGCGGCTCGCCGAGGAGGGAGGGCTGGTCGAGCGGGAGCCCCCGCGCGCCCCCTGGGACCAGGCGGGAGTCCACGGCCTGGCGAGGCCGCGGCGCTGGGACGCGGTCGCAACCGCGCGCGTGCCCGGGCTCGAAGGCGACCAGCGGGAGTTCGTCCTGCTGGAGGACGGGACGCTGCTCGGCGACGAGGCGGAGGTGCCGCTCGCGGAGGCGCTCGGGCTCGAGCCGCCGTTCCGGGCCGAGGCCGTCCGCCGCGACGGCGACCTCTGGGCGGTCGCCGCCACGCGCATCGCGGTGATCTCGCTCGAGGACGACCCGGCCGGCGACGTCGTCGACCTCGCGATCACCGAGGGTCAGCGCACGCTCGTCGTCGACGGCGCCACCGCCTTCGGCACCGTCCCGGAGCTCGAGCGGCTGCTCGAGCAGGACGGCGTCGTCCACGCCGAGCGCCTGGACGGCAAGCTCTGGGAGGTTCGGGTAGCCCCGCTGTAGGCGGCTACTCTTGGGGCGATGCCGACCAGCAACCTCGGATCGCTCGAGAAGGTCCTCCGCTTCGGCGAAGGCCGCCGGATGAAGCGGCTCGCCGACCAGGCGGCCTACATCGGCACGCTCGAGCCCGAGTTCGAGGCGCTGTCCGACGAGGAGCTCGCCGCGAAAACGGTCGAGTTCAAGGAGCGGGTCGCCAACGGCGAGCCCGTCGAGGAGCTGCTCTTCGAGGCGTTCGCCGCCGTCCGCGAGGCCTTCAAGCGCACGATGGGCATCCGCCTCTTCGACGTCCAGCTGATGGGCGGCATCGTCCTCCACGAGGGCGACATCGCCGAGCAGAAGACCGGCGAGGGCAAGACGTTCGTCGCCGTCCAGGCGCTCTATCTGAACGCGCTCACCGGCAACAACGTCCACCTCGTCACGGTCAACGACTACCTGGCGAAGCGCGACCCGAACTGGACGAAGCCGGTGTGGGACGCGCTCGGCATGAGCGTCGGCTCGATCCAGAACATGATGCCGTTCGCCGAGCGGCGCGTGGCCTACGCGGCCGACGTGACCTACGGCACCAATTCCGAGTTCGGCTTCGACTACCTGCGCGACAACATGGCCGTCTCGCTCGACGGCGTCGTCCAGCGCGGCCACCACTACGCGATCGTGGACGAGGTCGACTCGATCCTCATCGACGAGGCGCGGACGCCGCTGATCATCTCCGGCGAGCCGGAGACGGCGGCGGAGATCTACTACACGTTCGCGCGGATCGCGAAGACCCTGCGCGGCCATCCCTCCCACGACGTCCAGAAGGGCGAGGACCCGGATGCGGACTACCTCTTCGACGAGAAGCGCAAGAACGTGGCTCCGCTCCACGGCGCGATCGAGGCGGTCGAGCGCGCGCTCAAGGTCGAGAACCTCTACGACCCGCGCAACGCGCAGCTCGTCAACCACCTCAACCAGGCGCTGAAGGCGCAGGCGCTCTACCACCGCGACGTCGAGTACGTCGTCCAGGAGGGCGAGGTCAAGATCGTCGACGAGTTCACGGGCCGGATCATGGAAGGCCGCCGCTGGTCGGAGGGCCTCCACCAGGCCGTCGAGGCGAAGGAGGGCGTGCGGATCCAGGAGGAGCACGTCACGCTCGCGACGATCACGCTCCAGAACTACTTCCGCCTCTACGAGCGGCTCGCCGGCATGACCGGTACCGCCAAGACCGAGGAGAAGGAGTTCGTCGAGATCTACAACCTGGACGTCGTCGAGGTGCCGACGAACCGGGACGTCGTCCGCAAGGACGAGAACGACCTGATCTTCAAGACGAAGGACGCGAAGTTCAACGCCGTCGTCGCCGACATCACGGAGCGCCACCGGCTCGGCCAGCCCGTGCTCGTCGGTTCGATCGCCGTCGAGACGTCCGAGTACCTCTCCGAGCGGCTGACGCGCGCCGGCGTCCCGCACAACGTGCTCAACGCGAAGCAGCACGAGCGCGAGGCGATGATCATCGCCCAGGCCGGCCGCAAGCACGCAGTCACGATCGCGACCAACATGGCCGGCCGCGGCGTCGACATCGTCCTCGGCGGCAACCCCGAGTACGAGGCCCGCCAGCAGCTCGTCGCCAAGGGGCTCGCGGAGGACTCGCACGAGTTCGAGGAGGATCTGCGGCGGCGCGTCGACGAGGCGCGGTCGGAGTGGGAGCAGCTCCGCGACGAGGTCCGCGACCTCGGCGGCGTCTACGTGCTCGGCACCGAGCGCCACGAGTCCCGGCGGATCGACAACCAGCTCCGCGGCCGCTCAGGCCGCCAGGGCGACCCCGGCGAGACCCGCTTCTACCTCTCCGGCCAGGACGACCTCGTCCGCCTCTTCGCGGGCGACCGGATCTACAACATCATGGAGCGGTTCAAGCTCCCCGAGGACGAGCCGATGGAGGCGAAGATCCTCTCCAACCAGATCGAGGGCGCCCAGAAGAAGGTCGAGGAGCAGAACTTCGTCTCCCGCAAGAACGTCCTCAAGTACGACGACGTCCTCAACGTCCAGCGCCAGGTGATCTACGAGCAGCGCCGGCGCGTGCTCGAGGGCGAGGATCTCTCGGAGGACGTGGGCCAGTGGATCGACGAGGTCGTCGAGGGGATCGTCCTCGAGCACCTCGAGGCCGAGTACGCGGAGGAATGGGATCTCGAGGCGCTCTGCGCGCAGATGCACGCCGTCTACGGGTCGGAGATCAACGCCGAGGAGCTGCGCGAGGAGGTCGAGCTCGAGCGGGCCGCGCTGATCGAGGAGTTCCAGACCGACGCGCGCGATGCGTACGAGGAGAAGGAGCAGCAGTTCGGCACGCATCCCGTCGACGGCACGCCGCTGCTGCGCGAGGTCGAGCGCTACCTCGTCCTCCAAACGGTGGATTTGCGCTGGCGCGAGCACCTGGAGAACATGGAGTACCTCCGCGACGGCATCCATCTCCGCGCGATGGCCCAGAAGGACCCACTCGTCGAGTACCGGCACGAGGGCCACATCATGTTCGAGGAGCTGAGCAGCGCGATCCGCGAGGAGGTCGTGACGACGCTCTTCCACGTCCAGCTCGCGCCCGACGCGGTCGAGGCGCTGCAGGAAGCGCCGTCAGCCGTGGGCGACGGGAAGCTCGCCTACGAGCACGAGTCGCTCGCGGGCGCGCAGGCGATCGCGGCCGCGGGCGCGTCCACGGCCACACCCGTCGGGAGCGGGGGCGGCGGCGTGGGGACGATGACGCGCCGCACGGCGCCGGCGGAGAAGGTGGGCCGCAACGATCCCTGCTGGTGCGGCTCGGGCAAGAAGTTCAAGAAGTGCCACGGCGCCTGACCTAAGGCGCCGGATCCGTCTCCTCGGCGACCGTCTTCGCCACCCCGACCTTCGCCACCACCGCGAACTCCTCGCTCACCTCCGCCACGCGCTCGATGTCGGGCTGGTCGTGGCCGGGCGCGACGAGAAACTGCTCCGGCTGCGACCGCACGGCCTCGTACTCCGCCCCCGCGACCTCGAGTAGGGTCGCGCAGCCCTGCGTGCCGCACTCGCAGAGGACGTGCAGCGATCCCGAAACGTCGTCGACCGGCCCGAGCTGCCGGTTCGCCTTGGCGATCTCCTCGTTCACCTCGCGCACTCGCGTCTCGTTGAGGGCGCGGAGGGCCGCGCTGGACCGTGGGGTCATGGGCTTCTAACGGAGCAGGCCGCTCGGCGGTTTCGCTCGGTCGCCTACTAGGAGGGCTAGCGATTCGACTAGCGAACGGCGCATTGTGCCGATCTTCGCACGCTGGAAGTTCGCGCTTCGGGAACCTCCTTTTTCCCTATTTGCAGGACAAAGTGTGCCCGCGGTATCGGACAGCATGGCCCTCTTCGACGTGGCTGTTGAGAAGTTGTCCACAGGGGCGTATGGTCGCCCTCTCCCGTGGCACCGATCAGCTATCTCGAATCCGGAGTGATCTACTGCGACGAGAACCTGAACCGGCTTTCACAGTTTCCCGCCGAGTGCATCGACCTGATTTACCTCGATCCTCCCTTCTTCACGAACCGCACCTACGAGGTCATTTGGGGGGACGAGGCGGAAGTTCGCTCGTTCGAGGACAGGTGGGAAGGCGGCATCGAGGTGTATGTCGATTGGATGCGCGAGCGGATGATCGAGCTACACCGCATCCTCAAGCCGAACGGCTCCATGTACTTGCACTGCGACCCGACCGCCAGCCACTACCTCAAGGTCATGGTGGACGGAGTCTTTGGCAGCCGCAAGCGATTCGTAAACGAGATCACCTGGAAGCGAAGCAGCGCCCACAGCGACACGAAGCAGGGGGCGAGGCACTTCGGCCGGGTGAGCGACACGATCCTCTTCTATTCCAAAGGTGACGATAGGACTTGGAATCAGCTCTACACGGAGTATGACCCTGCTTATCTCGAGCGCGACTACCGGCGCGCAGACGCAGACGGACGCCGCTACCGGATTGACAACCTGCAAGGGCCAGGTGGAGCGTCGAAGGGCAACCCGCAATACGAGTTTCTTGGGGTAACCCGCTACTGGCGCTACAGCAAAGAGAAGATGGACGAGTTGTACAAGCAAGGGCGCGTCATCCAGACGCGCCCAGGCGCTGTGCCGCAATACAAGCGCTACCTCGACGAGATGCCCGGCGTGCCGGTTCAGAACGTCTGGACGGACATTCAGGTCATCAACAATCGCTCGCGCGAGAAGCTCGGCTACCCGACGCAAAAGCCCGAGTCCTTGCTGGAACGGATTATCCAGGCAAGCAGCAACCCCCACGATGTTGTGCTCGATCCATTCTGCGGGTGCGGGACCACCATCGCAGTCGCAGAACGGCTCAAGCGTCAGTGGATTGGGATCGACATAAGCCCTACCGCGGTCGGGCTTATGAAGCGGCGCATGGACAAGCTAGGTGCCGCGAACGTAAAGCTTGTTGGCCTCCCCGTCAGCGAGGATGCGCTTCGGGAGCTAAAACACTTCGAGTTCCAAAACTGGGTCATCCAGCGCTTCAATGGAATCCACTCTTCTCGCAAGACTGGGGATATGGGCGTCGATGGCTACTCGTTCATGGAGCATCTCCCGATCCAAGCCAAGCAATCGGATCGTGTCGGCAGGAACACCGTGGATAATTTCGAAGCCGCACTCGACAGAGAGCAAAAGCAAAGGGGCTACATCGTCGCATTTAGCTTCACGAAAGGAGCTTACGAAGAGGCCGCACGCGTGAAGGCGACGAAGGGCTGGGAGATCGAGCTCGTCGAGGTGGGGCAGCTACTCGAGGACGTGTCAGAGCTCGTAACACCGACGCCGGAGGCGAGGCAAATGTATCTCGATCTACTCCCGAGCGCGAGGCCCCGCGACGCTCGTCCGTCCGCCGAAGAGTTGGTCGAGAGCGATCTTGCGGTGGCGGTGGGGTAGACCGTGGCGCGAGTTCGGGCGCTTGAAGCACGACTTACGGCCTCGCCCCCTCCGCGTTCGCGGCTTGGCGCGCGTCCGGCTTCTCACGCGGGGACCTGACGCTGCTCGCGCGGCTCGCGCAGGCACTCAGCCGCGCGCGAGAGGCCATAGCCCTCGCCGCGTTGACCCGTACAGCGGCCGATCATGTGGACCTTTCGACCCGTAGACAGACGGGGCAGTAAAAGCGCATACTCGTTCCTATGGGATGGGCTGAGGACACGACATGGGGGCCGGTCAATCCCGCGATGATCTGTCCCCATTGCCAAGCGAGCGGGCAGGTTCGCGCCAAGGGTGTAAAGGTCAAGAAGGGAATCAGCGGCGGCAAGGCGACCGGGGCCGTGCTCACTGCTGGCTTTTCGATCCTCGCAACTGGACTGTCTAAGAAAGACAAGGTGACGCAGGTCCACTGCGGCAACTGCAACATGACCTGGCACGTCGGCTAGCCGGTTCACGGCCGAACCGCGTTTATTTCGCCAAACTCTCCTAGAGCGCCGAGGACGAGTGCGGATTCCTCGGATCCGTCCGCTGGGCGACCGCCCGCGCCGCGCCGATCTTTTCGACGACCGCGAACTGCTCCGTCCGCTCGACCACGCGCTCGATCTCCGGCAGGTCGTGACCGGCGACGACCAGGAAGCGGCCCGGGTGCGTGCGCACGGCTTCGAAGGCGGCCGCTTCGACGTCCAGCAGCTCGGCGCAGCCGCGCGTTCCGCACTCGCAGAGGACGTGGAACGCCAGGCCCTGTTCGTTCGGGGCCGAGCCGAAGCGCCGGTTCGCCCGCGCGATCTCCTCGTTCACCTCGCGCACTCGCGTCTCGTTGAGGGCGCGGAGGGCCGCGCTGGACCGGGAGGTCATAGGCCTCTAACGGCACCGACGGCTCCGCGGTTACGCTTCCAGGGTGGCCGAACAGACCCCGAGCGCCGAGGAGCAGCTGAAGGAGATCGGGGCCCAGCTCGACTGGGTCCGTGATTACCTTTGACCCCGAGTCGCTAGCGACTCGCGTCGCCGAGCTCGAGCGTGAGCTGGGCGAGCCGGGATTCTGGGACGATCAGCAGCGGGCCGCGGCCGTCTCCGCCGAGCACGCTCGCCTTACCCGCCGCCTCGAGCGCTACGAGCGCCTGCGCCGCGACTACGAGGACGCCCGCGAGCTGCTGGCGATGGACGGCGACATGGCGGCGGAGATCGCCGACTCGCTGGCGCCGATCCAGCGCGAGCTCGGGCGGCTTCAGGAGGACGCGCTCTTCACCGGCGAGTACGACGCCGGCGACGCAGTGGTGACGATCCACGCGGGCACCGGCGGCACCGACGCGCAGGACTGGACGGAGATCCTGCTGCGGATGTACCTGCGCTGGGCCGAAGACCGCGGCTTCCAGACGGAGCTGGTCGAGGCCAGCCCGGGGGAGGAGGCGGGGCTCAAGTCGGCGACGTTCACGGTGCGCGGAGAGAACGCGTACGGGATCCTGAAGGCGGAGCGCGGCGTCCACCGGCTCGTCCGGCTCTCGCCCTTCGACCAGGCCCACCGGCGGCACACGAGCTTCGCGCAGGTGATCGTGGCGCCGCTGATCGCCGACGAGGGCGCGGTCGAGGTGGACGAGGGCGACCTGCGGATCGACACCTACCGCGCCAGCGGCGCCGGCGGCCAGCACGTCAACAAGACCGACTCCGCCGTGCGCATCACGCACATCCCCACCGGCATCGTCGTCCAGTGCCAGAACGAGCGCTCGCAGACGGCGAACAAGCAGACCGCGCTCCGCATCCTCCGCTCGCGGCTCGCCGAGCTGCGCGAGGAGGAGCGGGAGGCCGAGCTGGCCCGCGAGCGCGGGGCCGCCCAGGACATCGGCTTCGGCAGCCAGATCCGGAGCTACGTCCTCCAGCCGTACCAGCTCGTCAAGGATCACCGCACGGGCCACGAGGCCGGGAACACGCAGGGCGTGCTCGACGGCGACCTCGACGGCTTCATCCACGCCTATCTGCTGGAGAAGGCCGCGGGGAACGTTGTCTAGGCCCTCAGCTAGACTGACCCGCGACCTCGACCGGCGCGGCTAAGCGGCCGTCCTCGTCCATCCCGGTGCAGGAACCCGACCTCCAGACCCAGTCCACGTCCGCGCTCGCGGAGCCCGAAGCCGCACCGCGTGCGGCGCCGAGCCCCGGCGCCATGGTCGTGTGCGAGTCGGTGACGAAGATCTACGAGCCCGACATCGTCGCGCTCGAGGGCGTCTCCTTCGTGATCGACAAGGGCGAGTTCGTCTTCATCGTCGGCGCCTCAGGCTCGGGCAAGTCGACGCTCGTGCGGCTGCTGCTCAAGGAGCTGGAGCCGACCTCGGGCCGCATCCTCGTCGGCGGGCGCGACCTCGGCCGGCTCAAGCACTCGAAGGTGCCGATGCTGCGCCGCAACCTCGGTTGCGTCTTCCAGGACTTCAAGCTCCTCTCCGACCGGACGGCCTGGGAGAACGTCGCCTACGGGCTCAGGGTGCAGGGCGAGAGCCGCAACTCGATCCGGCGCAAGGTGCCCGAGGTGTTGAACCTCGTCGGCCTCGCCGACAAGACGAACAGCCTCCCCGACGAGCTCTCCGGCGGCGAGCAGCAGCGCGTCTCCATCGCGCGCGCCGTCGTCAACCATCCGCCGCTGCTGCTCTGCGACGAGCCGACGGGCAACCTCGACCCCGACACGTCGGTCGAGATCATGCAGCTCCTCTACCGCATCAACCGCGCCGGCACGACGATCCTGATGGTCACCCACGACCGCGAGATGGTCGACAAGATGCGCAAGCGCGTGATCGCCCTCGAGGACGGGCGCCTCTCGCGCGACGAGCGGCGCGGAGGCTACGCGGCCGAGTGAACCGCTTCCGGATGATGTTGAGCGAGTCGGTGCGCTCGCTCACCGCCAACATCTCCACCACCGTCGCGGCGACGATGACCGTGCTGATCGGGATGTTCCTGCTCGGCCTCTTCATCGCGCTGGGGACGTGGGTGCTCTCCTGGAGCGACCAGGCGAAGAACAAGCTGCTCGTCAAGGTCTACATGTGCACGCCGCTCACCTGCGAGCAGCAGGGCGAGGCGACGGAAGGCCAGATCAACGACGTCCGCACGTTCCTGATCGGGCTGCCCGAGGTGCGGACCGTCAAGTTCGTCTCCAAGGACGACGCGCTCGACATCATGCGCGAGCGCAGTCCCGAGCTGGTCGAGTCGATCTCCTCGAACCCGCTGCCGCACGCCTTCGAGGTGTCGCCGCGGCAGGCCGAGGACGTGCGGCTCATCTCGACCACGATCAGGGAGGCGGGGCTGCCCGGGGTGCAGAAGGTTCGCGACGGGGAGAAGGTCGCCGACTCGATCCTGCGCGTGGCGAAGGTGGTCTCGGGCTTCTTCTTAGCGGCCGTCCTCGTGCTGGGCATCGCCTCGGCGCTGCTGATCGCGAACACGATCCGGCTCTCGATCTTCTCGCGGCGACGGGAGATCGAGGTGATGAAGCTCGTCGGGGCGACGAACTGGTTCGTGCGCGGGCCCTTCATGATCGAGGGCCTGCTCTGCGGCCTCGCGGGCTCGCTCGCGGCCGTGCTGCTGCTCGCGCTCGGCAAGGGGCTCGTGCTCCCGACGATCCTGGGGCGGATCGAGGATTCCGGCGTCGGCGCGTGGCCGTTCTGGCAGAACGCGGCCGTGCTCGTCGGCGTCGGCCTCCTGCTCGGCGCCCTCGGCTCCGGCCTGACGCTCCGTCGCTTCCTGAAGATCTGACTCTGATCGTCGAGATCTCCGGGCGGGGGAAGCTCGTCGTAGGCGAGCCCTACTTCGAGCCGGGCCAGTCGATCCTCCTCGACCGCAAGCACATGGGCGACGCCGGGCCGGGCGACCTCGCCGCGGTGACCGTCGGCCGCGGCCGCGCGCGGGTGGAACGCGTGCTCGGCAAGGCGGACGACATCGAGGCGGTGCTGGAGGGGCTGCTCGTGCAGGACGGGCTGCGCGAGCCGTTCGAGCCGCACGACGTCCCCGAGCCGCCGCTCGAGGACCGCGTCGACCTGCGCGACCTGCCGACCTTCACCGTCGACCCCGACACGGCGAAGGACTTCGACGACGCGATCTCGATCCGGCGCGAGGGCGACGGGATCCGCGCCTGGGTGCACATCGCCGACGTCGCCGCCTATGTCCCGGCCGGCACGCCGCTCGACCGCGGCGCCGCGGAGCGCTCGTTCTCGACCTACGTGCCCGGCCGCGTGGCGCCGATGCTGCCGCCGGAGCTGTCGGAGGACGTCTGCTCGCTCCGCCCGCACGTCGACCGGCTGACGGTCACCGTCGAGCTGCCGCCCGAGGGCGAGCCGCTCTTCTACCACTCGGTGATCCGCAGCGACGCGCGGCTCACGTACGGCCAGGTCGGGCGTGGCGAGGCGGACCTGCCCGAGGTCGAGCTCGCGGCCGCCTACTCGGCCGAGCTTCGGCGGCAGCGGTTCGCGCGCGGCGCGCTGCGGATCGAGACGCCCGAGGTCAACTTCGAGTTCGACGGCCAGGGCGGCGTCGCGCGCGCCTGGCTCGAGGGCGAGGCGGACGCGCACGCGCTGATCGAGGAGCTGATGATCGCCGCGAACGAGGCGGTGGCGCGGCTGCTCTCGTCGCGCAAGCGCGAGGCGCTCTACCGCGTGCACGAGCGGCCCGACCCGCAGGCCGTCCTGCTCCTGATCGCCAAGCTCGCGGATCTCGAGGTGCCCACTCCGTCCGCGCCCGACGCGGAGCGGCTGCGGCCGGGGGACGCGGCGAAGCTGGCCGCCGCGGTCGCCGAGAGCGTCATGGGCGTGCGCGGGCGTGGGGAGGAGGCGTTCCCGGCGCTCGTCCTGCGGTCTTTGAAGCAGGCGCGCTACGACCCCGCCAACCTCGGCCACTCCGGCCTTGCGAGCCGGGCGTACAGCCACTTCACGTCGCCGATCCGGCGCTACCCCGACCTCGTCGTCCACCGCGCGCTGCTGCGCGAGCTGGGGCTCTCCGACGAGCAGCAGCCCGACGACCTCGGCGAGCTGGCCGAGCACGCCTCCGCGCGCGAGCGCGCCGCCGCCCAGCTCGAGTACCGCGCCGACGACCTCTGCCTCGCCTGGCTGCTCGAGCGGCGCCTGTTCGAGCTGGGGTGGGACGCGACCTTCGAGGGCGAGATCACCGGGATGATCGGCTCCGGCCTGTTCGTCCGCTTCGGCGAGGTCTTCGAGGGCTTCCTGCCGGCCCGGCGGCTGGAGGGCGACTACTTCGAGCTCAACCCGCTCGCCACGCAGCTCGTCGGCCGCCGCAGCTCGCAGCGTTACCGCCTGGGCGACCCGCTCGAGGTCCGCGTCCAGGAGATCCGCCGCCACGAAGGCAAAGTGGAGCTCAGCGAACCGTCTGCCAGCTCTGCCAGGTGATGCGGAGGATCACGAGCGTGATCGCCAGGGCGATCGCCGGGTCGGCCACCTCCGCGCCCGCCCACACCGCCAGCGCCGAGAGCACGACGCCGAGGCTCACGAGCCCGTCCGTCCGCGCGTGGTAGCCGTCGGCGATCAGCGCCGGGCTGTTCAGCCGCCGGCCCGCGCGTAGCCGCACCCAGGCGGCGGCCTCGTTGCCGACGAAGCCGACGATCCCTGCGAGGGCGAGCACGCCAAGGTGCGAGAGCGGCCGTGGGTCGATCAGCCGCTCGATCGCCTGCCAGAGCGCCACGCAGGCCGAGACGAAGATCGCGAGCACGACCGCGATTCCCGCCCAGCGCTCGAGCCGGTGGCTGTGCATGAGGAACGCGATCCCGATCGGGATCGCGGTGAGCGCGTCGCCGCCGTTGTGGATCAGGTCGGCGAGCAGCGCGACGCTGTCGCTGACGACGTAGACGACCGCCTGGACCGCCGCGGTCACGCCGAGCAGCCCGAGCGCCCAGAGCACGGCGCGGACGCCCGCCCGCGACCGGTCGGCCAGGCGGAAGTGATCGTGATGGCCGTGGCTCAAGAACTCGACCCTACAATCGAGCGATGGCCGAGAAGCCGATCGCGGACAACCGCAAGGCGCGGCACTCGCCTAACCTGTCCCCATGAGCTTGCTGGAGGACGTGCGCGCGGCTTTCCGCCGGGGAGACAACGAGAAGACGCGAGAGCTTGCCGAAGAGCTCCGGCGCTCGGGTCAGGAGATCCAGGGCCTGTGTTGGCTTGCCCGCGCTGCGGCGCGGGACGGCGACATCGAGAGCACGAGGCGGCTGGCAGGCGAGGCTCGCGAGCTCGCGCGGCAAGGGGACGACGAGGCGGAACGGATGCCGCTTCACCTCCAGGCCTTCGGTGCGCGGCTGGCCGGGGACACCGAGGAGGCGCGGCGCCTGTATCTCGAGAGCATCGAGCTCAATCGCCGTCTCGGCAACCCGTTTGCGACCACCGAGCTGCACAACCTCGCCTACGTCGAGCTCCACGCGGGGGATCTGCCCCGGGCGAAGCAGCTATTCGAGCAGGCGATCGCCGAGGCCAAGGAGCGCGGCGACGACGCTCTGCTTCCCTACCTCGTGCTCGACCGCGGGGTCGTCGCGATCGAAGAAGACGACGCGGAGAACGGCGTCAGGCTCCTGGCCGCCGGGCAGGCCGCGTTCGACGCGAAGGGAGAGCTGATCGATCCGGACGACGCGGCGGAGGTCGTGCGCGCGCTGGAGCAGGCGAGGCGCATGCTCGGCCCGGAGGCCTTCGCTCGTGCCGAGGACGCCGGGCGATCGATCTCGGTTGAAGACGCCCTGCGCTGATGGCCGAGAAGCTGATCGCGGACAACCGCAAGGCCCGGCACGAGTACCATCTGCTCGAGCGGTTCGAGGCCGGCCTCGTGCTCACGGGCACCGAGGTCAAGTCCCTCCGCAACGGGAAGGCCGACCTCGCGCGCGCCTACGCGACCGTGCGCGACGGCGAGGCGTGGCTCGTCGGCCTCCATATCGGGCCGTACGCGGAGGGCTCGACGGCGGGCCACGACCCCGATCGCGAGCGCAAGCTGCTGCTGCACGGGAAGGAGATCGCGACGCTGACGGGCAAGGTGAAGGAGCGCGGCCTGACGCTCGTCGCGACGCGGCTCTACTTCAAGAACGGGCGGGCCAAGGTCGAGCTCGCGCTGGCGCGCGGCAAGGAGCTGCACGACAAGCGGCGCGACGTCGCCAAGCGCGACGCGCAGCGCCAGATCGACCGCGCCCTACGCGCCCGTCGCTAGCGGCCCCTCGACGATGATCCGGCCGGGGATCGGCCGGTAGCCGAGCTGCCCGTTGAGGCGGCGGATCGGCTCGTTGCGGGGCTCGTTCGCCGTTCGCAGCCGCGCGTAGCCGCGGTCCTTCGCCCAGTTGACCTGGGTGAGCTTGAGCGCGCGGGCGATCCCTCGGCTGCGCCAGGCCCGCTTCACGCCGGTCAGGTCGTGGAAGAGCGTGTCCGGCACCGCGTCCCAGAAGCTGAACTTTGCGTAGCCGACGGCCTCGCCGGCCGCGACGGCGACGAACACCGCCTCCGGCCGGTCGCCCTCGCCCTGCATGTGGACGGACAGGAACTCGTCGTACGGCTCGATCTGCTCGTGCTCGGAGCCGGGAATGTCGGGCCAGGCCTCCGTGGCGACCTCGTAGATGCCGGCGGAGAGGTCCGGGCGATCGGCCCAGCTGACGATCTCGACGCCCGCGGGCGGCTCGGCAGCCCGAGGCTCGTAGCCGGCGAGGTCGAGCTCGACCATCGCGTCGCGGGAGTGCTCGACGAAGCCGCGCCGCTCCGCCCACGCGAGGCTCTCCGGATCGTCGTCGTCGACGTGCGCGTGGATCACGCTGCCCCCGTGCCCAGCCGCCCAGTCCGAGACGGCCGCGTAGAGCGCCTGCCCGACGCCGTGGCGGCGGTGCTGGGAGAAGACGTAGACCTCTCCGGCCGGGATGTCCGTGTAGGTGGTGATCGCGACGTGCGCGGCGCCGGCGAGCCCGCCGTCGAGCTCGGCGAGGAAGACCTCGGCGTGGCGCGACTGCCGCTTCCACTCGCGCGCCTCCAGCTCGCCGACCGGCTCTCGCGGGTGGACGGCGTTCCAGACGTCGAGCGAGCGCAGCTGATCGGCGTCGTTTTCGACCGGAAAGACTCTGATCGCGAGCATCCGGGCTAGGATAGGGGCACACACATACGGGGGCGACCAGGTTTCGACGTGGTCGGTTCTCCGGCTGAGCTGCAAGCCGAGGTCCCCGGTCGGCCTCGTAAAACAACCGGGAAACAACGCAAGTGCGAATGACGAACTCGCACTCGCTGCCTAACTAACACTTAGGTAGCGCGTCGCTCGGAGCTCGGCCCGTGGCTCCGGTAAGCGGCGACAACAACGGGCTCGGCGCCGAGGGAGAGCCAATCGCCCGAAGCGCGACCTCCAAAGGATGGCTGGCCCGCCGGTAGGTCGGTTGCCACCGGCCGTCGGGCGAGATGAAAGGCAACCTACGCTTGTAGAGGCTCTGTCCGGTGCGACTGCGGACGCGGGTTCGATTCCCGCCGCCTCCACTGACGGCTCTGTTGAGCCATTTCGATCGGAACACTTCGCATCGGCCGGGTCACCCTCTCACGATCCCCGCGAGCGCGCAAGAGCCTCCATCGCACGCTCCAAGTCGCCGAGGTCACGATGCCCGTAGATGCTCAGGGTTGTGTTCAGGTCGGCGTGGCCGAGCGCCTGCGACGCGGCGTCGATCCCGGCGACGCGGCGCAGCTCGGTCGCGAACGTGTGCCGAGCGCGGTGCATGTTCAGCCCCGCCGTCGCGCCCGGAGCGACCAGGCCCGCGTCGGCCAGCCTCGCGTACCACCAGCGATGCATGGCGGGCGAGCTGAGCGGCCGCTTCGGGTAGGCGGCGATCAGACGCCCACCGGCGCTCCGCTTCTCCGGGTAGAGCAGATGATCGTCGGACTCGGGCACACGGTCGACGAGCGCCAGCGGCGTCAGTGTGTACGCCTCGATCTCGAGAACCAGGCGGCCCCGGAGCGGCAACACCCGGCTCTTCTGGCCCTTGCCGAACACGGTCAGCGTACGCCGGGCGAGGTCAACGTCCCCGACGCGGACGCCCGCGAGCTCACTGCGCCGCAGCCCGAGGTCGAGCAGCATCAGGAGCCCCACTCGATCGCGTGGCCGCTCAGCGGCAGCCAGCAGCCGCGCGTCGGCGCGCACCGGCAGCAGCGGCGCTGTCCGGCGCGGCGCCCGAGGTCGGCGCAGCTTGGCCGCCGGTGAGAACGGCACCTGGTCGTGATCCTCCGCCCACGTCCAGAACGCCCGGACGACCGAAGTCACCTTCGCTCGCGTTCGCGCTTCGCGATCGGCCCACAGGTCGATCACCTCGCGCAGATCCTCGATCGTCACCGTCAGCGGCTCGCGGTCGGCGAGCGTCAGCGCCATGCGCGCCAGCACCGCCTCGTAGTCGCGCACCGTCGCCGGGGTCGCGCCCCACTCGTTCCTCAGCCAGCGGACGTAGCGCGCCACGAGCGCCCCGAGCGGGCTCGCCCGGTAGCTCCGGTCACGCATGGCAGCGCGCAGCACCGAGGCCGCCTCCGCGAGCGTCAGAGCCGTGGCCCTGCTTTTCAAAGTCGAGTCCTGCAACGTCGCTCCCAGCAGTCGAGGAACCCTCGCGGGCTTCCGACCCGACTGCCGCACTCGACCCCCGAGGGGAGCTGCTACGGCTTCGTCCGCCAGACCTCCACAGACGGGCGCGTTCGAGCGACGCCACCGCGCACCGTACACACCGCGCCGGATGTTGCCCGTCGCCCCTCAAGCCCGGGTCGGCCCGCCCAAGCGTGGCCCCGTCGAAACCCCCGCGACGACCTGCGCCCCCGCTCGTGCGGCTAGTGGCACCGGACCAGGCTCCTACGCCAGCGGCCCGGTTTTCCGGGCTGGGGCGGCTGTTAGTAGCGCCGCCCCCCGCCGAAAGCTGCCGAATCCTCACTTCGACGCGCCCCCTCGACGTTCGAATCGTCGCGCCCTCTGCGGCTCCGTCAAGGCCGGGGCTGATGCGGCTGTACCCCCAGCCCGGCCCGCCTCAGCCCCGGCCTCGCTGACGCGCCCTGCGGGTGACTCCGCCGCACCCGGGCGCAGGAGCTCAGGTACGAGGGGGCGCTCTGTCAGCGGGGCTCTGAACGCACCGCTCGTCCGGCGACGGCGCGGTAGGCGCAGGTGGAGCAGAGGCGCAGCGGCGGGTACCCCTCGACCTGCTCGACCTCTCGCAGTGCCGCCTCGGGCACGCCCTCCAGCGCAGCGCAGTCGCGAAACGGATGCGCAACCCCCGAGCGGCGGTTGACCCAGAGGACGACGATCACCACCTACCGGCCATCCAGGGCCGTCGCCGCTACGCCCACGCGGTTGGCGCGAGCCCGCAGGCGGTCAGCGCACGTTCTGCACCCGATCGTCGGCCCGCAGTCGAAGGCGGCCCCACAGCCCCAGCAGTCCCGCGAGCTAGGCGCGACCGAGGCGCGAACGGTTGCCGAGACAAGCTGCCGCAGCGCGCGACGATCGTCGGCCGTCAGTGTCACCCGGGCGCGAGCAGAGGGGCGGCGGCGGCGCGGCCCGTGCCAAGGCACGTGGCCCACGCCCACCGCCTACCGCCTCCGTCCCGATCGACTCGCGCCCGATCAGCGCGCGGGACTCCGCCGCCTAGAGTGCTGGCCCTGCTACCACTGCTCTTAAGCCCGCGGCGTCCCACTGCTGGGGCGGGGCATTCCACAGGGCCAGTCCTCGACCCGATCGAAACATTGCGCGGGTTCGATTCCCGCCGCCTCCATGGTGACGTTGCGCAAACCACGTGCGAATCAGGATTCGCAGCCCGTGGCGACCTCGAGGGCGCCGCAGATCTGTCCCATTCGCTCATCGCTCAGTCGGCCGAGGCGCTCTACGAGGGTTCCGAGCGAAACGCTTTCGACGGAATCGAGGTTCACGACCGATGACTGCGGGATCGGGTCCTCAGCCGGCTCGAGCAGTACTTCGCTCGGGATCCCGCGAATCGTGGTTGTGCACGGCCCGACCAGAGTGCGGCGAAGCCGCGGAATCGCCGCGTCCCGGGATAGGACGACCACCGGACGGCGTCCGACCTCGGCGAGCTCGCACCACCAAACCTCACCCCGCGCCGGGAGCGCGGTCATGACGCGCCGGCAGCAGTACGAAACGAGGCGAGATCTCCCCACTCGTCGTCGACGTTGAGTGGGACGCGATCGTATGCCGCGTAAGCGGCATCGACCTCGACTGCGCGGTTCCGGGCCAGAAGGGCTGCGAGTGCCTCATCCATCAATGCGGAGTCGGCCAACTCGGCGCGCGCCCGCCGCGCGGTGGCAAGCAGCTGCTCGTCGACCGTCGTACTGATTCTCACCCGCGCCATGCCACGCTTATACCACAAATGTGCCACTACGGCGCGTCAGCTGGGTACCTTCGGACGCGCAGCGGCTCTAGCATGACGCCCGTGCGCGAGCTCCAGCCTGGACTCTGGCACTGGCAGGCGCCGCACCCGCAGTGGCGGCCGAGCGAGCCGTGGAGCGAAAACGTGTCGTCCTACGCGATCGACGACGGGGAGCGGCTGCTGCTCCTCGATCCGCTGGCCATGCCGGGCGAGCTCGCGGACCTCGCGGCCGGCCGCGAGACGGCGATCGTGCTCACCGCACCATGGCATGAGCGCGATGCGCAGACCCTGGTCGAGCAGCTCGGCGTGCCGGTCTACACCCCGCTGCCCGACACCGCGCAGGACCTCATGGACATGTACGGCGTCACCGCCGAGCAGGCCGGCGACGGCAGTCCCGACCTCGTCTGGCTGCTCCGCGAGCAGAAAGGAGAGGCAAGGCCATACTCGCCTGGCGACCGCCTGCCGTTCGGTGCCGACGTTTTCCCCGGGCACAAGAAGAACGACACCGTGCTCTGGATCGAGAGCCAGCGGGCGGTGATCTCCGGCGACACGCTCGTCGACTTCGGCCGGGGCCTCGAGATCAACGAGCGGTGGCTCCGCCCCGGCGTGACGCGCGAGGAGATCGCCGAGGGGCTGCGCCCGCTGCTCGAACTGCCGGTCGAACACGTGCTCGCGACCCACGGCGGGCCGACAGACCGTGCTGTGCTCGAGCGCGCGCTCCGTTGACCCGCTTCGTCGTCGACTCCAGCGCCGTGCTCCAGCTGGCGAGCGCGGGCATCGAGGTCTCGGCCGAGCACGAGCTCCTCGCACCGACGCTCCTGCGTTCCCAAGTGCTGTCAGACCTGCACGAAGCCGTCCAGCGCGGCGAGCTTGCGGCAGACGTGGCGCGCGATCGGCTCGCCTACGTCAAGCGGCTGCCGATCAGGCTCCTCGGCGACGCGGTGCTCCGGCGTCGCGCCTGGGAGATCGCGGATCAGCTCGGCTGGGAACAGACCTACGACGCCGAGTACGTGGCCCTGACGCAGCTGCAGGCGGACGCGTTCATCACGCTCGACGCGGAGCTGGCGCGAAGCGTCGAGGGCATCGTCCCGACCGCGTCGATCGACGCGCTGCGCGCCTAGCATCGCGGCGCGTTGACCCGTGAGGTCGAGCGGCGTAGATTGGCCCCGCTGTGGCTGGCGGGCGATCCGCTCCGGCGACACGAGCCTCGACCGCGGCCGTCCTCCTGCTGGCGCTCCTGCTCCTGGCGGGCGACCCGCCGGCCCGGGCCGCCGGCGGCGGCTGTACGACGACCGGCTTCGCTGCGAACGACCTGCCGCGGGCGATAGCGGATCCGGGCAGCTTTACGTCGACTGTCGCGGTGCCCGCGGGCGATGCGGTGCGCGGGCTCGCGGTCACCGTTTCGATCTCGCACCCGTTCGACTCCGACCTTCGGCTCGAGCTCGTCTCCCCGGTCGGAAAGACCGTCGTCCTGGCCGAGGCGGTGGGCACGTGGGGCGACGACTTCTCCGGCACGACTTTCGCCGACGACGCGCAGACCTCGATCGTCTCCGCGCTGCCGCCCTTCGCGGGCCGCTACCGCCCTGCAGAGACGCTCGCCGCCCTTGCCGGCTCGAAGCGCGCGGGGACGTGGCGGCTGAGGGTGCGCGATCTACGCGGCCGCTACTCCGGGCGGCTCGAGGCCTGGCGACTCGACCTCACGAGCTGCCCCGGCAGCACTCCCGTTCGCCGGCCGAAGGCCGGCGCACCCGCGCCGCCGCCGCTGGCCACGGGACGTCCGAGCGGGAGCGAGCCGGTCGAAGGCCGGCTCGTCACCGTGACCTCGACCATGGAGGGGCAGAACGGAGACGTCTCGTCGGTCACCGCGCTCGAGGCCGCCCCGGGACCCGACGGGATCTCGCTGATCGAGGCGATCCAGGCGACGAACAACGATCCGGGGACGTACACGATCCGCTTCGACCCGTCGCTCGCGGGAGCGACGCTCGCGATCACGAACGATCTCCCGCTCTTGAGCGGCGGCGGCGTGTTCATCGACGGCGACGTCGACGGCGACGGAGGACCGGACCTGGCGCTCGCCGGCGGCGGACGCGTCCAATGGGGCTTGAACGTCGCCTCGAGCGGCAACCGGCTGCACGCGCTCACGCTCCGCGGCTTCGGGCAGGGCGTGGTCTTCACGGCGATGCGAGACGAGAGGTTGAGCACGCCGCTGCTGCAGGGGCAGGCGTTCGCGCGCAACATCGTCAGCGGCGTCGTGCTCAGCAACGTCATCACGGCGATCTCGTTCGGGCCCACGGGGTACCACCAGGAGTGCGAGCGGGCCCTGTGCCGGACCCGCAGCCGCTGGGTCGACACCCGTCTCGTCGGCAACGCCGTCGATTCCTCCACGGAGGGCGCGATCCAGCTCGGCTGGAACTTCGACAACGGCGACGAGCTCCGCCGCGCGACCGTCGCCGGGAACCGGCTCCAGGTCAGGGGCAAGTACGTCAACGGGGTAGACCTCACGATCGGCGCCGGAGGCGCGAGCGACAACCGGATCTCGGACGCGCTCGTGGCGCACAATGCGATCGAGATGATGGGCGGGACCAACGCCGTGCAGGTCGTCGCCGGCCAGCGGGGACGTTCCGGGAACCTCGTCGAGGACGTGAGGATCGTCGGCAACAGGATTCGCTTCTCGGGACCGCGACGTCCGGGCTCGGGAGGCGTGGCGATCTTCGTCTCGGACGACTGCTGGCCTCCGGGTCGCAGCGTCTGTCAGAACATCGGTAGACGCATCGCAGTCGTCGGCAACGTGATCGACGGGCCCGACGTCGGCGTACGCGTGGGCGAGCCATGCTGCAGCACGACACCACGGAGCCCGATCACCGGCGTGCGGATCGCGGGCAACGTGATCAGGAGCGTGATCACACCTCCTTCGCAATTCCTGGAGCCTTGGGGGATCGTCCTCGGGGGTCTCCGCGCAGGCGTCTCGAACGTCGTCATCGACTCCAACACCGTCGTGCAGACGGGCTCGGCGCGTGCCGATCCGACGGCAGCGGGTATCGCGGTCATCGGCGGCCTCGACAAGGTCCACACCTTCGTCGCCGGCGTCTCGATCACGAACAATCGAGTCGAGACGCGTCTCGCCGGCATCCAGCTCCTCGGCGGCGGTCCGAGCAAGGAGCGCGCCGGGCGAGACCCCGCGACGGGCAACCGCGTCACGCGCGTCGAGCTCCGCGGCAACGTGACCCGGCGCCCGATCTTGCTGATCGGCGGGCTCGGCAGGCGCTCGACGAGCAACGCCGTGACGTGCGTCGCGTCGCGCGACAAGGTCACCATGCTGCCGAACGTCGCCGGCGCCTCGGGAAACGTCGTGCGCCTCGGCCGCTGCTGATCGAGCCACCGCTCGCGTAGCATCGCCGGCATGCGGGAGGTGCGGTCGGGCGTCTGGCACTGGGAGGCGATGCACCCGGAGTGGGGCAGGTCGTCTCCTCCTACGCGATTGACGACGGCGAGCGGCTGCTGATCTTCGATCCGCTAGAGGTGCCTTCGGAGATCGCCGAGCTTGTGGGGCAGCGCGAGACGGCGATCGTGCTCACGTGCCCGTGGCACCACCGCGACGGTGAGGAGCTCAGCGCCGCAGTGGGGCGTGCCGCTCTACCGGCCGCCGCTCGACGAAGGCGACGACAACCCGTTCCCCACGGAGGAGTTCACGGTGCGCTCGTCGCCGGCGACACGCTCGCCGACCGGCAGCCGGTCGCCCGCGCGGAATTCTCTCGGTCATCCCCGTAGACTCCGCGCCGATGTCGGAAGGCAACGGGTCACGCAAGGAGGAGAGCTGGCAGCCCGCACGCCTGATCCCGGTTGCAGGCATCCGGGGCCAGGAGGAACAGGAGCGGCGTGCGACGTCGGCGCTGTTGGCTGTGATGGGCGCCGTCTCGGAGTTCGGGCACGCGCTCCTCTCTGGGCTTGGCGCGCCGAAGGGACGGATCAGCACCTTCGCGGAGATCCAGTTGAAGGATGGCGAGGGCAAAGTCTCGATCCCGGACGGCGCGATCGTAGTTGAGCGTGGCAACACCCACTGGCGCGCCCTTGTTGAAGTTAAGACCGGTAGTGCGGTGCTCCAAGTCGACCAGGTGAGCCGCTACCTCGATCTCGCGCGCGCCCAAGGCTTTGACGCAGTGGTCACGATTTCAAACCAGATCACCGCCCGGCCAACGGACTCGCCGGTCGCGATCGACAAGCGCAGGCTCAAGAAGGTCGGCTTCTACCACCTGTCGTGGTGGCGGGTCATCACCGAGGCCGTACTGCAACACCGTTTCCGCGGGGTCTCCGATCCTGAGCAGGCCTGGATCCTCGGCGAGTTAATCGCATATCTAGACCACGAGAACTCCGGCGCGAGCGGCTTTCAGGACATGGGCGAGAGCTGGGTTCGCGTTCGGGACGGCGCCCGTGCAGGAACGCTCCGCGTGCCCGACAAAGAGGTGCGGGCAGTTGCTGAACGTTGGGAGCAGTTCGTCGACTACCTAGCTCTTGGCCTCTCGCAGGATCTCGGCCATGACGTAGAGCCGGTTCGATCGCGCAAGCAGACGCTCGCCGAGCGTCTTGAGGCACTCGTTGAGGGTCTCGCCGCGAGCGGTTCAATGACAGGCGGCGTTCGCGTACCAGGTGCGATCGCGCCGCTCTCGATCCACGCCGACCTGAAAGCGCGTCAGTTGACTACCGGCGTCACCGTTGACGCCCCGCGGGAAGGGCGGCCGACAGCCAGGATCAACTGGGTGCTCCGACAGCTCTCCGGTGCCCCGGCCGATCTCCGGATCACTGTCGGGTTCGCCAACGTGCGGGAGACGACGTCACTGCTCCTCAGCGAGGCGCGCGAGTACCCCCAGCGCTTGCGCAGTCCAACGGACCCGAAGCGGGAGCCGCGCACGTTTGAGCTCGCAATGACGCAGCCGCTTGGGCTGAAGTCCGGAAAAGGTCAGGGCTCGTTCGTACGCGAGACACGCCGACAGGTCATCGTCTTCTACGGCGAGATCGTCCAGAACCTGAAGCCGTGGCATGCCAGGGCGCCGAAGCTGCCGGAGCCTCCGGCTGAGGTAGCGGAGACACCGCAGCCGGAACCGCCGCAGTTCGCAGCTGTCGAGGAGCGCGACGTGGGCGAGGCGACGACGCCGACCGAGCCGCCATTCGAGCACACACCGGAGCAGCCGGGGCTCGACGCGTGGCATCGGGGGGCGTCCTAGATCAGAGTGTGGGGGGCACTGGCCCGTCGCCTGCGTCACGACTTGCCCGATCTCAGTCCCGCGGCTCTACCCGAAGCTCGAACCGCTCGATCTCCGGATCGTCGAGCATCGAGCCCTTGACGACCGGCAGCTGCCAGCCATTGATGTGGCTGCGGTAGCGAGCATGTCGGCGCACGGCAGAAACGGGCAGCTTCCAAGCCTCTCGGATGCTGAAGTCGCGTTTCATCAGCAGGGCGATCACGAAATCAAACGGCGGCGGATCGTCGTCCAGATTTCGGATTGCCGAGTAGTGCGGCGGAAGCTTCCCAGTCTGGCCAACCCGGCGTCCTTTGACCTGCAGCCGCTCTCCGTCTGGGGTCTTAACGTCGTAACCGGCCCGGGAGCTGGTTTCCGGCTCGACCTCGTAGTGGGCGGCGACCAGGAATTCGCAGTAGTCGCCGATCGGATTGTTCTCCGAGCGGATGACGCCGCGCTCGTTCAGTTCGCTCATCAGGCTCGCCCAAAGACCGAGCAGCTCCCTCTTGTCGAGCGTGTCGAAGAGGGCGCGGAGCTGGTCGTCTGAGATCGGCATTTTGGTGGAGCAGGCTACGCTGTTCGCGCGCAGACCATCGAGCAGCTCGGCGGGGCCTGAGCGCCGTCGCGGAGCTACGGCCGCGACATCGCCGTCATGGTGGGCGGGATCGAGGCGCCGCTCGTCTCTAGGATCCGAGCATGCTTGGCGCGGCTGAGCGCGATCGCGTTCTGGAACGACTCCGGGAGATCTGCCTCGGCTTACCCGAGACGAGCGAACGGCTCAGCCACGGCTCGCCGACCTTCTTCGTGCGCGAAAAGCGCTCGTTCCTGACGGTCCTGCACGACTTCCACGGCGACGGCCGCTTCGCGATCTGGTGCGCCGCGCCGGAAGGGCTCCAACGGATGCTCGTGGAAGCCGACCCCGAGCGCTTCTTCGTCCCGCCCTACGTGGGCCACCGCGGCTGGCTCGGCGTCCGGCTCGATCGCGGCCTCCACTGGGACGAGCTGGCCGGCATCGCGGGGGACGCCTACGCCGAGGTCGCGCCCAGGAAGCTGGTCGACCTGGCGCGCCGCGACGCTTGATTTCCGGCCCGCGACGCTGAGAGGATCGCCGCGACTGGGTCCTCTACGCGGAGGTTGGGCGTTGGAAAGCACGCGTGCGCGCAAGATCGGCGCCGTCACCTACAGCGAAGCCGGGCAGGACTACTTCGACAAGCGGCGCCTGCGGCGGCACGCCGGCGTCTGGTCGCTCTGGGCCCTCGGCGTCGGGGCCGTCATCTCGGGCGACTTCTTCGGCTGGAACTTCGGGCTCGCCTACGGCTTCGGCGGCCTGCTCGTCGCCACGCTCGTCATCACCGTCATGTTCTACGGCATGTGCTTCTCGATCGCCGAGATGTCGCCTGCGCTGCCGCACACCGGCGGCGCCTACTCGTTCTCGCGCTCCGCCATGGGGCCGTGGGGCGGGTTCACGACCGGCGTCGGGGAGACGATCGAATACGTCGTCACGCCGGCGGTGATCGTGGCCGGGATCGGCTTTTACATGCAGTCGATCTTCCGCGACCTGTTCGACCAGAGCCCACCGCTCTGGTGCTGGTGGTTGATCTTCTACGCGATCTTCGTCCTGCTGAACTACATCGGCGTCGAGGTCAGCTTCCGCTTCACCGTCGTGATCACCCTCGTCTCGCTGGCCGTGCTGGCCGTGTTCTTCGTCGGCGCGATCTCGCACTTCTCCTTCGACGAGTTCGCCATCGGCGACCAGGGCTGGTTCCCCGACGGCATCCCGGGCATCTTCTACGCCCTGCCGTTCGCGATCTGGTTCTACCTGGCGATCGAGGAGTTGCCGCTGGCGGCGGAGGAGTCGCACGACCCGAAGCGGGACATCCCCCGCGGAACGATCTACGGCCTCAGCACGCTCGTCGTCGTCGGTTTCCTCGTCCTCTTCCTGAACTCGGGCATCTCACCGGGCTCGGAGGAGCTCGCGAGCTCGGGCGAGCCGCTGCTCGACGGGTTGAAGACGATCTTCGGCGGCGGCACGTCGGCGTCGATCCTCGGCCTGGTCGCGGTCGCGGGCCTCGTCGCGAGCTTCCACACGATCATCTACGCCTACGGCCGCAACATCTTCTCGCTGTCGCGGGCGGGCTACTACCCGCACTGGCTCTCGGTCACCCACGGCACGCGCAACACACCGCACGTGGCCCTGCTGGTCGGCGCCGTGATCGGGTTCGGGCTAACGCTCCTGCTCGACCAGGCGCTCGCGCACGAGTGGCTCGGCGGCAACCTCGGCGCCGCGTTGCTCTCGATGGCGGTCTTCGGGGCCGTGATCTCGTACTTCATGCAGACGCTCGCGTTCGTGCTGCTGCGGCGGCGGCTGCCGCACATCGAGCGGCCGTACAAGAGCCCGGTCGGCGAGTGGGGCGCGCTGGTCGCCTCGGCGATCGCGCTCATCTCGCTCGGCTCGCTGTTCTGGAACTCCGACTACCGGCCCGGCGTCGTGGGCGCCGCGATCTTCTACGCGGTCGCGCTCGTCTACTTCGCGATCGTGGGCCGGCACCGGCTGATCCTGTCGCCGGAGGAGGAGTTCGCGCTGACGGCGGGCGAGCACGGCCACCCGGAGACGGAGGGCTACGGCAAGACGCGGATCGAGGACATCAAGCAGCCCGGCGTCCCGGCGGAGCCCGCGCCGGACGTCGCGTCGTAGACTCACTCCGGATCGGACGGAAGGGAGCCCGCCCCGGGGCGGGCCCCCGCTCCGAGGAGGACACATGCTGACGCTCGACGACCTCAAGGCGCCCGGCTTCGACACCGTCGTCGTCGCCTTCACCGACATGCAGGGCCGGCTGATGGGCAAACGGCTCGACCGCGACTTCTTCGTCGAGCACGGCGTGCACGAGGTCGAGGGCTGCAACTACCTGCTCGCGCTCGAGATGGAGATGGACCCGGTTCCGGGCTACGAACTGGCGAGCTGGGAGCAGGGCTACGGCGACTTCGGGCTCAAGCCCGACCTCGCGACACTGCGGCGGATCCCCTGGCTCGAGGGGACGGCGCTGGTGCTCGCGGACGTCGTCTGGCACGACGGCGCGCCGGTGCGTCCGTCCCCGAGGCAGGTCCTGAAGGCGCAGGTCGAGCGGGCGCGGGCGCTCGGGCTCGAGCCGATGGTCGGCTCGGAGCTCGAGTTCTACCTGCTCAAGGAGTCGTTCGCGGAAGCGCACGCGAAGCACTACCGCGACCTGACGCCGTCGGTGCCGTACATCCTCGACTACCACGTCCTCGCCACGACCTACGACGAGCC
>JBBDWU010000014.1:0-43431 GCA_040902725.1 Gaiellaceae bacterium | reverse complement strand
CTGGGCGCGCACCTATGGAGTTGTCGGCCTGGGCCGGCTTCAGGGCGTCTCCTTCGCCGCGCAGATCGCCGCCGCCGCGGCGGGCCCGCTCCCGTTGGCGCTTTCGCTCCAAGCGACAGGGAGCTACAGGGCAGGCGTTCTCTTTCTCGCCGCTGTCGCCGCAGCCGCGCTCGTCGGTGCGGCCCGTTGGCGTGAGCCGCTGGTTACGTGAACTGAGCGGTCACGCGCTCCCGCGTTGTTCGAGCAGCATTTCGCAGCGTTCGAGCTGCGCTTCCTGATCTGCGACGACGGCGAGATCATCGGTGAGCTTCGACCGCAGTTCCACCTCCTGCTCCAAGCCGGCGGCACCGCCGACCACAACGGCGCCATACGCAGCGGGGCCGAAGACAAACCGCGAAACCCCAAGGGGGCCTCGCGGTTTGAGTAAGCACGATTTGGTGGGCTGAACCGGGCATTGCGCAAACCACGCTGCTCTGGCTGCGGAGCCGATCTCGGTCGCGGCACGTCCGGTCTCTGGCGGCTAACGGCCCCGAGCCTCCGTTGGAATGTCCCGAGGGGACACTTGCGGGCTGTGTCAAACTATGAGCAGTGACTCACCGCCGCGCCAAGTCGAGCACCAAGTCGACTTCTTCCCGTCAGGCGACTGCAAGTCGTGGCATTAGGGCCGCGACGAGCAAGGTCAAGGCGAAGACGTCGATCAACTTCCCGCGCTCAGTTCGCGGGAAGTAGCGCGTGCGGCCACGCGGGCGACCGCCTGCGACGAGGCGGGTCTTCTCGTTCGAGGCCGCGGAGACACCTCTGCCGGAGGAGGTTCTCCTCGACACCAGCTACGTAGTCGAAGCATTGATCGTGTCGCAGCCGCTCCATGCGGCGGCGGTCAACTTTCTCGTTCGACTTGCAACCGAGGACGTTCGGATCAGGTTCAGTTCGATGTTGGAGCTTGAACTGGCGGAGACGGCGTTCCAGATCGCTCTCAAGGAGAACCATCCGAAGGATTGGAAGCGCTTTCGGCACGACGGTCGGGCAAGACGACGCGCCAGCCGGCTCATGACTGGAGTAGAAGAGGCCTGGACGTCGGTGCTGGCGTATCTCGACTACGCGCGGATTGACGTCGAGGACGTGATCGAGGAAGTACCGATGCTGATGAGTGCCTACGGTCTGGCTTCGTATGACGCCGTACATGCAGCCACGGCTCTGAAAACAGATCCCGTGGGGATCGTGACGACAGATGTGGGCTTCTGCGCGCTTCCGCCGGCGAATACGGCGATCTTCACCGATTCAAGTCGCGTCGCTCGCTGCCGCGAACTTCGAGCGCGACGCCGCTGACCCTTTCGTCGTCGGTTTGCGCAGTGTCGGTTATGGAGCTAGCCGGGCTCGAACCGGCGACCTCCTGGGTGCGATCCAGGCGCTCTCCCAGCTGAGCTATAGCCCCGCGAGGGGGAAGTGTAGCCCGGCGTGACAGCATTCGGGGCGTGCGCGCCACCTACGAGATCGACCCGCCCGAGTGGGCCGAGCGGCTCGCCGTGCTCGAGTCGGTGGGCCTCCCGGACGCCGCGACCGAGGCCCGCGGACGCGTCGTCGAGCAGCGCGACCGGACCGTCACGCTCGAGTTCCCCGCGCTCGCCGGCGAGACCGACGCGACGCTGCTCGTCTCATCCCTGGTCGCCGGCGAGTGGGGCGACCGGGCCGACATGCGCTCCTGCCGCCTGGTCGAGGTCGAGTGGCCGGCCGGTCTGCCGGGCCCGGCCTTCACGCCCCCGGGCGGCGCGGCGGTCGGCGCGATCGTCAAGCCGGCACTCGGCCTCGAGCCGGCCGAGGCCGCCACCGTCGCCGCGGAGCTCGCGGCCGGCGGCGCCGTCCTCGTCAAGGACGACGAGCTGATGACGAGCCCGCGCTACTCGCCGCTCGAGGAGCGGACGCGCCTGATCGCCGCGGGGCTGCCGGAGGGGGTCCGCTACGCGGCGAACGTCAGCGGGCCGCACGAGGAGTTACTCGCGCGCGCGAGGACCGCGGTTGCGGCCGGTGCGGGCGCGCTGATGCTGAACGCGTTCGCGCAGGGCCTCGGCGCCCTCCAGGCGCTGCGCGCGGCCGACCTCGGCGTGCCGATCTTCGCCCATCGCGTCGGCGCCGCCTTCCTGCGCCGCGGCGGCCCGGTGACAGTCTCGGCCCGGGTGCTCGCGGAGCTGACCCTGCTGCTCGGCGCCGACTATGTCCAGGTCGGCTCCTTCGGGGCGCGCACCTTCGACACAGACGAGGAGGTCCTGGAGCAGATCGCCGCCTGCGCGGGGCGCGCGACCGCCGTCATCGGCGGGGGCGTCGGGCCCGCGAACGCGGGCGAGCAGCTCGACCGGGCCGGCGCGCGGGCCGGGATCATGCTGCTGCTCGGCTCCGAGGCCTACGCCCATCCGGACGGCGTGCGGGCCGGCGTGGCCGCGACGGTGGCGGCGCTCTGAGCGAGCGCGTGCTCTCGCTCCGCGAGCTCAACCGGGCGACGCTCGCGCGCCAGCTGCTGCTTCGGCGGGAGCGGATCCCGGTCGTGCGGGCGATCGAGCGCGTCGCTGGGCTGCAGGCGCAGTGGGCGCCGACGCTGCCGGTTGGGCTCTGGACGCGCCTCGAGGGATTCCAGCCGGCGCAGCTCGAGCGAGCGCTCGCGCGGAAGCAGCTCGTTCGCGCGACGCTGATGCGCTCGACGATCCACCTCGTCTCGACCCGGGACTACGTGCAGTTCCACCCCGCGCTCGCGCAGGCGATCCGGCGGCGCTATCGGCGCGCGGGCGACGAGACCGCCTTGCTGGAGGAGCTGGCGGCGCGGGTCGCCGCCGCGGTGCGCGAGCCTCTCCCCGCGGCCGACGTGCGGGCCCTCGTCGACCCCGAGCGCTGGTTCCGCGTCCTCCACCACGCCCGGCTGCTCCGGGTGGGCGAGGACTACGTCGCGGCCGACGCGTGGCTCGACCTGGCCGATGCGTCGCCCGAGCAGGGCCTGCGCCACCTCCTCCGCCGCTACCTGGCCGCGTGGGGCCCGGCGACGGCCGCCGACGCCGCCGCGTGGAGCGGGCTCCAGGTCGGAGAGCTGCGCGAGGCGATCGAGGAGGTCGGCACGCGGCGGTGCGCGGACGAGCGCGGCCGCGAGCTCTACGACCTTCCGCGCGCGCCGCTCCCTCCGGCCGACACGCCCGCGCCCCCGCGCCTGCTCCCCCGCTTCGACAACGTCGTGCTCGCCCACGCCGACCGCACGCGGGTGGTCTCCGACGAGCACCGCAAGGTGATCATCCGCGCCGGGGAGGTCGACCCGGTCGTGCTCGTCGACGGCTTCGTCGCCGGCCGCTGGCGCCGCAAGGGCAAGCGCATCGACGTCGAGTGGCTCGCAACCGTCCCACGCACCGCGCGCGAGGCGATCGACGACGAAGCTAGTCGGCTCGCCGGATCAGGGTGACGCCGTCGCGGACGGTCAGCAGCACCGACACCACGCGTGGGTCGTTGCGCACGCGCTCGTTGAACTCGGTGACGACGTCGCCCTCGAGCACGCGCCCGCCGCGCAGCGTGTTGTCGGCCGCGATCAGCCCGTGCTCGGAGAGCCTCGGCAGCACCGCCTCGTAGTAACCGAGGTAGCCCTCCTTGTCGGCGTCGATGAAGACGAAGTCCCAGGGCCCGTCGAGCCGCTCGACGGTTTCCGCCGCAGGCCCGAGATGGACGGTGATGCGGTCGGTGAGGCCGGCGCGCTCGATGTAGCGCCGGGCGACCTCCGCGTGCTGCTCCTCGAGCTCGCAGGTGTCGATGTGACCGCCCTCGGGGAGCCCGCCCGCCATCGAGAGCGCGGAGTAGCCGCTGTAGGTCCCGATCTCGAGCACGCGCCGCGCGCCCAGCGCCCAGACGAGGAACTGGAGGAAGCGGCCCTCGACCGGGCCGGTCAGCATCTCCGGCACCGCCAGCGTCGCGCGCGTCTCCTCGGACAGCTCCTCGAGCAGCGGCGGGTGCGGCGAGGTCTGCTGCTCGGCGTAGCGCTCGATGTCGGGGTGGACGAGGTCCATGGGCGAGGATTCTTCCTCGGATGGCCGAGCGGGTGCTGACCGAACGCGCGCTCAACCGCGCACTGCTCGCGCGGCAACTGCTGCTCGAGCGGGCGCGGCTGCCCATCCCGCGGACGCTGGAGCGGATCGGCGGCATCCAGAACCAGTACGCCCCGTCCGGCTACGTCGGCCTCTGGACGCGGCTCGAGGACTTCGAGCGGGACGGGCTGACTCGCGCGCTGGAGCGCCGCACCGTCGTCCAGGGGACTCTGATGCGGTCGACGATCCATCTCGTCTCGGCCCGGGACTACTGGCTCTTCGCAGTCGGCGTGCGACGCGCGCGACGCGAATGGGCGTTGCGGACGCAGCAGGCCGTGACGGATCGCGAGCTCGTCCGCGTAACGCCGTCGGGGACCTGGGAGCGCCGGCGGGCGAACCTCTACTCACCGGCCGACGAGTGGCTCGGCCCTACCGACGCGACCGAGCAGGAAGGTCTCGACCACCTGTTGCGGCGCTACCTCGGCGGGTTCGGACCGGCGCCGCTCGGCGACGCGGCGAGCTGGGCAGGCGTGCCGGTCACGTTCCTCGACCCGTCGATCGAGCGGCTCGACCTGCGCCGCTTCCGCGACGAGGCGGGCCGCGAGCTGCTCGACCTGCGCCGTGCTCCGCTGCCAGACGCAGACACTCCCGCGCCCGTCCGCTTCCTCCCCCACTGGGACGCGAACCTCCTCGTCCACGCGCGCCGCACCGGCATCCTCCCCGAGCGGCACCGGCAGCGGATCTTCGCCACCAACACGCCCTTCTCGTTCGGCACGGTGCTCGTCGACGGACGCGTCGCGGGCGCGTGGTCGTACCGCGACGGCCGCGTGGTCGTCGACCCGTTCGAGCGCCTGCCGCGCGAGGCCGAAGCCGAACGGGAACGCCTAGAGGCGTTCCACGCGTGAACCGCCGACGATCCGCTCACCGCCGTCGCCGGCGCGGACGAGCGCCTTGCCCTTCCCGTCGTAGTCGGGCGACCAGACGAGCAGCGTCGCCTCCTCGCCCGCGACCCGGCAGGGCTCGTCGAGCGCCGGGACCGAGCCGAACCAGTAGCGCAGGAAGGGGTTCTCCGCCCGCTCGCGGCCGATCGTCGTCTCGTCGGTGTGGCCGGGCAGCACGCGCGTCTCGTCCGGCAGCTCGAGCAGCCGCGCAACCGACTCGCGGATGGTCGCGGCGTCGCCGCCGCCGACCGCGTCCTTGAAGAGCAGGTCGCCCGAGAAGCAGAGATCCTCGACGACGAAGGCGACGTGGTCGTCTGCGTGGCCGGGCGTGGGGATCGCCAGCGCCCACGCCGCGGACTGCGTCCCCTCCACCCCGAACCGCGACCGCAGCTCCGCGTCGCCGGCGACGTGGTCGCTATGCCGGTGCGTGGTCAGCAAGGCGGTCACCGTCAGCCCCTCGCGCTCGACAACCTCCACGAGCGGCCCCAGCGGGGCGCCGCTATCGACGAAGAAGGCGTCGCGCGTGGTCTCGTCCCAGACGAGGAAGGCGTTCGAGAGCCAGCCCGGATCCATGCTTCTCTCGACGCGCACGGGAGGGTAGGCTAGCGCGCCATGGGCCTACTCTCGCGCGCTGCGGCGGTCATCAAGGCGAAGCTGAGCAAGCTGATCGGCCGCATGGAGGACCCGGGCGAGCAGCTCGACTACTCGTACGAGCGCCAGCTGCAGCTGCTCCAGGACGTGAAGCGCGGCGTGGCCGACGTGGTCACCGCGAAGAAGCGCCTTCAGCTCCAGACGGGCAAGCTCGAGCAGCAGCTGGTCAAGCTGGAGGAGCAGGCGCGTCAGGCCCTCGGGAGCGAGCGCGAGGATCTCGCGCGCACCGCGCTGGAGCGGAAGTCCGCCGTGCAGCAGCAGTTGCGGGGGCTCGACGACCAGGTGGCCCAGCTCGAGATGCAGCAGGAGAAGCTGATCCAGAACGAGCGGCAGCTCTCGGCGAAGATCGAGTCGTTCCGGTCGCAGAAGGAGGTCATCAAGGCGCAGTACTCCGCCGCCGAGGCGCAGGTGCGCATCGGAGAGGCGGCCACCGGAATCGGCACGCAGATGGCCGACACCGGCCTGGCGATCGTGCGCGCGCGCGAGAAGACCGAAGAGATGCAGGCGCGCGCCGGCGCGATCGAGGAGCTGATCGAGTCGGGCACGCTCGAGGACTTCACCTCCGACCAGACCCAGCTCGACCGGGAGCTCGCCCAGCTCGCCTCGGAGCAGCAGGTCGAGGCCGACCTGGCGCGGCTCAAGGCCGAGGTGGGAGCCGGCGAGGAGAAGCGAGAGCTGGAGTCGTAGCCAGCAAGGCTACGACCAACCAGAGCGCCCCTCCGAGCCCGATCGCGTCGGCCAGGAAGCCGACGGCCGGCGGGCCGACGACGAACGCGCCGTAGCCGACCGTGGTCAGTGCCGCGAGGCCGTGGCCGGGCGGGATCCCGGGCAGCGAGCCGGCGGTGCGGAAGAGGATCGGCACGATTCCCGCGAGCCCGACGCCGACGAGCGCGAAGCCCGCGACGGCCGCGGCCGGCTCCCGGACGACGAGCGGCAGGGCCACGCCGCCGGCCGCGAGCAGGCCGCCCGCCCGCGTCATCGTCACGGCTCCGAGCCTGGCCGTCAGCCGGTCGCCGGCCAGCCGAAAGGCGGTCATCGTCGTGGCGAAGGCGGCGAAGGTGAACGCGGCGACCCCCTCGCTGCCGCCGAGCGGGCCCGCGACGTAGACCGCGCTCCAGTCGTGCGCCGCCGCCTCGCCGAAGAGCACGCAGAAGGCCAGCGCGGCGAGCGGCAGCAGCCGGCGCGGCGGCAGGCGGAGCGGTGCAGGCTCGTCCGGCCGGTCGACCTCCGCCGGCAGCAGCCGCGCCGAGGCGGCGACCCCGGCGACCGCGAGCACGGCCGCGGCGACGGCGAAGTGCGCGTCGACGCCCACCCCCGCTCGTGCGACGACGCCCGCGACGGCGGCGCCCGCGAGCCCGCCGAAGCTCCAGCCGGCGTGGAGCGAGGAGAAGATCGCCCGCGGATAGCGGCCCTCGACGGCGAGCCCGTGCGCGTTCATGGCCACGTCGGCCGCCGCTCCGGCGACCCCGAAGCAGAAGAGGGCGGCGGCCAGCGAGGCGCGGCCGGGCGCGAGCGCGGCCAGAGGGAGCAGCGCCGCGAAGAGGATGATCGCGATCCGCGCCGTCGCGCGGCTGCCCTGGCGTCCCGTCGTCCACGCGGCGAGGGGCAGGCCCCCGAACGACCCCAGGGCGAGTGAGAGGAGCGCGAGCCCGAGCTGCCCGTCGGTGAGCGAGAGGTCTGCGCGCACGGCCGGAATGCGGGCGGCCCACGTCCCGAAGACCGCGCCGTGGACGACGAAGACGACCGTGACCGCGGCGCGGGCGGCTCTCAAACGGGGTCAGACCCCGCACGCAGCAGTGTCACGAGATCGTCACGGGAGTGATACGGCCAGGCGTGCTGATGCCCCTTGCAGCTGTCGCGAGCGAGACCTGGGGGAGGATCGTCACACTTCCGTTCCTGGGGTCTGACCCCGTTCAGAAGCTCACACCGGCGCGTCGAAGAGCCCGAGCCAGCGGGAGAGGTCCGGCTCGACGGGGATCTCCTTCTCCAGCTTCGCCTTCAGCTCGAGCTCCTCCGCGTTGTCACGGCCCTGGCCCTCCCCGGTCGGCACGAACGGCCAGAAGGCGCCGCGCTTGTAGCCGTAGATCCAGTAGACCGGCCGCTCCTTCCCCTCGAAGCGGAAGATCGCCGCGAGCAGCTGCGGCCCGAACCCGCGCGACTTCAGCTCGGAGCCGATCAGGTGGACAGCCGTGACGAGGTCCTCGAAGTCCTTGTCCTCGACCACGAGCCACTCGTAGCCGAACTCGTCGGAGCGGCGGCGGATGCGGGAGGCGGTCTCCTGGAGGGCGAGATCGAGGAGCTCTTGGAGCTCGTTCTCGGCGCGCACGAACTCGCCGGCCGAGAGCGGCTTGAAGCACACCGCGGCCGTGTCCCCCGGCCTCAGCCCCAGCTCGGTCTGCATGGTCACGGCCGCAGACGAGAGCGCGAACAGCTTGTCACCGCGCGCGTCCTTCAGCCGCCGCCGGCCGAAGAGGACGTCCAGCAGGCCCAAGGGAGCTAGGAGACGGGCCGGCCCATCTCGCGCGCGATCTCCGAGAGCGCGGCCAGGCGCTTCTCGAGCGGCGGATGGGTCATGAAGAGCTCGCCGGCCTTCGAGCGAACGCTCGTCGGGATGATGAAGAACGCGTTCAGCCCCTCGGCCTGGCGGAGGTCGCGCTGCGGGATCTGGAGCATCCGGCTCGCGATCTTCTGGAGGGCGCTCATCAGGTTCTCGGGCGCGCCGGTGATGAGCGCGGCGCCGCGATCGGCGGCGTACTCGCGGTAGCGCGAGATGGCCATCATCAGCACGTAGCTGATGACGTAGGTGACCATCGAGACGACGAACATGATCAGCCAGACGGGCGCGCCGCCCCCCTCGCGGCTGCGGCCGCCGCCGCCGAACATCCCGGCGTAGAGGCCGAAGCGGGTGAGGATCGCGGCGAGCATGGCGAAGAAGCTCGCGACGGTCATGATCGTGACGTCGCGGTTGCCGATGTGGGAGAGCTCGTGCGCGATCACGCCCTCGACCTCGCGCGGCTCGAGCCGCTCCCAGAGCCCCCGCGTCACGGCGACGGCCGAGTGCTTGGGGCTGCGCCCGGTGGCGAAGGCATTCGGCATGTCCGTGTCGATGATCGCCACCTTCGGCTTCGGCAGGTCGGCCATCGCGCAGAGCCGATCGACCATCGCGTGCAGCTCGGGCGCCTGCTCGGGCGTCACGACCTTCGCGCCCGAGGCCATCAAGGCGACCTTGGCCGACGTGTACCACTGGAAGATCGCGAGCCCGGCCGCGAAGACCACGGCCGTGCCGATCCCGAAGTTGACGATCTGCCAGAGGACGATGAAGAAGGCGACGTAGAGCGCGCCGAGCGCGAATGTCACCGTGACCATGCGGGCGGTCAGGCCCGCGTCGCGTCCGTACCCCTTGCGCCTCATCCCGAGGAATCGTATCGGCGGAGGGCCAGGTAGCCGACGAGCCCGGCGACTGCGACCTCGAACGGAGAGTCGTTCACGGCCATCGAGACGGCCACTCCGACGGCGAGCGCGAGCGGCAGCGGGCGGCGGGGGTCGCGGAGCGCCAGCAGGGCGAGCAGGACGAGGGCGACGACCGCCGCCGCCCCGAACAGCCAGTCGTCCGCGATCCGCTCGAGCGAGAGCTGCACCCGGTCGGGGAGGTCGGCGCTGCCGGCGGAGGTGACATGCGTCGAGGGCCCGATCACGATCGCGAGCGCGGCGGCGACTGCGACTGCGGTCGCGGCGGCGAGCCCGCCGAGGCGGCCGAACAGACCCGCGGCGAGCACGGCGAAGGCCGCGACGAGCACGACCGCGCCGCCCCCGTCGGCGCCGAACGAGCTCCCCGCGACCATCACGACCGCGAGGACTGCGGCCGGCAGGAACGTCGCTCGCCGCGAGGCGCCGACCAGCGCCGGCACCAGCAGCAGCGTCGCGAGCAGGTTCGAGAGCCCGAAGAAGCGGCCGTTCTGGGACGGGCCGAGCGGCGACAGCGACACCCACGTCCCCTCGGCGGCGAGCGCGCCGAGGTACGCCGCGACGACGGCGATGGACAGCGGCACCAGCGGCAGGCGCGCCAGTGCAAGACCTGACCCCGCCGCGAGACCCGTGACGAGCAGCACCGCCCAGAGCTCCGAGACCCCGGCCGCCCCGAGCGCGAGGTTCGCGGCCGGCACGGCGACGAAGCCGGCCACGGCCGCGCGCGGCGCCACCAGCGCGAGGGCGAGCAGGATCCCGGCGGCCAGGATGAACGCCCGGATGCGCGCGTACGCGTTGTCCGAGATCCGCTCGTCCAGGTCTTTCAGGTAGGCGACGGGGTCGTCGTGCGGGACGACCCGGACGGCGCCGCGGCCGATGTCGGCGATCGAGACGAGCCCGGGGATCCGGGTCGAGTCGGATGTGAGCAGGCCCTCGGCGCCGGTGAGGACGATCGGGTAGCGGCGGTCGTTGGGTTGGTCGCCGCCGGCTGGGAGCTCGAGCCGGAGCGCGGCGTTCGGGTCGAGCCGAACGAGCGGCGCCGCGCAGGCCGGCTTACCGCGAAGGACGTTCACGACCTCACCGCAGACCAACGACGCCCGCGCGCGCTCGGAGCTGGTGCGCGGCCCGGCGTCGGGCACGAGCAGGCCGGAGGCGCCGCCGCCGAGGACGAGCCCGCTCACGACGGCCGCGGCAGCAAGCATGGTGGAGAGCGTAAACTGCCGCCCGAATGCGCCTCCGAGCCGCCCTCCTCGCCGTCGCTGCAGCGTTGCTCGCTGCCGGCTGCGGATCGGGCGAAGAGGCCCAGCCGCTGCCGGAGAACGTCGAGGGCACCGTCCCGGCGGAGACGCAGACCGAGGCCGAAGCCGGCGGCGACGCCGAGGCCGGGGCCGACGTCTACGCGTCCGAAGGGTGCGGGAGCTGCCACGTGCTCGAGGCGGCCGGCTCGACCGGCACGATCGGCCCGAACCTCGACGAGTCGAAGCCCAGCCTCGAGCTGATCGTCGACCGCGTCACCAACGGCGCGAGCCCGATGCCCGCGTTCAAGGACTCGCTGAGCGAGCAGCAGATCCAGGACGTCGCCGCGTACGTCCTCGAGTCGACGGGCTGACCCTCCCCCGCCGAGTCGACGCGTTCGCCTGCGACCTCGACCGGACGCTGATCGGCGAGGACGGCGTCCTGCGGCCGCGGACGCGGGCGGCAATCGAAGCCGTGCGCGCCGCCGGCGTCCCCTTCGTCGTCGTCACCGGCCGCATGTTCCAGTCGGTCCGCCCCTACCTCGTAGGGGACGAGCCGGTGGTCTGCTACCAGGGCGCAGTGGTCGCCGAGCCGGCGACCGGCCGCTTCCTCCGCCACGAGCTGATCCCGGTCGAGCTCGCGCGCGAGACCCTGGCGGCGGTCGCCAAAGAGGGCTTCCACGTCAACTGCTACGTCGGCGACGAGCTCTACGTCGCGGAGGTGACGCCCGAGGCGCGGGCATACGCGGACTTCCAGCACATCCCGATCCACCCGGTCGGCGACCTCGTTGCCTGGCTCGACGAGCCGCCCACGAAGCTGGTCTCGGTCGGCGACCCTGACGCGCTCGACGGCCTCGAGTCGCGGATGAAGGCGCGCTTCGACGGGCGGCTCTACATCTCGAGGTCGCTGCCGTACTTCCTCGAGTTCGCGAGCCCGGCGGTGACGAAGGCGTCGGGGCTGGCGTTCCTGGCCGAGCACCTGGGCTTCGCGCGCGAGTGGACGGTCGCCTTCGGCGACGGCGAGAACGACGTCGAGCTCCTCGAGTGGGCCGGCTACGCGGTCGCGGTGGAGAACGCGCACGAGCGCGTGCTGGCGGTCGCGGACCTCGTCTGTCCCGGGCCCGACGAGGAGGGCGTGGCCCAGGTGCTCGAGGCCTTTCTAGACTCCGTCGCATGATCGACCTGAAGGCAGCCCGCGCCCGGCCCGACGAGTATCGCGCCGCGCTCGCACGCAGGGGCGCGGCCGACGCGTTCGACGCGCTGCTCGCGGCCGACGAGCGCTGGCGCTCTCTCGTCCCGCGCGTCGAGGAGCTCCGCGCGGCGCAGAAGCTCGACGGGAAGCCGGCCCCCGAGCAGGTCGAGCAGCTGAAGCAGGTGAAGGAGGAGCTGAAGGGGCTCGAGGAGCAGCTCGCGGCGGCCGAAGCCGAGCGCGACGAGCTGGCGCTGCGCGTCCCCAACCTCCCGCACGAGTCAGTCCCCGACGGCGCGAGCGAGGAGGACGCGACCCTGGTGCGCACCGTGGGCGAGCCGCCCGCGCTCGAGTCGGCGCGCGAGCACACCGAGATCGGCCGCTTCGACCTGGAGCGGGCCGCGCGCGTGTCCGGCTCGCGCTTCGGCTACTGGATCGGCGACACGGCGCTGCTCGCCCTCGCGATGTACCGCCTCGCGCTCGACCGGCTCGCGGCGAAAGGCTTCGTGACCGTGCTACCGCCCGTTCTGCTCCGCGAGGAGGCGCTCGTGGGGACGGGCCAGCTGCCCTCGCTCGAGGACGACGTCTACGAGCTCCCCGCCGACGAGCTCTACCTCGCGGGGACGGCCGAGATCCCGCTCGGGGGCCTCCACCTCGGGGAGATCCTCGAGGATGCCGACCTGCCCCTGCGCTACGCCGGCTTCTCGCCCTGCTTCCGCCGCGAGGCGGGCGCGGCGGGACGCGACACGCGCGGCATGTTCCGGGTGCACCAGTTCAACAAGGTGGAGCAGTTCTCGTTCGCGGCGCCCGAGGCCTCGTGGGACGAGCTCGAATACCTGCTCGCCAACACCGAGGAGATCGTCCAGGCGCTCGGGCTGCCGTACCGGGTCATCGTCCTGCCCGCGGGCGACACGGGCACGGCCATGGCCAAGACCTACGACGTCGAGATCTGGTTCCCGAGCCAGGAGCGCTACCGCGAGACGGCCTCGATCTCGAACGCGACCGACTTCCAGGCGCGCCGTCTGGGGACGCGCTACCGGAGCGAGCGCGGCGTCGAGCACGTGCACACGCTCAACGGCACCGCCGTCGTCGACCGGATGGCGCTGGCGGTGCTCGAGAACTTCCAGGGCGAGGTGCCCGACCTGCTGCGGCCCTACGGCGCGCCCGAGCGCGTCACCCGGTAGGGCACACTTCCCCGCGGCGGGGTGCCGGAGCGGCCGAACGGCGCGGTCTTGAAAACCGTTGACGGCGAAAGCCGTCCGTGGGTTCGAATCCCACCCCCGCCGCCAAAATGAGCACGTTAGAACCCCGCGGTCGTTTACCGGTCGCGGGGTTCGCTTGTGTTACTGGGCATCGAATCTATTTCGGCCCAAGAAGGCCTACCGGCAATATGAATCCCGATAGGCCCGACATGCATTTAGCCGCCTGCTAGGCAGAGTGTATTTTCTCTGCCGTGTAGGACCCGCCGTAATTGCAAACTCTCCAAGCATCGACGTGGTTGATGCCGGATGGCGATGTGTGGGGATGAAGGATCTGCCCGTCTGACTGAACGATTACGCAATCTCCATCAGCGACGCCGGTCTGCTGCGCAGCACGAATCGCATCTTCTTGAGTCATGTAGTTCCACCTCCCTTCGTGTGGAGGCTGGCGTGATGACAACAGTCAACCACACTCACGCCACTGAAACTAGCTCCCGCGGCTAACGGAAAAAGGATGTGCAGAGAAAGTACACATCAGTCCCCGCCCTTAATCGCCCCCAGGGCTAGGAACCATCAGGGGTTCCGGTACACGCGAGTCCACGCGATCGGACTACCGACCGGACAGAGAGATGACGGACTAGATTCGCCGTGGGCCACGGAAGCAGCGCCCGCAGTGCGGCATCCCGACATCGTCGCCGACGAAAATCAGGCGCCATTCTAACGCTGTCGTTGCGGGACTCTGGCGCCTGGAACGGCTCATTTGGCGTGGGGGCGACCCCAGGCACCACGTGCTCTCGTGCACCATCCCGTCCCGATCGAGCCAAAGCGTAGGTGCCTCCGCTAGTAACTCCTCGATGGGCAGGTCCCACATTCCCACTGAAGGGAACGCTACGGCGACGGTCGGACACCATTCAGGACGCCCCTCGCCAGCTCAGAGTTCTCCGGAAAGCGCAGCCAAGAACGCCGAGAGTCACTGCCAAAGTCGAGCCCAACGTGGCTTAACCATCATGCCTATTGCTAAACGCCATGTCCACACGACCGGACGCCCACCCGGTACAGCGACCGGACTTCTTCGAAGAGCTGTTCCGCAGCAGTCTTCGCCCTGTCGGCATCGAGCTCAAGTTGCTCACCACTCTGGTCTTGGAGCCACCGGTACACCCTTCCGTCCCAGCTTCCGACCTGCAGCTGGCGGCGATCAATCTCCTCGTGATGGCGTCGAGGGTGGTCGACGGCGTACTCGTCGATGTGCTCACCGACATTCCGCATCACACGTAGAGCTGGTAGTTCGGCATCGAAGAGGGCGATGGCCTTCCTTACCGATGCACTCGGGTCGTCAACCCTGGCCGCAAGCTCGGCAGCCCGACGAAGGCGACGCAGCGCCACGATCAAGAACTGCAGATCGGCCCACCAGCGCATGACGAAGTCCTTGTCCTCAGGCTCTTCCGAGCCAAGTCGCCGGATTTGCAGCGCTACCGTGAACATGGCCTCATTTGTGAGGCTGAAGGCACGTTCCAAGATGGCTGCGGCCGAGGGTGGCGTCTTTTTCGTAGTCATACCCTGAACCTACTCAAGCAAGCGGCCAAGCTCCCACCAAGCCGCCTTGTTCCAACCTTGTACGTCTAGGGCCGCTCTTCGGTTAGGCGGTCTTGAGCCCGACCGGGCAGGCGACACCGGTGCCGCCGAGGCCGCAGTAGCCGTTCGGGTTCTTCGCCAGGTACTGCTGGTGGTAGTCCTCGGCGTGGTAGAACGGCCCCGCCTCCGCGAGCTCGGTCGTGATCTCGCCGTAGCCGGCGGCGGCCAGCCTCGCCTGGTACATGGCCCGCGACTCCTCCACCGCGCGCCGCTGCTCCTCGGTCGCCCAGTAGGCCGCCGAGCGGTACTGCGTGCCGGCGTCGTTGCCCTGGCGCATTCCCTGCGTCGGGTCGTGGTTCTCCCAGAACAGCCGCAGCAGCTCCTCGTAGCTCGTCTGCGCGGGGTCGAAGACGACGAGCACGGCCTCGGTGTGGCCGGTTCGCCCCGTGCAGACCTCCTGGTAGGTCGGGTTCGGCGTGAACCCGCCCGCGTAGCCGACGGCCGTGGTGTAGACGCCCGGCGCCTGCCAGAACACCCGCTCGGCGCCCCAGAAGCACCCCAGGGCGAAGACGGCCTGCTCGAGGCCGGCCGGGAACGGCGGCTCGAGCGGCGTGCCGAGCACCTCGTGCCGCTCGGGCACGGGCATCCGCTCGTCACGCCCGGGCAGGGCGTCCTCGGCGGTGACCATGTGACTCGGCTTCGTGAAGAGGAACATCGCCTGAAGAGTAGTCCCCCGGGCGCGTCAGACGTTACGTCGGACGAGCACGAGCCCGAGGGGCAGGACCGCCGCGAGCGTCACCCACGGCATCAGCGCGCGCCGTTCGCCCTCGATCACGCGCTCCTGCGTGGGCCCGGTCCCCAGCGCCTCGAGCGCCGCCTCGGTCACCGCGCCCGCGTCGTCCTCGGAGAACACCCGTCCTTCGACCTGCGCGGCGACCAGCCGCAGTGCGGCGCCATCAGGATCACGCGGCTGGTAGCCGTCCTCCGCCACCCCGGTCTCGTAGATCCGCTCGCCCTCCTGCCAGAAGCGCACGAAGAGCGTCGCGATCCGCGGCTCGCGCGCGTAAGGGGCGGAGAGGTCGCGCTCGCGCGCGCGCGTTTCCCCGTCGGTCAGCACCACGAGCAGGCGCTTCCGCGCCGCCGGCGAGAAGTAGTTCAGCAGCGGGATCGAGGCCAGCGAGTCGAAAGTCGTCGACGGGACCGACGTGTACGCGATCGAACCGGGCGGCCGCTGAATCCCCATGCTGTCCCGGAGGGCCGCCGCGATCACCCGCCGGTCGGTCGTCGGGAAGACGTGCGGGAGGACGCGGTCGGTCATCGACACGAGCCCGAGCGGGACGACCGCCAGCTCGTCGTTCAGCCGCAGGGCGAACTCCCGCGCGCGCTCGAAGCGCGTCGGGTCCTCGGGCCCGGCGGACGCGAGCATCGAGCGCGACGTGTCGAGCACGACGAACATCTCCGCGTTGCTCCGCTCCTGGCGGACGCGGTCGCTCTCGAGCACCGGCTGGGCCGCGGCGAGCCCGAGTAGCCCGGGGATGGCCGCGAGCGCGGCGACCAGCACAAGCCGTGAACGGCGCGACGGCGCCTCGAGCCCGAGGGCCGCGCGAATGCTCGCCTGCCGGCGCTGGCGCAGGACGTACACCCCCAGCGGCGCGACAACGACGGCGGCGAGCAGCGCGGCGAGCGGCGTGAGGAAACCCAGGGCCACTCAGTACCCGCCGCCGGAGCGGCCGGTCCCGGAAAGCTGGCCGCGCGAGGCGCCGGCGTCCGGGTCCTCGCCGGCGATCCCTGAGCCCTTGGCCGCCCGCAGCGCCAGCTCGAGGTTCGCGCGGGCGTCCGCGTGCTCGGGGTCGAGCCGGACGGCGTTGCGGAAGGAGCCGATCGCCTCCTTCAGGTAGCGCTCCTTGTCGAACGCGCTGAAGACGAGGTAGCGCGACATGGCGAACACGCCGTTCAGGTTGAGGAGCTGCGCGCGGCGCCTGGGGTCTGACTCCCGGCGGCTGCGCTCCGCGATCTCGACGATCGCCTTCCCGCGCAGCGCCTCGAGCAGCGGCTGCTCGTCGCCGGCGATCTGCACCTTCCCGGGCTGTACGCGCCGGAAGAGCCAGGTCGCGCGCCGGAAGTCGAGATCGTCGCCGACGTCGAGCAGGCGCTCGGCCGGCCGGCCTGGGAGGAAGTCGACTGCGCCCCACGGAGACGTGAGTCGCGTCGGCGCTCCGTGGAAGCGCGCGTCCTCGGCCGAGATCTGGCCGGGAGCGCGCAGCACGTCCACGGCGAGCACGCCCAGGGCGACGGCCGCGACCGTCGCCGCACAGCCGGCGAGCGCCCGGATCACCGCCGCGTCTCCAGGCGCGAGAGCACCCGCTCGTTCGTCGCCAGCAGCAGCACGAGCAGCAGGGCGACGACAGCGAACGTCCACGGGGCCGCGGCGCGCAGGCTCCGCTCTTCCGGGGCGCGCACCTTGCTGCCCTGCCTGCCCTCGCGCAGCAACGAGGCGGGCCCGGTGATCGCCTCGATCCTCGCCATCTTCTCCGGCCTCGGCGAGAGCGGGACGATGCGGACTGTGATCCCCTCGCGCTTCAGCTCGACGACCTCCGCCGCCAGCCGCTCGACCTCGTCGGGGAGGATCTCGAGGTCGCTGATCAGAAGGATCGAGCCGCGGCCGCCCTCGCGGACCAGCGCCTCGCGCGCCGTCCGGAGGCCCGCCGAAATCTGGGTTCCGGCCCGGAAGTCCTGCCACGGGTTCACGGGTAGCTCGCCGGCATTGCCCGACGGCTTCAGGAAGCGCAGGATCGGCACGAGCTCACGCCCGGGCGTGCCGGGCGGCAAGAGCTCGTAGCCGGCATCGGAGAAGACGACGAGCCCGGCGCGCTCGCCGGTCCGCGCCAGCTTCTGGATCGTCTCCTCCATCGCCCCCTCGTAGACGCTCGCGGACATGTCCAGCACGACCATCCCAGTCGTCCCCGAGGGGACGAGCGGCGCGTAGCGGACGTCGTACCCACGGGCCACGAGGAACGCGAGCGCGAGCGCGCCGATCAGGGCGAGCCCGAGGACGGCGCGGACGGCGCCGGTGCGGACGGCGGCCGGCCGCAGCCGGGCGGCCTCGGTGGCGGGGATCGCGCTAGCGGTCATTCCTCACCGCCTCCACGAGCTCGCCGGCCGCCTGCGGGGACGGCGAAGGCGCGCCCCAGGCGAGCCGCCGCGCCCGGTCGGCGAGCGCGCCCTTGCCGGTCGCGTCCAGCTGGAACGCAAGCTCCTCCAGCGCCTGGCGCCGGTCCTCGCCGTCGACCCGGTCGCGCGCCCACTCGACCAGCCGGAGCGCCCGCTCGAGCGGAGGCGGCGGCGGCTCGGGCGCAGGCGGCGGCGGGCGGCGGCGGAGCTGCCACCGGCGGACGAGCAGAGCCGGGTAGACGAGCAGGAGCAGGGCGGCGAGGAGCAGGAGCGAGGCGAGCAGCGGCGGCGAGAACCTGTAGGTCACCTCCGGCAGCGGCGTGAGCGTGACTCGCCCCGGGTTGGCCTGGAACGTGACCTGCACGTCGGTCAGGTCGAGATTCGAGACCGCCTCCAGCTTCGGCCACCACAAGCGCGCGAGATGCCGCGGCTTCCCCGTCTCGGGATCGTCGTAGTAGACGTGCCAGGCCTTGAGGCGCGTGACCCGCTGGTCGCGGTAGGGGGCGCCGGGGATGTCGAGGTGCGTTGGCAGGCAGGCGTAGTAGAGGCAGCGAAGCGACACCTCGAAGCGGAGCCGCGTGTAGCGGGCGAAGTCGCGCCGCTCCGCGCTCAGCTCGGTGAAGGGCCGGTAGGGGAACGTTCGCGGCTCGACGCGGATCCGGCCCGGGTCGAGGTGCCTCCGGTCGACGACGATCTCCACTTGCGCGACGACCGGCTCCGCGAAGAACCCCGCCTTCGGGGCGAAGGAGCGGCTGACCGCGAGGTACCGGCCCTCGGGCACGGCAGGCGAGTCGTCGCCGCCGCCGCAACCGGCCGCGAGCAGCGCGGTTGCCACGAGGAGCGCCCGCCTCACGCGCGCCCTCGCGTGAACACCCGCTGGTCGGCCCAGCGGAGGAACGCGAGCGAGACCTCGCGCGCCTCGTGCGACGAGACGAGCACGGGCTCGAGGTCGAGCGCGCGCAGCTCCCGCAGCAGCTCGTCGCGCCGGCGCTCGTTCTCCTCGCGGCGGGCCGCCACCTCGCGCGGCCTCAGCGCGGTCAGGGTCGGACGCCCCGTGGCCGCGTCGACGAAGCGAACGGCGGCCCCGCTCACGTCGGGGAAGCTCTGCTCCCAGACCGGGTCCTGGATCACGACCGGCACGAGCTCCCAGCGGCGCTCGAGCGCCCGCAGCCACTCGTCACGGACGGGACGGACGAGGAAGTCGGACAGGATGAAGACGAAAGTGCCGGCGGGCAGGTCGCGGCGGTGCTCCGCGAGGTGGGCGAGGCCCCGCGCGAGCGTGTCCTCGGCGGCCCCGAACGGCCGGTCGGCGTCGAGCAGGCCCGCCTCCGCCTCGCTGCGGGGCGGCCGCCAGAACGGCGTCCCCTCCGCCTCGTCCAGGTAGCCGAGCAGCCCCCGGGCCGCCGTCGCGCTGTCGCCGATCATCCGCACCGCATGCCTGATCGCCTCCGGCTTCCGCAGCCACGGCCAGCCGTCGCCGAAGACCGACATCGAGGGCCGCCGGTCGCAGAGCACGACGACGCGCGGCGCCTCCTCGGCGAAGTGCTCGCGGACGACGAACTCCTCGCTCCCGCGCGCGAGCGAGAGCCGCGCCGACGCGTACCAGTCGATCTTGTCGACGTCGTCGCCCGGCTGATAGGGGCGCGACCCGGCGACGTCGGAGCCGATCCCGCGGCGCAGGCTGTGCAGGCCGCCGAACGGCAGCCCGAGCACCCGTCGCCGGGGGATGAGCGGGAAGGTCGCCGTCATCTCGAGCAGCGGCCGCGAGCCACAAAAGCTGTCGTCTTCCCGCGGTCCTGCGCCGAACCAAGGAAGATCGGCCTACCGGTGCGCGTGCGGACGGCGATCGAACCGGTGGAAATGGTTCCTCGCGCCATCAGGTAGCCGCGCTGCGGCAGGAGTGTTACTGGGCGCGTGAAGACAGCACGCACGCGGACGAGCACCTTCGCAGGCACGTCGCATCTGTACCGAGCGCCGAGGCGGGCATCGACCTGTCGGAGCCCACGGCTCGACAGAGGAACGAGCACCCGTGTCGCCCTGCACTCGACGCGGTCGATCCAAACCGAGCCGGTCGTGTGCTGCGGTGAGCGGCGCGTTCTGAAGCCGATGCTGAGGCCGACCTGGCGGTCCCAGGTGTTCACGCTCGGCGGCCACCCGCTGAGTAGGGGCGAAGCGATGACGTTGAGATACCGCGGCGGCGGATCGGGATAGCCCTCCCCGCCGGCAACGGAGCACTCGACCGTGCTGTCGACGACCGGCGATGCCGCGGCGATGATCGCTGCCGCGACGATTGCGATCATGCAGACATCACCTCCAGATCGGCGCCTGGGCGCGGCGCGAGCGCCAGGCAGTCCTCGCGGAAGCGCGCGGACGCCGCCTCCCAGCCGAGCTCGCGGGCAGTGGCGACGAAGCTCGGCGTGAAGACGATCCGGTGCATCAGCACGGGCAGGAAGAGGCGCTCCACGTCCACCGGCGTGACGTAGTCCCGGCCGTCGAGGAGCGCGATCGCGCGGGCGGCGCGCTCGAGCGCGAGGCTGCCGCGCACCGAGGCCCCGATCGCGACGCCCTCGGCCTGCCGCGTCGCGCGCACGAGCCTGATCGCCCAACGGCGGAGCACGGGGTCGATGTAGACGTCCCAGACGGCCGCGCGAATCGTGCGCACGTCGTCCAGGTCGATCACCGGGCGCAGCGAGTGGACGGGGTGCGCGCGGACCTGCTCCTCGACGATCCGCAGCTCGTCGTCCTCGCCCGGGTAGCCGAGCGCCGTGCGGAGGAAGAAGCGGTCGAGCTGCGCCTCCGGCAGCGGGAAGGTGCCCTCCTGCTCGATCGGGTTCTCCGTCGCGATCACGAGGAACGGGTCGGGCAGCGCGCGGGTGACGCCGTCGATCGTGACCTGCTGCTCGGCCATCGCCTCGAGCAGCGCCGACTGCGTCTTGGGCATCGCCCGGTTGATCTCGTCGACGAGGACGACGTTCGCGAACACGGGGCCCGGCCGGAACTCGAAGTCCCGCTCGCGCTGGTTGAAGACGGACAGGCCGGTGACGTCGGTGGGCTGGAGGTCGGGCGTACACTGGATGCGCGAGTTCGTCGCGCCGTGGACGCTCCCCGCGAGCGCGCGCGCGAGGATCGTCTTCGCCGTGCCGGGAACGTCCTCGAGCAGCACGTGCCCGCCGCACATCATCGCCGCGAGGACGAGCTTGATCTCGTCCGTCTTGCCGTGGACGACGGTCTCGACGTTGGCGACCAGCCGGGTGGAGAGCTCCGGAGCGCCGTTCACTGGTCGCGCTCGCAGCGGTTCGAGACGCGGAACGTGAACTCGTCGTTCGGGCGCACCGCCGCGGTCGCGTAGAGCTCGCGGCGGATGCGGACCGTGAAGTAGGTGCCGCCGCCGCTGTTCGTCATCGCGACCGTGACCGGCCCCGAGGCGACGCACTTGAAGCTGACCGCGAGCGCTCCCCGCGTGACCCTTGGGTCGCTCGTGGTGCGCTCGACCCGCTCGAGGAACAGCCGGTCGCCGTTCGGCGCCTTGACCCAGCCGCTGTGGCCGGAGACGCGGTAGGTGTACGGCTTCGAGAGCCGGGTCTCGATCGGCCTGGCGGCCAGCCGCGCCGGCCGGCAGGCAGGATCGACGGTCGCCTTCGTCGGCGTCGCCGAGCCCCAGATCATGTGGCCGCCCGCCCGGTCGGAGCCGCGCGTGACCGCAGCGGCGAACAGCTCGCGCTTGGGCAGCGGCGTGCCGGGGCCGCCCCAGGCGCCGAACTCGAGCCGGAAGGCCGGGTCGAAGCGTGGGCAGACGGCCGGCGCGTGCGCCGCGGGTGCCCTCCCCAGGGCCGTGGCCGTGAGCGCCACGGCTACGCCGAGCACTGCCAGCGCCGATCCGATCCTGGTGGTCACGTCGCTTCCTCCCTCTCTCGATGAGACGCCTGTGTCCGCCTTTGGTTGCTCATTCGGCCGTGCAGCTCCCCGCGGTGAAGAGCCGCGCCTTGCCCGTTTCCGAGACCGTGGCATAGGCGAGCGGCTTGCCGGCCTGCGTGCGGATCGCGAGCGACGCCTGCTCCACCGTTCCGCGGGCGAACAGCACCGGGAATCCGTAAGGACTGCCCCGCCGGAGCGTCACTCGCGACGTGAAGGTCGCCCGGACGCGGAGCAGCACGCGGCGCGGCGTGAGGCAGCCGTGCTCGTCCCCGAAGATGCCCGCCGCTCCTCCGTCGAGGCCGCGGGCGGATAGCGGAACGGTGGCGCTCGAGCGGGTGCACGCCGGGCTCAGCTCGAGCGACCCCTCGCCGATCGCCGCAAGCCGCCAGGTGGGCCTGAGGTTTGTGCTCACGTCGACGCTCGCCGCGTGCTGCTGCGGACCCTCGCGGATCGCCGACGACGAATAGAGCTTGAGCTTGCGCACGCCGCCGCTGATCCCCACCTCGCAGAGCAGCGTTCGGTCGATCACCGTCGCGGCCGGCGCCGCCGGTGCCACGAACGCCGCGACGACTGCGAGCAGGCCTAGCGCGTGCAATTCGCGCCCGTCGAGGTCCAGGTGCTGGTCTTCCCGGCCCGATCGAGCTCGACGAAGGCAAGCGGCCGCCGGCTCACCTCGTCCCTCACCACCATGGAGGCCTCGCGCAGCGTCCCGCGGGTGCCCGTGTACGAGGTGCCCGGGATCGGCCCCCAGCTGCTCGTCGCCTCGACGACCGCGCGGACCCGGATGAGCACGCGTCCCCGGACCCGGCAGCGCCAGCGCGTCCACCATTCCAGCGCCGGGCCGGGCAGGCCCGCACGACTGAGCGGAACGGATGCGCTCACGGACGTGCAGCGCCGGCTGCTTGCGTACACCGCCCCAGGGAAGCGCTTCACCCAGCTCCGCATCCCGGGGCGCGCGGCGGCGACGAGGTCGGCGGCGAAGCTCCCAGGCCCTGAGCTGACCCTGACGTAGCCGGCGGAGTCGACGACGTAGAGATCGCTCGCCCCGCTGCCGCGCGGGCTGGCGACCACGTTCACGCGCCCGTACGCGGGCGTGCAGACGAACGTCCTGTCGACCACGGTCGCCTCCGAGGATCCTGCCCCGCGCGGAGCCGGCAGGGCGGTGCGGACGATCAGGCGGTCGAGCTGGCGCTGCGCCACGGCGAAGAGCTCGGCCGTCGGCCGCTCGATCCCGAAGTACATGTTCACGTCGACGTTGTGACGGTTGACGCCCGCCCGGAGCTGGTACTGGCCGAGCGGCCGGCCCTGCCTCAGTTGGGTGGCGAACTCGATCCCCCGCGTGGCGTCGGATGCCCTGAGCGGCAGCGAGCGGCGCGGGAAGCCCTGGTCGTGCCAGGGCTGCTCGCCGCGGGCGGTGAAGCCGGCGATGATCACAATGCCGCCCGGCGGCAGGGACTGGAGCGTCGAGAGGGGAAGGCCGTCGGGATCGTCGTCGGGGCTCAGCGGGACGTTCGCCGCGACGGCCACCGCGGGGCGCACCGGCGTCCCGTCGCCCCCGTTCTGCAGCACGCTCCAGCCGTGCGCGGGCAGGAAGCCGAGCCCGTACGGCTGGCGCGCCTCCGTGCCGCTCGGCGTCACCAGGGCGCCGATGCCGACGCCGAGGCCGACGAGCACGGCGGCGAGCAGCATCGCGGCCGGCCGTGTCAGCCTGCGCCTGCGGCGCACGGCGGCGAGCGCTCGCCCGCGCGCGCGGCGGGTGGCGTCCGCATCCGGCCCGGGCAGGCGCCGGCCGGCCTCTCGCAGGAGGCGCTCGAGCTCAGACGACATGCTGCTCGTCCCCGAGCGCGACCCGCAGCTCCGCGAGCGCGCGGCTGAGGCGCGACGCGACGGTGCCGGGCGGCAGGCCGAGGACGCCCGCGATCTCCTCGAGCGGCAGGTCGAGCCAGTAGTGGAGGACGACGATCTCGCGCTTCCCGGCGCCGAGAGCCGCGACCGCGTCGGCGACCGCCCAGAGGGAGAGATCCTCCTCGGCGGCCTGCCCGAGCGTCCAGCCGTGGAGCGCGGTCTCCTCGCGGCGCCGCGAGCCGCGCAGCAGGTCGATGGCGCGGTTGACCGCGATGCGCTTCAGCCAGGGCCCGAAGGGCCGCGTCTCGTCGAAGCGGTGAAGAGCGCCGAAGGCGCGCTGCATCGCGTCCTGGGCGGCGTCGTCCGCCAGCGCGCGGTCGGCGGTCACGGCGTAGGCCGCGCCCCAGGCCGCCGACCAGTAGCGGTCGAAGAGCACGCCGGCCGCGTCGGCCGAGCCCTTGCGGGCCAGCCCGATCAGCTCGTGGTCGGGACTCCGTCGCATCGTCGTGGTTCTACTACGTCCGGGCGGCGGTGCTTGCATCCCGGGCGTCGTTCTGTACTCCTTCGTCCCTTGAGACTCCTCGCCGCACCGCTTGTCAGTGCCGCCGCACTCGTCGCGGCCGGCGCCGGCTCCTCGGCGCCGAGCGCCGCCCAGGCGCGCGTCTGCACTCCCCTGGCCATCGCCGTCAACATCCAGATTCTTGGTAACCGGACGTGGGGCTGGCAGCTCGGCCGCTACGACGCGATCCCGGAAAAGATCACCGTCATCGCCGTCTGGAGCAACGGTGGGCCGGTCGAGACCGACGGCCTCGCGGCCTATGGCTGGGCCACGCGGAGCCGTTCCTCGTTCTTCCCGCGCTGCGGGCCGGGGCGGGCGGCGCGGCAGGTGGACGGCGGCCTCAGGCCCGCGGTCAGGGTGAAGGACGGATGGTTCGCCGGTCGCAAGTTCACGTGCCTCCAGACGGGCAAGATCGTCGTTGCGGTCAGCGACGTCGCCGGCGGCAAGCGCGTGACCGTCCGCGTGCAGAGGACCGGCAAGCTGCTCGCGCTGGGCGAGATCAGGGCGGGCGGCGGCTGGCTCCGCGGCTCGAAGAGCTGTAGGTCGAGCGAGAAATAGTCTCGGGTTAGCGCGCCCGTCGACGGGGCATTCGAGAGGCCGTGCGGTATCTGCACGCGCTCAAGCGCGCGTTCAGGCGCGCGTTCAAGGAGGACGACGTCGGCGACTCCGCCGCGGCGATCACCTACTACGCGTTCCTCGCCATCCCATCGGTCCTGCTCGTGGTCGTCGGCTGCTTCAGCCTCTTCGCCGATCCGGCCACGGTCAGCGCCCTGCTCGCCGAGCTGTCCACCGTCGTGCCCGCCGACGCCATCTCGCTCCTGGACGATGCGCTCACCCGCGTGATCGAGAACCGCAGCGGCGGCCTCGTGATGGTGCTCGTGGGCCTGCTCGTGGCGGCGTGGACGGTCAGCGGGGCGATGGGCGCCGTGATGCGCGTGCTCAACCGCATCTTCAAGCAGGACGAGACGCGCGGCTTCGTGCAGCAGCGCGCGATCGGCCTAGCGCTGATCCTGCTGATGCTCGCTGCGCTGACGCTGGTGTTCGGCCTGCTGGTGCTCGGGCCCCACATGGCCGACTGGGTCGGGGCCGGCTGGATCTGGTGGGTCGCCCAGTGGCCCGTCCTGCTCGCCGGGCTCCTGCTCGCGTTCGGCGTCGTGTACTGGCTCGGGCCGGACCGCAAGCCCCGCCGGTTCAAGCCGCTCACGGCCGGAGCCCTGCTCGCCGTGCTCATCTGGCTCGCGTCCTCGGCCGGCTTCGCGGTCTACGTGAGCATGTTCGGCTCCTACAACAAGGCCTGGGGGTCGCTGGCCGCAGTGATCGTGATGCTCACGTGGATCTGGCTCTCGTCGTTCGCGCTGCTGCTCGGCGCGGAGCTCGACGCCGACCTCGAGGGCCTCCGCGATAACCGTTTGCCAACAATGCGGGGCTAACTTGGAAGCGTGCTCGTTCGCCTGACGATCGCCGTGCTCGCCGCCCTCGCGCTGGCCGCGCCGGCCTCGGCGGCGCAGCTCGTCGCGCGCAATGCCAAGGACGTCAAGATCCAGGTGAACGCCAAGGGCGAGGCGCTGATCACCTACCGCCAGGGCCGCGAGCTCAAGCGCATGCTCGCCTGGGGCGCGATCAACGCGATCGCTCCCACGCAGGCGCGCGCCCAGGTCGTCTTCAAGGTCGACTACTCGGGCGGGTTCAACAAATACAAGCGCGCCGTCTGGAAGAACTTCCCCAACGTCTGCGGCCCCTACGAGGGCCCGTCGCTGCCGTGGTTCATCACCGCCTGCACCGCCGCCGACGGCAGTCACTGGGCGCTCCAGGCGTTCCAGCGGCTCCTGAAGAACTACGGGCTGCCTTCGACCGGCGCGCGTGCCGCCTGGGAGCTCCACCTGTCCCACTGGTCCGGCGACCTGCCCGTGCTCGAGGTCGGGCTCAACTGGGCCTACCGCGAGACGCACCAGGTCTACGGCCGCTTCACGTACATGGGCCAGCCGGTCTACGGGTTCAAGTCGGACCGCTACGGCGCGCCGCTCGACTCGTTCGGCCGGCTCTTCTTCCTCGACACGTTCAACTCGGAGTACGGGCGCGGCTGGAAGCGCGACAACAGCTTCCTGTTCCACCGGCCGACGGGAACGTTCTGCTACGGCCTCTTCGCCCGCCGCAAGCCGTACTCGCCGACGGGCGACCGCTACCGCGCCACCGCCAACGGGCCGGGCGTGACGCCCATCGTCGCCTGGGCGGCCGAATCGCCGGGCCCGTACAACCGCGAGCTCGACCTGATCGCCAACGAGGAGATCCGCTCCTACGGCGATCCGAAGTGCCGTCCTAACTAGTCTCCGCCCCGTGGCCACGGGGGACGAGCTCAGGCAGGCGATGCGCCGGTTCCCGGCACCCGTTGCCGTCGTCACCGTCGCCGCGGGCGACCTCGACTACGCGCTCACCGTCGGCTCGCTCACCTCGCTCTCGCTCGAGCCGCCGCTCGTCGGCATCTCGATCGGCCATGCCTCGACCGCCCACACGCCCCTGCGGGGGGCCGGCCGCTTCGTCGCCAGCCTGCTCGCCGGCGACCAGGCCGCGCTCGCGCAGCACTTCGCGCGCAGCGTCCCGCCGATCGCGCTCTGGGAGGGGATCGTGCTCCGCGAGTCGCCGCTGGCCGAGCCGCTGCTCGACGGCGCGGTCGCCTGGCTCGAGTGCCGCATCGCCTCCGATCACGAGGCGGGCGACCACACGATCTTCGTCGGCGAGGTGCTCTCGGTCGAGCTCGGCCGGGGCGGGCTTGGCCTCGTGTACGTCGACGGGGACTACAAGCCGGCTTGATCGAGGCGGTCGTCTTCGATCTCGACGGCGTGCTCGTGCAGAGCGAGGAGCTCTGGGACGAGGTGCGCGAGGCGCTCGCGGGCGAGCACGGCGCCCGCTACGACGAGCAGGCGCAGCGGACGATGATGGGGATGAGCTCGCTCGAGTGGTCGCGCTACATGCACGACGACCTCGGCGTCCCCGAGCCGCCGGAGGCGATCTCGGCGGAGGTCGTGCGCCGCCTGGAGGCGCGCTACCGCGAGCGGCTGCCGCTGATCGAGGGCGCGCGGGAGGCCGTGGAGCGGCTCGCAACCCGCTGGCCGCTCGGGCTCGCCTCGTCGTCCAACCGGCCGCTGATCGACGCCGTCCTGGAGCTCGCGGGGCTCGCCGGCCGGTTCGCGGCGACGGTCTCGTCGGAGGAGGTCGCGCGCGGCAAGCCGGCGCCGGACGTCTACCTGGAGGCGGCGGCGCGCCTGGGGGTTGCTGCCCGCCGGTGCGCGGCGATCGAGGACTCGCACAGCGGCATCCGCAGCGCCAAGGCCGCCGGCATGCGGGTGCTGGCGATCCCGAACGCGTCCTTCCCGCCGGGGGACGAGGCGCTAGCCGAGGCCGATGCCGTCCTCGACGGGCTCGCCGCGCTGGACGCGGCCGCTGTCGACCCGTCCAATCCCAAGTAACAGAGTGTTACTTAGTCCGTAGGCCCGCCCCGCGGCGCGGTCCCACACAAGTAACAAAGTGTTACTTGTCAATCGACGCGGCCGACCAGGACACAGCCGTTGTGGCCGCCGAGGCCCATGGCGTTCGAGAGCGCGACGCGGACGTCGGCCTCGCGCGCCTCGTTGGGCACGTAGTCGAGGTCGCACTCCGGATCCGGATGCTCGTAGTTGATCGTCGGCGGGATCACGCCGTGCTTGACCGCGAGCACGCACATCATCGCCTCGATCGCCCCCGCCGCCCCGAAGCAGTGGCCCATCACCGACTTGGTGGAGGAGACCGCCAGCTTGTACGCGTGGTCGCCGAACACCTCCTTGATCGCGCGCGTCTCCGCCAGGTCGCCGAGCGGCGTCGACGTGCCGTGGGCGTTCACGTAGTCGACCTGACCCGGCTCGACGCCGGCCCGCGCGAGCGCGCTCCGCATCATCTCGACGACTCCCACCGACTCGGGATCGGGCTGCGCCATGTGGTGCGCGTCGTTCGAGGCCCCGTAGCCGAGCACCTCGGCGTAGATCTCCGCGCCGCGCGCCTGCGCGCGCTCGTACTCCTCGAGCAGCAGCACGCAGGCACCCTCGCCCATCACGAAGCCCGCCCGCGTCGCGTCGAATGGCCGCGAGGCCCGCGGCGGGTGCTCGTTCTCCACTGCGAGGCCGCGCATGGCCGAGAAGCCGGCCAGGATCAGCGGGTGCATGCAGGCCTCCGCGCCGCCCGCGAGCACCGCGTCGACGTCGCCGCGCTTGATCAGCTCCGCCCCCTCGCCGACCGCGTGGGAGCCGGTGGCGCAGGCGGAGACGACGGCGTAGTTGGGCCCGCGGATCCCGAGCGAGATCGCCAGCTGCCCGCTGGCGGAGTCGACGAGGACGTTGGGCAGGAAGTTCGGCGACACCCGGTCCTGGCCGCGCTCGAGCAGGATCTCGTGCTGCTCCATGATCCCGAGGAAGCCGCCGATCGCCGAGCCGAAGACGATGCCGACGCGCGCCGGGTCGAAGTCGCGCAGCGCCGCGTCCTCCACCGCCTCCTTCGCCGCCGCGAGCGAGAGCAGCACGTAGCGGTCGAGCTTCCGCACCTCCTTGGGCGAGGCCACGCCGCTCGGGTCGAAGTCCTTCACCTCCGCCGCGATCCGCACGTCGAAGCCGCTCGCGTCGAAGGAGCGGATGAAGTCGATGCCGCTCTTCCCCGCGACCGCCGCCTCCCAGGTGGACGGCGCGTCGTTGCCGACCGGCGTGACCGCTCCCAGCCCCGTGACGACGACCCTCCGCACCCTCGTCACCTTAGCGAGCGGTAGGATCGAGGCCGAATCGGGAAGACACGTTCTTAGAGGCCTGGCCCCCGCCTCCTGAGGGAGACGATGCAAATCTCGGGGATGACTACTGCCAAGCCGGGCCTAGTGTTCTTCCACTCGTCCGTATCCGGGCAGTGCCGGCGCGCGGAGGGATTCCTCGCGCAGGTGCTCCAGCGCCGGAAGAACCACGAGACCTTCAAGCTCTACACGGTCGACCGGGAGACGCGTCCCGACCTCGTCGAGCGCTTCGGCGTCACCGCGGTGCCGACGCTCGTCGTCGTCGAGGGGAAGCACGTCCGCGCGCGGCTCGAGCACCCGCGCGGCTGCCGCGAGATCGAGCGCTTCCTCGCGCCCTGGCTCAACTAGGGCGGCGCATCCGGAAGGTGCCGACTGTGCGTCCGAAGAGGGTCGCGCGGCCGCGGTAGCCCTCTCCCTCCGGCTCGAGCACGTCGACGAGGCCGCCGAAGCGGTAGTGGAGCTCGAGCCCGCGCACGTCGAAGGGCACGCGCAGCGGGCCCAGGATCGTCCAGCCGCGCGCACCCGAGATGCGCTTCCGCAGCCCGAAAGGCGCGACCTTCCACTCGCCGTCGAGGCCCGTTACGTGTGCTCCGTGACCTCGTAGATCTCGTCGGCGACGAGGCCGTGCGCCTCCGCGTGGACGCGCCTCGCCGCTTCGGCGTCGGGAGCCTCCACGAGGCAGAAGATCTTCCCCGCCTTCTCGTCGACCCAGTAGCGCTTGTAGTTCACGCCGTACTGCTCCTGCGTCTTCAGGTCCGCCATGTGTGCTTGCGCGACGTCTTCGGCCGCGACGCCGCCTTCCATGTTGTGCACGTCGAGGTACAGCGGCATGTGTTCTCCCTCCGGTCGCTGGACGCGCGGACCGTAACATCGTCGTGATGCCCGGCCCAGACGTGCCCTTCCCGCCGATGGAGGCCGAGCTCGTCGCCGAGCTGCCCTCGGGCGACGGCTGGCAGTACGAGCCGAAGTGGGACGGCTTCCGCGGCGTGCTCGAGAACGACGGCGGCGAGCTCGCGCTCTGGAGCCGCAACGGGCGCCCGCTGCTGCGCTACTTCCCCGAGCTGGCGGCGCTCGGCGACCTGCTGCCGCCGCACTCCGCCCTGGACGGGGAGATCGTGATCGAGCGCAAGGGCGCCCTCGACTTCGACGCGATGCAGATGCGGCTCCATCCCGCCGAGAGCCGTGTCCGCAAGCTCGCCGGCGAGATCCCGGCCACGTTCATCGCCTTCGACGTACTGCTCTGGGACGGCAAGCCGCTCCACGAGCTGCCGCTCGAGCAGCGGCGGAAGGAGCTGGAGCGGCGCGCGAAGCGCTTCACGCTCTCCCCCGCCTCCCGCGAGCGCGCCGAGGCCGAGCGCTGGCTGGACCGGCTCGACAGGGCCGGTCTGGACGGCGTGGTGGCGAAGCGGCTGGGCCTGCCCTACCTCTCCGGCTCACGCGACGGCGTCGTCAAGGTGAAGCGCCACCGCACCGCCGACTGCGTCGTCGTCGGCGTCCGCTGGAAGGCCGACGGGAAGCTCGCGACGCTCCTGCTCGGGCTCTACGACAGCAAGGGCGAGCTCGACTACGTCGGCTCGGCGGCGGTCGCGCAGACCAAGCAGGAGGAGATCCGCGCGCTGATCGAGCCGCTGCTGAAGAACGCGCCCGAGCGGCAGTTCTCCGAGCCCAGCCGCTGGGGCAATCCCGAGCTGAAGGAGTCCGCGCTGCGGCCGGAGCTCGTCGTCGAGATCCGCTTCGACAAGCTCGAGCGCCGCCGCTTCCGCCACGGGACGCGGCTGCTGCGCTTCCGGCCCGACAAGGACCCGGCTCAGTGCACCTGGCGCGAGGTGCGCCCGCCGCGCCGGAAGGGCGACCCGAGCGTCGCCGACCTACTCGGCACTGCCTGAGCGCCAGGCCCCCCGCCCGCCGCGCCCGGCGAAGCGGTCGCGGGGATGCTCGTCGCTCGTGGGCGCTTCGAGGCCGACCTGCTCGAAGCGCGGCAAGAGGCTGGCCTTCCGCCGCCACATCCCCGCCGTCAGGTCGCCCACGGCATCGACGCGGTGGCGCATCGTCCGCAGGGTGAACGCGGAGGGATCGACGTCCGCCACCTCCTCCCACCGCAGCGGCGCCGACGCGCGCGCGTCGGGGGTCGGCCGGATCGAGTAGGCGCACGCGATCGTCCGGTCGCGCGCGTTCTGCCCGTAGTCGACGAACACGCCGACGCGCTCGGCCACCTTCCAGCGGGTGGTCGCGACCGCCTGGTCGCCGATCCGCTCCTCGACCTCCTTCGCCACCTCCTTCGCAAAGTCGCGCACGTGCGGGAAGCGGAGCTCCGGCTTGATCGGCGCGAGGATGTGGAGGCCGGTGGCGCCCGACGTCTTCGGGAAGCTCGCGAGCCCGAGCTCGTCCAGCACCTGCTTGACGACGAGCGCGATCTCCTGGACGTGGCTCCACGGGTTGCCCTCGCTCGGGTCGAGGTCGATCAGCAGGTAATCGGGCCGCTCGACGTCGGCGACGCGCGAGTGCCACGTGTGCAGGTCGATGCAGCCCAGGTTCACCACCCACGCGAGCGCCCGTGCGTTCTCGACGACTGCGAAGTCGATCTCGTTCGCGCTCGGGAAGACGACGTGAACGGTCTTGACGAAGTCCGGGTGCGGCTGCGGGATCCGCTTCTGGTAGAAGCTGAAACCGTCCACGCCGTCCGGGTAGCGAAGCATCTGCATCGGGCGCCGCCGGACGTGGTGGAGGATGTGGGGCGCGAGGTCGACGTAGTAGTCGATCAGCTCGCCCTTGGTGATCCCCGGCCTGGGGAAGAAGACCTTTCCGGGATTCGAGATCCTCACTTTCATCCCAGGCAGTATCGCGAAGTGCCCCGCAAATCCCCCAAGTGGGGCATGCGCGGCGGTGGGCGGCGCGGGCATCATTGAGACGCCGGTTCTCCCCCCTCGAATTCCGGCTCGAAAAGCCCGTCTGCGGCAAAGCGGCGGGCTTTTCCGTGTCCTGGGAGCCGCTACCATGCGCGGGCGCGGAGAAGTGGCCGAGTGGCTGAAGGCGGCGCCCTGCTAAGGCGTTATGGGGCTGAATGGCTCCATCGAGGGTTCGAATCCCTCCTTCTCCGCCTGGAGGGGTGGCAGAGCGGTCGAATGCGGCGGTCTCGAAAACCGTTATCCGTCGTAAGGCGGATCGAGGGTTCAAATCCCTCCCCCTCCGTATAGGTTCTCCTCGTGGCGAGACGCGATGACGACCGCGACGGGTTCGCGGAGGACTGGTTCGAGGACGAGGAGCCGGCGCCCGAGGGTTTCCACGACCCCGAAGGCGAGACCTGGCTCGAGCCGACGGACGAGTACGACGAGGGGCCGCGCGACCGCCGTCAGCTCGTGGCCGGGCTCGCGGCCGCGGTCGTGCTCCTGCTGATCGTGGTCGGCCTCGTGCGCGTGTTCGGGGGCGGCGACGAGACGGCCTCGACGCTGCCGGCGACGACGGCGGCCACCGAGCCCGCCGGCACCGGCACGACCGATACGCCGGTCGAGCCGTCGGTGACGCTGCCGGAGGACGTGACGCTGGCGGAGGGCGACGAGAGCGAGGACGTGGCGCTGCTCCAGGAGGCATTGGTCGCGCTCGGCTACGACGCCGGCGAGCCCGACGGTCTGTTCGGCGCCGCCACCGCCGACGCCGTGCAGCAGTTCCAGGCCGATTCGGGGCTCACGGCCGACGGGATCGCCGGCCCGGAGACGCTCGCCGCGATCAACGAGGCGCTGGCCTCAGGCGCGTAGCTGCCGACGACCCCGGAGGAGACCGAGCAGCGCTCGCCCGAGCGCCCGCGGTGACCCGGGCCCTGCACGCGGCACGCCCGTCCGGGCGAGGATCCGCCGTTCGTCGGGGAGAATGGCGACGACGTCATCGAGGGCCAACAGCTCGACTTTGTGATGACCGCTGCCGAGTCCCTCCGTCTGGACGACGATCGCCATCCCGCCGGCGATACCGAACGTGCCGTCGTCCCACTCGACGCGGAAGCCTTGGAGACCCTCGAGCGACTCGCGGGTCGGCGTGGTCTTATCCGGCCAGCGTTCCCGGCTCGCCATCCTCACCCGAGCCTGCCCGGTGCGGGCGACGCGGGCAATAGGTGCGCGACACCAATTTCCCGGGGTCAGGGCTCTACAAGCCCTCGCTTGATCGCGTAACGCGTGAGCTGGACTCGGTCGTGCATGCCGAGCTTCTCGAGGATGTTCGCGCGGTGACGCTCGACGGTCTTCACGGCAATGACGAGCATGTCGGCGATCTCCTTCGAGGTGTGGGCCTCGGCGATCAGCTTGAGTATCTCCAGCTCTCGCGGCGTCAGGATGTCCGGTGGGCCGTCGCGCTCGCCGGCTCGCTCGAGGTGCTCGCGGACGAGCGCCGCGACCCCAGCCGGGTATAGGAACGGCTCGCCGCGCATCGTCGCGCGGCATGCCTCGACCAGGTCGCGGTCGGCCGCGGACTTCAGCACGTAGCCCGACGCACCCGCGCGTAGCGCTTCGAAGAGGTACTGCTCGTTGTCGTGCATCGAGAGAATCAGCGTCCGGACCTCCGGCCGCCTGCGCGAGATCTCGCGCGCCGCCTGGATCCCGGTCAGGCGCGGCATCGTGACGTCGAGAATTGCGAGGTGGACATCTTCGTGGACCGCTCGGTCGACGGCTTCGGCACCGTCGCCGGCCTCGGCTACGACTTCGAGATCGGGCTCGCCGTCGAGGACGAGGCGCAGGCCGCGCCGGACGACGGCGTGATCGTCGGCCAGCAGGATCCGCGTCTTCAGCGGAACCGGCATCAGGCCGTCTCGACGGGGACTTCCAGCCGAACCTCGACGCCGCCGCCCGCCCGCTCCTCAATCGTCAGGTTGCCGCCGACGAGGGCGGCCCGTTCGCGCATCCCGCGGATTCCGCTTCCGGAACGGGCGCCGTCGAAGCCCTTCCCCTCGTCCCGCACCCGCAGGACCACCGCGTGGGCCGCCTGCTCCAGCGAGAGGTCGATGCGCGTCGTGCCCGCGTGGCGGGCTGCGTTCGTCAAGCTCTCCTGCGCCACGCGGAAGAGCGCAAGCTCCGTGTCCCCTCGAAGCGCCGGGAGGTCGGGGCTGAGGACGCAGCGGATGCGCATTCCGGTGCGCTCGGCGAACATCCTCGTGAGGGCGGCAAGGGCCGCCGGGAGGCCGAGGTCGTCCAGGGCCTCGGGGCGAAGCTGCCGTGCGATCCTGCGGACGTCGTCGAGGCTGGCCCGAGTCGTCTCCTGGGCTTCGCGCAACTCGCCCTCCAGGTCAGGGGGGGCGCGCTTGGCGAGCCGGCTGAGCTGCAGCATCACCGCGGTCAACGCCTGCCCGATCTCGTCGTGCAACTCCTGTGCGACACGCTTGCGCTCGGCCTCCTGCGCCTGGAACGCAGCCCTGCCGCTTTCGTACCGCTCTTGCTCGAGGCGGTCGAGCATCTCGTTGAAGACGGCACCGAGCTCCCGGACCTCGGCGGGGCCGGTGATCTGGAGGCGCTGTCCCCGCCGCAGCAAGTCGACGCCGTGCATGAGTCCCGTCAGCCGCCCGAGGGGCGCGAGCGAGCGCCTCACGAGGAGGAGGTTCACGACCAGGATCGCCGCGAGGCCACCGGTCAGCACCACTGCTTCCGTCAGCGCGATCGGCCAGCTCACGGTTGCCGGCGAGAGGGCGAGCGCGGCGGTTCCGAGGGCGAACACAGCCGCATTCACGAGAAAGATCCGCCACGCAAGCGGCCGTGCTCGCTCACGAGCTCGAGGGCCGGCCCTCACTCTGCCTCTCGTCGTCAGCATCTGCGCCCATATGTTCGCTGTCGCCCGCAGCCGGCGCCGAGGGACGCTACTGGGGCCAGCCGTGCTCGAGCGGACGCGCATCCTCGTCCTGCCCGGGCTCAACGTCGACCGGGCCCAGCGCACGCCCCGACTCGTCGTCGGCTCCCGGGCTCGGAACGGCTCGTCCGGAGAGCACGATCGAGGCGAAGGCACTCAGGCCCCCGACCGACATCAGGACCACGCCCGGGATCGTCGCGTCGAGCCCCGCCACCGTTCCGTCGACGACCCAGACCAGAGCGGCGCCTGCGACCACGAGCAGGATGCTGATCACAGTGGCCATTGCACACCTCCTTCGTTGACACCGCGAACATCTACGTCCGGGCGGTGTCGTCCGCCATCCGTAGCGGCCTCCACCGGCGAGGGGGCCGCCACCCCACGTCGGGGCCGGCCTACCTCGAAGCCGGCCGGTCCGTCCGCTCGATCCCGAGCTCGCTCAACAGGCTCTCGACGAAATCCACCTCGTCGACCATGCCCAGGAAGCGCTCGTTCTCCACGACGGCCAGGGCTCCCGAGGGAGAGTGGAGGAAACGCTCTGCGACGTGAAGCGTGCTGGCGTCCACCTCCACGGTCAGTGGCTCACGCATGTGCCGCTCTACCGGATCGCCTCCCGTCTCCTCGAGCCGGGCAGCCAGCGCATCAGGCTCCTCGCGGAGGAACGCGGTGTGGCGAAGCTCCCGCAGGTAGGCGGGGAAGACCCCTCCGAGCAGGTCGTCGTCCGTGAAGAGGCCGACGACGCGCCGGTCGCGATCCAGCACCGCAATCGCGGAGATGCCGGTTCCGAAGAGGGCTCGCGCCGCCTCGAGGAAGGTCGCCGTGTGGACGACGGACGCTTCCACGAGTCTCGTTTGGCGAAGGGGCGACATCGAGCCTAGAGCTGGAAGAGAAGCAGGTAGAGGGTCGCGACGGACAGGGAGACAACGGCCACCGGTGCGCCGACCACGAGGAAGCGCCCGAACGAGATCGGCTGGCCGCTCCGCTCGAGCACCCCGGCTGCCGCGACGTTGGCAGCGGCGGCGATCATGGTGGCGTTGCCGCCGAAGCAAGCGCCGAGCGCCAGCGCCCACCAGTTGGCGTCGTCGAATGGACCGCTCTCGCCGAGCTGATCGACGACGGGGATCATCGCAGCCGTGAACGGGATGTTGTCCACCAGCGCCGAGCCGCCCGCCGAGCCCCAGAGAATCGCCATCGCCTCGCCGGTGCGCGAGCCGCCAGTGACCTCGGTCAGCAGATCGGCAACTTCGGCGATGACGCCGCGGGCCTCGAGCCCGCCGACCATGACGAAGAGGCCGAGGAAGAAGAAGATGGTCGACCACTCGACCCGCTCGAGCGCGTCCTCGACGTCGTCGCCGGCGACGAGCAGCAGCAGCGTGGCGCCCGCAAGGGCGACCACGGCAGGCTCGAGCTGGAGTGTCGCGTGGAAGAAGAAGGCGACGATCGTCCCCAACAGCACCGCCACCGACCGCCTGACGTACCGGCTTTCACGGATGTCCCGGGCCGGGTCGAGCCGCGCGACCTCGGCCGCTCGCTCGGGTGAGATACCGAGTTGCGACCGGAAGGCGAAGTAGAGAATCGCCGTCACCAGAGCGAGCGTCACGAGCGCCACGGGCGCCAGGTTGACGATGAAGTCGACGAACGTCAGCTCCGCGACGTGCGACCCGATCATGATGTTCGGCGGGTCGCCGATCAACGTCGCCGTCCCTCCGATGTTGCTCGCGATGACTTCGACGAGGACGAGCGGGATGGCAGAGATGCCGAGGACGTCGGCGAGCAGGAGCGTGATCGGGACGACGAGCAGGATCGCCGTCAGGTTGTCGAGGAAGGCGGAGAAGAGCCCTGTGACGCCGGCCAGCAGGAACACGAGCCGCAGTGGGCTCCGGCCCGAGAGCTGAGCCACGCGAAGGGCGACGTAGGTAAAGACGCCGGTCCGCTCGGTGAGGCCGACGAGGATCATCATTCCGGTGAGGAGCCCGAGCGTCGCCCAGTCGACAGCCTCGATCGACTGCTCCTCGTCGAGCACGCCGAGCAGGACCATCAGGCCGGCCCCAGCGAGGGCGACCTTGGTCCGGTGCACCCATTCGAGGGCGATGACGGCGAGGGCGATCACGAAGATGGTCGCCGCGATATAGGTCACGGCTTCTCTCCACCTCCGTCTGGTGCGTCGCGAAGCCTTCCCGCGACAGGCTACTGGCGGGTGCAGCTGCCCGCCATGGGTGTCTCACCGCATCTGTTCCTCGCTCCCGCGCGCGGTGCCCGGAGCCAGGCGGGATCCGGTCGCGAACGCGCCCGAGATGCAGGCCAGCCCCCATTTCGCCCGTCGGCGGGCGCAGGCAAGCTCTCGCCGAGGGTCGGCTTCGGGGAGACCAGGAGCGCCCACCTTGAGACGCGGAAGCGGCAGGCGAGAAGGGGGTCCGGCCCGGCCAGCATGGAAGTCGCGCTCCAGGTCTCCCTCTTCCTCGCCGGACTGGCGCTCGCCATCGCCGCGAGCGATCGCGCGGTCGCCTACACGCGGGCGCTCGCGGCCGCGCTGGGAGCCCCGCCGTTCATCGTAGGCGTGGCGCTCGTCTCGATCGGCACGGACCTGCCTGAGATCGCGAACTCCGTCGCCGCCCACGCGCAGGGAGCCGGCGACGTGAACGTGGGCGACTCCGTCGGGTCGACCCTCACGCAGTACACGCTCGTCCTGGGGCTCTTTCCCTTCGTCGCGTCCGCTATGGCAATCGAGCGTAGGCAGATCGGTCTCGTCAGCATCTTCACGGCGGCTGGGCTCGCGCTGACGACCTTCTTCGTCGCCGACGGCTGGCTTGGACGCTGGGAGGGGGCGGCGCTCGTGGTGGCCTGGGCGGTGTTCACGGTCGCCATCGTGAAGAGCTTGTCCAGTGAGGTAGCGGACGATCCGCCACCGGTGCGCCATGATCGAAAGGCCACTCAAGCAGGCGTCGTCCTGGTCGCCCTCGCCTTCGTCGGTTTCGGGGCGACGGTGGCCGTTCGGTCGCTCGTGCGGCTCGCGGAGCTGGCGGGCGCGCCCGAGTTCATGCTCGCCTTCTTCGGCGCCTCGATCGGAACGTCGGCACCGGAGATCGTCGTCGACGTGACCGCGCTGATGCGTGGGGCACCCGGAATCGCGCTCGGCGACGTCCTCGGCAGCTCACTCGTCGACGCGACCCTCTCGATCGGAGTCGGGCCCCTCCTCTTCCCGGCCGGCGTCACGCCGCGGCTCGCCGTCGCCGGGGCCCTGTATGCGCTTGTCGCCGTGGCGATCGTCGGTGTTGCGCTCGCCGCGCGGCGGCGTCATGACCGCGCCAGCGGCGCTCTCCTCTTTGCGATCTACGCTGTGTCGTACGTCGTCTTGCTGCAAGTCGCCTGATCCGTCGGGTGGGCGAGGCGGCGAGGGCGACGACGTCGAGGGCCGCTCTCCGTCGCCGAGCGAGCCGCCAGAATTCACCGGCCGGCCGGAAGTCGAACGGCTACCCTGCCTCTCGCGCGGAGAGGTGTCCGAGCGGCCTAAGGAGCGCGACTGGAAATCGCGTACCCGTCGAAAGGCGGGTCGCGGGTTCAAATCCCGCCCTCTCCGCTTAACTCTGAGCATGAGAGTCGCGCTCGGGTGTGGCAACTTCGGCGGTGTCGGCTCCGCCCCGGAGTTCTTCGGGCAGGGCGAGAGCCGGGACGAGGCGTTCGCGGTCATGGACGCGGCCTGGGAGCTCGGCATCCGCCACTTCGACACGGCCGCGTCCTACGGCGGCGGGCGCAGCGAGCAGTGGCTCGGCGAGTGGATGGCCGAACGCGGCCGGCGCCCGACGATCACGACGAAGGTCTTCCACTCGGTCACCGGCGACCCGGCCGACAGGGGCCTCGCGCCCGAGCGGATCCGGCACGAGCTTCGCGGCTCGCTCGAACGGCTCGGCCTCGACAGCGTCGACGTCTACCTGCTGCACGAGCCCGACCCGGAGACGCCGCTCGAAGCGACCCTCGCAACGCTGGACGAGCTCCTGCAGGAGGGTCTGGTCGGCGCGGTCGGCGCGAGCAACGTCGACGTCAAGTACCTCGAACGAGGGTTGGAGACCCTTACGTGGGTGCAGAACTCCTACTCGCTGCTCGACCGGGAAAGCGAGGGCGTGCTCGCGCTGTGTGCGCGGGAAGGCCTGAGCTTCGCCGCCTTCGGGCCGCTGGCCGGCGGCTGGCTCACTGGCAAGTACCGGCGCGGCGAGCCTGCCCCGGCCGGTTCGCGGATGACGCTCCGCCCCGAGCCCTACGAGCGCTTCCGCGACGAGCGCGTGTACGCCGGGATCGAGGCGCTCGCCGAGCGCGGCGACCCACCCACCCTCGCACTCGCATGGCTGCTTGCCGACCATCGCGTCACGTCGATCGTCGTCGGCCCCCGGCGGCCGGCCCACCTCGAGCCGGTCGTCCGCGCGCTCGAGCTGGAGCTCTCCCCCGCCGAGCGGGATGAGCTGACGGCGCTCTTCTAGCTCGTCGACTCGACGACGAACGCGGCGACGTCCTGGATCTGCTGCTCGCTGAGCTGGTCGCCGAACGCCGGCATCCCGCCGCCGCCGTTCGTGACCTGCTCGACGACGGCGTCATGGCCGGGCTTCAGCTGGTCGAGGTCCGGCCCGATCGTCCCGCTCGCGCCGGCCGCCGCGAGCGTGTGACAGCTGCCGCAGGCCTTGGAGGCGAAGACGTCCTTGCCCGCGGTGGCGTACCCCTCTGCGACCGCGGCGGCCGGCTCGTCTTCCTCCTCCTCGGACTCGCGTGCGAAGACGACGATGGCCGCGAGCATCGCGATGAACAGGAGCGTGGTCGAGGCGATGAAGAGCGGCATCCCGCGGGGCCCGGGGAAGTTGTGGTCGCGCTGCGGGAGCACGAAGGCCGAGACGAGCGCGAAGACGATGAAGGCCGCCGCGACGAGGCCGATGCCGAGCTTCTGATTGGTGGTCAGGGCGACGACCACGGTCGGCGGAGACTACTCGGCGTCGAGCTTCAGCGCCGCGGAGTTGATGCAGTAGCGCTGGCCCGTCGGCGCGGGGCCGTCCGGGAAGACGTGGCCGATGTGTCCGCCGCAGTTGGCGCACATGACCTCGGTCCGCACCATCCCGTAGCTCCTGTCGATCTCCTCGTCCACCGCGTCCTCGCCCGCCGGCGCGGAGAACGCGGGCCACCCGCAGCCGGAGTCGTACTTTGTGTCGGAGCGGAAGACCTCCGTGCCGCAGCCCGCGCAGCGGTAGGTGCCGTCCTCGAAGACGTGGTCGTACTCGCCGCTGAAGGCCGGCTCGGTGCCCTTCTCGCGCAGGATGCGGAACTGCTCCGGCGTCAGCTCCGCGCGCCACTGCTCCTCGGTCTTCTCGAGCTTGGCCACGGGACGTAGCCTTGCAAATCGGCGCGGGCTGATGTAAGAGACGTACCGGGAGAGAGGAGGGTGTGGAGATGGGCAGGGTGCTGCGGCTCGCAACCGCGCTAGCGGTGGTCTCGGGAGTGTTCGCCTCCGGCGCGGCGGCCGCGCGCTACGACCCGTTCTTCGCCCTCCAGCAGACGGCGGCCGACTTCGGCGCGGCCGCGCGCCCCTTCGGCATCGCCGCCGGCGACTTCGACGGCGACGGCCGCGCGGACCTCTTCGTCGGGCGGACGACCGGCAACATCGCCTTCGTCAAGGGCAACGGCGACGGCACCTTCGCGGCGCCCGTCGTCTTCCCCTGGAAGCAGGCGTTCTTCAACGCGTGGGCGTTCGCCGCGGCAGACATCGACGGCGACGGGAACCTCGACGTCGTCTGGGGAGCGAACGCTGCGAGCGGCCCCGTCAACGACGGCGACGTCCGAGTCTTCTACGGCAACGGGGACGGGACGCTCGACCAGACCCCGTACCTGGTCAGCGGCGTGTTGCACAACGCCGGCACACAGCTCGCAGACGTCGGCACGGACGCGGGCAGCCTAGCCGCCGGCGACGTCGACGGCGACGGGGACGTGGACGTCGTGGCGGGCTCGCTGGACGGCGCCAACTCCACCGTCAAGCTGCTGCGCAATACCGGCGCCGGCTTCGCGGCCGAGACGCTGATCAGCCAGGCGACCGCCTGCGCGGCTCCGTGCGCGCCGGTCTACTTCCCGGCGATCAGCACCCAGAACAGCCCCTGGGGCCTGGCGCTCGGCGACGCGGACGGCGACGGCGACCGCGACCTCTGGATCGGCGACCGCGCGCTCTACGTCTACCTGTACCGCAACGGCGGCACCGGCACGTTCGCGCTCCAGGCCGACAATACGGCCGTCAGCGGGCGCCCGAACGTCTATCTGGGCCATGACGCGGCGCGCGCGGCCGTCGGCTTCACGCCATCGCTGGGCTCGGCCGACGTCAACGGCGACGGCAAGGCCGACCTCGTGCTCGGCCTCCATTCCGGCACCCAGACGCCGGCCTCCGGCACCGTCCACGACGGGGAGCTGCTGCTCGACCTGAGCGTGGCGAGCCACGCCGGCTTCGGCGCCCTCGCCGACATCGGCACCATGGCTCGCGGGGTCACCCTCGCCGACGTCAACGGCGACGGGGCGGCGGACCTGGTCGCCGGCGAGTACGACGGCAAGGTCAAAGTGCTGCGCCAGCTCACGCCGATCGACGGGGATGGCGACGGGATCTCCGACTACGTCGACAACGCGCTCTCGGCGCCGAACGCGCCCCGGCTCGACCTGAACACCGACGCCGCCGTCAACTACCGCGACCAGCTCGACAACGACTTCGACACGGTTCTGGGCAATCCGGAGGACAGCTCCACCTGGCAGCGTCTCGGCGACCCCGCCGACGCCGACGACGACAACGACGGCCTCGCGGACGGACTCGACAACTGCCCCCTCGTCGCCAATCCCGACCAGGGGAACGCGGACGGCGACGCCGCCGGCGATGCCTGCGATCCGCTTGACGGCCGCGACCCCGACGGCGACGGCGTGCCGACCGGCCCGCTCGCCGGCGAGGCCGGCTACGACGCCGCGCGCGCCGCAAAGCTCGCCTGGGGCAGCGGCACGACTCGCTTCGTCATCCGCATCGACGCGCTCGGCCGCTTCTTCCAGAACGAGTTCACCCAGCTCCTGACGGACGCCGCCACGCTCTCGCCGGCCGACTGGGAGGCGAAGAAGAAGTCGAACTACAACGGCCTCGGCGACCCGGGCCCGGCCACCGTGGCCGACGACCTACCCGGCGGCAAGGAGGTGCCGGTGACGGTGGTCGTGATCCCGAAGCAGCTCTGGAGCGATCCGGAGGTGATCGACTGGATCAACGACCGCAACGACAGTCCGCGGCTCGAGATCGGCCAGCACGGCACCTACCACGCGAACAACACGCCGCTGGGCGACTGGCGCGACGCCTCCGACCGCAACTTCTACTCCTGCGAGACCTGCGGCCTGAGCGTGGCCGAGAGCTTCGAGCTGCTCAAGGTCGGCTACGACACGCTCCTCGGCAACTACGGCAACCGCTGGATCGCCGAGTCGGGCGCCACCGCGGGCTCGGCGAAGATCGACTGGGCGAGCTCGGCCCACCCGCTGCGCTCCTTCGCGCCGCCTTTCAACACGTCCGACCCGGCGGCGCGGGACGCGGTCGCGCAACTCGGCTACAAGGCCTTCTCGGCCAGCGTCTTCGAGGAGGGCGAGGCGGGCTCCTACGGGCCGATCTTCACGCCGGAGGGCTCGCACCACGAGCGCTTCGACCAGTTCGGGATGTTCCACGCCTCCGCCGATCTGGAGCTCGAGCCGCCCGAGACGAGCGACGGCAGTTACGACGTCGACGCCTACGAGGACTACCTGCGCGCGAGCACCGACGCCGGCGGCCTGACGACGTGGCTGATCGAAGAGGTCGAGTGGAGCGGGCGGCCGTGCAACGACGACGACCGCCTGGGCACCTGCGACGGCGGCTCGAACCGCGAGAACAACACGGTCTACCTCGCCCGCTGGAACGGCTGGCTGCAGCTGCTCGACTACGTCAGGGACTACCCCGGCGGGGTCGCGCTGACGATGGGCGAGGTCGCGCTCGCGATGGCGTACGACAACGCGCCCACGGTGGCCAACCCGAGCCAGGCCGACGCGGACAACGACGGCGTGGGCAACGCGATCGACGGCGCCTCACTCGCGGCGGCGGCCGCCGTGCTGACGCGCAACCAGGCCGGCACACTCGCGGCGAGGCTGACGAACGGCGCCGGCGCCCCGATCGCCGGCCAGCAGGTGGAGTTCGGCTTCGACGCCGACGGCGACGGCAGCGACGAGAGCTACGTGGCCACGACCGACGGTGCCGGCGTCGCGGCGGCGACGGTGACGGCGACCCGGCCGGTCGGCTCCGCCGGTTTCACCGCGGCGTGGGACGGCCTCCGCGCGACCGCAGCGGCCGCCGGTTCGGTGGAGATCGCAGATGCGACCTCGCTCGCGCTCGACGCCGCGAACCCGTCTTCCGGGCAGGCGACCGACGACGTCGTCGTCGGGGCGACCTTGACCGACAGCGACGGCGTCCCGCTCCCAGGCCGAACTGTCGAACTGTCGCTCCAGGGCGCGTCGGCCGTCGCGACCACGGACGCCGCCGGCCACGCGACCGCGACCCTCATCCCGCCGGGGCCGGCGGGCGAGGCCACGCTGACCGCGTCCTTCGCAGGCGCGGGCAGCTACGCGCCGAGCAGCGCCTCCGCCCCGTTCGACGTGCTGCGCGAGGACACGGCCCTGGCGCTCGCCGACGCGGTGGCCGTGCGCAACCAGCGGGCCACGGCGCGCGCGACCCTGACCGAGGACGACGGCCCGGTCGCCGGCCGGACGATCTCCTTCTACGTCGAGGACCGCGTGCGCGGACAGACCGTGGAGCGGCTGCTCGGGACGGCCATCACGAACGGGGCCGGCGTCGCTTCCTTCCAGATCCCGCCGCAGTACGTCTCGACCACCAAGCGCCGGATCCGCGCCGAGTTCGCCGGCAACGGGACGTATCTAGGGTCGAGCGCGAGCGCCTTCGCCTACCGCGGCTAAGAGGTCCTAACTCAATGAGGTCTCCAGCCGTCGCCAGGTGATTTGGCAG
>JBBDWU010000013.1:0-43584 GCA_040902725.1 Gaiellaceae bacterium | reverse complement strand
CGATCCGGTGCCGGAACCACTCCCGCGCGACGAAGATCGGGCAGCGGATGTGGAAGCGGAAGGCGTTGTGTTCGAACGGGGTGTTGCCGCAGAAGATGGGATATCCGTTGCGTCTTACGTAGAGCGTCCCGTACGGCACTTCCACGCAGTGGATCGTCCCGTCGTACCGTTCGACGCCCATCTGATTGTCGGCGTCGGCGCGCGTCCGGCAGAGAACGGGCCGCGAGTTACGTCCGGTGTAGATGGTGACCCGCCAGACCGGCTTGTCACCGAAACGGCCTGCGCCCTTTGGGTGGGGCCGCACGCTCGCGCTTCGCCCGATCTTCAGCGCGAGCTCTTGGACCTGGTCGGCGAGCCGCCGACTCGTGGTGGAGTACGTCTCCCGTTCCGACAGACGCCGCGCCATGCGGCAGCCGTCGGAGTTCATGAGCCCTTCGAAGAGGCTCTCGAGAAGCGGCTGGCCCAGCTCGAGCAACCGCCGGGGGATCACTTTCTCCCGCTGCTCGTCGTAGCAGTCGGCAAAGAGCCGGCGGAGCTCCGGGCCGAGGGGAACCCTGAAGCGCCCGTCACCTCCGCGGAGTTCCAGGGCTGCCTCGTGGGCAGCTCGGCGGAGAAACTCGATCTCCCGATCCTTCCGCAGGTTGAACGAGAGCTGGTTCGTTCGCCGTGCAAGGTGGCCGTCGCCGATGAAGAACCCGACCAGCTCCAGCAACGGCTTGGCCGCATGAGGAATGTCGTCGAAGGTCAGCCAGTCGACGTCCGGGCCGGACCAAGCAGCCGTTGCGACGTGGCGGTGCGCCTTCCACAGCACCGAATGCGCGGGGGCCAGCGAGAAGCTGGGACTCCTGCGTCCTGCGAGCGTCGTCCAAGTGGAAGTCAGCACGCGATGGTCGGGCGTGACGAAGAGGTCGAGGCTCAGCCCTTTGAATCCGACCATGTGGCCCCGGTACTCCTTGCGCACCAGCCGTAGAGCCGGCTGGTAGACGAGCCTCCCCTCGGGCGACAAGGACGCAAAGAGCTCATCCCCCGTTACCTCGGGCCAAGCTTTCCAGCCGTCGTTTGTGAGCACGTCGGTCGCGTCGTCGTAGCACCCGTGGCGATCGCGCATCAGGAAGCGGATCAGGCCCTCGTCGGACTCGTCCATCTCCTCCTTGCGCCGGGCGAAGCTGACCCGGGCCGCGTTCACGACGGAGAGGTCGGTGGCCATGGCGTCGTCGAGGCGGACGAAGCCGTGATCGAGCACGCGAACGGTGTTCTCCGGCAAGACTTCGGGCGTGACCGCCATGCCGGCGAGTGTAACGAGGCTGTATGTCGGAGCCTCCGGCTTCTCCTATCCGTCCTGGCGGGGCGGTTTCTACCCCGCGGGCCTGAAGCCGGCGGAGTTCCTCGGCTACTACGCGGAGCGGCTGCCGTCCGTGGAGCTGAACACCACGGGGTACCGCGTGCCCGGGCCCGAGCAGTTCGGCCGCTGGGCCGCGGCGACCCCCGAGGGCTTCCGCTTCGCCGTCAAGCTCCGCGCGCCGGACGAGCGCGTCCGCCGGCTGGGCGACCGGCTCGGCCCCGTCCGCGTCATCGTCCTGGCGAAGCGCAACGACGCGCTGCTCGAGCGCCTCCGCTCCACCGACCTGCGCCTCGCCCTCGACCTGCGCCACCCGAGCTGGGACGGCGTCGACGTGGCGCCGGCCGTCCGCGTGAACGACTGGGAGGCCGACGCGCCGTTCCGCTACCTGCGCTTCCGCGAGCCGCCCTACTCGGACCCACAGCTCCGGGAGCTCGCCGCCCGCATCGAGCCGCTCCTGGCCGGCGGCATCGAGGTCTACGCCTACTTCCGCCACGAGGACGAGCCGACCGCCCCCGCGTACGCGTCGCGTCTACTGGAGCTGCTCGCCGCGCAGGATCCGGGCCAGGACGTCCAGGTCGATGTTTCCTCCTGAGACAACGACGACGACGGCGTCGCCCTCGACCTGACCGGCGGCGGCGAGCCCGGCGCCCGCCGCGCCCTCGGCGACGACGCGCGCGCGCTCCGCGAGCGTGCGCACGCCGGCCGCGGCCGCGTCGACCGATACGACGATCGAGCCGGCGAGCAGCTTCTGGGCCAACTCGAACATCTCCGGCAGGACGACCGGGCCGCCGATCCCGTCCACGAAGGTGTGGCGGTACTCGACCTCCACGGGCTCGCCGGCTGCGAGGGACGGCGCGAGGGGAGCGCCCGTGTCGACCTCGGCCGCGTAGACCGGCACGTCGACCGCCGACGCGATCCCGCACGCGAGGCCGCCGCCCCCGAAGGGCGCCACGATCGCGTCGACGCCGGGCAGGTCCTCGACGATCTCCGACCCGATCGTTCCGTTGCCCTCGATGACGAGGGGATCGGCGAAGGCATGCACGAAGAGCCCGCGCATGCCCTCGCGCTCACGCGTGCGGAAGACCTCCCACCACTCGTCGAACGAGACCTCGATCACATCGGCGCCGAGAGCCCGCGTCCGTTCCAGCTTGGTCTGGGCCGCGCCCTCGGGGACGATCACCGAGCACGGGACTCCGAGCAGCCGCGCGCACCAGGCGACGCCCTGCGACATGTTGCCGGCGCTTGCAGTCCAGAGGCCCTCGGCGGGCACCTCGGACGAGAGCACGGCGTTCGCCGCGCCGCGCAGCTTGAACGACCCGATCGGCTGGAGGTTCTCGAGCTTCAGCCAGATGCGGTCGTCGAGGCGGACGAGCGGCGTCCGCACGACGACGTCCGCGATCCGCTCGCGAGCGTCTATCCGCGCGCCGCAGCGAACCGCGCGGCCACCGCGTCCCAGCTGACCACGTTCCACCACGCCGCCAGGTAGTCGGGCCGCCGGTTCTGGTACTTGAGGTAGTAGGCGTGCTCCCAGACGTCTATGCCGAGCACGGGAACGTGGCCCTGCATCACCGGCGAGTCCTGGTTCGGCGTCGAGTAGGCCTCCAGCGCCGAGCCGTTCCAGACGAGCCACGACCAGCCGCTGCCGAAGCGCGTCACCCCGTTCTGGGTCATCGTCTGCTTGAACTCCTCGACGCCGCCGAACGCCGACGAGATCGCCTCCGCGAGCGCGCCCTCAGGCTCGCCGCCGCCGTCCGGGCTCATGATCTCCCAGAAGAGCGTGTGGTTCGCGTGGCCGCCGGCGTTGTTGCGAAGCGCCGTGTCCTTGTCCGGGTCGATCCCGCGCAGCACGTCCTCGACGGACGCGTCCGGCCACTCCGACCCCTCGAGCGCCTTGTTCGCGTTGTCGACGTACGCCTGATGGTGCTTGTCGTGGTGGATCCGCATCGTCTGTTCGTCGACGTGCGGCTCGAGCGCGGCGTAGTCGTACGGGAGGGGCGGCAACTCGAGCATCTGGGGGGACCATAAAGAAGAGGCGGATCCTGCCGCATAGGATCCGCCTCCATTTACCGCCGTCCAGACCGGATCTTCGCCGAGGGGAGCGGCTTCACGCATCCCCCGGGAGGTGGTTCACCGCGTCGCTTGACCTGCCCCGTGCTTGGTCTGCAGGTACTGGAGGTACGGCGCCGGGTCGATGCGGGAGCCGGTGATGCGCTCGAGCGTGTCCTGGGGCGCGAACTTCCGGCCGAGGCTGTGGAGCCGCTCGCCGAGCCAATCCCGTAGCGCGCTGAAGTCGCCCCGCTCGAACTGCTCTTCCAGGTCGGGGACGTCCTCCTTGACGCGCTCCCAGATCTGCACCGACATGACGTTCCCGAGCGCGTAGGTCGAGAAGTAGCCGATGTGGCCGCCGCCCCAGTGCATGTCCTGGAGCACGCCGCGAGCGTCGTCGGGCACGTCGATGCCGAGGTATTCGTGCATCCGCCGGTTCCACTCCTCGGGCAGGTCGCGCAGCTCGACGCGGCCCTCGATCATGTCCTGCTCGAGCTCGAAGCGCAGGATGATGTGCATGTTGTAGGTGACCTCGTCGGCGTGGATGCGGATGAGGGACGGGTGCACGCGGTTGACGGCCGCGTAGAACCGGTCGGGCTCGACGTCGGCGAACTGCTCGGGGAACGTCTCCTGGAGGCGCGGGTAGAAGAACGTCCAGAACGGCCGGCCGCGGCCCACGAGGTTCTCCCACATCCGGCTCTGCGACTCGTGGACGCCGAGCGAGACGCCGGTGCCGAGCACGCCGCGCACGAGGTGCTGCGGGATCTGGTTCTCGTAGAGCGCGTGCCCGTACTCGTGCATCGTCGCGAAGAACGAGTCGAGGTCCGACTCCCGGTAGTGCGTCGTGATGCGGACGTCGTCGCCGCCGGGCCCGCCGACGAACGGGTGGCGCGTGTGGTCGAGCCGCCAGGTGTCGGGCTTGAGCCCGAAGAGGTTGAGGACCTCGTGCGCGATCGCCTGCTGCCGCTCGATCGGGAAGTGCCCGGTGAGGAACCCGTCGTCGGTGTCGCCCTCGCCGAGCGCCTTGATGAGCGGAACGAGGTCCGCCTTCAGGCGCTCGAAGACGGCGCGCACCTCGGCGCTCTTCATGTTCGGCTCGAAATCGTCGAGCAGGACGTCGTACCGCTCGTCGAAGTCGTCGAAGCAGTCGATGTAGCGCTGGCGCAGCTCGACCGCCCGCTCGAGGGCGGGCAGGAAGGTGGCGAAGTCAGAGGCGTCCTTCGCCTTCGCCCAGACCTGGAGACCCTCGGAGGACGCGCGCGAGATCTCCGCGCGCAGCTCGCTCGGCACCCGCACGGCCTTCTCGTAGTCGCGGCGCGCGACCCGGATCGTCGACGCCTCGTCCGAATCGGGATCGAGGGACTCCTCGTAGGAGCGCACCCCGTCCAGCAGCCGGCCCATCTCCGGGCTCGTGAACAGCTCGTAGAGGACGCGGGTCAGCGTCGCGCGCTGGTTCGCGCGGAGGGCGCCGGAGCCCTCCGGCATCATCACCTGCTGGTCCCAGCCGATCACCGAGGACACCTGGCCCAGGTCGGCGATCTCGGCGAGCCGAGTCTCGAGCTGCTCGTACGTCTTGTTCTTCGCCACGGTTCTCGTCCTCTCAGCGCACTGCCACGATTGCCTCGACCTCGACGGGGATGCGCGCCGGCAGCTCGCTCACGCCGATCGCGCTCCGCGCGGCCAGGCCGCGCTCCTCGCCGTAGACCTCAACGATCAGGTCCGTGAACCCGTTCAGGACGGCCGGCTGGTCGCCGAAGCCGTCCGCGGAGCGTACGAACCCGAGCACCTTCACCCAGCGCCGCACGCGCTCGAGCGCGCCCAGCTCGTCCACGACCCGGCGGAGCGCCAGCAAAGCGGTCGCGCGCGCCGCCTCGTAGCCCTCCTCCGCGGTCATCGTGTCCCCCACGCGCCCCTCGACGCCCACCGGCCCCAGCCCGGAGAGGTACGCGAGCCCCTCGTGCACGAGCACGGGCCGCAGGCGCGGCGTGAACGGCAACGAGGGGAACTCCGGCAGCTCGATTCCGAGCTCGGCGAGGCGGTCGTCGGCGGTGGGCACGGCGACGGACACTAGCGGCTCCCGGTTGCCGGGCCTAGTGTCCCTCTGGTTCAATCCCCGCGACTCTCCAGCCGGGACCCTGCGGGGAGGACACCAACAGGAGGGCACAGCGTGGCACCAGGCGGGGATGCGACCGGTTCGCTCGGCGAGCAGCCGGTCCAGGAAGTTTCGGAGAACGACGGCGCCGTCGTCGTGCGGCTCGCGGGCGAGCTCGACCTCTACAACGCCGAGGTCGTGCGGGAAGCGCTGCGGACCTCCTGCGAGCGCGCCTCCGAGCGGCTCGTGGTCGACCTGAGCGGGGTGACTTTCCTCGACTCGACCGCGCTCGGCGTGCTCGTCGAAGCGCGGGCGGGCTTTCCCAACCGGTGCGCGTTCCTCATTGCCGCGCCCGGGGCGGTGACTCGCCGCGCGCTGGAGATCTCGGGGCTCGACCGCCACTTCGAGGTGCACGACACGGTCGACCAGGCGCTCGCGACGAAGCTCTAAACGTTCTAGTTTCCGTTCGTGAGCTGGATCGTGCGACACCGCCGTCAGGTTTTGATCGGCCTCGGCGGTGTGGTGCTCGCGCTCGGCACCGCGGCGCTGATCGGCAAGGCGGCGGGCTACGCGCAGCTGCTCGACCAGCTCGAGAGCGCCGACTTCCGCTGGCTGCCGCTGCTGGCGGCGGGCCAGGTCGCGGCCTACGTGGGCTACATCATGGCCTACCGGGCCACGGCCAGAGTCGACGGCGGGCCGCGGCTGCCCTTCTCCCTCACGACGTGGATCGTGGGCGCGAGCTTCGGCGCCTACGCGGTCGCGAACGCCGTCGGCGCGCTCGGCGTCGACTACTGGGCGCTGCGCCGCACCGGCGCCGACCATCACTCCGCCTTCGCGCGCGTCGTCGCCTTCAAGACGCTCGAGTGGGCGGTCTTCGGTCTCGTGGTGGCCGCGCTCGCGGCCGCCGTGCTCCTGGGCGCGGCCGAGGAGGTCACGACCGAGGTGGCCATCGCCTGGGCGGTGGCGGTGCCGCTCTGCTTCGTGCTCGGGCGCTGGTTCACGTCCCGGGAGCGCGTGCGCGCGGGGGAGGGGCGCATCCGGCGGCTGTTCACGGACACGCTCGCCTCCGTCGTGATCGTCCGCCGGATCCTGGGGCGTCCGCTGCGCCATCTGGAGGCTGTCGGCGGCTCGCTGCTCTACTGGACGGGCGACCTCGTCACGCTCTGGGCAGGGTTGCGAGCCTTCGACGTCGAGATCGGAGTGATCCCGCTCGTCCTCGGCTACGCCACCGGCTACGCGGTGACGATTCTGCCGTTGCCGGCGGGCGGCGTCGGCGGCGTCGACGCCGCGATGACCTTTGCGCTGACGCTCGTGGGCGTCGAGCTCGGCGGCGCCTTGCTCGGCGTCTTCGCGTACCGCTTCTTCAGCTTCTGGCTGCCGTTCCTGCCGGGCGTGATCGCCGGCGCAACCGTTCGCGCGGCCTATGTCCGCCTGCCCGCCGTGCCCCACCCGGCCGTGGGCCGACCAGGCCAGTAGTAGTTTGAGCCGACGCGGAGGCCGACGAGGGCGACGGCGGCGCCCGCCACGGCGTCCAGCACGAAATGGTTGCCCGTCACGAAGACAACGAAGGCGACGGCGCCTGGATAGGCCATCGCCGCGGCGCGCAGGGCGGGATGGTCGGCCTCCGCCAGCACGGCGGCGCTCGTCACGACCGCGAACGCGATGTGCAGCGAGGGGAAGGCGGCGATCGGGTTGTAGAGCTTCACGACGAGCCCGGACTCGAGGTCGATCCCCCCGTCGCGGATCGTGTCCACCATGTGCGGCAGCTTCCGCGGCGCGTCGCAGGGAAAGACGTAGAACGCGGCCGAGGGCGCCACGATCGAGAAGAGCCCGGCGGCGCGGATCCGGTGGTAGTCAGGGTGGCGGTGGGAGAAGAGCCGCGCCAGCGAGCCGACCGTCAGGACGACGTTCGGGATCACGTAGCCCGCCGAGAGCGCCCGCAGTAGCCGCGGCCGGTCGAGCAGCAGCCGCTGGAGCTCGGGCTCGACGTGGATCCCCAGCCGCCGCTCGAGCGCCTCCAGCCGCCGCGCGTTGCGCGCAGCCCGCGTGCGCCCCTCCGGGTTGTCGACCGCCGCGCGCACGCGCAGATAGACCGCGTAGGCGCCGAGCGCGAGCGCGATCTCGCGCTTCCCCGAGAACCTCAGCGCAGGACCTCGGCGTAGACCGCGGCGAGCTCGTCGCCGACCCGGCCCCAGTCGTAGCGGGCGGCCTCGCGCCGGCCGGCCTCCCCCAGCCGCGCCCGCAGCTCTGGATCGGCGAGCAGCTCCGCGAGCGCGTCCGCGAGCGCCGCCTCGTCGCCGGGAGGCACGAGCCGCCCCGCGGACTCCGGCAGCACGGCCTCGTAGCCCGGGATCGCCGTCGCCACGATCGGCAGCCCGGCTGCCATCCCCTCCACCAGCACGACCCCGAAGCTCTCGCCGCCCAGGGAGGGGACGCAGAGCACATCCGCCTCCGCGAAGAGGCGAACCCGCTCGGCGTCGGAGACGCGCCCGTGCGCGCGGACACGCTCGCCCGCGGCCACCTCGTCCACGCCGACGAGGTCGAGCGTCGCCTCCCCCGGCAGCCGCTCGAAGGCGCGCAGCAGCACCGCCAGCCCCTTCCGCGGCTCCGGGCGGCCGACGAACAGGATGCGCGGAGGCCCACCCCCGTTCCGCGAGGAGGCGTAGTCCGCGACGTGGATCGCGTTGGGGATCACGCGGTAAGCGCCGGGCAGCACCGCCTCCGCGAAGCGGCGCGCCTCTTCGGAGACGGCAATGCGGGCGGCCAGCCGCCGCGCGGCGAGCCGGACGACGGGGAGGAAGACCCGGTACCAGAGGGCGGTGCTCGCCGTCATGTGGAACGTCGCGACGACCGGCGCGCGGGCCGCGAAGACGGCGGTCAGCCCCGCCGCGGGGAGCATCGGCTCGTGGACGTGGACGACGTCGTAGCGGCCGCGCCGCAGCGCCCGGACCGTGCGCGCGACGGCCGCCGGGGTCAGCGCCACGCGCGTCACCGTGCCCTGCCATGAGAACCCGAGCGAGCGGCCGAGCGGCACGAAACCCGGCTCCTGGACCGGCCCGTCGGCCGGGGCGAGGACGTCCACCTCCGCGCCGCGACCCCGCAGCTCGGCGGCCAGGCCGGCGACGTGCGTCTGCACGCCGCCCGGGATCGTCCAGGCGTACGGGCACACCAGTGCGACGCGAAGCCCTTCCACCAGTCATGTTCTATATTCACCCTTCGACCGCGGAGGGCAATGAAGCACCTGTTCGAGAATCACGATCTGACGACCGCCGGGCCCGGAGAGTTCGTCGACGTGACCGACGACGTGCTCTCCGCCGTGGGGCGCAGCGGCGTCCGTAACGGCCAGGCGCTCGTCTACTCGCCGCACACCACCTGCACCGTGTTGATCCAGGAGCGCGAGAGCGGCTTCTTCCAGGACTTCCACGAGACGCTCGCCGGGATCGCCGACGAGGGCGCGTACTACCGCCACGACGACCTCTCGATCCGCACGGAGGGCCTCGACGACGACGACCTCCACGCGAACGGGTGGTCGCACGTGCGGGCCGGCCTGCTCGGGTCGGCGTCGCAGACGATCCCGATCGTGGACGGTCAGCTGCTCCTCGGCCGCTGGCAGAAGGTCTTCTTCTGCGAGCTCGACCGGGCTCGCGACCGCAAGGTCTTCATCCAGATCACGGGGGAGTAGTGGCCACCGCCGTCGGGACGTTCCGTCCTGGGCGCGCGAAAGGCGAGCAGGCCAAGGACGCAGGGAGCGTCCGTAGCCGCAGCGCTACGGGCGCGACTGAGGACGCCGGGATGCGAAGCCTTGCAGCCGCACAGGGCGACAACTGTCCCGGCGGCGGGGGCCACTGACATGGTCGCGGCCGTGCCGCGCTCGCTCGGGCGCGCGGACGAGGTGCTCGCGAAGGCGGCGCGCGAGAACTTCCCGGTCGCGCTGTTCGTCCTGCCCAGGGAGACTCGCCGCCGCCTGCGGGACGTCTACGGCTTCGCCCGGCTCGTCGACGACGCGGGCGACCTGGCCGAGGGCGACCGGAACGAGCTGCTCGACTGGATCGAGGCCGACCTCGAGCGCGGCGAGCACCCGCTCGTCGCCCGCGCGCGCGACCTGCCCCGTGGCCCGCTGCTGCGCCTGATCGAGGCGAACCGGCAGGATCAGCGCGTCTCGCGCTACGAGCGCTTCGAGGAGCTGCTCGCGTACTGCGACCTCTCGGCGAACCCGGTCGGCGAGCTCGTCCTGCACGTCTTCGGCGCGGCGACGCCCGAGCGCGTCCGCTGGTCGGACTCGATCTGCACGGGCCTCCAGCTGGCCGAGCACTGGCAGGACGTGGAGGAGGACTACGCAGCGGGCCGCGTCTACGTCCCCCAGGAGGACCTGGAGCGGTTCGGCGTCAGCGAGGGAGCCTTCGACGGGCCGGGTTTCCGCGCCCTGATGGCGTTCGAGGCGGCACGGGCACGGGAGGTGCTCAGGGCGGGCCTGCCCCTGATCCGCTCCTTGAGCGGGCGACAGCGCCTGGCCGTCGCGGCGTTCGCCGGAGGCGGCCTGGCGGCGCTCGAAGCGGTGGAAAGCGGCGGCCGGCGGGCCGGCAAGGCGGCGCGGCTGGCCTGGACGCGGCGGGTGCTGTGAGCTCCGCGAGGGGGTCGAGCTTCTACTACGGCATCCGGCTCCTGCCGCGCGACCGGCGCGAGGCGATGTTCGCGGTCTACGCGGTCGCCCGCCGCATCGACGACATCGCCGACGGCGACCTCCCCGCGGACGAAAAGCTCCGCCTGCTGGCCGAGGAGCGCGCGGCGCTGCCGCACGGCCCGTTCCACGATCTGATCGACGGCGCCGAGCTGGACGTCCGCGGCACGACCTACGAGACCTTCGACGACCTGCTTCTCTACGCACGCCGCGTGGGCGGCTCGATCGGCCGGCTCTCGCTGGGCGTCTTCGGGGCGAGCGACCATGCGGCCGCCGAGCCGCTCGCCGACGACCTCGGCGTCGCGCTCCAGTTGACGAACGTGCTGCGGGACGTCCGCGAGGATCTCGCGCGCGGGCGGATGTACGTCCCGCTCGAGGATCTCGAGCGGTTCCGCGTGACGCTCGACCCGCCCTCGGGGCCCGTGGCGGAGCTGGTGCGCTTCGAGGCCGCCCGCGCGGAGGAATGGTTCGCGCGCGGGCTCGGCGTGCTCGCCTACCTCGACCGGCCGAGCGCCACGAGCGTCGCCGCGATGGCCGGCATGTACCGGCGGATCCTGCGGCGGATCGAGGCGGAGCCCGAGCTCGTGCTCGAGCGGCGCATCTCGCTGCCAGCCTGGGAGAAGGGCTGGGTCGCGGCGCGCAGCCTGATCGGGGCCGCCGCATGAGAGCGGTGGTCGTAGGCGGCGGGCTCGCCGGGATCACCGCCGCGCTGGAGCTCGCCGGCAGCGGCGCCGAGGTGACGCTGCTCGAGGCGCGGCCCCGGCTCGGCGGCGCGACATTCTCCGTCGAGCGCGACGGCCTCTGGCTCGACAACGGCCAGCACGTCTTCCTGCGCTGCTGCACCGCGTACCTGGCGCTGCTCCGCCGGCTCGGAGTCGAGGGCCAGGTCGTGCTCCAGAAGCGGCTCGACATCCCGGTGCTCGAGCCCGGCGGCCGCGAGTCGCACCTCCGCCGGAACGGTCTTCCCGCGCCGCTCCACCTGGCAGGCGCGATCGCGCGCTATCACTTCCTCTCCCCTCGCGAGCGGCTGCGAGTCCTCCCCGCCGCCCGCGCGCTCGCCCGGCTCGACCTCGCCGACTCCGCGCTCGACCAGCGAACCTTCGGAGACTGGCTCGCCGAGCACGGCCAGTCGCAGCGCGCAGTGGCAGCGCTCTGGAACCTGATCACGCTGCCGGCCGTCAACCTGCCGGCGGAGGAGGCCTCGCTCGCGCTCGGGGCGATGGTCTTCAGGGTCGGGCTGCTGGAGGAGGCGTCCGCCGCCGACATCGGCTACGCGGCCGTCCCCCTGCAGCAGCTCCACGGCGACGCCGCCGACCGGGCGCTCGCCGCCGCGGGCGTCGAGGTGCGGGCGAAGACGCGCGTGCGCTCGCTCGACGAGCTGGACGCCGACGCGGTCGTGGTCGCGGTGCCCCACGACGAAGCGGCGGCGCTCGTCCCGAGCCTCGACCGCGTGCGCGGGCTGGGCTTCTCGCCGATCCTGAACGTCCACGTGGTCTACGACCGCCGCGTGACCGACCACGACTTCGCCGCCGGCTTCGGGACGCCGGTGCAGTTCGTCTTCGACCGCACGGGGTCGTCGGGACTGGAGCGCGGCCAGTACCTCGCCGTCTCGGTCTCCGGCGCGAGCGCCTACGCGGAGCGGACGCAGGAGGAGCTGCGCGCCGAGTTCCTGCCCGCGCTGGCTGCGCTCTTCCCGCGCGTCCGCGAGGCGAGCGTCGAGCGCTTCTTCGTCACGCGCGAGCCGGAGGCGACGTTCCGGGGCGCGCCGGGGACGCAGGCGCTGCGGCCCGGGCCGACCGCGATCGAAGGCATCTACCTCGCCGGCGCCTGGACCGACACCGGCTGGCCCGCGACGATGGAAGGCGCGGTTCGCAGCGGCCTCGCCGCGGCTCAGGCGGTGGCCGCATGACCGCCGTCGAGGAGCGCACGCTGGCCCGGCAGGCGCTCGACCGCGCCGTGGAGCGGCTGCTCGCCCTCCAGCATCCGGACGGCTGGTGGAAGGGCCTCTTGGAGACCAACGTGACGATCGACGCCGAGGATCTGCTCCTGCGCGAGTTCCTCGGCGTCCGCGACGAGGAGGACACGAGGCAGACCGCTGCCTGGATCCGCTCCAGGCAGCGGGAGGACGGCACCTGGGCGAACTTCCACGGCGGCCCCGCCGATCTCTCCACGACCGTGGAGGCCTACGCCGCGCTCCGGCTGGCCGGCGACCCGCCCGACGCCCCGCACATGGCGCGCGCGGGCGAGTTCATCCTCGGCGCCGGGGGCGTCGAGCGCACGCGCGTCATGACAAAGATCTGGCTCGCGCTCTTCGGTCTCTGGCCGTGGGCTCGGGTGCCGGTGATCCCGCCCGAGCTGATCTTCCTGCCGCCGTGGCTCCCGCTCAACATCTACGACTTCGCGTGCTGGGCCCGGCAGACGGTCGCCGCGCTCACCGTCGTCTCCGCCCACCGCCCGGTGCGGCCGATCGGCTTCGACCTCGACGAGCTCCGCACGGGCGAGACCGTCCGGGTCGGCGGGATCTTCGGCGCGCTCGACCGGCTCCTGCACCTCCACGAGCGCCTGCCCGTGAAGCCGCTGCGGCGGCGCGCGCTGCGCAAGGTCGAGCAGTGGATCGTCGAGCGCCAGGAGGCGGACGGCTCGTGGGGCGGGATCCAGCCGCCCTGGGTCTACTCCCTGATCGCGCTGCGGCTGCTCGGCCGCCCGGTGGACGATCCCGTGCTCGCGAAGGGGCTCGCCGGCTTCGACGCCTTCACCGTGCGCGAGGACGGAATGCGCTGGATCGAGGCCTGCCAGTCGCCGGTCTGGGACACGTGCCTCGCCCTGACCGCCCTCGGCGACGCCGGCGTGCCGCCCGACCACGAGGCGCTCGCGCGCGCCGCCCGCTGGCTCGTCGGCGAGGAGATCCGCGTGCGCGGCGACTGGGCCGTCCGGCGGCCGCAACTCGACCCCGGAGGCTGGGCGTTCGAGTTCGCCAACGACTGGTACCCGGACATCGACGACACGGCCGAGGTCGTGCTCGGGCTCCGCCGGGCGGAGCCGACGCCGGAGCTCGAGGCGGCGGTCGACCGCGGCGTGTCCTGGACGCTGGGCATGGAGTCGAAGAACGGCGGCTGGGGCGCTTTCGACGCGGACAACGTCCGCGGGCTCATGCGCAAGCTCCCCTTCTGCGACTTCGGCGAGGTGATCGACCCGCCCTCGGCCGACGTCACCGCCCATGTCGTGGAGATGCTCGCGGGCGAGGGCGTCGCCTCGCCGCGCGGCGTTGAGTGGCTGCTCGCGAACCAGGAGGCCGACGGTTCGTGGTTCGGGCGCTGGGGCGCCAACTACGTCTACGGCACCGGCCACGCCCTCCCTGCGCTCGTGGCAGCGGGCCTACCCGCGGATCACGAGGCGATCCGGCGAGGCGCCGCCTGGCTGGAGAACGTCCAGAACGACGACGGCGGCTGGGGCGAGGACCTGCGCTCCTATCAAGACCGCTCCTGGTCGGGCAAGGGCGAGCCGACCGCCTCGCAGACCGCGTGGGCGCTCTGGGGCCTGCACGCCGCCGGCCAGGCCGGCGGCGATGCGGCGCGCCGCGGGCTCGAGTTCCTCGTGCGCACCCAGCGGCCCGACGGGAGCTGGGACGAGCCGTGGTACACCGGCACCGGCTTTCCCGGCGCCTTCTACATCAACTACCACCTCTACCGCCTGATCTTCCCCGTCTCGGCGCTCGGCCGATGCTTGTCGTAGCGCCGTTGCGCATCGAGGCGTGGGCGGCGGGCGCGCGGCCGCTCGGCCGCCGCCCGCCGGGTGAGCCGTTCGTGCTCGTCGGAACGTGCGGAGCCGTCGACCCCGCGCTCCGCGCCGGGGACGTCATCGTCGCCACGGAGCTGCGGCACCGGGGCTCGACGCTCCCGGTCGACGCGGGGATCGCCGCAAAGCTCCGCCATCTGAAGCCACGCCTTGGCCCGATCGCCACCGTCGACCGGATCGCGGGGCCGCGCGACCGCGCGGAGCTCGCCGGCGCGCTCGCCGTCGACCTCGAGTCCTTCTGGCTCGAGCCCAGCGCCGTCGTGCGCGTCGTCGTGGACGAGGCCGGCCGGCGGCTCCTCCACCCCCGCACGCTCCCCGCCGGCATCCGGGCCCTCCGGAGCCTGCGCCGCGTGGGCCGAGCGATAAGCTCCGCCTAGATGTCGATCCCGCTGCGCCAGTCGGCCCGAATCGGCGCCTACCTCCTGAAGCAGAAGCTCACGCGGACGGAGAAGTTTCCGCTGCTGGTGGAGCTCGAGCCGCTGTACCAGTGCAATCTCGCCTGCTCCTTCTGCGGGAAGATCCAGCACCCCGACCACGTCCTCCGGCAGCGGATGCCGGTCGAGCAGGCGCTCGCGGCGATCGAGGAGTCGGGCGCGCCGATGGTGTCGATCGCGGGCGGCGAGCCGCTCGTGCACCCGGAGGTGCACGTGATGGCGCAGGAGCTGATCAAGCGGAAGAAGTTCGTCTTCCTCTGCACGAACGGAATCCTGATGAAGAAGAAGATGGATCTCTTCGAGCCGTCGCCCTACTTCGCGTGGGTCGTGCACCTCGACGGGATGCGCGAGCGGCACGACCAGTTCGTCGAGCGCGAGGGGGTCTTTGACAAGGCGGTCGAGGCGATCGCCGAGGCGAAGCGCCGAGGCTTCCGCGTCAACACCAACACGACCTTCCTCACCACCGACACCCCGAAGACCGTGCGGGACGTGCTCGACTTCTTGAACGACGAGCTCCAGGTCGACCAGATGATGATCTCGCCGGCCTACGCGTACGAGAAGGCGCCCGACCAGGAGCACTTCCCCGGCGTGCAGCAGGCGCGGCGGCTGTTCTCGGAGGCGTTCAAGGACGGCCGGCGGAAGAAGTGGCGGATCAACCACACGCCGCTCTTCCTCGACTTCCTCGAGGGGAAGGCGGACTTCCAGTGCACGCCGTGGGGGATTCCGTCCTACTCGATCTTCGGCTGGCAGCGGCCGTGCTACCTGATGGCGGACGGCCACACGAAGACGTACAGGGAGCTGATCGAGACCACGGACTGGTCGAAGTACGGGCGCGGCAACGACCCGCGTTGCTCGAACTGCATGGCGCACTGCGGCTACGAGCCGAGCGCCGTCCTCCAGTCGATGAACTCCCTGCGCGAGTCGCTGCGCATGGTGTTCGCGCGCTAGCCGAAGCGGGGCGTCAAGGCGCGGAACAGGCCAGGCGCGGCTCGATCGCGTCGGCGATCGCGTCGGCGACGCGCTCGGGCAGAACGGGGTCAGACCCCAGTCTCGAAACGGTCACACAACTGCAACGGATGTGTGACGCCGGCGACAGGTCGACCAGAACGCGACGGGTTGTTGATGGTTCGTCACACTCTCGTGACGGGGGTCTGACCCCGTTACGAGAAGCGACTCGCGAGCGCGCGGAACAGGCCTGGCGCGGCGCCGCGCAGGCGCGCGACTGCGCCGAGCCAGGCAGGGACGTAGACCTCGTCGCGCTCGTGCTCGATCGCGTCGGCGATCGCTTCGGCGACGCGCTCGGGCGGGATCGGACGCGGCCAGCGGCGCGCGTACGGCGTCCCGCGCCGCTCGAAGAACTCCGTGGCGACGACGCCGGGGACGACCACCGTCACGCCAACCCCCTCGTAGCGCAGGCTCTCGGCGAACGCCATCAACCCCGCCTTCGTCGCCGCATAGACAGCCTCGCCACTAGGCCCGACGACGCCAGCGATGGACGCTACAAAGACGACGCGACGAGGGGCGAGCTCGCGTGTCAGCCGGATCGGCGCGACGAGGTTCACGGCAACCAGCCGCTCGACGTCGTCCGTCTCCCCGATGCCCGCGTTGTTGACGAGCACGTCCACGGGCCCGAGCTCCTCGGCGAGCGGCTCGGCGAGGTCGTGGACGATCTGCCGCTCGCCGACGCCCGCGAGCCGCTCGTGGTCGCGCCCGAGCGCGATCACCCGTGCCCCGCGCGCCGTCAGCTCGGCCGCCGTCGCCCGGCCGATGCCGCTCGACGCGCCGGTGACGAGGCAGACCGCGCCGGCGAGCTTCACACGATCTTCGCCCCGATCAGGCGCACCATGTCCAGGTCGCCGTGGTCGAGGTGCTGGAGGTAGGCGCCGTCGAGCCCGGCCTGGGCGTAGCGGTCAAGCGTCTCGAGCACGTCGTCCACGGTCCCCACGAGCCGCGATCCGCGGCGCTCCGCGATCCACTCGTCCGGATCGCTGGGCCGGCCGGCGCGCTCGAGGAAGGCCCGCACGCGGTCGCGCAGCTCGCCCTCGTCCTCGCCGATCACCGTGGTCGTCATCAACGACAGCCGCAGCGGCCACTCGCGCCCCACCCGGTCGGCCGCGGCATCGAGCTTCGCGCGCAGCTCGCGGATCCGCTCCGGGTCGGCGAAGGTCGTGTCGTACTCGTCGGCCCAGCGGACGGCCGGCTCGACCGTTCCGCGCTTGCCGCCGCCGCCGATGATCAGCGGTGGATGCGGCTGCTGGAGCGGCTTCGGCAGCGCCTGGCTCGCCACGAGCCGGTAGTGCTCGCCCTCGAACGAGAACTCGTCCTCGGTCCACTGGCGGACGACGATCTCGACCTGCTCGGCGAGCATCGAGACGCGCGTGCCGGCGTCGTGGAAGGCGAACCCGTTGGCGGCGTGCTCGAGCTCCATCCAGCCGGCGCCCATGCCCAACTCGACCCGTCCGCCGGAGACGTGGTCGACCGTGACCGCGCAGCGCGCGAGGTTCGCCGGGTGGCGGAACGTGACCGGGGAGACCATCGTGCCCAGCCGGATCCGCTCGGTCTTCGCCGCGAGCGCGGCCAGCGTCGTCCAGGCGTCGAGCGAGCCGCGGTCGGCGGTCGCGATCGTCGAGCTGTAGTGGTCGGAGCGGAAGAGGCCCGCCAGCCCCGCGTCCTCGCACGTGCGCGCGAGCGCGACCCACTCGTCCCAGCCGACGCCCTCCTGGCCCTCGACCATCAGGCAGATCCGCACGAGCAGGACCTTAGAGGACGTAAAAGGCGATGGCCCCGTAGTGGCTGGCCACCGCGAGGATCGTCAGCGCGTGGAAGACCTCGTGGTAGCCGAAGACGTGCGGCACCGGGTCGGGCCGCCCGCGCACGTAGACGACCGCGCCGAACGTGTAGAGGAGGCCGCCGAGCACGATCAGCGCGGTGCCGAGGACGCCCATGCGGTCGACGATGGTGGGGAAGGCGGCGACGCCGACCCAGCCCAGCGCGAGCGCGAGCGCGGCGGCGAGCCACTTGGGCGCGTCCGGCCAGAAGACCTGCTGGACGATCGCCAGCGCCGCGCCCGTCCAGACGATGGCGAGCACGGAGCTGCGCCAGGCGCCCGAGAGCACGAGCAGCCCGAAGGGCGTGTAGGTGCCGGCGATCAGCAGGAAGATCGACGCGTGGTCGAGCCGGCGTATCAGCCGGCGCGGGCCGGGCTGCCAGGTGATGCGGTGGTAGAGCGCGCTGACCCCGAACGACAGCGCGACGGAGGCGGCGAAGACGGCCGCGGAGATGCGCTCCAGCCGGCCGGACGACGTCGCGATCAGCGCGACGCCGAGGCCGGTGAAAACGAGGCAGGCGTACTGGTGGAGGACGCCGCGGAGGCGCGGCCTACCTGTAGCGGTAGACGATTCGGCCACGCTCGAGATCGTACGGCGAAAGCTCGATCTTGACGCGGTCGCCGGGGAAGATCCTGATGCGGTAACGCCGCATCTTCCCGGCCGCATAGCCCATGGTCTCGTGGCCGTTGTCGAGGAGCACCCGGAACATGCGGTTGCGCAAGGCCTCGATCACCTCGCCCTCGAACTCGACCTTCTCTTCTTTCTCGGCGATGACGGCTCCTCTCGAGATGGAACCCGTGGCCGCCTCGCGGCGGCCACGGACTCTCAGTCGACCGCGCTAGACGGTCGGGACGACGTTTGTCGCCTCGGGGCCCTTGGCGCCTTCGCGCTCGTCGTACTCAACGCGCGCGCCCTCGACGAGGCTCTTGAAGCCGTCGCCGGCGATGCTGCTGAAGTGGACGAACAAGTCCTTCGCACCCTCGTCGGGCGTGATGAAGCCGTACCCCTTCGCATCGTTGAACCACTTAACGGTTCCGCTGGCCATGGAAACACCTCCTTACGTCTTTCACGAACAAGTAGGGGAGGCGCTAGGCGCGAACCGAACTCGCTCTCGATTGCCCTCCTAGGGTAGCAGCGGGCGGACGCCGTCGATCCGCGCCCGCAGGAGCGCGCCGGAAGGCCCCGCAATCAGAGCCGACGCCCGGACTCGAACCGGGGACCCCTTCATTACGAGGGAAGGACGAGTAGGGGACGCGCGTCCACTCGCGGGCACGAGCGGGCACATTTTTCCTGGAGATCAGGCGCTTTCGCGGCTCTAGGAGTGGACGCGCGTGCCCACCCGTGCCCGAGCTGACGTACCCGTTTCGTACCCGGCCGGTGCTGACGTTAGCCCAGCACTGCTGCACACGACTGGATCGCCTGGATCGCAACAGGTCGGCGGTTCGAGTCCGGCTAGCTCCATCATCAGTCCCCGCGCGACTTGCGCTGCAGGGCGACGCTGATGGTCAAAACCGGCTCGTCGGCCGAGCGCCCGGATCGCGCAAGCGACCGTCGACACGGCGACGGATAGAAGCACCGGGTCGATTTCCGCCACGGGCAGGCGTATGCTCGCCGGGAGTTCGCGCAGCCCGGAGGCGCACGGTGCCATTCTCGAACCCCGCAGGTGACGGCCCGGCACGGGTTGTGCTCGAGCAGGTCGACGACACACAGTTCCGCGTACTCGCGCCCTTTAAGTACGTCGATCCCGCCGGCAATGAGTACGACGTGCCGGCCAGCGACCCGAACGACCTGGACGACATCACCGACCTCGCGTCGGTTCCTTGGATGGTGCGGTGGCTCGTCGCGAGCTACGGCCAGCACACGATGGCGGCACTCCTGCACGACCGTCTTGTACGACCGGGCATCACGCTGCCGCAGCGCGTCCAGGCCGACACCGTCTTCTTCCGGGCGCTCGAGGAGAGCGGGAATAACTGGATGCGCACCGGCTGATGTGGGCCGCGATCGCGATCGGCGGGACGATGTGGAGCCACGCAAGGGCGCTCTGCCTTGTTTTTTTCGGGCACGTGCTCGCGTTCTGGGTCGCGCTCCTCTGGGCGATCGGCCTCCTCGCATGGCTGGCGCGCCAGCCCGACTGGATCCCGTACATCGACCGCCCGCCGTTCGAGCAGCACGAGCGTTGGGCGGCGATCGCGGCCGCGGCGCTCTTCGTGCTCGGCTTTGCCTGGCGCGCCGCCCCGACTGCCGACGCTGCACTTGCGTGGTGGATGTGGCTCGCGGCGGTGGTCGGCGTCGGCCTGATCGTCCCGCCGTGCGCGCTGATCGCGGCGAGCGTGCGCGTCGTCCAATTGATCGACCACCTCGTCGCCGCGGCCAAGGGCGCCGGGCCGCAGCCGTACAAGCAGCCGAGCCCGCTGAAGCCGCCCGACCTGGCGAAGGCAGCGGCGCGAAAGGCGTCGGCCATGTGGACGGCCGAAGATCCACCTAGAGCATGACGGCAGACGGGGGGCTGCCGGGCGTTTCTTCTCGGAAGCGGGGGCTTGTGAACCTGCGCACCGAAAGGACGACCAAGGCGACGACGAGGAACATGACGGCCGCGTAGCCGACGTGCAAAGCAAGTCGACCGATCTCGCCTGCGCCAGCCTCTTCTCATCAGAGAGTCAGCGGCGGTGCCTCGAAGAAATCGCTTAGGCGCTGAGCTCGGTTCGCGTAATACCCGGTTCGGCCCACCAAAGCCTGTTAAACCGCGAGGTCCCGTAACGGGGCCTCGTGGCCTGTCTGGTCCTCCCGGTGCTCGACGAGGCCGTCGTCGACGGCGCCGATCTCCTCCAGCCAGCGCTCAATTCGCGAGTCGTCAGACGACATGTCGCAGCCCCGGCGTCAGGCCTCAGAGCCGTCGGGCAGGAGGAAGATCGCGGGCAGGCCGCCCCAGAAGCGGTGGTGGTCGTACTCAAGGTGCTGGCGGTAGCAGGGCTCGACCAGCTCGTCGAGCTCGTCGGCTTCCGTCCTGAACAGGGCGGCTAGCCCCGGTCGCTGCCGAGGATCGCGAAACCGGTCGGTGAGCCGCTGGACGGTGTGTGGCTCGGCGCCACCCGAGTAATCGGGTTCGGGCTCCGGCGGATTGATGTCCGGTTCCTCGGGAAGCGTGTCCGGCTCCGGCGGCGTCAACCCCGGTTCTTCCTCGGGCCTGGTATCCGGCTGCCCTGGCTCTGGCTCCGGGCGGTCGCGCTCCGGCTCTAGCTGAGGGGTCGACATCGGACCCCTCCTTCGATTCGAGATGAGCCGCCCTTACCCACGCATTCGCTACCAAAAACGGACGCTACGGATGTCAGCGGCGTGATCGTTGCCGGCCCAGAGCGTCACGATCGTCCAGGCTGAAGGGCACACTTGTGGAGGACTGTCTCCAACGAGTCGGTGAATGCGGGCGGGCCAGGTGACTGGAGAGGACACTTGGTGGACGGCTGGTGGACGTCTGCTAGATAGTTAGCAAGGCAAACGATCATGACTGACCGCGATTCGTCGCCGACATCCGTGGAAATCAGTCGCCACGCCGCCGCCTTGCGGCTCGCCGTGACGCGGATGACACGACGCCTGCGACAGGTTGGAGGGACCGACCTCGGTCCGGCGGCGCTCTCGGCGCTCGATTCAATCGAGCGGCTTAGCCCCGTTACGCCAAGCGAGCTGGCCGAGGCAGAGCGGGTGACCCGGCCAACAGTCGCGCGGATTCTCGGGCGGCTCGTCAAAGAGCGCCTGGTCATACGCGCGCCCGACCCCAGCGACGGTCGCGGCTCATTGATCTCGATCAGTGACGAGGGCGTCAGGGTTCTAAGCCGAGTCCGCACGCGCAAGAGCACTTTCCTCGCTGACCTGATACGGGACCTTCCCGACGAAGATGTGGCGACGCTTGTCCGCGCCGCCGATTTGATCGAACAGATGCTCAACGGCAACCGCCCGAGCCGCGCGCGGATTGGCGGAGCAAGCTCTTCGGTTAACACTGCGACACGAAGTGAGCGAAGCTAACTACAATCGCGTCTGCTTAGGCTAGGGCGGTTCATGACCGCCCACGGGAAGGAGGACGATACGTGAGTGCCAAGGCCCAGGTCATTCACACAGCGATGTCCCGCAGCCCTGGCTGGCACCTGTCAGTGCCGGCCGTCGTCGTGCCACCCGGACCGCTGATGTTCATCCAGGGACAGGCCGCGCTCGGCGCGGAGTGGTCCGATCCAATTCCCGCTGAGCAGGGCTTCAGCACGACGCCCGACATCGTGGTCGTCGGCGAGACCGTCGCCGAGCAGTCCGATCAGATCTTCAAGAATCTCATCGCGGTTCTCGGTGAGGCGGGCGGCGATCTGTCCAACATCGTCCACATGATCATCTTCCTCACCGACATGGAACGCTTCCTGGACTTCTTCGAAGTCCGGAAGCGGTACTACCCCGACGGCGTCTATCCGCCGGCCACAGGTGTGGAAGTGACGCGCTTGGCCGATCCGCGCCTGTTCATCGAGGTGCACGCCACGGCCGCGCTCGGTAGCTGAGCTCGATGGCTGGTCGGTCAGATCACACTCGACTCACACTCGGTCTCGGGATCTTCGGCTACGTACCCGCGCCCGAAGTCGTCAGGATCGTCCGCCTCGCCGACGAGCTGGGCGTCCGGAACGCGTGGATCGGCGATTCCCAGGTGCTCTGGCGCGAGGCGTACTCGGTGCTGGGCGCCTGTGCCGTCCAGACCGAGCGCATCGTCCTCGGCCCAGGGGTGAGCAACGTCACGACTCGCCACGTCTCGGTGATCGCGTCGGCCCTCTTGACGCTCTTCGAGCTGTCGGAGGGTCGGGTCGCGGCGGGCCTTGGCACGGGCGACTCCTCGATGCGGACGCTCGGCCGAAAGCCCGTCTCGCGCGAGGTACTGGCCGATCGGATCGGCACGCTTCGCGCGTTGCTCGCCGGCGCGGAGGCGCGCGAGACCCTCGACGACTCGCAGGACGGACACAGTTACACGCTCGCGTACGGCGCCGATGACGCAGGCCCGGCGAGCATTCCGATCTACGTGGCCGCAGGCACGCCGCGAAGCCTCGAGCTCGCAGGGCGGATCGCGGACGGGGTGATTCTCTGCGTCGGGTCGACTCCCGACTCGATCGAGACGGCTATCGACCATGTCCAGGCCGGCGCCGAGGCGGCCGGCCGCTCGCTCGACGACATCCACCGCGTGCTGTGGACGCCGATCTCGGTGAACGAGGACGCGAAGGCGGCACGCGACGCGGTGCGCGTCTACGTCGCCGGCAACGTGAACATCCACGCCCCGTCCACCAACAGGCTGACGGAGGACGAGAAGGCGGCCATCGCGGCCGTGCGCGATCAGTACCACTACCGCAACCACATGAGCGTTGCCGCGGGCCACGCGGCGAGTGTCCCGGACAGCCTCGTCGCGAAGGTGGCGATCGCCGGAACGGTCGAGGATTGCAGGCAGCGGGTCCGCGAGATCGCGGGAACCCGAGTGCAGCAGATCGGCGGTGTGCCCGCCGGCGCGACGGCCGAGGACCGGCCACGTGTGATCGAGGAGTTCACCCGGCACGTCTTCGATGCCGTCGTGCCGGAGCTCGAGGGCGCGATCTCTCGGCAGGCCGAAGGCTAGGCGGGCCGTGGCGATCGATCGATCCGTCGTCGACCGCGGGGAAGGGCCGGCCGTCGTCTTCACGCACGGAACGCTGATGGACCACACGATGTTCGCGCCGCAGATCGAGGCCCTGGAGGATCGATATCGGACCATCGCCTACAACCATCGCGCGAGGACGCATCGCTGGGCCGAGACGTACGACCTGGGCGACCTCGCGGACGACTGCCGGCGGGTGTTGGACGCGCGAGAGATCGACAAGTGCGTGCTCGGGGGCATGTCGATGGGCGGGTTCATGGCCTTCGAGTTCGCGCGGAGGTGGCCCGAGCGACTGCACGGGCTGATCCTGATCGACACGAAGGCCGCGCCATACGACGCCGAGCAGCAGGAGAACGTGATGCGCGATTACGTGAGGGCCGACGTCGACGGCCCGCTCCCGCACGATCTCGCCGCGATCGCCGTCGCCCAATGCTTCGGTGCGACGACAATCGAGCGGAATCCCGAGCTCGTGGCACACTGGATCGCGCGGTGGCGCAAGCTCCCCGCGAGGGGCGTCTACAACGAGGTGCGCTCCTGGCTCGGCAAGGCGGACAATCGCCCTGAGCTCGCGAACATCGACGTGCCCGCGCTGATCCTCCACGGGGATGAGGACTCGATTTTCCCTGTGAGCATCGCCGGGGAGATCGAAGCCGGGATCGCGCACGCGCGACTTGTCCTGATACCTCGGGCAGGGCATACGGCCAACCTGGAGCAGCCAGAGTTGAGCAACGAGGCGATCCGTGACTTCCTCGCTTCAGTTTTTGGAGGCACGTGAGTGCAATGTCAATTCGAGACAGGAGGTAGCACCTTGAGCGCAACTCGCAATCCCAGCAGAATGTGGACGATCTTCATTGCCATCCTGGCGTCGGCCGTGTTCCTCAGCGCGTGTGGATCGGACGACAGCAACGGCACGGCAGGAAGCTCCGACCAGGGGCTCAAGGTGCGGGTGATTACGTCCACACCCACTGCCACCGGTTCGTGGGACAAGCCGCATTACGACCAATACAGCGCCGCTGCCAAGGAGCTCGGGTGGAACCTCGAGGTAGCGGAAGCCGTGCCCTATGGCGAAGCCGACCAGGTCCTGAGCCGCTGGGGAGACGAAAAGGTCGACATCGTATTCTCGACCGACAACGGCTTCGAGGACAACTTCCTCGCCGCAGCGGAGAAGTACCCCGACACCGACTGGGCGATGATGACCGCCCTTTCAACCACAAAAGACCTGCCCAATGTCGCGGCGTATCTGTTCGATTGGTGTGAGTTCGGTTTCCTGCACGGCGTCGCCGGCGGGCTCGCCTCGAAGGGCACGGTCGGCCTCGACGCGTCGATTCACATCATCCCCACGACCCAGTGGGTGCTGGGTGCCGAGCACGGCATCAAGACGGCAAATCCGGACGCCAAGGTGATCACGGACTACACGGAGGACGTACTGGATCCGCGCAAGGCCCAGGAGCTGGCCTCCGCGCTGATCGAGCGCGGCGCCGACGTGATCCTGCCAGTCGTCCAGAGCGGCAACTCGGCCCAGATCGCCGCTCGCGCGCAGGCAGATGGAGCGCTCTACGTCGGCGCCTACATCGACGAGTCCGAGTACGCACCCAAGGCGACCGTGACAAGCGTGTTGTTCAACCTCGAGAACGCCTACCGCACCGTAGGCGAACAGCGCGAGGCGGGTAACTTCAAGGCCGGCATCTTCGTCCAGGGTGCCGAGGACGGGGTCTTCGACTTCGCGCCGTTCGGCGAGGGATTCACAGATCTTGAGAACCCCGCTCGCGAGCTGCTCGAAAAGCTCAAGTCGGGGGAGATCACGATTCCCAAGAAGTGCGAGGACGCGGCGACCGGTTAGACGTATCGACGATGCCCGAAGTGCGACATGATCGCGCCGCCTCGCGCGTCCTCACCGCCGAGGCGATCACGAAGCGCTTCGGGCACGTCGAGGCCAACAACGACGTCAGCTTTAGCCTGCGCAGCGCCGAGGTGCACGCTCTCCTCGGTCAGAACGGTGCGGGCAAGAGCACACTGGTCGGGATCCTGTCCGGTAGCGTCGTGCCGGACGGCGGACGCGTCTGCGTTGACGGGGAGGCGATCGCGCTCGGAAGTCCACAGGCGTCGAACGACGCCGGGATCGCGACCGTCTACCAGGACCTGGTGTTGGTCCCGACGATGACCGGGCTCGAAAACATCGCCCTTGCCCTGCGCAGGGCGCCCAATGCCGCGACGCGCGATGAGATCGCAGCGAGTGCCGCGGAATTCGAGCTCCCGGTGAACATCAACACTCCGGTTGGTGCGCTGGGTTTGCCGGAGCGGCAGCGGATCGAGCTGCTGAGGGCGCTGTGTCAGCGGCCGGCTTTTCTGCTACTCGACGAGCCGACGAGCCTGCTACCGCCGCTGATGGTCGAAACGTTCCTCGGCAAGGTGCGCGAGCTGGCGGACCGCCAGCTCGCGGTGCTGCTGATCACGCACCGCCTCGACGAGGCCCGGCTGATCGCGGACCGGGTGACGATTCTCCGCGACGGCCAGGTCGTCGCCGAGTTCGACCGCGACGCGCTGCCGCCGAATGAGGATGTTGCGCGGCTGATTGTTGGGCAGGACGTCGCCGCGAGCGCCGCCGAACACCACGCGCGGGAGCACACCGTGCTCGCCGTGGCCGATCTCGTCGTCAGCACGGACGGGCGCGCCGTCGTAAACGGAGTGTCGCTCGGCGTGAAGGCAGGCGAGATCGTCGGGATCGCGGGCGTCGACGGAAACGGCCAGCGCGAGCTGATGGAAGCGATAGCGGGACTTCGAGCGATCGAGTCGGGAACGGTCGCCGTCGAGGGCAACCAAATCCAGGGACAGTCCTACGCGGACTGCTGGAGTGCGGGCGTCCAGTTCGTCTCCGAGGATCGCCGACGCGAGGGGATCGTTCCGACCTACTCGATCGCCGAGCACTTCAGCATCACGCCGGGACGGTTCGAGCCCGCGAAAGTGCGCGCAATCCTCGAGCGGTACGACGTCAGGCCACCGGACCCGAAGTTCCGCGCCGACCAGCTGTCGGGAGGGAATCAGCAGAAAATGCTGATGGCGCGCGCGTGCGAGGCGGGCGCGCGCGTGCTGCTCGTGGCCTATCCGACCCAGGGCCTCGACGTGCAGGCGACCGTGCGGATCCGCGACATCCTGATCGAGCAAGCTGCCAGCGGCATCGGCATAGTCGTCACGTCCAGCGACCTCGACGAGCTGCTGGCGATCTCCCAGCGGGTGGTCGTCATGAGCCGCGGTCAGCTCGTCGGAGCGCAGCACCACGGCGCCTTCGACAAGCGGGAGCTTGCCGAGTGGATCATCCGCGGACCCGGCGGCTTCGCCCACGCGACGCCGGACCTCGCACGGACTTGAGCCCGCTCGGAAGCATGACGGCGGAGACGACACCGGTGGGGAGCACGGCGGTAGCCGGCCTACCCACGCGCGAGATGTCGAGGATGCGGCGAGCCGCCGACGGCGCGCTGCCACTGATCGCCTTCGTCGCGTCGATGGCGCTGCTGATCGGCCTGCTGGCGCTGCTCGGCTACGACGCGTCCGTGATTCTGACCGCTCTGTGGGAGGGCTCGATGGGGAGCCCGAGTGCGCTTAGCACGTCGCTCGGGCAGGCCGTGCCAATCATCCTCACGGCGGCGGCGTTCTGGCTGACGGTCTCGGCCGGCGTCTTCAACATCGGCATGGACGGCCAACTACAGCTCGGCGGGCTGGCCACCCTGCTCGTCGCGTTCGCACTTGTCGGCGTCCTACCGGCGCTGCTCGTGATTGTTGTGGGCGTCGCCGCGGGCGCGCTCGCGGGCGCCCTCTGGTCCGCGCTCGCTGGGGTACCCAAGATCACGCGCGGCACGAACGAGATCGTGTCGACGCTGATGCTCAACTTCGTCGCCTTCGTGATCGTCGGCGAGATGATGCGCGGAGCCCTGCAGTCGGAGACCAACCGTCTCACGCCGCAGACCGACAAGATCGACGAGAGCCTGCACATCACCTCGACGATTGGCGGCGCCCAGTTCTCGTGGGGGATCGTGATCGCAATCGCGTTCACCGTGGCACTTCTGGGGATCGTGCTGATGACGAGCCTCGGGCTACGACTGCGCGCGATCGGCCTCAACGCCGAGGCGGCCCGGCACGCGGCGATCCCAATCCCGCGCTACTGGCACGGGGTGTTCCTCTGTGCCGGCGCTTTGTCCGGGATCGCAGGCGCGCTCGTCATCCTCGGGCTGCGATTCCACATTGCTCCGGGGTGGGCTCCCCTGTGGGGGTTTCAGGGCGTCCTCGTCACCTTCCTCGCGCTGCGCCGCCCATGGCTGATACCGCTTTGGGGTGTGCTGTTCGGCATGCTGGCGGCGGCCGGACCAGCCTTGAAGGGATCTGCCTCGGTGCCCGACTCGATCGTCACGGTGATGATCACGCTGCCGGTCATCGTCCTCTATCTGCTCTACGCGTTGCAGCGCGAACCCCTGTCGTGGCTACCGCGGCTCCGGGCCGCTGGACCGTCGCGCGCGGCAGAGGCGCAGGATGGATAACCCGTTCATCACAGTCGAGTACTGGAACGCCGTGCTGCGCATCGCGACGCCGATTGGCTTCGCGGCGCTCGGGTGCCTACTGTGCTCGCGTGCCGGCGTTCTGCTGATCGGCGTCGAGGGCATCATGCTCGGGTCGGCGTTCTTCGGCATCGCCGGGACGGTCTGGACCGACTCGATCTGGCTTGGGTTTCTGATCGGCGTAGCCAGCGGCGTTCTGATCAGCCAGATTCTTGGGCTTCTGACGATGCGGGCGCGCATGGGTGACGTGGTCGGCGGCCTCGTCGTGCACATCGGCGCGATCGGAGTGACGGGGTTCCTCCTCGCAGAATGGTTCAGTGAGACCGGCGCGACGACGGGCGGCAAACAACTCGAAGCGCCGTGGCCGGAGTTCGGCGGTGCGCTCGTTGGCCTCGTGCTGCATCAGCAGCCACTCGTCTACGCCATGATCGCGATTGCGATCGCGCTGCATCTGTCGCTGCGGTCGCTGACGGGCCTGACGGTGCGCGCCGCCGGCGAGTCGATGCGCGCGGCGATGGCACTCGGAATCCGCCTGATCCCGCTGCGTTTCCTCGTGCTGGCTGTCAGCGGCGCCATCGTCGGCTGCGGCGGGGCGTTTCTCGGAGTCGGGGTCGCCGGGACGTTCGGGCAGCCCGCGACGATGATCGGCGGCCAGGGGTTCATCGGCCTCGCCTGCGTGATGTTCGGCGCCTGGAGGCCACTGCAGGCACTCGCCGCGACGATGATCTTCGCCGCCGCGTACGCGCTGCAGTTCCGCGTGCTGTCCGACGATCTGAGCGGCTGGCTCCAGCTCCTGCCGTACGTTGTCGTGCTGGCGGCGATCATGCTGCGGAGCTCGGCGCGCGGCCCGGCCGAGGAGGGTCAGGACCTGCCGGAAGCCGCCTACGAGGCGAGCCGGCGCCGCGCCGGGTGGCGTCCCGCCCGGTGGGGCGGAAAGACGGCTGTCGCGGGTGATGGCAAGTAACGGAACGCGAAACGAGGCCGCGTACGCGGCGCGGACACCGGCCTCGCGCGCCCACTTCGAGCGGGCCCGCGCGACCCTGCCCCAAGGCGTGGGCGCGCGCGGCAAATACCTGAGCCCACATCCGCTCTACGTGCGAAGCGGCAGCGGCAGCCGGATCGAGGATGTCGACGGCAACGAGTACCTGGACCTCCACCTGGCGAGCGGGTGCCTGATCCTCGGCCACGCCCACCCGGCCGTGCAGGAGGCGGTGACGCGGCAACTGCAGCGCGGCCTGGCGCTCGGACTCGCCACTGAGTTGGAGGCCGAGCTCGCCGAGCGTGTCACCAAGCACATGCCGCACGTTGAGCGGCTCCGCTACGCGACGACCGGCTCCGAGGCGACCAACATGGCGGTGCGCGTCGCACGGGCGTATACAGGCCGGTCACGCGTGGCCAAGTTCGAGGGCCATTTCCATGGGCACGCGCACGACGCGCTGCTCGCGAGTACCGCGAACGTCGCCGGTACCAAGGCGGATCCGCTGCCCGCCCACGAGTCGGCCGGATTGGGACGGAACCCCGCGAGCGAGCTGCTGTTGCTCTCGCCGGACGACTGCGAGGCCACGATCGAGCGGATCGTCGCCAACGCCCACGACCTAGCGGCGGTGATTCTCGAGCCCGCGCCCCTCAACAGCATGCCCACGCTGGCTCCGGATCCGGAGCTGATCTCGCGGCTGCGCGATGTCACGACCAAGCACGGCGTCCTGCTGATCTTCGACGAGGTGTTCACGTGCTTCAGGCTCGGCCTTGGCGGTGGCAGCGCGCGCTTCGGCGTGCGTCCAGATCTCGTCGCCCTGGGCAAGGTCATCGGCGGCGGCCTTCCTCTGGCCGCGTTCGGCGGCCGGGCGGATGTGATGGACGCGACGCTCGGGGTCGGCGAGCCCGCGCCGGATCAACCGCGGAGCATCTTTCAGTCGGGCACGTTCTCGGGCCACCCGCTAGCGCTCGCCGCGGGCCTGGCGACGTTGACGGAGCTCGAGCGCAGTGACCCGTACGCCGAACTCGAGCGCAAAGCGGAGGCAATCCGGCTTGGATTGGCCGACGTCTGCGAGCGGCTGGGGATCGCCGCGAGCGCGAGCAGCGTCGGAAGCCACTTCCAGATCTACTTCGGCGTTGAAGGGCCGATCCGCGACCGCCGAACGATTCTCGGGTCAGACCGAGCCTTCCAGCGCGAGTTCTGCCTCGGGATGATCTGCGGGGGGGTCTATTGGACGCCGGGGAGCGGAGCGCTCGTCAGTACGGCGCACTCGGCCGCCGACGCCGAGCGGGTGATCGAGACGGCAGGAGACGTGCTTGCGGAGCAGGTCGAGTACATGGAGCTACGCGTGTCGCCTGACGGCGTGCGCAAGAACATCAGGAGGTAGACCACATTGGCAATCGGAGAGCTGAGTGCAGACGAGATCAGGACCATGGAGGCCGCACGGCGCGAGCAGCTTGACCAGCTCGTCCACCGCCAGATCATTCGAGGCTCGCAACTAAAGCCGAACGCGCAGATCTCCAAAGCGTGCGACATCGAGAAGTACGAGCGCGTCAACTACCCGTACGTCGGCAGCGGCGAGTATTTCAGCGTGGGCGGCAAGCATCCCGCTGCGGTCGACGGGCAGAACTACGCGATCGCCGTGCTCGAGTGTGAGCCGGGCAAGGGGCCGTCGCTGCACACCCACACGACCGAGGAGACGTTCTTCGCGCTCGCAGGTCGCCTCGAGGTCTACTGGGGCGAGAGCGGCGAGCACAGCGCCGTCCTCGAGCCGCTGGACGCGGCCGTCTTCCCCCCGGGTGTGTGGCACGGAATCCGCAACGTCGGCGAGGGGACGGCCAGGCTGATCGCGATCATCGGCGAGGGCACCCCAGCCCAGCCGATCTTCGCGCCGTCGGTCGAACAGGAGCTGAGCGCTGTGGCCGGGTGAACGCTGCGCTGGCCGCGCGCGCCCAGGGGGACTCAGACGGGCGAGAGGCTCACCGCAGCGCGGGGGGTGACCACCCTTGCCACTTCCACCGCGCCGGCCACGCTCGCCGCAAGGTGTCTGGGCGGGTGAGCGGGCTCTGTTGGGGCTGAGACGACCGGCGAGAGTACGAGTGAGGGTACGAGCTCGTCTCCGCCGGCTTCATCTTGTTGCAGTTCGCCTCATCAGCGAATCGCCTTTCTTGCAGCTGCTTTCAGCTCGCCACGGTTTGCCGCAGCGGTTCCCGCCGGACTTTTAATCCCCTGCCGGCCAACCCACATTTCGTCGCGTCGCCTGCAACCGACAAGGCGATACGGCCGCAATGCGCACGGTTACCGCAACCGTTGCACGGCCGACGGCCAGACTCGAAACCGAGGCTCACAAGCTGACGTACCCGCGGGGCCACCAAATCGTCGCCTCAAGCGACAACACTCATGCTCTATTTGCAGGGTTTTCCTTAAGCCGACGCCCGGACTCGAACCGGGGACCCCTTCATTACGAGCAAGTCCCGGCGTTTGTGGCTGTTTGCGGCCGTTAGCCGGAACCCCTGCAACCATCGGCTTTGGCCGCCTGTAAACGCTTCCGCGTTTGTGCCCGTTGCGGGGTGTTGAGTTCCCACTCTGTTTCCACCAGGGCAGTGCTGCTAAGAGGTGGTCTTGGCCGGGAGCCCGAGCTCGGCTCGCACCTGATCAGGCAGCCAATCCAGCTCCAACGCTTCGATGACCTTCGCAGCGTCCTCCGGGGCCGATGAGCCCTCGCCGAGCAGGAGCCGCCCGAACGCGCTCGGCTTCAGCGGGTCGTTGACTGCCTCGCGACGCTGATGGAGCAGCTTATTTCGGATGCGTGAGAGGCCTTTGTACTTCTGCCAGGCAACCGTGCCCTTAATGGACTCACTGCCGTGAAGCAGCGGGCAAGCCCGGGACAACTTGTCACTCAGCGGCAGCCAATCCATACCTGCCTTGTTGCGCATCAGAGGGACCGTCGTTCCGGCGACGCGCGTCGGAATCTCGACCATCGCATCCTCGGGAAGACGACCGATCATGTCGTTTGCATGTGCCTCGATAGCCGCCACAGCCAGAATCACAGCCAGCGCGAGGTCCTCCAACACGTCGAATGCCGTGCTCGGGTGATTCGGGCGAAGCGTGCCGTCGTCCGTGCGAGTCGTATTCGCAAGCACCCTGACGCGTCGCGGTTCCGCCCTGTCTCGCAGCTCCTTCGCCTTAAGTAGATAGAACGGAGCGACGAACGGCGATTGGAAGTAGAGATCGTCACCGGACGCGAGCCGGATAGGTTCGATGACCGTGATGATGTGTGGCTCGTCGAATGGGACGCCACCCATCGCGGTCGCCTCAACGACGACGCCGCGTCGCTCGTCTACCGGCTCACGATTAGGCGGTCGCTCCCCAGCACCCCCGGAGCGGCGCTTTCGCTTCGCTTTCTTTTTCTCTCGGCGGCTCTTCTTGGGCATGACGCAATTGTGCGAGAACCGCCGCCACCGTGCCGCTCGGCCCACGCGGCGAGCCCGTGCCCACATGACTGCGCTGAGGGCATGATTCCACGGTATGGCCAAGCCGCGCCGCAAGAACCCCCCGAAGCTGGAAAAGGTCACGTACGACGAGTACGAGGGCGAGATTGTCGTTGGCGGAACCAACTCGTTTGGGTGGGATCAGCTTGGGGAGCCCTTGGGTTCGCTCGAAGCAGTCGGCCAAGGGTCATTGACGCACCTGCGAGATGCGCTACTCCGGGCCGGACACAACACCTTCGCCGTTTCGACTGACCGCGCCGAGCACTTCGATGCCGAGTACGCCTTTTCGCACGACACCAGCTTTAGCTTCGAGTCCGGGAAGCTACTGACAAAGATCGAGTTCTGGCTTGGCGGCTATGCGGATGAGAACTCGGACCCGGCGCTTGAGGACCTTATTTCTCGGTATCTGGCTGCGAGGCGCTCGACGCTCGAATTCTTCGAGGCGTACACGTACTCAGAAAACACGATGGTGTCGCTCACCTACGCCAGTCCCTACTACAACAGATCGGTGCGCGACCTTGCATTCGTCGCCTTCGATGCCAAGGCTCTGCTCAGCGCGGCCGTCACAGGAAGCATCACTCCATCTACTGGTCTCGCCCTCCTCTTGGGAGGACATGTCAAGGCTTTAGTCGGGCTCTACGAGAGCGCGTGGCTGGAAGCGAAACGCGCTCCATACAACCTCGCGGATGAAGCTCATCGACTGGAGCTCGCGCTGGACGTTGCTGCGCTCGCGAACAGTGAATCTGGCGGGCTACTGGTGATTGGCCTCGCGACCAAGAAGGACCGCGACGGCGACAGGATCGCGAAGGTCACGCCGACGCGGCTCGACCTAATCAACCCGAGCAGATACCGGCAGCACCTTGACCGTCTGATCTATCCCGCAATCTCCGGTCTGGAGCTTCACACAATCAGGCACGAAGCCGATGGGCTCGGTCTCCTGGCAATCGAAGTGCCTGTACAGCCGGAGGAGATCAGGCCTTTCCTGGTAAGCGGAGCACTGATCCACGACAAGCTGCGCGGGGGCTACTTCAGCATCCCTACGCGGAGAAGCGATGCTCGTCTGCCAGCGTCGCCCGCTGAGGTCCACGGCCTACTTTCGGCGGGGCGCCTAGCGACCCGGCTCAGGCAAAATTCCTGAGCCGTCGCCTAGCGAATCGCCCGCCCAAGAAGCACCGCCATGAGCGTACGTCCGGGGAGCGGTCGAGACCTCTACGTCCGCGTCCAGAAAGTCAGCCGATCCGAGTCCCTCGTCCATGAGGTGGACGTAGGTCCGAAGCGTGAAACCTGGATCGGCGTGCCCCAGCCACTCCTGGACTTGCTTCACGTCCTTGCCGCCCGCGAAGAGAAGGGAGGCGCACGTGTGGCGGAAGGTGTGGAAGCCAACCCAGGGCCAGCGCGACCGCCTTGGTGGCCGGGTCGAGGACGCGGCGTCTTAGATTGCGCGGGCTGAGCGGCGTGCCGATGCGGGTCGCGAACACGGGCGCGTGGTCGCTCTCGTAGAGGCGGGCTCGCCGCTCCCGCAGCGTCTGCGCCATCCCGGCGGTCAGGGGGAGGTCCCGCTCGCTGTGGCGCGACTTCAGCCGCTTGAGCTCGCCCTTGTAGATCTGACGGCGGACCTTGACGTGCGGTCGGACGCCGAGATCCACATCGCCCCAGGTGACCGCGATGGCCTCCGAGATGCGAAGGCCGGTCTGCACCAGGAACGTGAAGAACGGTCGCCATGGTTCAGGCAGCGCCGCGAGCACGACGCGGAGCTCCTCCCGCGTGAGCGCCTTGGGCTTGCGGTCGCGGTCTTCGTCCCCCGGTCCCACGATGCGGACGCCCTGCGTCGGATTGGAGGGGATGAGCCCGTCCTCGTAGGCGGTCGCAAAGAGCGCCTTCAGCGGCGCGACGTTCTTGCGGATGCTCGACGCGCGGATGCCACGGCGTTCGAGCGATTGAACGAAGCGGCGTACGTCCGGCGGCTCGATCTCGGCCAGCCGATAGCCCACGAAAAACGGCACGGCGTAGGTCTCGATTGAGCGCCGATAGTCGCGCCGGGTTGAATCCGACAGACCGCGTGACGTTCGGCCCGAATAGCCGCTCAGCCAAGTCGCGCCGTACTCGTCGAAGCTGGCCTTGCTGTGGGCGCGACGCTCCCCGGCTTGGCGTCGCTTCCCTTGCGCCTCGCGCGCATCCGCGAGCGTGCGGAAGGACTCCTTGTGCTGCTTGCCGCGGTACCGCCAGACGATCACATAGCGGCTCCCGCGCGTGTAGATGCCGGGATAGCGGGTCTTCTTCATCTTGGCGGCCACGGTTCAGGCCTCCGGGTCGAGCATCACGACGTGGCCCTCGTCGTCATCGAGGACGACCGAGAGGAGCGCGTCGTCCCGATACGTCGCGATGAGGAAGCCGTGGTAGCCGTCGCAGTCGAACGAATCGACGACGAGGCGGCGCTCGGCAACGCTGCCCGGAAGCAGGGTCGCCGCCAGAACGGTGGTGAGGGCGACGTCGCCCGGGTCGAGCTCGTCGCCGGTTCGTCGGCGTAGCCAGTCGAGCCAAGCCCGCCGATGGGGGTGATTGCGCGGAACGAGCGGGTCAAGAAGGCTCTTGATGCCTGGCAGCCGAGTCGGCTGGAGGCGTCTGATCCGAGCTTCGATCACGAGGACGTCTGCGTGCGAGCGAAGACCTACCTAGACTCGTGGGAGCGCGCAACTACGGTGCGATGGCCGGGCTCATCTCGCCGCAACTGTGCGAGGGGACGCCCAATGCGACAGCAGGGATGGTCCGTGGGGAGTTTGAGTCGTGGAAGCTCGACGACTACTCAATGGTCGCCGCGGACTTCGAGGCCGCTGCCGTCTGTGAGATCGATGTCGAGCTCGTGATCGACGGCGAGCAGAAGGACGCACGGATGCGGTGGATCCGCGAGGACGCTGAGGGTGCGCCTGCGATGCCGAATGAGCCAGGCACGTGGTACCTCTACCTGTGGGGTCCGTGGGCGATGTTGAATCGGCGAGCCGACGCCGGGAATGGGGCCTAACCCTCCACTCGGATTCCGCAGATCCCGCTGGGGGTAACACCAGACCCATGAGCTCCGCGAAACCGCCGCGCCAACCGTTCGGCGCATTCGACGCCTCCAAGATTTTTCCCGACTATTCAAAAGCTGTTCGAGTCGCTCGTACCTGATTACTCGAAGATCATGGCCTCCGTAGTCCCCGACTACTCGAAGGTCATGGCGAACGTCGTACCGGATTACTCCGTGATGCTCCGCCGCGTTGTGCCCGATTACTCCAAGGTGCTTTCCTCTGTCGTTCCCGACTACTCGGAAACGCTGCGAAGCGTCATGTTCCAGCAAACGTTTCCCGACTATTCACAGATTCTTCCGCTCAACAGAACTGAGCTCCGGCGTGACTACCTCCAGTCGTTACCGGACGCAGAGGACGCTGCGGAAAGATGGGTCGCTGAGGAAGTCGGTCCAGAAGTAGCCGGTGCGGCGGCGGTTCCAAGGCACGACCTCGCTACGTTCGTCCGAGGACTTACGCCACAACAGCGAAAGGAACTGGCTGCAAGGCTGGCTGCTGCCATCAGCACCATTCTCGGCCTCACCGCAGCGGCTGCAACTCAGAACCTAGTCGGGCTCGTCGCAGCGCTCCTTGCGTTGGCTACGGCTCTCCATTCGATTAAGGCCTTCGTTGAGGACGCGCGCGACGACGGCCTGAACCGCTAGAGCCGTACGCCCCACAGCGAATCAAGTCCGCCCTGGCGGGGCGGATGTTCCCACTTTGTTACCACTGCGGCCTCCCCGGGGTCCCGCGTGCTGCGACCGTGAGGGCGAACGTGCCGCATACGCAGGCCTTTTGGGTGAAGCCGACGCCCGGACTCGAACCGGGGACCCCTTCATTACGAGTGAAGTGCTCTACCAGCTGAGCTACGTCGGCCTGAAGCGGCAGTTTAGCCACGCTCAGGCCGCGAGCTCGCGCCGCAGGGTCACCAGCAGCCCCTCCACCGCGAGCCCCGCGTTGAGCTGGAACTCCTCGAGGTTCCGCCACGTCTGCCGCACGGCCTCGCACGCCCGCTCGGCGCCCAGCATCCGCTCGCGCGCCGCGTCCTCCTTCAGCTCCGCGAGCCGGTCGAAGTGGATGACCGCCCCGTCCGCGCCTGCCGCCACGACCACCAGGTCGCGGTACCACGCGGCCAGCTCTTCGAGCTGCGCGAGCAGCTCGTCCCGCTCGGCCCCGCGCTGGGCGCGCCGCACGCGCTGCTCGGCCTCCCGCGCGGTCAGCTCCATCCCCTCCACGTCGGCCTCCGCCTGCTCACGCACCGACCGGCCGAAGTCGCCCACCGCGCCTAGCAGCCGCTCGGCTGCCGCCCCCGGCTCGAACGCCGGGTCGCGGTAGACGGAGCGCGCCACGTCGATCAGGCCGTCGCGGCGTTTCGCGGCGTCCTCGTCCAGCAGCCGCCGCGCCCGGTCGAGCCGCCCGGCCGCCACCCGCGCCAGCGCCGTCAGCTCCTCCTCGCCCCGCCCGGGCGCAAGCTCCGCCAGCGACTCCCGCACCGCCCGCTCCGACAGCCGCCTGAACGGGACGAGCTGGCAGCGCGAGCGGATCGTCTCCGGGATCGGCCCCAGGTCGTCCGCCACCAGCACGATCACCGCGTACTCCGGCGGCTCCTCGAGATCCTTCAGGAGCGCGTCGGCCGCGTCCTCGTTGAGCGTGTCCGCGCCGAGTACCAGGTAGATGCGCCGGTCGGCCTCGAACGGCCGCATGTGCAGGTCGCGCCGCAGCTCGCGGACGTCGTCGATGCGGATCTGGTCGCCCAGCGGCGCCAGCAGGTAGAGGTCGGGATGGCTCCCGCGCCCGACGCGCGCATCGCCGCCCAGGAGCTCCGTCGCGAACGCGTACGCCGCCTGGCGCTTGCCCACGCCCGGCGGCCCGTGGAACAGGTACGCATGGGCCACGCCCTCGTCCAGCGCGGCCGCCAGGAGGCGCTTGGCCTCCACCTGCTCAGGAAAGCTCTCGAACCTGCTCACCGATCACCATCGCGATCTCCGCCTCCGACTGTGACCCGTCCAGCGCGACCACCCGCTCCGGAAAGGCCTCCGCCAGCTCACGATACGCCTGGTCCACGCGCGCGCGAAACTCGCTCCCCTCCCGCTCGATCCGGTCGGGATCCCTCCCCGACCGGGCACCCGCCACCTCGGGGTCGACGAGCAGGAGGAACGTGCGGTCCGGCAGGAGGTCGCCGATCGCCGGCCGGTTGAGCGAGAGGACGCGCTCCAGGCCGAGCCCGCGCGCGATCCCCTGGTACGCGAGCGACGAGTCGACGTAGCGGTCGCAGATCACGTCGTCGCCGCGCTCGAGCGCCGGGCGGATCACCCGCGCCACGAGCTCCGCCCGCGCGGCCGCGAAGAGCGCCGCCTCCGCCCACGGCGAGACCTCGTCCGGCCCGAGCAGCACGAGCTCGCGCACACGCTCGCCGAGCGGGGTCCCGCCCGGCTCCCGGGTCAGCACCACCTCGCGGCCGAGGCCGCGCAGGTGCTCCTCCAGCAGCTCCGCCTGGGTCGACTTGCCGGAGCCGTCGAGGCCCTCGAACGTCACGAACACAGTTAGCGGCCCCTCCGGCCGGTGAGCCAGGGTGGCTGACCTGCGTCTCGCGCCGCGATGCGGCGTCCTCGGTCGCCCCCGCATGTGGTCATGCGTGGACTCCCTGCGTTCTTGCCTCGCATCGCGATCCGCGTGTCATCCACCGTGGTAACCGACCGGAGTGGCCGCCCGCCTAGGATACGGCGCGTGCGGGCGGTGGTCACAGGGGGCGCGGGCTTCATCGGCTCGCACGTCGTCGAGGCGCTGGTCGCGCGCGGCGACGAGGTGACCGTGGTCGACGACCTCTCGAGCGGCAATCGCGAGCAGGTACCGGCGCGCGTGACCCTCGTCGAGCACGACGTCCGCGAGCCGTTCGAGGTCGACGCCGACGTCGTCTTCCACCTGGCGGCGCAGATCGACGTGCGCGCCTCGGTCGCCGACCCGGCCCGCGACGCGCAGGTCAACGTGGTCGGGACGCTTCGCGTGCTCGAGGCGGCGCGGCTCGCCGGCGCGCAGGTGATCTTCGCCTCGACCGGCGGCGCGATCTACGGCGAGTGCGAGCGGCCCGCGACCGAGCAGGACGAGCGGCACCCGCTCGCCCCCTACGGCACCTCGAAGCTCGCCGCCGAGGAGTATCTCGCGATGTACAACCGCCTCTACGGGACACGCCACGTCGCGCTGCGCTACGGCAACGTCTACGGGCCGCGGCAGGACCCGCACGGGGAGGCGGGCGTGGTCGCGATCTTCCTCGGCCGGCTGCGCGAGGGAGAGCCGCTGACCGTGTACGGGGACGGGAGCCAGACGCGCGACTACGTCCACGCCACCGACGTCGCGCGCGCGACCCTCCTCGCCGCCGGGCAGGACGGCGGCGTCTTCAACGTCGGCACCGGCCGCGAGACCTCCGTGCTGGAGCTGGCGGAGCTCTGCGCGCGAGCGGCCGGCGTCGAGGCGGAGGTCACTCACGCGCCCGCGCGCGCGGGGGAGCTCCAGCGCTCCTCTCTCGACCCCACGCGCGCCGAGCGCGCACTCGGCTTTCGCGCCGAGATCTCGCTCGAGGAAGGGTTGCGCCAGACCTGGTCGAATTGAGCGCTCCGCGATGGAGCACGCTCTTCCCCAGCCGACCTCCTGGCGCACCGCGACGCTCGTCGTCGCCGCGGTCGCAGCCGTCGAGCTCGCGATCCTGATCGCGCTCGCCCTGCCGATGCTCGGCCGGGCAGTCGCCGAGGACGTCCGCACCGCCGCAGTCGAGCGGGTCTTCGCTCCAGCGGCGAAGCCGGAGCCGGCGAAGTCCGCCCCGATCCTGGTGCGCGGCGACACCTCCGTCACCGTCCTCAACGGCAACGGCGTCACCGGCGCCGCGAACGTGGCCGGCGAGCGGGTGCAGGGCCTCGGCTACCTGATTGCCGAGGTGGGCAACGCGCCGCGGAGCGACTATCCGAGAACGATCGTCATGTACCGCCCCGGGCGGCAGGCCGAGGCGAAGCGGCTGGCGCGCGACATCGGCGCCAAGGTCGTAGGCCCGTTGGACGGCCTGCGCGTGCGTGACCTGATGGGCGCGCACCTCGCGCTCATCCTCGGCCCTCGCTAGCCAGCTCCGCCCGCACGACGTCGAGGAGCGGGCCGGTGTCGGGCGACTGCCGGTCGAGGTTCCAGGAGCGGTCGAGGTAGAGGAGCGCTCGCTCCAGATCGCCTCGCGCCTCGTACTCGAACCGGCCGAGCTCGTACCAGGCCTGCGGGTTGCGCGGCTGGAGCTCGGCCGCCTCCTCGTAGACCCGCTCGGCCTCGTCGAGCCGGCCCTCCAGCTCGAGCGCGACCGCCTCCAGGTGGAGCGGCTGGACCGCCAGCGGGTCGAGTGCCTGCGCGTCCTGGGCGGCGGCGGCGGCGGTCCGGTAGTCGCCGGCGGTGAGGGCGTCGAGCGACGCCTCGGCCCGGCGGTCGGCGAGCCACGGGAATGCAAGCGAGGCGACGAGGGCGAGGGCCGCCACGGCCGGGACGAGGGCAGCGCGGCGAGGGACGGGCTCGCGGCCCGCGCCCGCGAGCACGCCGAGCCCGAAGGTGACTGGCACGGTCGCGGCGGCGTACTCGAAGGGCATGTCGATCAGCGACTGGGCCAGCCAGGCGGCAGCGCCGGCGGCGAGCGCGGCCGCGGCCACGCGCTCCTCCCCCGCAGTCCGCCGCAGGGCGCCGACGACCACCCAGGCGGCGGCCGCGACGGCTCCGAGCAAAAGCAGGAAGCCGACGATTCCGGTGTCGCTCAGCGCCTTGAGGCCGAGGTTGTGCGGATCGAGCGGCCCGAGCGTGTCCTCCCGGATCGGCCGCCGCGCGAGCTCGTACGTGCCCGCGCCCGTGCCCCCGGCGGGGTGATCGCGGAAGATCGTCCAGGCCTGCGTCCACCAGGTCCAGCGGTGGTTCGAGCTCACGTCCGCCAGGCGGCCGGGCTCGTTCGTCACCTGGACGGCAGGGGGATTGCGGAACTCGCCCCACGCGTCGTCGAGCCGCGGGACGGCGAGGGCGAAAAGGCCGATCGCGCCTGCGACGGCGACGCCGGCGGCCACGCGTCCCGCCCAGGCGGGCGCCGGCCGCCGGACGAGTGCCAAGACCAGCGTCCCGCCCGCGGCGAGTGCGACGCCGAGCAGAGCGCCCGCGCGGCCGTCGCCGGCGGTCCCGGGCTCTGCGAGCGAGGTCGTCAGCGCCCAGGCGCCGACCGCGATCCCCGCCGGGACGGCAATCAGGAGCGTCCAGACGGCATCCGTGCGCGGACGGACCAGCGCCAGCCAGGCGGCGGCGGCCACGATCGCGACCAGGACGCCGCCGCGCGAGGTCGTGAGCAGGAGCGCCACGACCGTGGCGAAGGCGGCCACGGCGCCGAGCGGGCGGCGCAGCCAGAGCCAGAGCGGCAGCGCCATCGCCGCCACGAGTGCGAGCGCGTTCCAGTATTCGACCGGCTCCCGCAGCCGCGCGCTCCGCTCCACGTCCGCCCCCAGGGCAGGGACGACGGCGCCCGCGAGCGCCCAGGCGAGCGTGAGGGCGAAGAGCGCCGCGAGCAAGGCGGCGGCGCGCCGCGGCGTGGCGCCGGCGAGCAGGCCTAGGCCGAGCGCCGCCACGTACAGCACCGTCCGGTTGAAGGACTCCCACGACCGGTCGGGCTGGATCGACCACACGATCGTCACCGCGCTCCAGACCCCGACCGCGCCGAAGAGCGCGAGCAGCGCGACCTGGTCGGGCGCGAAAGGAGGGCGCGCGAGCGCCCAGGCCACCGCGACGGCGACGACGGCGAGCGTCCCGAGCCAGAAGACCGGCCGCGGCGAGGACCCTCCGCCCACGAGCAGCGACCCCCCGACGACGAGCCCCGCGACCGCGAGGAGCCCGGCGCGCAGAGGCGACGCTCTCATCGGGCGCGACGGTACCATCGGCCCCCGCTGCCCCGAATGCGCTTACAAACCGTTTACGTGGGGATTACCCCTGGATCAATCCGGTCGGGAAGACTCCGGCCAACGCGCTCGCGGCAAGCCAGCCGTGGACCCGTACCCAAGTGACGATTCGGCGCCTCCTCATACTCCTCGCCCTGGTCGTCACCGCGGTGACCGCCCTCGGCGCGGCGCCGACTGCCATGGCCGCGAAGCCCTGCTGGGTGCAGCTGATCAACGACTGGTACGACGGCCGGATCGACAAGGCCTACTCGGTCAGCTGCTACCGCAAGGCGATCAGGAACCTGCCGGAGGACGTGGCTGCCTACTCGGACGCGCGCGAGGACATCAACCGCGCGCTGCTCGCCGCGCTCCGCGCCGGCGAGCGCTCGGGGAAGCCGCTCAGCCCCGGCGATCCGGTCGCGCCCCAGACGGGGCCGAAGCGCACCGTTCCCGCCGACACCTCCGAGGATGCGGAGGCGGCCCCGGGCGGCTCGCCAGATGCGAACGGCGGCGGCCCGCTGGACGTGCTCAACCCGAGCAGCGCCGACTCCATCCCGATCCCGCTGCTCGTGCTCGGAGCGCTCGCGCTGCTCCTGCTCGCGGCCGCGTCCGCGGGCTTCGTCGCCCGCCGCATCCAGGCCCGCCGCGTGCGCATCTCGCCCGGCCCGCCGGGCCCGGACTCCGAATAAAACCCCCGCAAATTGCTACAATAAGGGGGCGCTGAGGCCCGGTTCCGTCCGACCTGAGGTCTACGTTGCCTGGTCCATTTCTCAGCCCAGTCGGACGGATACGCTTGGAGGCGAACATGGCAACGGCCAAGGCGGAAGAGATCGAGAACGTCGTCGTCGCTGACACCGCGAAGGTCGGGGTCAAGCGCTACTTCACCATCGCGGGGCGCGACCCCTTCGACGAGGTCGAATGGGAGGTGCGCGACGCGCACATTCCCGGCAAGGACAAGCCGGCCTTCGAGCAGAAGGACGTCGAGTTTCCGCGCTTCTGGTCGCAGACGGCGACGAACATCGTCGCGCAGAAGTACTTCCGCGGCCGGATGAGCTCGCCCGAGCGCGAGTCGAGCGTCAAGCAGATGATCGGCCGCATCGTCGACACGGTCGGCCGCTGGGGCCGCGACGGCGGCTACTTCGCCGACGAGGAGGAGGCGCAGACCTTCGAGGACGAGCTGAAGGCGATCCTCGTCAACCAGCTCGCGTCCTTCAACTCGCCCGTCTGGTTCAACGTCGGCTTCGAGGAGAAGCCGCAGTGCTCCGCCTGCCAGCCGTACGGCGCGCTCGTCTCGACGCCCGCAGGCATGGTCCCGATCGGCGCACTCGTCGAGGGCGAGCAGATCGGCCTCGAGGTCTACGACTCGCAGGGCGTCACGCGCGTCGTGGCCGTCAAGCACAACGGCCGCAAACCCGTTCACCGCGTCACGCTACGCAACGGCCAGTTCGTCGAGGCCACGGGCGATCACGTCGTCAAGGCGGTCCACCAGCGCCGGACGGAGCCGCAGTGGCTGCGAGTCGACGGGCTGGAGCCGGGTATGCGGATGCACCTGCACCCGCACCGCGCGAAGGTCGCGGACACCGCGCGCGTCGCGGTCGGCGCGAGTGGTCTCGAGGAGCACGGGCTCCCCGAGACCACGGAAGAGCAGATCGTGGCCGAGGCAGAGGCGGCTCTGGCCGGCTGGCTCCAGGCTGACGGCTTCGTCGGCCAGTACGAGGGCGGCACCAACCGCTCCCTGACGATCGAGTTCCAGGTCGCCGACGAGGACGAGTACGGCTGGGTCTCGCACAACCTGGAGATCGCCCTTCCCGAGGTACACCGGCACGTGCGCGAGGTGAAGCGCGAGGACGGGTCGGTCTCCTGCCGCCGGATCCGCCTCTACGGCGAGAGCCTGCGCGAGTTCGTCGAGCGCTGGGAGCTGCTCGCCCGCGGCCGGCAGATCCGTGTCCCGAACCGTCTCTGGACCGCCCCACATGACGAGATCTCCGCCTACCTCCGCAGCGTCTTCCAGGCCGACGGCTACGTCACGGTTCGCCGGGACGACGGTACTGAGAACGGACGGATCGGCTTCGCGGTCATCGCCGAGCGCTGGGCCGAGGACATCCAGCTCCTCTTGAACGTGCTCGGCATCTACTCGAGGCGCGGCCGCAAGACCGAGCAGCGCCCGGACCGCCACGACCTGCACGAGGTCTCGATCTCGATCGGCTCGGAGCGGGCGCGCTTCGCCGAGCTCGTCGGCTTCGTGAGCGAGAGGAAGCAGGCGAAGCTGCTCGAGTCGCTCTCGCTACGGGGGCTCAAGCGCTGCCCCGACCTGCGCGAGGAGGAGATCGTCTCGATCGAGCCGGTGGGCGTCCACGACGTCTACGACATCCAGACCGAGTCCGGCGAGTACCTCACGAACAACGTCGCGGTCCACAACTGCTTCATCCTCTCGATCGACGACTCGATGGAGTCGATCCTCGACTGGATCCGCCGCGAGGGCGTCATCTTCCGCGGCGGCTCGGGGGCCGGCATCAACCTCTCCCGGCTCCGCTCGTCCAAGGAGCAGCTGTCGAAGGGGGGCTACGCCTCCGGCCCGGTCTCCTTCATGCGCGGCGCCGACGCCTCCGCCGGCACGATCAAGTCCGGCGGCAAGACGCGGCGCGCGGCCAAGATGGTCGTGCTCGACGTCGAGCATCCGGACATCGAGGAGTTCATCTGGTGCAAGGCCAAGGAGGAGCGCAAGGCGCGCGTCCTCGAG
>JBBDWU010000012.1:0-43871 GCA_040902725.1 Gaiellaceae bacterium | reverse complement strand
AGAGCGTCTGCTTGCCATGCAGAAGGTCGTGGGTTCGAATCCCATCAGCCGCTCCATGAACGACGAAACCCCCGCAGGTACGGGGGGTTTCGTGTCCTGAACCTCTCCGGGCTAGGGCGTTCCGTCCACGATCGTGACGTTGCCCGCGACGGAGAACATGGTGTGGTAGGGGGACGGCGGCGGCAGCTCCGGAGACGGGCATGCGACCGTCGGGTCCGGGAACGACGGAAACTCCTCCGGCGGGAAGAACGCCGCGTCGTTCGGGAGCCAAGCCGTGCCGCTGACCCGGTCGCCTGTTGCGCCGTTGTCCTCGAGCCAGACGAACGCGTGCTGGAGCTCAGGAGACGCGTCGGGGGCGCGGAAGACGCCGCCGACGACGGCACGGTTACCGTCGACTGCGAGGCAGGTCACCTCGACCGCCGTCGAGAGGACGAGCGGAACGCCGCCGAGGTCGATGACGAACGTCGCCGCGTAGTTCCCGCGGGCGCCCGACCCGTCGGTCCTCGCGCTGACGCCGAAGTAAGCCTGGACGATGCCGGTGCCGATGCGATGGCCGCCGCCGAACACCCGGTCCCCGACTGGCGGAGCGGACGTCGCCGGAGCCGCGCCAACCGCGATCACGATGCTCGACGCCAGGCCGAGCACGAAAGCTAGCCGCATGTGCCCTCCAATCCGTCTTGCGACCACGAACAGTTTGACTAAACGCCCACCGGCGGCGTTTGTCAACTTCCGCAGAAGGTCGGGCGACGAGTGCGGCCTGCGCGCGCATCGTCCGGGCGCGAACGGGGTACGGATCGGCCGTGGATCTGCCCAAAGAGGTCGCGGGCGACCTCGAGCGGCTGCTCGAGGAGCTCAGGGTCGCGCTGCCGGGCGTGCAGATCCTGTTCGCGTTCCTGCTGACGGTCCCGTTCGCCCAGCGGTTCGAGGACGTGTCCCCACTCCAGAGAGACGCGTACTTCGCGACCCTGGTCGCGACCTTCGTCGCCTCCGCCTTCATGATCGCGCCGAGCTCGTACCACCGCCTTCGCTTTCAGCGGCACTCGGATCCTCAGAAGATGCTGCGCACGGCCAACCTCTTCGCCATCGTCGGCCTCGCGTTTCTGGCCCTCGCGCTCACCTCGGCGATGCTCTTCGTCACCGACTTCATCTTCACGCGGACGACGGCCGTCGCAACCACCACGGGCGCGGGGCTCCTGCTGCTGGCGATCTGGTACGGCGTCCCGCTACGCCGCTACCTGCAAGAACGCTAGCTACTCGTCCGCGGACTGGCCTGCCGCGGTCGAGACGTACGCGGCGAGGTTGTCGAGGAACGTTCCGCCTACCTCCGGAAACTCGGGCATCGCGCCCGGCCCGGTCTGAACGGCCTGGACGACCTGGTCGAAGGTCGGCTTGAGCTCGTCGAGGTTCGGGCCGACGGTGGCGGTCGTGCCCGCGTCCGCCAGCGTGTGGCAGTCGCCGCAGGCAGGGTCGGTGCCGAGCAGGAAGGCGTCGCGGCCGGCGATCGGATCGCCCTGCGGGACGGGGTCGCTGGCGGCGTCGACGTCGGGGCCTCCGCCACCGCCTCCGCCACCGCAACCGGCGGCAACGAAGGCCAGGGCCAGCAGGACGGCGATCAGAATCCGGTTCTGCGACATCTTCGCTCTCCCTGTAGGTACCCGCGAAGCGCTCACTTTACCCATCTTCGCGTTAGGGTTCAGGGCCATGGCTCTCCTGAGGTCGGACGAGGAGCGAGCGGCGCGCGCGCGGGCGGAGGAGGAGCTCCGCCGGCGCGACGAAAGCCCGGTGCGCCGGTTCGAGTACCACGTCCTGCGCGTAGGCCCGAAGGCGCGGGCCGAGCTGCAGCTCAACGACCTGGGCAAGAAGGGCTGGCAGCTCGTCCAGGTGATCGAGACGGAGGGCCACCTGGCCTTCTATCTCGAGCGCGAGCTCGCGGCGGACGAGTCGGAGGACTAACCGGGCCGGTGCGGGCGGCGCTGATCGAGGCGCTCGGCGAGCCGCCGCGTCCGGCCGAGGTGGACGAGCCCGAGGCGGCCGAAGGCGAGGTGCTCGTCGACGTCGAGTGCGTGCCGCTGAACCCGATCGACATCGCGGTCGGCTCCGGCCGGTTCTACGGCGGCAACCCGGAGCTGCCGTTCGTGCCCGGCGCGGAGGCGGTGGGACGGCGGCGCGACACGGGCGCACGCGTGTGGGTGCACGGGCGCAGGACCGGCGGCCTGGCGGAACTGGTCGCCGCGCCGGAGGAGTCGCTGGCGCCGGTCCCGGAGGGTGCCGATCCTGCTCTCGCCGGCGCCTGCGGGATCGCCGGGATGGCCGGCTGGCTGCCGGTCGTCTGGCGGGCGCCGGTGCGCCCGGACGACCGCGTGCTCGTCCTCGGTGCGACCGGCACCGTGGGGCTCGTCGCCCTTCAGGCGGCGAAGCTGCGCGGCGCCTTCGTCGTCGCCGCGGGCCGCGATCCAGACGGGCTCGCCCGCGCGCTCGAGGCAGGCGCCGACGAGGCCGTGCACATCGAGGAGATCGGACGCTTCGAGCCCACCTACGTCGTCGACCCGCTCTGGGGCGCGCCGCTGGAGGCCGCCCTCGAGGCGGCGGCGCGCGGCGCGCGGATCGTCAACATCGGCCAGTCCGCCGGCCCCGAGGCGACGCTGACGTCTGCCGCCGTGCGCGGGAAGGTCCTGGACATCTACGGCTTCTCGAACTACGCCGTGCCACGGGACGTGCTCCACCGCGAGTACGCGGCGCTCGTCGGCCACGTCACGCGCGGTGAGGTCGAGCTGGAGGTCGAGCGAGTCCCGTTCGAGCAGGTCGCCGATGCGTGGCGCCGCCAGGCAGACGGCAGCGCGACGGCGAAGCTGGTCGTCTGCTTCTAGGCGACGTACTCGTCGGCGATCGCGAGCGCCTCGTCGAGGACGGCGATCCCCTCGTCGAGCTCTTCGCGCGTGATCGTCAGCGGCGGGCAGACCATGACCACGTTCCAGTGCGTCATCAGGTAGAGCCCGCGCTCGAGCGCCGCCTTCGCGACGCGCCCGACCGGCGCCGCCGCCTCGCCGGTCGCGTTGAACGGGACGAGCGGCTCGCGGGTTTCGCGGCTGCGGACGAGCTCCAAGCCCCAGAAGCACCCGAGCCCGCGCACCTCGCCGATCGACGGGTGCCGCTCCTCGAGGCCGGCGAGCTCCTCGCGGAAGACCTCGCCCATGGCGGCCGCGTGCTCGACGATCCCTTCCTCCTGGAAGGCCTCGATCGACGCCACCGCCGCCGCGCACGCGAGCGGATGGCCGCTGTAGGTGAGCCCGCCGGCGAAGTACTTGCCGCGCACCCACTCCGCGATCGGCTCGCGCACGATCATCGCGCCGAGCGGCACGTAGCCCGAGTTGATCCCCTTGGCGACGGTGAGGATGTCCGGGACGACGTCCCAGTTGTCGACGGCGAACCACTTGCCGGTGCGCCCGAAGCCGGCCATCACTTCGTCCGTGATCAGCAGGATCCCGTGCCGGTCGCAGACCTCCCGGATCGACTGGAGATAGCCGTCGGGCGGGACGATCACCCCGTTCGTCCCCGTGACCGTCTCGAGGATGACCGCTGCGACCGTCTCCGGCCCCTCGTACTGGAGGACCTCTTCCAGATGCGGGCCGCCGGTGCAGACCGGACAGGGGTCGGGATGGCCCGCGGGGCAGCGGTAGGTGTAGGGGTCGAACAAGCGCACGACGCCGGGGATCCCGGGCTCGGCAGGCCAGCGGCGGGGGTCGCCGGTGAGCGTGATCGAGCCCGCGGTCGCCCCGTGGTAGGAGCGGTAGCGGGCGACCACCTTGTGGCGGCCCGTGTACCAGCGGGCGAGCTTGACCGCGTTCTCGTTCGCCTCGGCGCCGCCGTTCGTGAAGAAGGACATGCTCAGGTCGCCGGGCGTCACCTCCGCCAGCAGGCGGCCGAGCGTGGAGCGCGACTCGGTCGCCATCGGCGGGCCGATCGTCGCCAGCCGGTCGGCCTGCTCCTTGATCGCCGCGATCACCTTGGGGTGCTGGTGGCCGATCGAGACGTTGACGAGCTGGGAGGCGAAGTCGAGGTAGCGATTGCCGTCGTAATCCCAGAAATGGCGGCCCTCGGCGCCGGCGACCGCGATCGGGTTGATCGCGTCCTGCACCGACCAGGAGTAGAGGACGTAGCGCTTTGCCTCGTCGACGATCTGCCTGCCCAGCTCCGTATTCGTCTCTGTCACGGCCACGGGCGATAGCCTACGCGCATGACCGAAGTGGTCGAAGCTCCCGCCGCCCTCAAGCCCATCCACCACTGGATCGGAGGGCGCGTCGTCGCCGGCGGCTCGGGCCGCAGCGGCCCGGTCTACAACCCGGCGACGGGTGAACAGAGGAGCGCGGTCGACTTCGCCTCGGTGGAGGAGGTCGACGCCGCCGTCGCGGCCGCGAAGGAGGCATTTCCCGCGTGGCGGGCGACGTCGCTCTCGCGCAAGACGGAGATCTTCTTCCGCATCCGGCACCTCGTCTCGGAGAATCGTGAAGGAATCGCGCGCCACCTGACCGCCGAGCACGGCAAGGTCCTCTCGGACGCGCTCGGCGAGGTGCAGCGCGGCCTGGAGGTCGTCGAGTACGCGTGCGGCATCCCGAACCTGCTCAAGGGCGACTTCACCGAGCAGGCGTCGACCGGCGTCGACGTCTACTCGATCCGTCAGCCGCTGGGGGTCGTCGCCGGCATCACGCCGTTCAACTTCCCGGCGATGGTGCCCATGTGGATGTGGGCGCCCGCGCTGGCCTGCGGCAACACCTTCGTGCTGAAGCCGTCCGAGAAGGACCCCTCCGCCTCGGTCTACACGGCCGAGCTGCTGAAGGAGGCGGGCGTGCCGGACGGGGTCTTCAACGTCGTCCACGGCGACAAGGTGGCCGTCGACCGGATCCTCGAGCACCCCGACGTCTCCGCCGTCAGCTTCGTCGGCTCGACGCCGATCGCGAAGTACGTCTACGAGACGGGCACGCGGCACGGCAAGCGCATCCAGGCGCTCGGCGGCGCGAAGAACCACATGGTGGTGCTGCCGGACGCGGACCTCGACATGGCCGCCGATGCTGCCGTCAGCGCCGCGTACGGGTCAGCGGGCGAGCGCTGCATGGCCGTCTCCGTCGTGGTCGCGCTCGAGAGCGTGGCCGACGAGCTCGTTGGGAAGATCAAGGAGCGGCTGCCGGCCGTGAAGATCGGGCCCGGCTTCGAGCCCGACAGCGAGATGGGGCCGCTGATCACCCGCGAGCACCGCGACAAGGTCGCCTCGTACATCGACGGGGCGCGCGAGCAGGGGGCCGAGGTCGTGGCCGACGGGCGTGAGCTGAAGGTCGACGGGGACGGATTCTTCCTCGGCGTCTCGCTGCTCGACCGGGTGACGCCCGAGATGGACGCCTACCGCGACGAGATCTTCGGGCCGGTGCTCTCGGTCGTGCGCGCGGAGACCTACGACGAGGCGGTCAAGCTCGTCAACGACAACCCGTACGGCAACGGTGTCGCGATCTTCACGCGCGACGGCGGCGCGGCCCGCGACTTCGAGTTCGGCGTCAACGCCGGCATGGTCGGCGTGAACGTGCCGATCCCGGTGCCCGTCGCGTACTACTCCTTCGGCGGCTGGAAGTCGTCGCTCTTCGGCGACACGCACGTCTACGGCCCCGAGGGGATCCACTTCTACACGCGCGGCAAGGTCGTCACCCGGCGTTGGCCGGACCCGGCCACGTCCCAGATCGACCTCGGCTTCCCGCAGACGCGTTAGGCCCTAGGCACGCGCCCCCCAGGGCGTCATAATGCGTCCGATGGCGGTCGTGCAAAAACGCACGTTCTTCGGACGGGAAGAGGAGCTGGCGCGGCTCTGCGAGCAGGAGAGCGCGGTCGCCTTCGCGCACGCGAAGGCCAACATCTTCGGCGCCGGGCTCGCTGTGCCGCCCGAGCCGGGAGGCGGCGGCGCGGGCAGGCTGCCGGCGGTGTGGCGGATCCCGCCTTCCGCGCGGGTGGTTACGTTCCCGCGCGTCGCCGGACGGGTCCTCTTCCTCGGCAGCCTGGTCGTCACGGTCGAGTTCTCGAAGTGAAGGGCTGGTCGATGCTCGCGGCGGCCATCGCGCTGACGCTCGCCGCGGGAGCATCTGCAGCGCCGATGCGGACATCGGGGACGCTGCGGCTCAATGCGACCCTCACATCCATTCATCTCGCCAATCCTGACTACTGCCCGCCGGGGAGCTCTGGCATCGTCACCTGTGTTCGATACGTTGGCGAGGGCGAGATCCCTGGGTTAGGCCGAGCCACGTCCACCTATACGAAGACCGTTCCGGACGACGCCAACTGTCCGATCATCCTGCACAACAGCGTAGTCATCGAAGTTGCGGGTAAGGGCACGCTCGAGCTGTCGAGGCCCGGAATGGTCTGCGGTTCGCTAAACCTGCCGGTCACGTTCGGGCCCCTCGAGTTCACAGTCACGGGGGCATCGGGAATGTACGCGGGGGCTTCGGGGAGCCTCACGTTCAAGTCCGTCGTGGACTTCGTAGACTCCACAGACACGTGGGCGGGGATGTTAACGGTGCCCGGAGTCGACTTCGACATCACGCCGCCGATCTTCACCGGGGCAGCCTCAAAAACCGTCCGGGCGCCGAGGGGAGCGAAGCGGATGCGCGTGCGCTACACGGTCGCGGCGCAGGACGCGGTCGACGGCTCGGTCGCCGTCGCTTGCACGCCGCGCTCCGGCAGCTGGTTCAAGCGCGGGCGTACGAAGGTCAGCTGCTTGGCCATCGACTCGAGCGGCAACACCGGCCGCGCCACGTTCACGGTGGTCGTGAGATGACCTCGAGCGCGCGGGAACGATCGCGGTGGTCGACCTGCTGAACCGCACGTACCGGCCCAGACGTCCTTGAGAGCGACGATCGCGCCGTCCCGGAGCGCGCGTACCCGAAGCGCAAAGGCGCGAGGGAAGGCAGGCGGGAAGCCGCTGACGACAGCTGGGCCGCGATCGCGGCCCACGACGGCGCCGCGGTCGCCATCTCGGCCAGCGGAGTCGCCGCGGCGAGCATGATGTCCCGGCTCGAAGCGGCGCGCGGCCGGCTCAACGAGCTGTTGCCGTCCTTGCACCTACCGGCGATGTCGCCGCACCACGCGTGAAGGGCTAGCCGACCGCCACGCCCGGCTTCAGCTCCTCGCCGAACCGGGCGCGGCGGACGAACTGGCCGCTGCCCGGCCTGGCGACGAGCTCGCCGCCCTCGACCAGGATCTCGCCACGGCGCAGCACGAGCTCCGGCGAGCCGGTGACCTCGGTGCCCTCGAAGAGGTTGTAGTCGACCTTCGAGTGGTGGGTGGCGGCCGAGATCGTCACCTTCTGCTCGGGGTCGAAGATCACGATGTCGGCGTCGGTGCCGACCGCGATCGTGCCCTTCCGCGGGTACAGGCCGAAGAGCTTCGCCGGGTTCGTCGCCAGCAGCTCGACCATCCGGTTCATCGAGATCCGCCCCTCGCGGACGCCGAACTCGTGGATCATCTGCAGCCGGTTCTCGATCCCCGGACCGCCGTTCGGGATCTTCGAGAAGTCGTCCTTGCCGAGCGTCTTCTGCCCGTCCCAGAGGAAGGCACAGTGGTCGGTCGAGATCGCCGAGAGCACGTCGTTCTTGACCGCGGCCCAGAGCACGTCCTGGTTCTCCTTTGCGCGCGGCGGCGGCGTGTAGACGTACTTCGCACCCTCGAAGTTCGGCCGTTCGAGGAACGAGTAGTCGACGAAGAAATACTGCGTGCAGGTCTCGCCCCACACGTCCCAGCCCTTCTCGCGCGCGGTGGCGATCGGCTCGACTGACTCGCGGCAGGAGACGTGGACGACGTAGAGGTTGCAGCCGGCCACGTGCGCCAGCTGGATCGCGCGGTTCGTGGCCTCGCCTTCGGTCTCCGGCGGGCGGGTGAGCGCGTGCCAGTGCGGTTCGGTGTGGCCTGCGGCCAGCGCCGCCTTGACGAGCACGTCGATCGCGTCGCCGTTCTCGGCGTGCACCATCACGAGCGCCCCGGTCTCGGCGGCCACCTGCATCGTCTTGAAGAGCGTCTCGTCGTCGACCATGAGCGCGCCCTTGTAGGCCATGAAGAGCTTGTAGGAGGTGACGCCCTGGTCGGGCAGCGTCGCCAGCTCCTCGAGCGAGCCGCCGTCATGGAGGTCGGTGACCGCCATGTGGTAGCCGATGTCGATCAGCGCCTTGCCATTCGCCTTCGCCTGCCAGGTCTCGAGCGCCTCGCCGAAGCTCGAGCCCTTCGGCTGGATGACGAAGTCGACGTGGCAGGTGGTGCCGCCGAAGGCGGCGGAGACGTGGCCCGACTCGACGTCGTCGACCGTGGTGGTGCCCCCGAAGGGCATGTCCAGGTGCGTATGCGGGTCGATGCAGCCCGGGAGCACGTACTTCCCGGTCGCGTCGATCACCCGGTCGGCCGGGAGGTCGAGCGATTCGCCGATCAGGGAGATCCGCTCGTCCTCGACGTAGACGTCGCCGACGTATTCGTCCGCTGCGGTGATGACGCGGCCGCCTTTGATCAGAACGGACATGAGCGGATCTCCCTTCTCGGTTGCCTGGCTTTACTCGCCGCCCGGGGTCACCTCGACCTCCGGCGCGGTCCAGTCGGACCCGTTGACGTCCAGCCCCTCGTCGATGAGGGCCTGGACCGCCTGCTCGGCGTACGTGGTCACGTACGCGTCGCTGCCGGCCGCCGACCCGATGATGTCGTAGTCGAGCGAGATCTGACCGGTGGTGTCGAAGTCCGTCGGGTTCATGATCCCGATCCCGAGGTCGTTAGGCCAGATCAGCTTGTTGATCTCGTTCATCATCCAGCGCTGGTGCCCCTCGCCGAGCGTCGGCCCGGCGTCGAGCACGTACTGGACGCAGTCGTCGGGATTGTCCCGGCAGTAGATCCAGCCCTTCAGGCTCGCCTTCAGGAAGCGGACGGCGACGTCCTGGTTGGCCGGGTCGGAGATCCAGTCCTCGCGGACGAAGATCCCGTCCTCGAGCGCTCCGGTGCCGAGGTCGGACATCAACATCACGTTGAGGTCCTCGAGCTGGTAAAGCTCGCCGGTGTCCGGGTTCTCGGTCTCGAGTACCTGGGCCAGCTCGTTGTAGGTCATCGCCGCCGCCGCGTCGACCTCCCGGTTGATGAAGAGGTTCATGTCGAACGGCTGCGCGATCACCTCGACGTCGGACTGCGGGTCGATCCCGTTCTTCGTCAGGGCGGCGAACAGCTTGTGCTCGTTGCCGCCGAGCCACACGCCGACCTTCTTGCCCTCGAGCTCGGTGATCTGGTCGAGGCCCGTGTCAGCCCACGTGACCTCGGTCATGCCCGAGCGGGCGAAGACCTGCGCGATGTTGACGATCCCGCCGCCCTGGTCGCGGGTGGCGAGCAGGTTGTCGAGCCAGTCGATGCCGAACTCCGCCTGCTGGCCGAGCACGGCCTGCTCGGGGACGATGTCCGGGCCGCCCGGCCTGATCGTCACGTCGAGTGCCTCGTCCTCGTAGTACCCCTGCTCCAGCGCCGCGTAATAGCCGGCGAACTGCGCCTGGGTGACCCACTTGAGCTGCAAGGTGATCTTGGCGGTCTCCTGCTCGGCGGGCGCCTCCTCTGCCGGAGCCGCCGCTTCGTCGTCCCCGCCGCAGGCGGCGAGGCTGAGCACGAGCGCGGCGAGAATCCCCGCCAGCACGAGCCATCTCGGATGCTTCATCTGCTGCCCTCTCCTTTCAATTTGCCCGGTCAGACGGATTCCATCGCATCGTGAGCCGCTCTGCCGTCGCGACGGCGGCGTAGAACGCAATTCCCAGGATGCTGGCGACGAGGATCGCCGCCCACGCGAGCTTGAAGTCGAAGATCCCCGCCGATCGCTTGATGAGGATTCCCAGCGAGTTCTGCGAGCCGCCGAAGTAGTCGCCCACGATGGCGCCGATCATCGCGAGTACCGTCCCGACCTTCAAGCCCGAGAAGATGTACGGCAGCGCGGTGGGGATGCGGACGCGGCGGAAGATCTCCAGCTCTCCGGAGGCATAGGAGCGCATCAGCTCGATCTGCTGGGGTCGCACCGACGTCAGCCCCCGCAGCGTGTTCACCAGCACCGGGAAGAAGACGAGCACCGCGGCGATCACCATCTTCGAGGCCTGGCTGGTGATGCCGAACCAGTTGTTCGTGATCGGGGCGAACGCGATGATCGGGATTGCGTTCGCGGCGATCGCGTACGGCATGAAGGCGCGGCCGACCGTGCGCCAGCGCGCGAGCGCCAGCCCGATCAGGATCGCGGCGGTCGCGCCGAGCACGAAGCCGCCGAGCGCCTCCTTGAGCGTGAAGAAGCCGGCGCTCCAGATCAGGTCCCAGTTGTCCTGAAGCGTGTCGAGGATGGCCGAGAGCGGGGGGAGTAGGAACTCCTCGACGCCGATTCCGCGCGTCAGCCCCTCCCAGGCGGCGATCCCCAGCGCGAAGACGGCCAGCGCCGGGCCCCACTCCGATGTGCGGCGCAGCGCTAGCGTCACAAGCCCTCCTCGGCGACGATCAGCGGCTCCTCGTCCTCGCCTTCCTCCTCCAGCCCGCCGCCGCGGCGCAGCGTGCGCCGCACGTCGCGGATCAGCTCCGCGTAGCGCGGCAGCTCGCGGGTCTCCGAGGCGCGCGGCCGCGGCAGGTCGACGCCGACGATGCCGGTGATGCGGCCGGGCCGGGGCGACATGACGACGACGCGGTCGGAGAGGAAGACGGCTTCGGCGATCGAGTGCGTGACGAAGATCACCGTGGAGCCGGTCTGCTCCCAGATCCGGAGCAGCTCGAGGTTCATGCGCTCGCGCGTCATCTCGTCGAGGGCGCCGAAAGGCTCGTCCATCAGCAGCAGCGCGGGGGAGAAGGACAGGGCGCGGGCGATCGACACGCGCTGCTGCATGCCGCCCGAGAGCTGCCAGGGGTGGTGTCGCTCGAAGCCGGTCAGCTCGACGAGCTCCATGAGCTCGCGCACGCGCTCCGCCCGGCGCCGGCGGCTCCAGCCGGTCAGCTCGAGCGGCAGCGCGATGTTCTTCTCGACCGTGCGCCAGTCGAACAGGACGGCGTCCTGGAAGACGATTCCGTAGTCGCGGTCGACCCGGGCCTGGTGCGCGCGCTTGCCGTTCACGACGACGCTGCCGCCGGTGGGCTGGATCAGGTCGCCGACGATCCGCAGCAGCGTCGACTTGCCGCAGCCCGACGGGCCGATCAGCGAGACGAACTCGCCCGGCTGCACCTCCAGGTCGATGTCCTCGAGCGCTACCACGTCCCCCTGCGCGAACTCCTTGTGTACGCCGGCGAGCTTCACCACGCTCATGCGACGTTCTCCGGCGCGCGGCGGACGACGACGCGCTCGGCGGCGACCACGGCGAGGAAGAAGGCGATCCCGAGCGCGGCGGCGATCAGGTTCGTGGCCCACAGCCGCTCGGGCGCGCTCGCGTAGTACTGGTTGAAGTTGAGGATCGCGTTGCCGAGCCCGTCGCCGATTGCGGCGGGCAGCTCGCCGATGATCGCGCCGACGACGCTCGCGGTGGCGGATATCTTCAGCGCGGCGAACAGGTAGGGCATCGACGCCGGCGCGCGCACCTTCCAGAGAATCCGCCAGCGGCTGGCGGCGTAGGAGCGCATCAGCTCGAGCGCGCGCGGGTCTGCCGAGTTCAGGCCCCGGAGCGTGTTGATCGTCACCGGGAAGAAGGTCAGGTAGGCGGCGATCACCGCGACCGAGAACCAGTTCGGCAGCCCACGGCCGCCCATCCAGACGACGACCATCGGCGCGATCGCGAGGATCGGCACCGTCTGCGAGGCGACGATGTAGGGGAGGAACCCGCGCTGCATGAGGCGCGAGTGGACGAGCACGACCGCGATCAGGAAGCCGATGGAGGCGCCGAGCGCGAAGCCGGCCGCGGCCTCCTTCGCGGTCACGACGGCCGAGTCGCCGAGGACCTCGATCAGCGGCGGGCCGTTCCGGCGCGAGGGCTCGCCGAGCGTCGCGAGGATGTCGTGGACGTGCGGCAGCGTCCGGTCGTTGACGACGAAGCGCCCCAGCTGGAGCCCGGTCGCCTCGCCCGCCCACTTGAAGAGCTCCCAAAGGCCCCAGAGGACCCCGAGCACCGTGAGCAGGAGTCCGCCTTGCCGAGCCGTCGCCACGCGCTATTCCCTATCACGCCCGGTTAGCATCGCGCCATGCCACTCCAGCCCAGCCGCACCGTGGACGAGCTCCGCGAGCTGCGCGAGCTGACCGGGAACGAGGACGGGGCGCAGCGCGTCGCCTGGACGGAGACCTGGGCCAGAGGGCGCGAATGGCTGCGTGGGAAGCTGGCCGGCCTGCCGCTCACGCACGAGGTCGACGAGGCGGGCAACCAGTGGTTCACGCTCCGCGGCCGCTCCGAGCGCGAGCTGCTGATCGGCGGGCACATGGACTCCGTCCCCAACGGCGGCTGGCTCGACGGCTGCCTGAACGTGCTCGCGGGCGCCGAGGTGCTCCGGCGGCTCGCGGAGGAGGAGGAGCCGGCGCTCACCATCCGGCTCGTCGACTGGGCGGACGAGGAAGGCGCCCGTTTCAGCCGCAGCCTCTTCGGCTCGAGCGCCTGCTCGGGGACGATGGACGACCAGGACGAGCTCCGGCAGCGCCAGGACGCGAACGGCATCGCGCTCCCGGACGCGCTGGCGGAGTTCGGCGTCGACCTCAACCGCGTGAAGGAGAGCGGCAAGCAGCTCGCCAACGCGGCCGCCTACCTCGAGCTCCACATCGAGCAGGGGCCCGTCCTGGAGTCCATGGACCTGCCGCTCGGAGCGGTGATCGGGACGTTCGGGGTCGAGCGGCACCTGATCACCTGGAAGGGCCAGGCGGCGCACGCCGGCTCGACCCCGATGGGCCAGCGCCGCGACGCGCTCGCGGGCGCCGCCAAGCTCGCGCTCGAGCTGCGCGAGGTGGCGCAGCGGGCGGGGGGAGGGGCGGTCTGCACGTCGGGGGGCGTCGTCTGCAAGCCGGGGATCGTCACCTCCGTCGTCGAGACGGCAGAGCAGCTGCTCGACCAGCGCCACCTGGACGCCGACACCCTCGCCGGCATGCTCGCCGACGTGAAGGAAGCCTCTGAGCGCTTCGCCGCCGAGGAGAACATCGAGGTCTCCTGGGACCGGATCTGGCACATCCAGCCGATCCTGTTCGACGAGGCGCTCGTCGACCTCGCCGACGAGGCGGTGCGCGAGGTCGCGGGCCAGTCGCACCGGCTGCCGTCCGGGCCGCTGCACGACGCCGCGGAGGTCGCGCGCGCGGGCGTGCCGACGGTGATGCTCTTCGTGCAGAGCCTGCGCGGCCTCTCGCACACGAAGCTCGAGGACACGAAGCCCGAGCACATCGAGCTCGCCGTCCAGGCGCTCGACCGCCTCGCGACGAAGACTTTGGAGCGGCTCGGTTAGCCGACCGCGCGGACGATCTCGTCGCTGAGGCTCGCGAAGCGCGCGAGGAACTCGGCGCGCTCCTCCTTGAACCTCGCCACGAGCTGCTCGTACTCGGCCAGGCGTCCCGTCGCCTCGTACAGCCGCCGCGGGTGCAGCAGGTCGGCGTCGGCCTCGTCGATGCCGGGCACGGAAGCGGCGGCCAGGTATCCGAAGTCGGGATCCCGCTCCCACTCGATCGTTCCCTCGGCGATGCCCTTCACGATCGCCGACGAGTGCCGGATCTTGACCTTCTTCGACCGCTCGTCCGCCTCGGGGCCGCCCACGCGGCCGGTGTTCATCAAGTAGACCTCGAGCGGGTGCTCCTCGAGCAGCTCGAGGAAGCGGTTGCCCTGGAGGTCGTGCGGTGCGGGGAAGAAGGGGTTCGTCCCGGGCACGCGCAGGAACTTGCCGGCCTCCTCGGCGCCCCCGGCGGAGGTGCCCTGGGTCTCGCCGAGCATGAAGAAGGCCGCCGCCTGCGGCCCTTCGAGCTTCGCCACCGCCGGGATGATGTTCTCGTTGCGGTTGAGGACCAGCAGGAAGTGCGCCGCCTCGATGTCGCGCTCGGCCGCCGACTCGATCAGCGAGAACGGGAAGGTGGCGCGGCCGTTCTGCGTGTACGAGGTGTCGTAGAAGTCGACCTCGTCCCCGTGCTGCGAGACGTTCTCGAGGTACGACTCGGGCTGCGTGACCGCGCCGTAGATCGCGGGCTCGTCCTCGGGGTTGAGCCCGAAGGTCTTCGCGAAGCAGCCGTTCTCGGTCACGTAGATGCGGCCGTTCGGCATCCAGGCGACGAAGTCGTCCTGGATCGGCAGCGAACCGTTCTGGCGCGTGAAGGTGGTCGTCGTCTTCCCGGTGCCGGAGAGGCCGACGATCAGGCCGACGCGCTCGCCCCGGTCGGTGGGGATCACCTTGCAGCCGGCGTGGAGCGGCAGGCCGCCGCGGTCGTAGACGAGCCTGTTCCACATCCGCAGGCCGCCCTTCTTCGACTCGCCGAAGTAGTCGGAGTTGAAGACGCGGGTGACGCCCAGCTCGAGGTCGACGAGGATCAGGCGGTCGTCCGGGAAGCCCTCCGCCTTCAGGTTGGGCGTGTAGATGACGGTCAGCTCGGGCTCGAACGACTGCGGGTCGTCGACGGGGAAGTAGAGCTGCTGCTGCATGCCGGCGATGTTCGCGTTGGCGCGCTCGACGTAGAGCCGGGCGGGGACGCGGAACTCGGGGTCGCGGCCGATGTAGCCGTCCACGATCACCATCTCGACGTCAGCGATGTAGTCGTCCTGCACGTCGATCCACTTGGCAGCCTCGTCGCGCGGGATCGACTGGTTCTGGCCGTCGGGCTCGTCGGTGACGATGTACGTCGAGCCCTTCGAGCGGGAGACGACCTCGGTCTGGACGTTGAGGTTCCCGAAGGTCGTCGGCCGCGCGTTCGGCATCTCCGCCGCGAAGGCCTTCAGCTCCGCCGCGGCGGGGTTCTCATGCACGTCGGCCGCTTCGGGCAGCCTGAAGAGCATCCTGGCCACGACCGGAGGACTATACCCAGGGGTTCGGGATTGCTAAGCACGCCCCCGGCGGGTGAAGATAGGCGCATGGCGATCAGCTTCGGGGTCACCGTTCTGCCCGATCCGCCCTACTCGCGCTTCCTCGAGCTGATCCAGCTCGCGGAGCAGCACGGGTTCGAATACGGGTGGACGTACGACTCGCACATCCTCTGGCAGGAGTCCTACGCCACGTTCCCGCTCGCCGCGGCGGCCACGGAGCGCATCAAGCTCGGCCACTTCGTGACGAACCCCGGCATCCGCGACGCGACGATCACCGCGAGCTGGTACGCGACCATGCAGGACATCTCCAACGGCCGCATGGTCATGGGCATCGGCCGCGGCGACTCCTCGCGGCGCGTCGTCGGGCTCAAGCCGGTGAAGGTGGCGGACTTCGAGGCGCGCTGCCGGATGATCAAGGAGCTGATGAACGGCCGGAAGGTCGAGTGGAACGAGAAGGAGCTCGAGCTGACGTGGGCGCGGAAGGACCTGCCCGACATCCCGATGTGGATCGCCGGCTACGGGCCGAAGGCGCTGGCCGTGGCGGGCCGCGTCGCCGACGGCGTCATCATCCAGCTCGCCGACCCGCAGATCATCCAGTGGATCATGGACACGGCGCGGAAGGCGGCGGAGGAGGCGGGGCGAGACCCCGCTGAGCTGAAGTGCATCGTCGGCGCGCCGTCGAAGGTGACGGACGACATGCAGGCGGCCCGGGAAGAGACCCGCTGGTTCCCGGCCATGGTCTCGAACCACGTCATGGACCTGATCGAGAAGTACGGCTGGGATTCCGAGATCCCAGAGGCGCTGACCGAGTTCGTGAAGAAGCGGAAGTTCTACGACTACTCGGAGCACTCGCGCGTGGGCGCGGCGCACGGCGAGTTCGTCTCCGACGAGATCTGCGAGCGGTTCTCGGTGCTCGGGACGGTCGAGCAGTGCACGGCCAAGCTGCGCGAGCTCGAGGCGGTCGGCGTCGACCAGTTCAACGTCTACCTCATGACCCATGGGCAGGAGGAGACGCTCGAGGCCTACGGCCGCGACATCATTCCTCAGTTCAGCGGGGTCGCTGCGTGAGCCGGGCTACGATGGTTCCGGCGCGGCGCGGTGGCCGAGTGGTTAGGCAGAGGCCTGCAAAGCCTCGTACACCGGTTCGAATCCGGTCCGCGCCTCTGACATGAAAGCCGTCCGCGTAGAAGGCACGCTCGACCCGCAGCTCTCGCGCTGGCTCTGGCTCGTCAAGTGGTTGCTCATCATCCCGCACGTCATCGTGCTCGCCTTCCTGTGGATCGCGTTCTTGCTGCTGACGATCGTCGCGTTCTTCGCGATCCTCGTGACCGGGCGCTACCCGCGCGGCATGTTCGACTTCAACCTCGGCGTGCTCCGCTGGACCTGGCGCATCTCCTACTACTCGTACGGTGCGCTCGGGACCGACCGCTACCCGCCATTCTCGCTCGGCGAGGCGCCGGATTACCCGGCCCGGTTCGACGTCAGCTATCCGGAGCGCCTCTCCCGCGGCAAGGTGCTCGTCAAGTGGTGGCTGCTGGCGATCCCGCACTACATCGTGCTCGGCGCTCTCGACGGCCTCGCTACCGTCCTCGTGCTCATCGCCGGGATCGTCCTTCTGTTCACCGGCAGGTATCCGCAGGGCCTATTCGACTTCACGATGGGCCTGAACCGCTGGGTCTTCCGCGTGATCCCGTACGCAGCGCTGATGACCGACGAGTACCCGCCCTTCCGGCTCGACCAGGGCGGCAGCGAGCCTACGGCCTAAGCGCCGATTCGTCGATCGTAAGCGTGCGCGCGTCCGCGTCGAGCGTCGCCTCGACCCCGAGCGGCAGCGTGCAGAGGTGGGCGCCGTGGCCGAGCGGGAGGTTGAACAGCACGGGCACGCCGAGCGGCTCGAGCCGCCGCTCGAAGACGTCCTCGATCGAGCGGCCGCGCAGCCAGGGATGGGGCTCCCGCCACGCCTCGGACTCGTACATCTCGCCGATCACGACGCCGACGACGCCGGCGAGCTTGCCGGCGTTGACCAGGTGCGTGAGGATCCCGTCGACGTGCCAGGGCGGACAGTGGACGTCCTCGAAGAAGAGGATCGCGCCGTCGAGCTCGACCTCCCAGGGCGTCGCGAGCGTCTCGCGCAGCAGCCAGAGGCAGCCGCCGACGAGCGGCGCCGTCACCCGGCCGCTCCCGAGCGCGCCGATGTACGGGTCGTCCGGGCGCGCGGGCACCTCCCCGAGCGGAGCCGGGTCGGTCAGCGCCCGCAGCACGCGCTCGCGCGTGAAGTCGCCGCGGTCCTTCGAGCCGACGCCGGCGAGTCCCGGGCCGTAGAAGGTCACGAGCCCGGTTCGCTGCCTGATCGCGACGTGCAGGACGGTGATGTCGGAGTAGCCGATCAGCGGCTTCGGGTTCGCCGCGATCGCGTCGAAGTCGAGGTGGGGGACGACCTCGGAGCAGCCGTAGCCGCCGCGCAGCACCTGGACGACGTCGACCTCGGGGTCGGTGAAGAGGGCGGTGAGGTCGCGGGCGCGCTCGCGCGGATCGCCGGCGACGTAGTCGTCGCGCGCCTTCACGCCGGGCGCCAGCTTGACGCGGTAGCCCTGCGACTCCCACCAGCGAATGCCCCGGTCGATCTCCGAGCTCTGCTCGAACGGGGAGGAGGGAGCGGCGACGCCGACCGTGCCGCCGGAAGGGAGCGGTCCCGCCTTCACGAGGCGATCCTACGGAGTGAGGGGGCCCGGCGTTCGTCCAGCCCGGCCCTCGGCCAGGAGCTTCAAGTGCCGACTCGCCGCCGCCACGCCTCGCCCGCCGCGCGCCCTTCGGGCGTGGCCAGGAAGTGCTCCAGGGGCACGTGCAGGAACGCGCCGCGGGCTTCGGCGAGTGCGTCCTCGCCGTCCCGCAACGCCGCGTCGACGTGGATCCGGCGCCCGCGCGTCCCCGCTACCCACGACTCGAGCTCGAGCGGCCGGTTGATCGGCACCGGCTTCCGGAAGCGGACGAACAGCCGCGCCGTCACCCCGGGGAACCGGTACCACGTCGCCAGCAGCCCGCAGGCCTCGTCGAGTGCGCCCGCGACGAGCCCGCCGTGGACGAGCCCCGGGCCGCCCTGGTGGCGCTCGTCGAACGAGAACGTGGCCCGGTAGCGCTCGAGTCCCTCCTTTGCGGGCAGCGGCAGGTGGATGCCGTTCGGGTTGTCGCCGCAGCCCCAGCACGCCGGGTCGTGGTGGGGTGGGACGACTACCACACCGATTCGAAGGTACCGAGCCGCAGCTCCTGCTCGTAGTAGAGGCGCGTGTCGTCGATGCGGGTCAGGAACTCCGCTTTGTTCGCCTCGACGAAGGCGTTGTAGTCCTCCACCGACTCCCAGCGGTCGACGACGAGGTAGCGGCCGGCGAGCTCGGCGTCGCGCAACAGCTCCGTCCCGATGTAGCCGCTGCCGCCTCGGAAGAACCGCGCCCAGTCGCCCTCGGGGCCGTAGACCCGCTCGAACTCGGCCGGGTCGCGGGCCTCGTAGGTGAAGACGATTGCGAGCATCAGCGCATCCCGCCGCGCTCGTGGTGCGCGCGGAAGAAGTTCTCGGAGCCGGCGGTCGACATGGCCGCCGACGCGGAGATCTCCAGGGCCAGCGTCGCCGCCGCCACGATCTGGGCGAAGCGGTAGACCTTGCCCGGCCCGGCGCAGCCCATCAGCTCGAGCCAGGTGCGGGCGTAGGGGAGGGTGGTGCCGCCGCCGACCGTCCCCACCTCGAGCCCGGGGAGGCGGATCGAGACGTTGAGCCCGCCCTCGACGCGGCGCCCCGTGCCGTGCGCCATCGAGCTCGTCCCCACCATGCCCAGGTCCTGGCCGGTCGCGGCGAAGATCGCTGCGATCGCGGAGGCGGGCGTGAAGGCGACGGACTGCATGCCCGAGGCGACGGCGCCGTGCGTGCCGGCCCAGGCGAGGTCGAGCAGGTCCTCCGCGGTCGTGCGCAGCACGCGCCTGATCGCCTCGTCCGTGAGCGTGCACTCGGCGATCACCGTCTTGCCGTGGCCGCTCTGGAAGAACTCGAACGAGGGCTTCTTGTCCCCGCCCATGTTGGCCTCGAGCATCGCGCGCTCGGGCTTGACCGGCGCGCGCTCGAGCACGAACCCCATGTTCAGTGCGTACGAATTGCGCGTCATCATGTTCGGGCCGATCGCGTCGCCCGTCGTCCACGACCAGAGCACATGGCACATCGGGCCGACGACGTGCGTCTTCACCTCGCGCAGGCGCGCCCGCGTCGAGAGCTCGGGGAGGGGAGCCGAGGCGAGCCATTCCCGCATTTCCTCGACGTTCTCTCCGAGCCAGCGCGCGAGCGCGAGCGCTTCGCCCGCGTCCTTGCAAACGAAGCAGGATGCTCTGGTCATTCTGTCCTTGATCACGTATGTTCTGAACCCTCCCGACGCGGCCGCCGCCTTTGCGCCGCGGGCGAGCGAGTCGGACAGGCCGCCCTCGGTGTGCGCGAGCGGGACGAAGACCTCCTCCGTCGCGCGACCGCGCTCGACCACGTCGCCCGCCGGCTCGTCCAGCTCGTACTCCCCGAGCTCGAGCTCGACGGGCACGACGGCGACGGGGATGACCATGACGCCGGTGAGGGACTCCTGCGCCCCCGTCCAGGGCGTGACGTCGTGGGCGAAGACCTCCCCGTCGACCGGCAGCGCCTCGCGCCGCGCCGCGATCGACTCCGGGTCGTTCTTGCGGGGCCAGCGGCGCACTAGGAGAACTGAGGCATCTCGAGATCGCTCACGTCGATCCCGAGCGCGCCCGCGAGGCGGATGCCCTCCTCGAGGTCGGCGCGCAGCATCTCGACGTCACGCTTGTGCATCAGCGCGCCGATGAACGCGCGCGCTTTCGGCCGCCAGAGCGCGTGCTGCGCGAAGACCGGCAGCATCCCGTTCGCGACCTTGACGAGCTGGTTCCGCTGCTTCTTCGTCGAGCCCTCGAGCAGCTGCCGCTCGTAGGCCACCCCTGCCCGGTGGTGGATGCCGTCGTCGATCGTGAGGCGGTTGCAGAGGTCTTCGAGCACGGTGCCGGGCGAGGCGGCCGCGATCATCCGGAAGCGCGGAATGATCAGCCGCTCGAAGAAGACCTGCATCAGGAAGACCTTCTCCTCGAGCGTGTCGAGGTCGAGGAACATCGCCCCGAGCTGGTCGAGGTACGGGTCCCGCTCGCCCTCGCCGCCGGCGTGGGCGGCCAGCTTCAGCCACGCCTCGGTGTGGCGCGACTCGTCCTGCACCATCGTCGAGTAGTAGAGCTTCGCGTCGAAGTGCGGCGCGGCGTTCAGCAGCTGCGACGCCATCTCGCAGGCGAGCGTGTCCGCCTGGAGCTGCTGCATGACCACCGAGCGCCAGATGTCGCGCCGGCGGGCCCGCTTCTCCTCGCTGCCGCGCGACTCCGGGATCGGCGGGCGCTCTTCCCAGGGCAGCTCGCGGACCTGCCACTCGGCGCGCTTCGCGAGCTCGTAGTAGCGGAAGATGCCGTCCCTGCGGCCCTCTTCGGTTTCCGGGAGCTCGACGACCTCCATGGCGACCTAGCTTAGTAGCCTGGGCTGCGTGGCAGCGACCCTCATGGACGGCAGGGCCCTGGCCGGCAAGATCCGGGCCGGGGTCGCCGGGGACGTGAGCTCGCTGGGCCGGCTGGGCCTGGCGACGATCCTGGTCGGGGACGAGCCGGCCTCGCAGGTCTACATCCGCCACAAGCACGCGGCGGCGGAGGAGGTCGGCATCGAGCCGATCGACCTGCGGCTGCCCGCGGACGTGACGCAGGGCAAGGTGCTCGAGCGGATCCGGCAGCTGAACGAGGACGAGGCCGTCGACGGGATCCTCGTCCAGACGCCGCTGCCCGAGCAGCTCGACGAGGCGGAGCTCCAGGCCGCGGTCGACCCGATCAAGGACGTCGACGGCCTGCACCCGCTGAACGTGGGCCTCCTTCACCTCGGCCGGCCCGCTCACGTGCCCGCGACGCCGCTCGGGATCATGGCCCTGCTCGTCGAGTACCGGATCCAGCTCGAGGGCGCGCGAGCGGTGGTTATCGGCCGGAGCCCGATCGTGGGGCGGCCGGTCGCGGCGCTGCTGACGCACGCCAACGCGACCGTGACCGTGTGCCACTCGCGGACCGTCGAGCTCTCGCGCCACACGCTCGACGCCGACATCCTGGTCGTCGCCGTCGGCATCCCGGGGGCGATCGCGCCAGACCTGGTCAAGCTCGGCGCGACGGTCGTGGACGTGGGGATCACCCGCACCGACGCGGGGCTCGTGGGCGACGTCGACCCCGGTGTGGCCGAGCTCGCCGCCCACCTCACGCCCGTCCCCGGCGGGGTCGGACCGCTGACCGTCGCCTGCCTGCTCGAGAACACCGTGCGGGCTGCCGGCTACCGGCGCGGCACCCTTGCCTTTCCCCGAATCTAGGCGCTATCTTTCGGGCGCTTCAGTAACCCGCACGGCGGCTCGGTGCCCGGGCCGTCGTTTGTATGTCAAGGAGGAACGTTGGCTCAGGGCACCGTCAAGTGGTTTTCGAACGAGAAGGGCTTCGGCTTCATCGAGCGCGAGGGTGGCGACGACGTCTTCGTCCACTTCTCGGCGATCGCGATGGAGGGGTACAAGTCCCTGACGGAAGGCCAGAAGGTGGAGTTCGAGGTCGTGCAGGGCCCGAAGGGCGCGCAGGCCGCGAACGTCATGGCCGTCGTCTGAAACCGGTTCGAAACCGATTCAGCGCGAGGGCCCCGAAGAGGGGCCCTCTCTTTTGGGAGGATCAACGGCATGGCGATCACGAGAGAGCAGGTGTTGCACGTGGCGGCACTCGCGCGCCTGGAGCTCAGCGACGAGGAGGTCGACCGGTTCACGGAGCAGCTCGGCGCGATCCTCGACGCCGTCTCCAAGGTCTCGGAGCTCGACCTCTCGGACGTCGAGCCGCTCTCGCACCCGCTCGATCTCGTCAACGTCTGGGCCGAGGACGTCTCCAGGCCCTCGCTGCCGCTCGCGGCCGCGCTCGCGAACGCCCCCGAGAGCGAGGACGACCACTTCCGCGTGCCGCCCACGGGGACGGCCGCGTGATCGACACCCTCCGCCTCACCGCCGAGGACGCGATGGGCCTGCTCGAGCGCGGCGAGGTGTCGGCGGCCGAGCTCCGCGGCGCCTACTTCGACGCGATCCGCGAGCGCGACGGCGAGCTCCACTGCTACCTCCGGCTCGTCGAGGACGCGCCGGGCGAGGGCGTGCCGATCGCGCTCAAGGACATCATCGGCACCGAGGGAGTCGAGACGACGGCCGGCTCGAAGATCCTCGCCGGCTACGTGCCCGTCTACGACTCGACCGTCGCCGCCCGCTGCAAGGCGGCCGGGCTCTCGCTGCTGGGGAAGACGAACACCGACGAGTTCGCCATGGGCTCCTCCACCGAGAACTCCGCCTTCGGGCCCTCGCACAACCCGTGGGACCCCACGCGCGTCCCCGGTGGCTCGGGCGGCGGCTCGGCGGCCGCGGTCGCCGCCGGCCTCGCGCCCTGGGCGCTCGGCTCCGACACCGGCGGCTCCATCAAGCAGCCCGCCTCGCTCTGCGGAATCGTCGGCCTGCGCCCCACCTACGGAACCGTGTCGCGTTACGGCATCGTCGCCTTCGCGTCGAGTCTCGACCAGGTCGGCCCCACGACCAAGACCGTCCGCGACTGCGCGCTCCTCTACCGCGTCATCGCCGGCCGCGACCCCTGCGACTCCACGACCGTCGAGGTTCCGCCCGTCGAGCTCCCCGAGGCGGAGGACCTCGCCGGCCTGCGCATCGGCATCCCGCGCGAGCTGAACGAGGCGGAGGGGATCGAGCCCGGCGTCGCCGCCGCTGTCCGCCACGCGATCGACCTCGCCCAGAGTCTCGGCGCCGAGGTCGAGGAGTGCTCGCTTCCGCGCTCGGTGGAGTACGGGCTGGCCTGCTACTACATCATCGCCCCTGCCGAGGCCTCCTCGAACCTCGCCCGCTACGACGGCGTCCGCTACGGCTTCCGCGCCGAGGGGGCCGGCTTCGAGGAGCAGGTCGAGCTGACGCGGGACGAGGGCTTCGGCGACGAGCCGAAGCGCCGGATCATGCTCGGCGCCTATGCCCTGTCCGCCGGCTACTACGAGGCCTACTACGGCCAGGCGCAGAAGGTTCGCCGCGTCATCGCCGACGAGCACGCGGCCCTCTTCGAGCGCTACGACCTCCTGCTCAGCCCGACCTCGCCCACGGTCGCGTTCGAGCTCGGCGAGAAGACCGCGAACCCGCTCGCGATGTACCTCTCCGACGTTCTCACCATCCCCGCCAACATGGCTGGCCTCCCCGGGCTCAGCATCCCCTGCGGCCTCTCCGAGGGCCTGCCCGTCGGCCTCCAGCTCGTCGGGCCGCAGCTCTCCGAGAACCTGCTCTTCCGCGCGGGCCACGCGCTCGAGCGCGCCATCGGCTTCGACTACGTGCCGGAGCGGCTGCGATGACCGGTAGCTGGGAGCCGGTCATCGGGCTCGAGATCCACGTCCAGCTGAAGACGCGGACGAAGATGTTCTGCCGCTGCGAGTCCGGGTTCGGCGCGGGGGCGAACACCCACACCTGTCCGATCTGCCTCGGCCACCCCGGCTCGCTCCCCGTCCCCAACGCGAAGGCGGTCGAATGGACGATCAAGCTCGGCCTCGCGCTCGGCTGTGAGATCGCCGACCATGCCATCTTCCACCGCAAGCACTACCCCTATCCCGACCTGGCCAAGGGGTACCAGATCTCCCAGTACGACGTCCCGCTCTGCGCCAACGGGCGCTTCGTCGTCCCGGGGTCGGACGGCGACAACGAGATCGGGATCGTGCGCGCGCACCTGGAGGAGGACGCTGCGAAGAGCGTCCACGTCGGCGGCGCGGGCGGCCGGATCGGTGGGGCCGCGCACACGCTGATCGACTACAACCGCGGCGGCACGCCGCTCGTCGAGATCGTCACGCAGCCGGACCTCCACTCCGCCGACGACGCGAAGCGCTTCCTCCAGCTGCTCCGGCAGACCGTCGTCGAGCTCGGGATCTCCGACGCCGAGATGGAGAAGGGCGTGCTCCGAGCCGACGCCAACGTCTCGGTGCGGCCGCGCGGGTCCGACGAGCTCCGCACGCGCACCGAGCTGAAGAACATGAACTCGTTCAGCTTCATCGCCCGCGGGATCGACGCCGAGATCGCGCGTCAGATCGCCGTCTGGGAGTCCGGAGCCGAGGTCGTCCAGCAGACCTACGACTACGACCCCGACACCGACACGCTCACGCCGCGTCGCACCAAGGAGGAGGCCGAGGACTATCGCTACCTCCCCGATCCCGACCTCGTCCCCATCGAGCCGCCCGCCGAGCTCGTCGAACGGCTACGCGCCGAGCTCCCCGAGGCGCCCGGCGCGCGCATCCGGCGCCTCGAGCCGGAGCTCGATCTCGAGCTCGCGGAAGGTCTCGTCACCACCGGCCGCGACCGGCTCTACGAGCGGACACCGGGCGATCGCCGCGCGGTCGCGAACGTCGTCATGAACCAGCTCGCCGCGGCGGGCGTCGATCCGGAGGTGGTGGACGGGGAGCAGCTGGGGAAGCTGGTCGAGGCGCGAGAGCGGATTCCGCGCGCGGCCTTCGTCGAGGCGCTCGCGCACGCGGGCGAGCCCGGGTTCGAGGCCGAGCGGTACCTCGGTGAGGCGTCGGTCGCCGACGTGGACGAGCTGGGGCCGCTCGTCGCCGAGGTGCTGGCGGCGCATCCGGACGAGGTCGCCGCCTATCGCGGCGGCAAGCAGGGGCTGCTCGGCTTCTTCGTCGGGCAGGTCATGCAGCGCACCGAGGGCAAGGCGGACGCAAAGATCGTCAACGAGCTCCTACGGAACGCCCTCGGCTAGCTAGTGGTGATGGTGCTCGTGCACGCGAGCGTGGCCGCGGCCGCGGGCGATCAGGTAGCGCTGGGCGAGGAACGCGAAGGGATAGGCGATCGCGAAGCCGAGCGCGATCGGCCACCAGAACAGTCCGTCCCCGAGGCCTGACTCCATCGCGCCGGGAACGAGCGCGACGAAGGTGTTGTCGATCGCCTCCATGATCGCGATCGAGATCGTGTCGGCGGCCAGAGCCGTCGTCACGACCGTTCCGAGCGCGAGCCCCGCCCGCACGAGCGGGATCGACGTCAGCGCGTAGCCGAAGACGAACGCCAGCGCGACGGCGAGCGCGATCGAAGCCGCGTCGCCCCAGCCGAGCGCCGTGGCGATCGCCATCCCGACCACCTCGCCGATCACGCAGCCGGTCAGGCAGTGGTTCGTGGCGCTGAAGGCGAGCCGGTTGAGGCCGTTCATCGCTCCCTAGGATGCCGTTCATGGAGCTGCTCGCGCACGGCGGAACTGTCGGCCTGATCGTCGAGCTCGCGCCTGCCGTCATCCTCGCCGGCCTGGGCGTGGGCATCTGGCTTCGCAACCGCAGGCGTGCGAGCGACGAAGCCGGCGTAGAGCAGGAGCGCCGCCAGGAGGAGTGAGACGGCGGTCTGGCCCGCGCCAACGCCGAAGAGGGTGCTGCCGGCGGCCGCCACCGCGACGCCGGCCAGTACCAGGGAGTTCCCGAGCGGCCGGCGGCGCCAGGTGAGGATGGCCACGACGACGACCGCGACCGTTCCGACGCTGTTGCCCACGATGGCAACGACGCGCGCGGGCACGAAGTCGAGGTGCGCGGCCGTGTCGGGGATCTCGGTGCCCGAGAACGAGCCTCCCAGCGGCACCGCGAGCATCAAACCGACCGCGAGGCCTCCATAGAGGAGTGCCGCGGGCGCCGCCCAGCGCCTGCCGAGCAGGAGGAGGGAGCCGGCGCCGAGCAGCGGCGCCGTCAGCAGCGCGCCGAAGAGGTAGTAGACGCGGAACGCCTCGCCGCTCCAGCCGGCCGCGGCGGCCCAGGCGAGCGCGGCCGAGGCGACCCCGAAAGCCGCGAGCGCCGCGGCCCAGGCCACGAGCTCCGGCCGCCGCCGCGCGCGCCAGCGCCGGACGAGCAGTCCCGCCAGCCGCAGCGAGACGAGCGCGGCGACGAACGCGAGCAGCGGCTCCACGTGGGGACACTAGTAGGCTGGCCCGCCGTGAAGGTCGTCGTCGTGGCGCGCCCCGAAGACGGATACGCATCGGAGCTGGCGCGCGGGATCGAGGCGGCAGGCGTCCCCCTCGTCTGGGTCGAGCCCGGCGACCGGGAGGCGCTCCGGCGCGAGCTCCACGACGCCGAGGCGTTGCTCTGCAACCGCCTCGAGCCGGGCGACACCGCCGGCGCTGCCCGCCTGAGGCTCGTCCAGGCGCTCTCGGCCGGCGCCGACAGCGTCGACCCGGCCGCGCTCCCGCCCGGCTGCGCCCTCTGCAACCTCTACGGGCACGAGGAGGCGATCGCCCAGTGGGCGTTGCTCGGGATGCTCGCCGTCTCACGCCAGCTGCTGTGGTACGACCGTCGCCTGCGCGAAGGCGACTGGTCGTCCGACCTCCCGCTCGAGCGCGAGCTCGCCGGCCGGGTGGTGGGCACGATCGGCTACGGGCACATCGGCCGCCGCGTCGCCGAGCTCGCCCGCGCCTTCGGGATGGAGGCCGTCGCCGTGACGCGGTCGCCCTCCGACTCTCGGGCCGGCGGCCTGCGCTGGCTGCGCGGCCTCGACGAGGTGGACGCGCTGATGAACGAGGCGGACTTCGTCTGCGTCGCCGTGCCGCTCGCGGCGGAGACGCGCGGGCTCGTGGGCGCGAGCGAGCTCGACGCGCTCGGCCCCCAGGGCGTGCTCGTGAACGTCGCCCGCGGCGACGTCGTCGACGAGCGGGCGCTCTTCGACGCCCTGCGCGGCCGCCGGATCGGCGGGGCAGCGCTCGACGTCTGGTACCAGTACCCAAGCCGCGGTGACGGCCCGAGCCTGCCGTCGAGCCTGCCCTTCCACGAGCTCGACAATGTCGTCATGACGCCGCACGTCTCCGGCCGCACGGTCGAGACCCGCGAGCGCCGCGCCTCCTTCCTCGTCGAGCAGCTCCGAAGGCTCGCCGACGGACGGGAGCTCGAGAACGTTCTCGCCGTCGGCAGACAGCGCTAGGCTGGGCCGGGAGTGGAGAAGCGCTACCTGTTCACGCCGGGACCGACCCCCGTTCCCCCGCAGGTGCTCGCCGCGCTCGCGGAGCCGGTCCTGCACCACCGCGGTCCCGACTTCAAGGTCGTCTACGCCCGCTGCCTCGAGCGGCTCAAGACCGTCTGCCGCACCGAGCGCGACGTGCTGCTCTTCACCTCGTCGGGGACCGGTCTCCTCGAGTCGGCCGTCGCCAATCTCGTCTCGCCGGCCGACCGCGTGCTCTCGGTTTCCGCCGGTTACTTCGGCGAGCGCTGGGCGGAGCTGGCGCGGACCTACGGCGCGGACGTCGACGAGCTGCGGTACGACTGGGGAGAGGCGCCGGCCGCGGCCGACGTCGAGGCGCGCCTCGACGGCCACTCCCTCGTGCTGCTGACGCACTCGGAGACGTCGACCGGCGTCGTCGCGGATATCCAGGCGCTGGCGGCCGTCGCCCGCGACGCAGGCGCGCTCGTGGCGGTCGACGCGATCTCGAGCCTCGGCGCGGTACCGCTGGAAACAGACGCCTGGGGGCTCGACGTCGTCGTCTCGGGCTCGCAGAAGGCGCTGATGACGCCGCCGGGGCTCGCGCTCGTGACCGTCTCGGAGGCGGCGTGGGGGAGGCGCGGCTCGGCGCCGCGCTTCTACTTCGACTGGGAGCGCACGCAGAGCGCGCAGGAGCAGCTCGACGCGGCCTTTACTCCAGCCACGTCGCTCGTCGTCGCGCTCGACGTCGCGCTCGGCCTCCTGCTCGAGGGCGGGCTCGACGCGGCCTTCGAGCGCCACGTCCGCCTCGGCCGCGCCTGCAGGGCGGGCGCGCGGGCGATGGGCCTCGAGCTCTTCTCCCCCGACGACGACTCGGCCGCGGTCGTGACCGCGATCAAGGCGCCCGAGGGAGTCGACTCCGGCGAGCTCGTGCTCACGCTCCGCGACCGCTTCGGGATCACGCTCGCGCCGGGCCAGGGGCCGCTCAAGGGCAAGGTCTTCCGCATCGGCCACATCGGCTGGTTCGACGTCTTCGACATCGCCACTGCGCTGGGGGGCGTGGAGCTGGCGCTGACCGAAGCCGGGGCCGAGATCGAGCGCGGGGTGGCCGTCACGGCGGCCTTCGAGGCTTTCGCCGAGCCCGTCCGCGTCGCGTGAAGGTTCTCGTCCGCGAGCCGATCGCGGAGGCGGGCGTCGACCTGCTCCGCTCGAAATTCGACGTCGACGTCACCGCCAACGGCGACCTCGCCGAGCTGATCGGCGACTACGACGCGATCATCATCCGCTCGGCGACGAAGCTCACGGCCGAGCTGATCGACCGCGGAGAGCGGCTGCGGGTGATCGGCCGCGCGGGCGTGGGAGTGGACAACGTGGACGTCGCGGCCGCAACCCGGCGCGGGATCGTAGTCGCCAACGCCCCCGAGTCGAACGTCGTGTCGGCCGCGGAGCACGCCGTCGGCCTGCTCGTCGCGCTCGCGCGTAACATCCCGCAGGCCCACGCTGCGCTGAAGCAGGGCCGCTGGGAGCGGGGGAGCTGGGGCGGCATCGAGCTGGCCGACAAGACGCTCGGCGTGCTCGGTTTCGGCCGCATCGGGCAGCAGGTCGCGCGCCGGGCGATCGGGCTCCAGTTGCGCGTCGTCGCGCACGACCCGTTCGTCTCGCGCGAGCGCTTCCGCGAGCTCGGCGTCGAGCGGGCGGAGACGCCGGACGATGTCTACGCGGCCGCCGACTTCCTCACGATTCACCTGCCCCTGACCGAGGAGACCCGCGGCTCGATCGGCCGCGAGGCGATCGCGCGCATGAAGGACGGCGTTCGCATCGTCAACGCCGCCCGCGGCGAGCTGGTCGACGAGGAGGCGCTGGTCGAGGCGCTCCGCTCGGGCAAGGTCGCTGGCGCCGCCCTCGACGTCTTCGCCGAGGAGCCGTACACGGGGCCGCTGCTCGAGCTCGAGAACGTCGTCGTCACCCCGCATCTCGCCGCCTCGACCGCGGAGGCGCAGGACCGGGCCGGAATCGTGGTCGCCGAGCAGGTCGCCGCCGCGCTCGAGGGCGGCCTCGTCACGCACGCCGTCAACATCCCGGCGATCCGGCCCGAGGACCTCGAGGTGCTGGGCCCCTTCGTCCCGCTCGCGTCGAAGCTCGGCCGGCTGGCGATGGAGCTGGCGGAAGGGCGGGCCGACCGGATCCAGCTCACGTACTTCGGCCATCTGGCGGAGTTCGACACGCGCCTCTTGACGGTGGCCACGCTGAACGGCGCGTTCCAGGGCCGCACCGAGCAGCCCGTGAACTACGTGAACGCGCCGCTCGTCGCCTCCGAGCGGGGCATCGACGTCTCCGAGGAGCGCCGCGGCGCCGCCCGCGACTTCACCAACCTCGTGCGGGTCACGGTCGCCTCGAACGGCGACGAGGTGAAGGTGGCCGGCACGATCATCGGCGGCGAGGAGCGGCACTGGCTCGTCTCCGCGCTCGGCTTCCAGATCGAGATCGAGCTGGCGCCGCTCATGGTCTTCTTCCGCTACGACGACGTGCCCGGCGTGATCGGCCGCGTGGGGACGACCTTCGGCGAGGCGGGCGTGAACATCGCCAACATGGCCGTCTCGCGGACGAAGCAGGGCGGCAAGGCGCTGATGGCGCTCTCGATCGACTCGCCCGCCCCCGCGGAGCTGGCCGAGCGCTTCCGCGGCGAGGGGTACGACGATGCCCGCTTCATCGCCCTGGCCTGATCCGGTCGAGCGGGTCGCGGCGTTCCTTCGCGAGGCGGCGGCGGAGGCGAGGCTCGAGGAGTTCCCGGAGGGGACTCCAACGGCGCGGCTGGCAGCGCTCGCCGCCGGGTGCGCCGAGGCCGACATCGTCAAGTCGCTCGTCTTCCTTTGTGACGGCGTGCCCGTCCTCGTCCTCGTCCCCGGTGACCGGCGCGCGGACGCCGCCAAGGTCGCCGCGGCCGCCGGCGCGGCGAAGGCGAAGGTAGCCGGGCCGGAGGACGTGGAGCTCGCCACCGGGTTCGCCCCGGGCGCCGTGGCGCCTTTCGGGCTCGCGCGCGTGCGCGAGGTCCTGATGGAGCAGACCCTGCTCGGGCGCGATACCGTCTGGGTCGGGGCGGGCTCCCCGAAGCACATGGCGGGCCTCTCCCCGGCCGAGCTGGTGCGGCTGACCCGGGCTCGTCCGATAGACGCCGTCGAGGCCGACGCATAACTAAACTCCGCCTCGCGGCGGAAAGGAGTTCCTGGTGGAGGAAACCGCGAAGATCTGGATGAACGGAGAGCTGGTCGACTGGGGCGACGCGCGCGTCCACGTCGGCACCCACGGCCTCCATTACGGCTCCGGCGTCTTCGAGGGGATCCGCTGCTACGAGACCGACAAGGGGCCGGCCGTCTTCCGCCTCACCGACCACCTCAAGCGGCTCGACAACTCCGCACGCCTGCTCTCGATGGAGCTGCCGTTCACCGTCGAGGAGCTGCGCAGCGCGTGCCTCGAGCTCGTCCAGGCCAACGGCCTGCCGGAGTGCTACCTGCGTCCCATCTGCTTCTACGGCTACGGCGAGCTCGGCGTCGCGGCGCGCGACAACCCCATCGACTGCGTGGTCATGAGCTGGCCGTGGGGCACCTACCTCGGCGAGGAAGGGCTGCGGAAGGGCATCCGCGCCAAGATCTCGTCCTGGCAGCGGATCGGGCCGAACGTCATCCCGCACGTCGCGAAGGCGACCGGTGTCTACCTCAACTCGATGCTCGCGGTCAGCGAGGCCAACCGCGACGGCTACGACGAGGCGATCCTGCTCACGGCGGAGGGCTACGTGGCGGACGGCTCGGGCGAGAACGTCTTCATCGTCCGCGACGGGGTCATCGAGACGCCGCCGCTGTCGATGTCGATCCTGCCGGGGATCACGCGCGAGACCGTGATCGACATCGCGGGCGACCTCGGCCACAAGGTCGTCGAGAAGACGCTGATCCGCTCCGACCTCTATCTCGCCGACGAGGTCTTCATGTGCGGCACCGCCGCCGAGGTGACGCCCGTGCGCTCAGTGGACGACGCCGAGATCGGCGTCGGCCCGGTCACGCTCGAGCTCCAGGAGGCGTACCTCGCGGCCGTCCGCGGCCGCTCGGAGCGGTACGAGCACTGGCTCGAGTACGCCTTGCCGGCGCGCGCCCAGGCTTGATACCGCTCTCCCGGCCCTACCTCGGCGAGCGCGAGACCGAGCTCGTCCTCGAGGTCCTGCGCTCCGAGCGGCTCGCGTTCGGGCCGAAGATCGACCGCTTCGAGGAGCTGTTCGCGGAAGCCGCGGGGGCGCCCTACGCGGCCGCGGTCTCGAGCGGCACCGCGGGGCTCCATCTCCTCTGCCACATCGCGGGCCTCGGCCCCGGCGACGAGGTGATCACGTCGCCGATCTCGTTCGTGGCCACCGCGAACTGCTTCATCTTCGAGGGCGCGGTTCCGGTCTTCGCGGACGTCGACGCGCGGACGCTGAACCTCGACCCCGCCGCGGTCGAGGCCGCGATCGGCGAGCGGACGCGCGCGATCGTGGCAGTGGACATGTTCGGGTACCCGTGCGAGCTCGACGAGCTCCGCTCGCTCGCAGACCGGCACGGCCTGGCCCTGATCCTCGACTCCTGCGAGGCCCTCGGCGGCGAGTACAAGGGCGCGCCGGTGGGCTCGCACGGCCCGTCCGCCGCCTTCGGCTTCTACCCGAACAAGCAGATCACGACCGGCGAGGGCGGGATGGTGACGACTCATTCGGAGGAGCAGCGGCAGCTGCTCGTGTCGCTGCGGAACCAGGGCCGCTCCTACGAGTCGCGTTGGTTCCACCATGTCCGGCTCGGCTTCAACTACCGCCTGACCGAACTCCAGGCGGCGCTCGGGATCGCCCAGCTGGAGAAGCTCGACGAGATCCTCGAGCTGCGGGCGGCAGCTGCGGCGCGCTACGGCGAGCTGCTGGCGGACCTGGACGTGGAGCTCCCCGCCCCCGACGACGCCGAGCACAAGCGCTCGTGGTTCGTCTACGTCGTGAAGCTCCCGCCCGGGGCGGATCGCGAGACGGTCACCGAGGCCTTGAAGGCCGACGGGGTGGAGGCCGGGCACTACGTTCCCTGCGTCCACCTCCAGCCCTACCTGCGCGAGCGCTACGGCTTCGCGGAGGGCCTTTGCCCGGTGGCGGAGGAGACGGCGAACCGCACCATCGCGCTGCCGTTCTACACCGGGATCGAGCCGGGCGACCAGGAGCGCGTCGCCGAGGCGCTCGCTTCGGCCCTGCGATAATCGCAGCTCATGGCCGACGCCCCGAAAATGGTCTTCCTGGGCTTCGGCAAGTACGTCCGCGCCGACCGGATCTACGCGCTCGACCCGCTCGGTCCGGGCGAGCGCGGCGACGGCCGGCGCACGAAGGTTTGGGTCGAGGGGATCGCCGAGCCGATCGTCGCCTCGCGCACCGAGCGCTCGATCATGCGGGAGATGGGACAGGAGGCGGTCGTCTCGATGCGCCTGCTCGACGACGCGCTCTCCTTCGCGCAGCGCGTGGCCGAAGACGCCGAGAAGGGCCGCGTCGACCTCGGCGAGCTCGGCGGCCGCGCGCGGAAGCTCCTGGAGCGGACGGCCGGCGAGGGCGGGGAAGAACAGCTTTTCTGATCGACCGCGCGTTCTTCGCCCGCTCCGTCCACGAGGTCGCCCCCGAGCTGCTCGGCGCGACGCTTCTCGTCGAGGGTGTCGGGGGGACGATCGTCGAGGTAGAGGCGTACGGCCACGAGGATCCGGCTGCCCATGGCTATCGCGGTCGCACCCGGCGCAACGCCTCGATGTTCGGCCCGCCCGGCCACGCCTACGTCTACCGCTCCTACGGGATCCACTGGTGCCTCAACTTCGTCTGCGAGGAGGAGGGGTCGGCGAGCGCCGTCCTGGTGCGTGCGCTCGAGCCGTCCGACGGGGTAGAGCGGATGAGGGACAGGCGCGGCGTCGAGCGCGACCGGCTCCTCTGCGCCGGCCCGGGCCGGCTCTGCCAGGCGCTGGCGGTGACGGGAGAGCACGACGGGCTGCCGCTCGACCGGCCGCCGTTCGAGCTTCGCGCGCGTGAGGACCCGCCGGAGGTCGTCACGGGCGTGCGCATCGGCATAACCCGCGCGGCCGACCGGCCCTGGCGTTACGGCGTCGCCGGCTCCCGCTTCCTCAGCCGGCCGTTCGGAGGTCGTGCGCGAGGTTCTCGGGCGTGAGGTCGGCGCCCGCATGCAGGGTGGACACCCAGACGCCGTCGCGGTCGAAGACGCGAACCGGAGCCGAGTGGATGTCGGAGCTGCCGGTGTCGAGCGCGGGCAGAACCTGGAAGGCCTCCCAGACCGGCCGCAGCTCCGCCTCCGTGCCGATCAGGTAGAGCAGGTCGCCCTCGACGCGGTGCCGCCGCAGGAAGGCTCGCACCGCGTCCGGCGTGTCGTCGCCGGGGTGGACGCTGATTGCAACCGCGGCCACGTCCCGGCGCTCCTCCTCGTCGAGCCGCTCGAGGGCGGCGCGGATCTGCTCGGCGACGATCGGGCACGCCTCGCGGCAGTTCGTGTCGAGGAAGGTGACGAGCACGACCTTCCCGCGCAGGTCGGCGTCGCCGACCGTCCGGCCCTCGGCGTCGCGCAGCGAGAAAGACGGGAGCTCGATGCGCGCCGGGGGCACCGAGCCGCGGAACTGCGCCACGTCCCCGGCCGCGACCGCGAAGATGACGAGCGGGATCGCGAGCGCAGCGAGAGCAGCCGCCACGGCGACCTTGACCATCAGCCGCGCGCGACGACGAGCCGGATCGCCATGCCCGGCGCGGCCGCGACGCCGGCCCGGGGCGTCTGCGAGACGACGCGGCCCGGCGGGCCGTCCGTGAACGAGACCACCTCCGCCCGCAGCTGCACCTTCCGCAGCCGCGCCCGCGCCTGGCGCAGCGTCGCGCCGGTCAGGTCGGGGACGACTCCATGCTGCGGCTTGGCGAGGACGAGGATCACCTCCGCGTAGGACGAGAGCCGCCCGCGCCGCGGGCGCTGGTCGAGCACCACGCCCACGGGTTGCGCGGGAGCCGCCGGCTTGTAGACGAGCTTCGCCTCCAAGGGCTGGAGCGCGAGCCGTGCCTCGGCTTTCGCGAGGCTCAGGCCGATCACGCGCGGCACCTCGACCTCGTTGGGCTTGCAGGCTGCCGTGCGCTCGGGCCCGAAGCCCGAGAAGTAGACGACCGAGCGGCGGTTGTTGCAGTAGCCATTGTCACGCAGGATCCGGCCGCCGCGGTGGACGACGAGCTGGGAGGACTGGAACTCCGACGGCGGCGCCTCGAAGCCGACCGGCTCCTTGCCGAGATAGGGCAGCGCCTGCTGCATGAAGCGCTTCCAGATCAGCGCGGGGAGGGTGCCGCCGGCCACCGGATCGCCGCCGAACTCCGTCAGCATCGGCCGCAGTCCCGCCGGGTAGCCGACCCAGACCGCGGTCACGAGCTGAGGCGTATAGCCGACGAACCAGGCGTCGCCGTAGTTCTCGGTCGTGCCGGTCTTGCCGGCTGCCGGCCAGCGCGCGAGCGCGGCCCGCCGCCCCGTCCCGCTGGTCACGACCCCCTGCAAGAGCGAGTTCACCCAGGCGGCGCTGCGCTGGGAGAGGACCTGGCGGGCCACCTGGTCCTGGCGGACGAGGACGTCGCCGGCCGCGTTGGTGATCTCGTCGACGACGCGCGGGCGGTTCCCGAAGGTCTCGGTGTCGATCCGGTAGCCGCCGCTGGCGAAGGACGAGAACGCGCGCGCGAGCTCGAGGGGGTTGACGGCCTGTGCGCCGAGGCCGATCGAGAAGTAGGGGTTGAGCCGGCTGGTCACCCCGAGCCGCTTGGCCGTGCTCGCCACCGCGCGCGGGCCGACCAGCTGCGTGAGCTGGGCATAAACGGTGTTGTCGGAGCTGACAGTGGCGCTGCCGAGGTCGATGTCGCCCGAGTAGGTGTGGTCGTAGTTGTTCACGACCCAGACCCGGTCGCCGAGCGGGATCACCGTCTGCTTCGAGACGAAGCGCGTCGCCGGCGAGATCCCCTCCTGGAGGGCGGCGGCGAGCACGAACGGCTTGAAGGCCGAGCCCGGCTGCCGCCGGCTCTGGACGGCGAGGTTGAACTGGCTCTTCGAGAAGTTGCGTCCGCCGACCATGGCGAGGACGTTCCCGGTCGCGGGGTCGAGCGCCACGAGCGCTGCCGAGGGACCCTCCGGGTCGGCGAGCACGTCCCAGGCCGACTTGCGCGCGAGCTCCTGGAGCCCGAGGTCGATCGTCGTCCGCACGCGCAGGCCGCCGCCGTAGACCAGCTTCGGCCCGAGCGAGTCGACGAGCTGGTCCTTGACGTAGTTCGTGAAGTAGGGCGCCTTGCCCTGGATGCCGGGTAGGCGCACGCCGTCCGGGTCGGGCAGCGCCGCCCGGTTGGCGGCGCGGAACTCGCTCGCGGTGATCGTCCCCTGCTCGAGCATCGCCTGGAGCACGACCCCACGCCGGGCGGCTGCGGCCCGCGGTCGCTCGACGGGGTCGTAGCTCGACGGGTCGGCGGGGATGCCGGCCAGCAGCGCGGCCTCGGGCAGCGTGAGCGAGGCGGCTTCCTGGCCGAAGTAGACCTTCGCCGCCTGCTGCACCCCGTACGCGCCGTTCCCGAAGTAGATCGTGTTCAGGTAGGCGGTCAGGATTTTCGGCTTCGACCAGTGCTGGCTGAGCTGCCAGGCGAGCGCCGCCTCGCGAACCTTGCGCGCGAACGAGCGCTCGTCCTCCAGGTACGCGTTCTTGACGAACTGCTGGACGATCGTCGAGCCGCCCTGAACCGCCTTCTGCTGCCGGAGATCGGCCCAGGCGGCGCGCCCGATGCCGCGCAGGTCGATGCCGCGGTGATCCCAGAAGCGCCGGTCCTCGACGGCGACGATGGCGTGCTTCATCCAGGGGCTGATGTCGTCGTAGTTGACGAGCACGCGGCTCTCGCTGCCCCGGAGCACCGCGAGAATCGTCTTGCCGTCGTCCGCGTAGACGAAGCCGTTGCGCTCGACGCGCGGCTGGCGGGCCGGGTCGAGCGACGGCAGCTCGCTGGCGACCGCCTGGAGCGCCCCGAACGTGAAGGCGGCGAGGACCAGCAGCGAGAGCACGCCCAGCAGGGCGAGGAGGCGGAGCTTGCGGATGCGACGCCGACGGGGGTTCTTCGGCGCCTGCGGAGCTCTTCGGCGCAGCACGAAGAGGGGAATTGTAGCCCTAGGTTGAGGCGCTGAAGAGCGGCGCGCCGGTGGGGGCGTCGACGCCGCCGTCCTGCTCGAGCGTGACCGCCACGACCGCGTCGTCGGGGACAGGACGGTCGAGCAGGACCAGGTCGCGCGCGGCCCGGCCCTCGAAGAGCCCCGCCCGGCGCGGAGCGTCCCCCTGGATCACCCAGACCTCGTACGTCTTGCCGGCCGGGGCCGCGGCGAGGTCGCGGACGACCAGTGCGGCCTGCCCTTCGGCATCCACGACGAGCCGGCCGGCGGCGCCCTCGAGCTCGATCGAGCGGGCGGCCGGGTCGGCGAGCACGTCGAGCGCTGCCCGGCTGCGGTCGAGCTCGCCCGAGAGCGAGACGACCCAGAAGGCCAGGGCAACGGCGGCCGCCGCGGCGAGCCCCGTCGCCGCGCCCAGCACGAACCGGGGGCGCCTGAGCGGCACCACGACCTGCCGCTCACGCCGCACCTCGTCGAGGACCCGCGCGCGGAGCGATGCCGGCGGAGCGGTCGACGGGGTGCCATACGCGAGCAGGCCCGCCGTGTACGAGAAGTCGGCCAGGTCGTTCCTGCACCGCTCGCACCCGCCGAGGTGCGCCTCGAAGGCGCGGCGATCGTCCGCGTCGAGCGCGTCGAGCGCGTAGGCGGCGCTCAGCTCGTGGAGATCCGTGCGCTCCATGGCTCCCTCTCGTCGTCGCGGAGGAGCTCGCCCAGGCGGGTGAGCCCCGTGAACATCCTGCTCTTGATCGTTCCCAGCGGCACGCCGACGCGGTCGGCGAGCTGTGACTGGGTGAAGCCTCCGTAGTACGCGAGCTCGATCAGCTCGCGCTGCTGGTCCGGCAGGGTCTTCAGCGCCGTCTGGACGCGCTCCCGCTCGAAGCGCAGCCAGGTCGCCTCCTCCGCCGTCTCGGTCCCTCCGGTCTCCACGTCGGCGAGTGGCTCGGCGCGCCGCACGTCCTCGCGCCGCACGAGGTCGACGGCGCGGCGGTGGACGAGCGTGAGGAGCCAGCTCTGCGCACGCGCGCGCTCCGGCACGAAGCGGGAGGCCGACCGCCAGACCGAAAGGAATGCCTCCTGGACGGCGTCCTCGGCGAGCGCCCGGTCGCGCAGGATCCGAAGCGCCAGGCTGTAGGCGATCCCGCCGAGGCGGTCGTAGAGCTCGGCCAACGCGTCCTCCTCGCCGCGGGCCACCAGGGCGACGAGCGCCTCGTCGGAGAAGTGCGCGAGATCACGGGCCACGGTGGTCTGCATCCTGACCTCATTCGGCCCGCGCGCGAAGTCGGTTCGGCGAACCGATCCGCGACCCGCTGCGAATGAAGGCCGTTCCGACCCCCGACAAGGAGCTCACACATGCGTAAGTCATGGCTCGTGGCAGTCGCACTCATGACCGCGGCAGTGGCAACCGCCGCCTTCATGGGCACGACCGGCCCGACGGCCGCAGTCGGTGCAGACCACCTCGACGCACCCGGTCTGACACCGCCCGGCGGCGATCTCCGCACCGACATCACCGACGTCTACGCCTACCGCGCCAAGAGCGGGCGGACCGTGCTCGTCCTGAACGTCAACGGCCTGACCAAGGCCGGCCGGCAGGCGGCGTTCGCGTCGAGCACGCCGGCAGTCAGGCGGACCCAACGCGTCGTCTACAACCTCCGCGTCGACAACAACGGCGACGCGCGCGGCGATGTCACGCTGGCTGTCACCTTCGGCCGCCCGAACGCCGGCGGCGTCCAGAGCATGGTCGTCAAGCGGAACGGCAAGACGATCGTCAGCGGCCGCACCTCGGCCTTCGGCGACGTCCGCGTGAACCGCAGCGGAGCCGTCTCGGCCTATGCGGGCATGCGCGACGACCCGTTCTTCTTCGACCTGAACGGGTTCATCAACATCCTCAGCACGAAGAAGGACGAGTCCTTCCTCGGCTGCAAGGGCTCACGGCCGGATGCGTTCAAGGGCACGAACGTGTCCTCGATCGTGCTCGAGCTGCCCGCGGCGATGCTGACCCGGGCCGGCTCGTCGGCGATCGGCGTGTGGGCGACCACGAACCGCGGCGGCGTGCAGATCGACCGCATGGGCCGCCCGGCGATCGCGACCGTGTTCATTCCGAACAACCCGTTCGAAGCCAAGGGCACCGAGCCGTCGCAGCGCAACAAGTACAACGCGTCGGCTCCCGCCTCTGACCGGGCGAAGTTCCGGGGCGAGGTCGTCGATTCGCTGAGGACGCTGTTCTCGCTCAACGACGAGTCGGGCGACAACAAGTCGGACGACGCCGGGAAGATCTCCGGCCTCGCCAACGTGCTGTTGCCGGACATCCTCACGTTCGACACGGCCAGCTCGATGGGCTTCCTCAACGGCCGCCGGCTGGCGGACGACGTGATCGACGCCGAGCTGGCGCTGATCACCGAGGGCGCCGCAACGACGGACTGCGTCAAGCGGAACGACAAGGCGTTCGCCAACGCGTTCCCGTACCTCGCGGCACCCCATGCCTAGAGGTCTCTCGACCGCGGCGGTCGCGCTCTGCGCGGCCGCCGCGGTTGCCCTGCTCGGCGGGGTGCTCGCCGGCGGACCTGCCGCGGCGCGGCCGCCCGACGATTCGCGGCTCCTCGGCGAGCTGCTCAGCGGCCTCGAGACCGGCCGGACGGCCGACTACGTCCGCCGGCTCGATCAGCAGCCACGGGCCGCCGGCACCCTGACTCTGCTCGGCCTCGCCTACCAGCAGCGCTTCCGCGAGACCGGCGATCCCTCATACCTCTCGCGCTCGGAGCGCGCCCTTCGAGAGGCCGGCGCCGGCGGGCTCGTCACGGCCGGCCGCGCCGCGCTCGCAGCGACCCGGCACGACTTCCGGCAGGCGCTCGTCCTCGCGCGGGAAGCTCTCCGTGCCGATCCCGAGAGCCCGGCCGCCCTCGGCGCCCTCGGCGACGCGCTCGCGGGGCTCGGGCGCTATCGCGAGGCGTTCGCCGCCTTCGACCGGATGGCCGAGCTCGCGCCCAGCATCGCGTCCTATTCGCGTGTCGCGCACGCGCGCGAGCTGATCGGCCGCCCGGCCGCTGCCGCCGAGGCGCTCGAGCTCGCGCTCGAGCTCGAGCCGACGGTGCCGGAGTACGCGGCGGCGGCGCTCGTCCAGCTGGGTCGCGTCTACGCTAACTCGGGCCGGATCGGCGACGCGCGGCGGGCCTATCGCCGGGCGCTCGCTCGCGTACCCGGCTACGTGCGGGCCGAGGCGGGGCTCGCCTGGGTCGAGGCCGCGGCCGGCGACTACGCGAGCTCCGCGCGGAGGCTGCGCGGCGTCGTCGACCGGCTGCCGCTCCCGGAGTACGCGATCCGGCTGACCGAGACGCTCGAGACGGCGGGGCGACGCGCCGAGGCCGAGCGCGCCGAGCGCCTGGTGGAGGCAATCGAGCGGCTCTTGCGCGCCAACGGCGTGCGCACGGAGCTCCAGACGGCCCTCTTCGATCTCGACCGCGGCCACCGGCTCGCCGGGGCACTCGCGCGCGCGCGCGAGGCGCACCGAGCAGCTCCGAACATCTTCTCGGAGGACGTCCTCGCGTGGGCGCTCGCCCGCAACGGCCGCTGCGGCGAGGCGCTCGCCTACTCGCGCCGTTCCCTTCGTCTGGGCACGCGGGACGCACTGCTGTTCTTCCATCGCGGCATGATCGAGCGCTGTCTGGGCCGCCGCGCGGAGGCGCGGACGTGGTTCCGGCGCGCGCTCGCGGTCAACCCACACTTCTCCCTGATCTGGTCGCCGGTGGCGGCGCGGGGGGCGCGATGAAGCGGCTGCTCGCGATCGCAGTGGCACTCGCCGCGCTCGCTCTACCGGGAGCGGTGGCAGCCCACCCGCTCGGCAACTTCACGGTCAACCGCGCGGCGGAGGTCACCGTCTCGGGCGACCGCGTCTATCTCCGCTACGTCCTCGACCTGGCCGAGATCCCGGCCCTGCAGGAGGGCGACCGCGTGCGCCGTCCCGGCTTCGCTGCCTCGCTCTCGCGCAGCCTTGTCCTGCGGGTCGACGGGCGGCGGACGGCCCTGCGTCCTCTCGCCACGCGCGTTGCGGAACTCCCCGGCGCCGGCGGCCTCGCGACGCTGCGCTTCGAGGCCGTCTACGACGCGGGGCCTGCGGGGACGGGCGTCGCCTTTGCGGACGAGACCTTCGTGGACCGGATCGGCTGGCGGGAGGTCGTCGTCAGAGCCGACCGCGGAGCACAGGTCGAGCGCTCGACGGCGCCGGCGGAGAGCCCGAGCCTGCTGCTGCTCGCCTATCCGAAGGATCTCTTGAAGAGCCCGCTCGACGTCCGGAGCGCTTCCGCAGACGTGCGGCCGGGCGAGCTGTCGGGCCTCCCGCCCGAGCTGACCGACGCGGCTCCTCCGCGTGCGGCGGAAGGGCTGGCGCGACTCGTCTCCGGCGACCTCGGCGTCGGGTTCGTCCTGGTGTCGCTGATCCTTGCGCTCTTCTGGGGCGCCGCTCATGCGCTCGAGCCGGGTCACGGGAAGGCGATCGTCGCGGGCTTCCTGATCGGCTCCCGCGGGACGCCGCGCCACGCCGTGCTGCTCGGGCTGATCGTCACGGTCACCCACACGATCGGCGTGCTCGCGCTGGGCCTGGTGACGCTCGCGTTGTCGGAGCTCATCGTCCCGGAGACCCTCTATCCGTGGCTGAACCTCGTCTCGGCACTCCTCGTCGTCAGCGTCGGGCTGGCGATCCTGCGCTGGCGCGTCGGTAGCTGGCGTCACGCCCGCGCGCACGCACACGGCCATTCCCACGCGCACGATCACGAGCACGCGCATCCCGGGCGCGGCCTGCTCGGGATCGGCATCTCGGCGGGGATCATCCCGTGCCCGACGGCGCTCGTCGTCCTGCTCGCCGCGATCTCGCTCCACCGGATCGGCTACGGGCTCGTCCTGATCGTCGCCTTCAGCATCGGCCTGGCGGCAGCCGTCACGAGCATCGGGCTCGTCGCAGTCACCGCCCGGCGCACGTTCAGCCGCCTGAGCTTCGACGGGCCTCTCGTCAGCGCCCTCCCGGCGGTGAGCGCGCTGGTCGTCATCGCCCTCGGCCTCGCCATGACCGCACGCGCCCTGCCAACCCTGCTCTAGCGAAAGGAGACGATCATGTTCGGACTCGACGACGTCATCGCCAACTGGTCGGACGAAACGACCATCCTGCTCGTCTCGGTGGTCGCCACCCTGCTCGGGTTGCGCCACGCCACCGACCCCGACCACGTCGCCGCGGTCAGCACGCTCGTCGCTTCCTCCCGCGAGCGGGCAACCCGCACCGGTGCAGTGCTGGGCGCCGCCTGGGGAGCGGGACACGCGGTCACGCTCTTCCTGCTCGGGCTGCCGATCCTGCTCTTCGGCGCCTACCTGCCGGAACGCGCGCAGCAGGCGGCCGAGACGGCGATCGGGGTCCTGATCGTCTACCTGGCGGTGCGGCTGCTGATGCGCTGGCGGTCGGGCGGCCTGCAGATCCACGGCCATCCCGACGCACACGGCGCACGCACGGCGATCGGCGCGTTCGGCATCGGACTGGCGCACGGGATCGGCGGCAGCGCGGGCGTCGGGATTCTCATCGTCGCCTCGGTCGAGTCGACAGGCCTGGCCGTGGCCGCGCTCGCCCTGCTGGCGCTCTTCACCGCGGTCTCGATGACGGTGCTGACGGCCGGGTTCGGAAGGATGCTCGCGAGCCGTCCCGTGCGCACTGCCTACGGCGTCGTCGCGCCCGGCCTCGGCGTGGCGAGCCTCGCCTTCGGCATCTGGTACGCGACCGCGGCCTGGGCCATCGCCCCATACCCGTTCTAGCCGCTCGTAGAATCGGCGGATGGGCCTCGCCGAGCTGACGCGCAACGCCGTCGACGTTCTCCCCGCAGGGGCGCTCGAGCAGAAGCTGAAGCTCGGGCGCCCGCTGCGGGTCAAGCTCGGCATCGACGTGACGGCGCCGCACGTCACGCTCGGGAACGGAATCCCCCTCCAGCGGATGCGCGCCTTCCAGGACGAGGGGCACGTCGGCGTCCTGATCGTCGGCGACTACACGACCCGGATCGGCGATCCGTCGGGCCGCTCGGCGACCCGGCCGATGCTCGACCCCGAGGAGATCGACCGCAACGCGCAGCGCTACTTCGAGGACGCCTCGACGATCATCGACCCGGAGCGAACCGAGCTCCGGTTCAACAGCGAATGGCTGGCGAAGGTCGACTTCGCCGAGATCTTGAGGCTGACGCGGATCCCCACGGTCGCGCGCCTCCTCGAGCGGGACGACTTCGCCAAGCGCTTCGCCGAGCAGAGCCCGATCTCGGTCTCCGAGCTGCTCTACCCGCTGATGCAGGCCTACGACTCGGTCGCGGTCGAAGCCGACGTCGAGCTCGGCGGCACCGACCAGCTCTACAACCTGCTGATGGGCCGCGACGTGATGGAGGCCTACGGCCTGGAGCCGCAGATCGCCCTGACCGTCGAGCTCCTCCTCAGCTGGGACGGAACTCTGATGAGCGCCTCGCGCGGCAACTACGTCGCGCTCAGGGAAGACCCGAGCGAGCAGTTCGGCAAGACGATGCGGATCCCCGACGAGCTGCTGCCGCAGTACTACCGGCTCGTGCTGGAGCGGGAGCCGGCGGCGGGCGAGCCCATGGAGGCGAAGCTCGAGCTGGCCCGGTCGATCGTGCGCCGGGCGTGGGGTGACGACGCGGCGCGCGACGCCGAAGAGCACTTCACGCGGGTCGTGCGGCGAGGGGAGACGCCGGAGGAGGTGCCGGAGGTCATCGTCTCCGAAGCGACGGTTCACCTGCCGGCGCTCCTGGCGGGCGAGCTGGGGGAGACGACGAGCCACTGGCGACGCGTGATCGACCAGGGCGGGCTGAAGCTCGACGGCTTCGTGGTCGAGTCCTACGACGTGGCCCTGAAGGACGGCGCCACGCTGCAAGCAGGAAAACGACGCTTCCTGCGCGTCAGACGCCCTAGCTAGCAGGCGTGCGGCGGCGTTGCTATCATTCTCCGGCTGTCTCGACGAGGCGGCGTTGAAAGGTCCTGTAACTCGACGACTGGAGCGCCCCCAGAGGACGCCGACGGATACGACCGACGATCCGCTAGCATCCTGGGGCCTCTGCGCGAGTGGAGGCTTTTTTGACGCCGCCGAGCAGGGTGGCGCGGTCTTTGAAAACTCAACAGCGTGCGTTTACGTCGAGACCCGATCGACGAGCTTCGGCTTGTCGTGAGGGGATCGATATGAACCCGTCATGCCCTAAGGCATCGCTTGCGATGCCGACTGGGCGTGACCTTTGAGCTCAGGCTCGAAGTGATAAGGATTGCCGGCAACGGCAAGCCAATTCTTCACGGAGAGTTTGATCCTGGCTCAGGACGAACGCTGGCGGCGCGCTTAACACATGCAAGTCGAGCGAGAACCAGGGCTTCGGCCCTGGGGACAGCGGCGAACGGGTGAGTAACACGTGGGTAATCTGCCCTCGGTACCGGAATAGCCCGGGGAAACCCGGATTAATGCCGGATGGCCCCTCAGCCCCTCGGGGCGGTGGGAAAAGGTAGCTTCGGCCTCTGACCGAGGAGGAGCCCGCGGCCGATTAGCTTGTTGGTGGGGTAATGGCCTACCAAGGCGACGATCGGTAGCTGGTGTGAGAGCATGATCAGCCACACTGGGACTGAGACACGGCCCAGACTCCTACGGGAGGCAGCAG
>JBBDWU010000011.1:0-1153 GCA_040902725.1 Gaiellaceae bacterium | reverse complement strand
CCAGCTTGTCCGGAGGCGCCCCGCCGACGAGTCCCTCGAGGAAGAGCTCCGGATGCGTGAGCTGGTCGACGCTTCCCTGCGCGACGTAGATCGGGACGTCGCCGATCAGCCGGATCCCCCGGTCGCGTGCGTAGTCGCGCAGCGCCGACCATTCCCGGTCGAAGCGCACCTGGTCGGCGACGCTGCCACCGGCCCGCTTCCAGTCCCCGATCCAGTACGCGTTCGCGGCCTCGAAGCGCGCCAGCTCGCCGGCCGTCACGGGCGCGTCGGGATCGGCCAGGAAGCCGTCCCAGGCGGCGAACGCCGATGACGAGGCGTATGGTGAGCCGGCCTCGTCCGGAGGTCCGAGCGGCAGCACCTGCCACCAGCTCTGGCCCGCGGCCTCGAGCCAGTCCACGAAGGCGAACGCCTCTTCGCCGAGGCGCCCACCGGGCAGCGACGTGGGGTGCAGCACGATTCCGCTCGATCGTTGAAGCTCCATTGCCTGTTTACCGAACGCCTTTCGCTGAAAGTCTCGGAACCGTGCCCTCAACTCCCCCCAAGCAACCGCCGGCCCGAATCCAGATCCAGGACGTGCGCCCTCAGGTCGACTGCGGAAGTTATCCCGTCAAGGCGACGCAGGGCGACGACGTGCCCGTTTCCGCGACGATCTTCAAGGACGGTCACGACATCCTGCGCGCTGCGGTTCGCTACCGCTCGCCCGGAAGCCGCAAGTGGCTGGAGAGCCCGCTCGAGCCGCTGGGGAACGACCACTGGGAGGGAGGCTTCGAGGTCACCGAGCTCGGAACCTGGCAGTTCACGATCGAGGCCTGGGTCGACCGCTACGCGACGATGCTCGACGAGCTCGACCGCAAGGTCGCGGCCGGGCAGGCCGACATCGCCGGCGAGAACGCCGAGGCCGAGGTGCTCTTCGGGCCGGGCACGCTCGAGAGCTGGCACGAGGCGGCATCGGCGCTCGGCGCGAAGGACCGGCACGGAAAGACGTCGCTCGAGACGCCGCTCGAGGTGGACGTCGAGCGCATTCGAGCCCGCTTCGGGGCCTGGTACGAGCTCTTCCCGCGTTCCTGGGGTGGCTTCAAGGGAGTCGAGGCCGTGCTCCCGCAGCTCGCCGAGCTCGGCTTCGACGTCGTCTACCTGCCGCCGATCCACCCGA
>JBBDWU010000010.1:0-7620 GCA_040902725.1 Gaiellaceae bacterium | reverse complement strand
ACCTGCGACCCCCTGCGTGTAAAGCAGGTGCTCTACCAGCTGAGCTAACCGCCCGGACGGGACCCCAGCTTGCCACAACGGGTCTGCGGCTACAGCGCTCCGGCGCCGAGCCGGCGAGACTCGAGGTAGCGGTGGAGCTGCTGGATCACGACCGATCCCTCGCCGGCCGCGGCTGCGATCCGCTTCACCGAGCCGGAGCGCACGTCACCCACCGCGAACACCCCGGGAACGCTCGTCTCGAACATCGCTGCGCCGAGTTCCGCGCCGGTCAGCACGAACCCGTGCTCGTCGCGGGCGATCTCCGGCGGCAACCAATCGGTATGGGGGTGAGCGCCAATGAGCACGAACAGTCCGTCGGCAGCCACCGCCGTCGTCCCGCGCGAGTCGCGCAAGGTCAGCTGCTCGAGCCGCCCGTCCCCGGCGCCGTCGACGACCTCCGTCGAGACCTTCACGTCGATGTTCCGCACCGCTTCGAGCTCGCGTCGCAGGTAGTCCGACATCGTCGAGGCGAGCGACGTCCCACGCACGACGATCGTCACGCGCGCGGCGTGCCGGCTCAGGTGTGCGGCCGCTTGCCCCGCGGAGTTGCCGCCGCCGACCACGTAGACGTGACCGCCCGTGAACTGCGGCGCCTCCGAGGGCGACGACCCGTAGAAGACGCCGCTGCCCATGAGGCGCTCGAGCGCCGGGATCCCGAGCCGGCGGTAGGTGACGCCCATGGCGAGGATCACGCCCTGAGCCCGTATCGGCGAGCCCTCGGAGAGCGTGAGCTCGAACCGATCGTCCCCGGCGGAGAGACCGGTCACCTCGCGCATCAACAGGAAGCTCGTCCCGAACACCCACGCCTGCTGATAGGCGCGTTGGGCGAGCTCGGCGCCCATCACGCCGCGCGGGAAGCCGAGGTAGTTCCGGATCCGGGAGCTCGACCCCGCCTGGCCGCCGATCGACTCGCGCTCGACGACGAGCGCGTCGAGTCCCTCCGACGAGGCGTAGACGGCGGCGGCGAGGCCCGCCGGCCCCGCGCCGACCACGACGACGTCGAAGTCGCGGTCGCCGTCGAGCTCGGTCGTGACGCCGTACCCGCGCGCCAGCTCGGCGTTCGACGGGTCGACGAGCACGCTCTCATCCTGCAGGACGACGATCGGCTCGGTCGACGCTTCCCGCCCCGCCTTGCGCAACAGCCCGCGTCCTTCCGAGGAGTCGCTTGCGTAGAACGCGTGCGGGACGCCGTTGCGAGCGAGCAGGCTGCGCAGCTCGTGGCCGCGGGTCGACCACGGGTCGGCGACGATGCAGACCTCGCGCGGCGCTGCGGGGTCCGCGCGCCTCCACTCGTGGAGGAACTCGCAGATCGTCCGGTGAAAGAGCTCGTCGGGGGACTGCCAAGGCTTCAGCACGTAGTAGTCGATGTGAGCCAGCGCCATCGCGTCGCGCACGGCGGTCGCGGTCTGCTCGTCCCCCCAGTCACCCCACGCGATCAGCAGCGCCCTCTTCGCCTCCCGGTGGCGCTCCCGCACGGCGGTGAGGAGCTCCATGCTGGTGACGTCGGCGAGCGCGATCGCGACACTGTCGCCCGCCCTGAGCTGGGCGAGCGCGTCCCCGGGCGCCCCTGCGGCGACGACGCGGTAGTCCTGCCCGTAGCGTCCCAGCTCGGTCACGACTCGCTCGAGCGCCACCGGATCGGCGTCGACGACGAGAATCGCCGGCCGCGTCACGCCGCCTCACCGTTCGCGACGTAGGCGAACAGCCGCCACTCGCCCGTAAGCCCTTTCAGGGTGTGCGTCCCCCGATCCTCGAAGAGGACGCCCGAGGCCAGCACCAGGCCGCGCGTGAGCTCCGAGACGAGGATCTCGTCCTCGCCGGCCTGCGCCATGATTCGCGCCGCCTCGTGAACGACGAGGCCACGCACGTCGCTCCCCACCAGCTCGATCTCACCGACGTGCACGCCGGCGCGGATGCGAATCCCCTGGCGGCTTGCCGCTCGGCGAATCGCCGCGGCGGCCTGCAGCGCGTGTCCCGGCGAATCGAACGTCGCGAGCATGCCATCGCCCGTGCTCTTCACCTCCCGACCGCGGAAACGCTCCAGCTCCGCGCGCGCCGCCTCGAAGTGCGTCGAGAGAAGCTCGCGCCACGCAGCGTCGCCGAGCCGGTTGGCGATGACGGTGGACTCCACGACGTCGGTGAAGAGCAGCGTCGCCAAGGCGCGGCCTGCGGAGCCGGCGCGGAAGCCCGCGAACGCGCGGAGGCCCGACCACTCGAGGGTCACGCAGGGCTCGTCGCCGATCGTCCAGCCGTCGTGCCCGGGCGGCACGTCGAAGACATCGTCGGGCCCGAACTCGAGCGTCGTCCCTTCCCGGAACATCACTCCGTAGCGGCCCGAGAGGACGACCCCCACGTGGCGCGCCATGCACCACTCGCCGCCGACGTACGGACGCACGTGCGTCGACCAGCGCCAGCCGGGCTCCTGGGTCGTGCGCCCCACGGTCAGGTCGCCGAGATCGACGAGCTCCTCGATTACTCCCGGGAAGCGAATCGTCTCGTCAGGCGTCTGCAGGCTCTTGGATCGTGCCTCGGCCACCAGCAGATGATCATCCAGTCGCTCGGGGCGGTCAACTGACCGAGGCACCAAGGCCCGGCCATTCGTCGACGAAGATGCACCTGCTGAGACAGCTTTCTAACCCCTCGCCCCGGATCGAGGGTCTCATCGAAGCGGGGCGCGATCCGGTGGTTTGAGTTCTCTCAGCCGGGAGCGACGGGGCCGATCCCGGTCTTTACACACCACGGGATCGAAATTCGGCTTAGCGAGAGCTCCGGCCCCTATTCGGCCGCTTCTCCAGGCACAGGACCTCCGCGCACCGGTTCGCCTGCGATGACGCGCCGTTCGTTGTCGCGGACGCGCGGTTCATAGTGGGCGTAGAACACCTTGGCGACCAACTCTCGCCGGCTGCGAACGCCCGTCTTCTCGAACACGCTCTTCAGATGCTGCTGCACAGTATGAGGCGAGACGCACAGTTCGTCGGCGACCTGCGCCGTGGAGCTGCCCCGTAGGACCAAGCGCGTGACGTCCTGCTCGCGGTCGGTCAACCGGTAGGCCGCCATCAGCAGGGAGGAGATGCGTGCCGGATGCGCGAGCTCGATGATCACGGCCACGCGTCGCGCGCCGTTGGCTACGAGCGAAGCCCCATGGAGCACGATCCACCGCCCCTTCCGCGAGAGCACCCGCGCAAGCGCGATCTCGCCGGGCGCATCGTTGCTCTCGGCGGTCCGCAGCGCGCGGCCGGCGACCGCCAGCACCGACGGCGGAAGCTTGCCCCGAGCGCCCCACTCGCCGTCGGGCAGCTCTTCGAGCCAGCGTTCGGCGCCTGGGGTGAGCGACTCGACGCTCCAGTCCGCCTTGAGGACCACGAGCCCGGGAGCGTCCGGTCCTTCCGGGGCGGACGCCTCGCCGACGAGCAGCCCGCGCTGCGCACCCTCGGCCAGATACGGCGACAGCTCCCGCAGGAAGTGAAGCTCGTCGGCGTCGAACTGCGGCTGGCCCGGCTCTCGGTAGAGGCCGAGCATGCCCCAGGCCTCGCCCGTCTGCGTTCGCAGGGCGACGAGTAGTTCCTGCTCGGCTCCATAGGGCTGGATGTAGAGCTTCCAACCGCGGCTGCGACTCGGGTCGCCGCCAGTGGCCTCGTGCAGCGTGGAAGCTCCCGCCTCAGAACGCGCGACATCGGCGATCTTGTGAAAGTCGTCGGTGTAGTACTCGTGCGCGAGCCACTCGGCCGGGAGTTTCGGGATCTCGCCGTTGTCGTAGTGGCTCGTTACCAGCAGCGAGGCCGGGTCGAGCGTGAACCAGCAGGGCGACATGTAGTGCGGAACGGCCATCGTGATCGCTTCGCTCGACTCGCGCCAGAACGTCGGAAGGTCAAGTCCACGACGCGTTAGCTCGGCGATCCGCTGGCGCGCACGCTCCTTGGCGTACCAACCCACATCGCGATGGTACGCCGATCGCCGTGGCGGCGCGATACCACCTTTCTGGCAGAGACATCCGCCCCGCCCGGGGCTAGTGTCGCGTCTCGATGAGGCCAGGAGCGTGCACGCCGGAGGAGCTCGAGACGCTATTCGAGGACGCGTTTGTGACCCGCGACAGCGACGCGCTCGCCCAACTGTTCGAGGACGGAGCCGTGCTCATCGCGGGCGATCAACCACATGAGGCACGCGGCGGTGAGGAGATCGTGCGGTTCGCGACAGCGATGTGGGAACGCGAGCGCACGTACATCGCCGATCCTGGGCGGATCCTGCAAGCGCGCGATACCGCGCTCGTCGTCGCGGATCGGGGCATTAACGTCGCGCGCCGCGGAAGCGACGGCGCGTGGCGGTACGCGATCGCGCTCCTGTCTCTCGAAAACGCAAGCACCAAGGAGGAGCAATGACGCATCAGACCAAGCAGGCGCCGCCGCTGAAGCCCGTGGCGGTTCACAGGGACGAGGGCGCAGCGCGCTGGTGGTTCGGCGGCCTCGCTGTGATCAAAGCGACAGCCGCCGACACCGGCGGGCAGATGACGATCGTAGAAATGACAGAACCTCCAGGCGCCGAGGCGCCGCTGCACGTGCACCACCGCGAGGACGAGGCCTTCTGGGTGCTCGAGGGCGACGTCACGTTCGAGGTCGGCGACGCGACGATCGAGGCGCACGCGGGCGACTACGCCTTCGGCCCACGCGACATCCCGCACCGTTACACCGTCGGCGACGCAGGCTGCAGGATGCTGTTCATCTGCACCCCCGCCGGCTTCGAGGATCTCGTCATTGCAATGAGCGAGCCCGCCCGCACCCGCACCCTGCCCCCGCCGTCCGAGGAGGAACCGGACCTGGAGCAGATCGCGATGATCGCGAAGGCACATGGGGCCGAATTGCTCGCCTGACCCGACCCAACACGAATGCCCCCAACGGGATTCGAACCCGTGCAGCCACCTTGAAAGGGTGGTGACCTAGGCCGCTAGTCGATGGGGGCGGGCCGAGGGAGGATAGCCTCGGCACATGAAGACACGCTCGCTCACGCCCCCGCTCTCGTCGCGTCCGTCCTGGTGGCTCGAGGAAGCCCGTGCCCACACACCGCCCGAGGGTGCGCCGCGGCTGGACGGCGACCTGGACGTCGACGTCGTCATCGTCGGCGGCGGCTACACCGGTCTCTGGACCGCGCTCGCGCTCCGGGAACGCGACCCTTCGCTTCGGGTCGCGCTGCTCGAGGCGAACGAGGTCGGCGACGGGCCGAGCGGTCGCAACGGCGGCTTCCTGCACGGCTACTGGTCGTCGCTCACCACGCTCCGGGCGGTGCTCGGCGACGGCGCCGCACTCCAGCTCGCGCACGCGTCGACCGCGATCGTCCCGGGGGTGCGCGACTTCCTCGAGCGCCGCGGCGAGGACGTCTGGCTCCGCGAAGGCGGGCTGCTCAAGGTCGCGGCGACCGAGGTCGAGGAGGCGTCCGTCGACCGCGTGGTCGCCGCCGCACGCGAGCTTGGCGTCGAAGAGGAAGCGGTGCCGCTCGGCGCCGACGAGCTGCGCCGGCGGATCGACTCGCCCAGGTTCCGGCGCGGCGTCCACTTCCGGGACGGGGCGATCGTCCAGCCCGCTCGCCTCGCGCTCGCGTTGCGGCGGGCGGCGATCGCGGATGGCGTCCTGCTCTTCGAGGGCACGCCCGTCACCACGGTTGCTCCGGGCGCGGTCGAGACGGCCGCGGGAACCGTTCGTGCGCAGGAGATCGTGCTGGCCCTCAACGCCTGGGGAACGAGCTGGCCGCTCGGCGGTCGACAGACGAACTTCGGCAGCGCCGTCGTCCTCACCGAGCCCGTCCCCGAGCTGCTCGAGCAGATCGGCTGGACCGGCAACGAGGCTGTCACCGACGGGCGCATGTTCCTCCACTACTTCCGCGCGACGCCGGACGGCCGCGTGCTGATGGGCAGCGGCTCGGGGCGGCTCGAACCGGGCGGGCGCGTGGGGCACGGCGTCCTCGACGACCTCCCCGCGCAGGCCCGGGCTCACGAGGGTCTACGCACGCTCCTCCCCGCGCTCGCCGACGCCCCGATCGCAGCCCGCTGGAGCGGGCCGATCGACGTCTCGGCGGACAAGCTGCCGCGCTTCGGCACGGTGCCCGGGACCCGCGTCCACTACGGCGCCGGCTACTCCGGCAACGGGGTCGGCCCGAGCTGGCTCGGGGGACAGATCCTCGCGTCGCTCACGCTCGGAACGCAGGACGAGTGGAGCGCGTTGCCGCTCGTCGACAGGCGGGCGCGCCGGCTGCCGCCGGAGCCCCTTCGCTACGTGGGAGGAAAGCTTGTGCGCTGGGGGACTCTGGCGTCCGAGGACGCGATCGGGGCCGGCCGGCGCGCGCCGCTGCCCGCGCGGGCGGCCGCGGCGATCCCGCGCCTCCTGCGAATGCCGATCGGGACGCGGTGATCCGCTGCGGACTCGCGCTGATCGTGCTCGTGCTCGCCGGCTGCGGCGGCGCAAGCGCTCCGGCGACCGGCGAGCCGCTCGGCCCGGTCCAGCTCGTGGAGGCGCTCCAGGAGGGCGGCCTTGTCGTCTACCTCCGCCACGCCGCCACCGACCGCTCCCAGGAGGACACGCAGACCTCCGGCCTGACGAACTGCGATGGCCAGCGCAACCTGACCGCCGCCGGCCGCGTGCAGGCGCGCCTGATCGGCGAGCCTTTCGCGCGCTCGCGATTCCCGTCGGCGACGTTCGCTCGAGTGAGTATTGCCGCACGCGCGAGACGGCCGAGCTCGCGTTCGGCGAGGTCGAGCTGGAGCCCGACCTGACGGGGTTCCCAAACGAAAAGGACCCCGACTTCGCGGCCCGGGTCGAGACCACGCGTGAGCTGCTTGGGGACGAGCCGGCCGCCGGAAAGAACACCGTGCTCGTCGGGCACATCAAGAACATCGAGGCCACGGCTGGGATCTCGATCGAGGAGGGCGGGCTGGCGGTCTTCGAGCCGCTCGGCGACGGCGGGTTCCGCCACCTCGGCGACCTCCCGGCGAGCGCATGGCCCCAGCTCGTCGAGGAGCTCCGCGGCCCAGGGTCGTAGCTCAGTCGGTTGCGAAGAGCTCGTCGAGCGTTCCGGCCAACCGCTCGCACTGGTCCAGCACGAGTCGAAGCTGGGCCAGGCGGGTCGGCTCGTCGTACTCGTGGGTCGCGAGCAACTCCACGAAGCCCTGGATCGCGGTCAGCGGTGTCCGAGCCTCGGCCAGGGCATTCACCCTGCGTAGGCGCTCCTCCGTGACTTCACGTAGCACCCACACGCGTCCTACGAGACTGCAGTCCGCCGCGCGCACGGGGCATGTCCGGACGACGATGGTTCGAGGAGCGGAGCGAAAGGTGAACACCTGCTCGTGCTCGGCGTCGGGGTCCTGCTCGTTCGCCGCGACGAACGCACGAAAGAGATCCGGGTCAGTGAGGCGCGCCGCAACCTCGTCAACCAGGAGTTCCGCTCGGGCCGGGACGATCCCCATCTGGGCAAGCATTCGCTTGTGCGCAAGGTTCCGGAGCACTACGTGCCCCTCCACGTCCACGACGAAGGCGGGGTCCGGCAGTGCATCGAGCGCGCGGGCCGCGAGACCCGTGAGCGCGTCGACAGGAACACCGG
>JBBDWU010000009.1:0-196175 GCA_040902725.1 Gaiellaceae bacterium | reverse complement strand
CTGCTGCCAAATCACCTGGCGACGGCTGGAGACCTCATTGAGTTAGGACCTCTTAAGGCGTTCCGGCGGTGGGAACCGCGCGGAGGCGCGTCCAGTGGACGTGCGTCTCCCACGCCCGCTCGTACTCGGCGGCGGGAAGGAGCGACCGCACCTTGTCGAGCAAGGGCAGCCGCTGCTCGTCGGGGAGGTCGCCGATCCAGCCCATCGAGGCGAAGAACGCCACCAGTCCTTCCCGGTCGACCGTCTGCGGGTTCGGTAGGCGCGCCTCCTCGAGTTCCTCGAACGGCGAGTCCGCGAAGGGGAGGCGCCACTCGCCCGACGCGTAGCGATCGGTGTTGAGGTCGAGCGGGTCGTAGCCGGCCTCGGCCCTGGTCGGGCCGCGCTGCTGGAGGTGCAGCTCGGCGGCCGCGATCGAAGGCTTCGTGGGCCCGGCCGGCAGGTTCCACAGCAGGACGAGCGCTCCCCGCGGCCGCAGGACACGCGCGATCTCGGCGAGGGCGCGCTCGCCGTCGAAGCGGTGGAATGCCTCGGCGGCGAAGACGGCGGCGACCGAGTCGTCCGCGAGCGGGATCTCCTCGGCGCTTCCCGCGAGCGCCTCGGCCCCCGGGCAACGCGCCTCGAGCAGGCGGCGCATCGCGTCCTCGGGCTCGACGGCGACGACGCGGCGGAACGTGAGGACGAGGAGCCGCGTGAGCTTGCCCGTGCCCGCGCCCAGCTCGAGCACGGTCGCGGTCGGCGCGACGCCCGGAACGTCGACGACCTCCGGCGGCCATCCCGGCCGGCCGCGCTCGTAGTCCTCGGGCCATCGCTCGAGGCTGCCCGCGGGCAGGCTCCAGGGGTGGGTCACGACGACGAGCTTAAAGCGCTGAAAGTTCTTGTCGACAAGACCATAACTTCGTGCTAGAGTAAGAGTCGTGAAGACCAAAACTACCGATCCTGGACTCCCCGAGAACTACGACCCGTCGCAGTACCCGGCGTTTGCGGTCACGGTGGACGTGGTGATCCTGACCATGTCCGAAGGCACGCTCCACGTGCTGCTCGTGCGGCGTGGCGAGGCGCCGTTCAAGGGGATGTGGGCGATCCCGGGCGGCTTCAAGCGCCCGGCCGAGACGCTGGACGAGGCGGCCAAGCGGGAGCTGCTCGAGGAGACGGGTGTCGACGGCGCGAGCCTGCTGACCCAGTTCGGCGCGTACGGCGATCCCGAGCGCGACCCTCGACTGAACGTCGTGACGATCGCGTACCTCGCCGTGGTGCGTGACGTGGGCGCGATCGAGGCCGGCACGGACGCGGCGGACGCCGCCCTGGTCCCGGCGGCCGACGTGCTCAACGAGCGACTCGATCTGGCGTTCGACCACCTCCGGATCGTGCGCGACGCGATCGAGCGCGTCCGCCTCGAGCTCGAGGTCACCGGCATCGCGACGGCGTTCGTCGGGCCGACGTTCACGCTGGCCGAGCTGCGCACCGTGTACGAGGCCCTCTGGGGCGTGCAGCTCGACGCCGCGAACTTCCGGCGGAGCGTCGTCGCCGAAGAGGGCTGGGTCATCCCGACCGGCCGCCGGGCTCGGCCCGGCTCGGCCGGCGGCCGGGCCGCGGGGCGGGGCCGGGCTCGGCCGGCGGCAGGCCCGCTGAGCTCTTCCGAGCGGGGCGGGCCTGGAGCCACGGCGGGCCGATCCATCGCATCCATCGAGCCGACGAGAGGAAGTGAACCGATGAGAGCCGTTGTCCACGACAGATACGGACCGCCGGACGTGCTGCGGCTCGACGAGGTCGAGCGGCCCGTCCCCGAGGAGGACGAAGTGCTCGTCAGGGTCCACGCCACGACGGCGACCAGGACGGACTGCGGGCTCCGGAGCGCCGAGTACTTCATCACCCGCTTCTTCACCGGCCTCTTCCGGCCGAAGCGCAGGTTCGTCGGCATCGAGCTCGCCGGCGTCGTCGAGGCGGCCGGCGCGGCCGTCACGGAGTTCGCAGTCGACGACCGTGTCTTCGGCATCCGCTCGGGCGCGAACGCGGACTACGTCTGCGTCGCCGAGAGCGGCGTGCTCGCGCACATGCCGGACGGCATGAGCTTCGAGGAGGCGGCAGCGGTCGCGGACGGCGCGATCAGCGCGATGTCGCTTCTTCGGAGCGCCGGCCTTCGGACCGGCCACAGGATCCTCGTCTACGGTGCGTCCGGTTCGATCGGCACCGGGACGGTGCAGGTGGCGAAGCACCTCGGCGCGCACGTGACTGCGGTCTGCAACACGAAGAACGTCGAGCTCGTGCGATCGCTCGGCGCCGAGCTGGTGATCGACTACCAGCAGGAGGACTTCACGCAGAACGGCGAGTCGTACGACGTCGTCTTCGACGCGGTCGGTAAACACTCGTTCAGACGCTGCAGGCGCTCGCTGAAGCCGGGAGGGATGTACATCGCGACCGACGGGCTCCACAACGTCCTCTGGGCGCTCTGGACGTGGCGGATCGGCGACAGGAAGGCGAAGCTCGGGATGGTCCGCTACACGAAGAAGGACGTCCTCTTTCTCGAGGAGCTGCTCGAGGGCGGGAACTACCGTGCGGTCATCGACCGGTCCTATCCGCTCGAGGACGTGGTCGACGCGCACCGGTACGTGGACACGCAGCAGAAGACCGGGAACGTCGTCCTCACGCTGTGTGGCGGCGCCCGATGAGAGCCGTCGTCCACGACCGGTTCGGCCCGCCGGAGGTGCTGCGCATCGAGGACGTCCCGGCGCCCGTGCCCGCCGACGACGAGCTGCTCGTGCGCGTGCGCGCGACGACGGTCAACCAGACCGACTGCCACGTGCGCCGCGCGAAGCCGTTCGTCTGGCGTTTCATGATCGGCTTCTTCCGCCCGAAGTGGACGACGCTCGGGATGGAGTTCGCCGGCGAGGTCGAGGCGGTCGGGTCGGCGGTGACCGAGTTCGCCGTCGGCGATCGCGTGTTCGGAATGAAGAACCACGGCGCGAACGCAGAGCTGGTGACCGTCCGCGAGAGCCGCCTGGTCGCACACCTGCCGGACGCACTGAGCTTCGAGGAGGGAGCGGCCGTGATCGACGGCGCATATCAGGGGCTGCTTGCCCTGCGGCGGGGGCGTGTCGGAACGGGTACACGCCTGCTCGTGTACGGCGCGTCAGGCTCGTGCGGAACGGCGTGCGTGCAGCTCGGGCGCCACCTCGGTGCGCACGTCACGGCGGTGTGCGGCACGAAGAACGTCGGGCTCGTGCGCTCGCTCGGCGCCGACGTCGTCATCGACTACCAGAGCGAGGACTTCAGGAAGCGCGGCGAGAAGTACGACGTGATCGTCGACGCGGTCGGGAAGATCGTCGGGTTGCGGTACCGCGACTCGCTCGTCCCCGGCGGGATGTTCGTGCTCACGGACGGGTTCTGGAACGTGCTGGGCGTCCTCCTGACCCGCTGGAGCAACCGGAGGATCGTCGCGGCGTGGCCGCGGTACGAGCAGGAGGATCTCCTCCTCGTCAAGCGGCTGCTCGAGGGAGGCGAGTACCGCGCCGTGATCGATCGCACGTATCCATTCGAGCAGGTGGTCGAGGCGACGAGGTACGTCGAGACGTGGCAGAAGACCGGGAACGTCGTCCTGACAATTACTCACTGAGAGGAAGGAAGCCATGCTCAACCACGACGCACTTCGACAGCTGACCCAGGACCACCGGCGTCACCATGAAGCCGAGGCCGATGCCGAGCGCCTGGCGCTGCAGGCACGCGCCCGTCGTCCGCGGCGGGCACGCCGGTCGTCTCTCCACGTCCTCGTGACGCTCTGGCACCGACCATGAGGGCGATCGTCCGCGACCGCTACGGCTCGCCTGACGTGCTCGCGCTTGGGGAGGTCGACAAGCCGGAGCTCGCCGACGACAGCGTGCTCGTGCGAGTTCACGCGGCCTCGCTGAACCCCGCCGACTGGTATTCCGTGACGGGCAGGCCATACCTCGTCCGCGGGAGGGCGCTGCTCAAGCCGAAGGACCGGCTGGTCGGCGTCGACTTCGCCGGGACGGTCGAGGCGGTCGGCAAGGACGTCACGGGGCTGAGCCCCGGTGACGACGTTTTCGGCGGGAGGACAGGGTCGCTCGCCGAGTACGTCTCGGTTCGCGTCGGTGTCGTGAAAAAGCCCGCCCACCTGAGCTTCGAAGAAGCGGCCGCCGTGCCCGTGGCGGCGCTGACCGCGCTCCAGGGCCTGCGCGACAAGGGTCAGCTGCAGCCCGGGCAGAAGGTGCTGATCAACGGCGCGTCGGGAGGCGTGGGCACCTTCGCCGTGCAGATCGCCAAGGCGCTCGGCGCGGAAGTGACCGCCGTGTGCAGCACGGCGAACGTGGACACCGCGCGATCGCTCGGCGCCGACCGCGTCATCGACTACACCCAGGAGGACTTCACCCGGACCGGGGAGCGCTACGACCTCCTGTTCGACGTCGCGGGAAGCAGGTCGTGGCGGGAGTGCAAGCGCGTGCTGACCCGCGAGGCGACCCTGGTCATCGCCGGGGCGCCCAAGGGCGGTCGTCTCCTCGGGCCGCTGCGCCACATCCTCAAGGTCCGCCTGGCGGCAGTGGGAAGCAGCCGGACGGTCGGCTTCTTCATCGCCAAGTTCAACAAGCCGGACCTGGAGGTCCTGCGAGAGCTCCTCGAGACCCGACAGATCACGCCGGTCGTCGACCGGCGCTACGAGCTCGCCGAGACCGCCGAAGCCTTGCGGTACCTCGGCGAGGGGCACGCCCGCGGCAAGATCGTCATTGCCGTCTGAGCGGGGCGCGACACGGACCGGCTGACCTTCGTCGTTGGCTAGACGAGGAAGGCCCGCAACGCCGAAGGGTCGCGCGGCAGGCGGCTGAGCAGCGGCGAGCCGCTCCAGGCTGGGTCGGGCAGCAGCCTCGCCGCCTCGCGGCCGCTCTCCTCGAGCAGCGCCACCCGTGCCCCCAAGGCGAGCGCGAGCCTGTACTCGGTCGCGGCGATCATGCCGCCGTTGATGCCGATCAGCCGGACGTCGCCCGGCGCGACTCCCGCTGTGATGAGATCGATCCAGTTCTGGAGCGGCTCGAGCGCGCTGAAGCCGGTGCCGTCGGTGCGCCGCAGCTCGCTATAGCGGTCGTCCACCGTGGCGTCGGCCGGCAAGCCGCTGGCCGGCAGGTAGCCGATGGCGCGGATCACTGCGGGATAGCGCTCGCACAGGTCACCCACGAGCCCGCTGATCCCCTCTCGCGTTCCACCGGAGAGGATCGTGCCCTCGAACTCCGAGAACGCGTCGAGGAGCAGGTCGCGGTATCCCTGCATCTCCTCTTCGACGCTCGGGTCGCACCCGCCCGCGACGATCACGACCGGACCGGCGATTGCCGGGCCGGGAGAGGCGAGCGCCGCGACCTCCGGCCCGGTCGAGCCGAACATCGCCGCCCGCGCGACCAGGAGCAGCCGCCGGGCGGCTTCATAGCCCAGGATGCTCTCAGCGGCAGGCGCCAGGCCTTCGAGCGACTGCTGGGACGAGTCGAGCACCCAGTCGGCGGTCGTGACGTCGATCGCCTTCGCGTACGCGGCGAGGCCGTCGTACGGGCGTCCGAGCAGCAGGTGGAACTTGGCGACGCTGTAGTACGCCCAGGGCAGGTTGATGCCGACCTCCGCCTGCTCGCGGCTGCGCGCGATCGCCGCCTCGATCGTCGGGCCCATCAGCGCGACGACGGAGAGGTCCTTCTGCTCGGCGATCTCGTACGCAAGCACGTTGCCGAGGGGGTACGAGTTCGTCGGGTCGGCTTCGAGCGCGCGGCGGTAGAGCCGGCGCGCCTGCGCGTCGTCGATGCCGCGCCAGGTGCCCGCCAGCGAGGAGAGCGCGTCCCAGTCGCGGTCGTCCAGGGCGACCGCGCGCTCGATCAAGCGCTGCCCCTGCCGGAACTTCCGGCCCTCGGGGCGCGTCTCGTGCAGCTTGCAGACGGCGATCCCGAGATCGCGCAGCACCGCCGGATTGCGAGTCCGGGCGGCGGCCCCGAGCACTCTGATCGCCACGCTCCACTCGCCGAGCGTGATGGCGAGCTTCCCGATCCGGTTCGCGAGGTCGGCGTTGCCGGGATCGTGCTCGAGGACGATCGCCAGCTTCTCGATCTCCTCGTGCATCTGCTCCCGGGACAGGTAGTCCCCGTAGCTCGCCCGGAAGGCCGCGAGGCCCTCCTGGATGCGGGCGACCGAGGCGTCGGCGCCTTCGAGCAGCGCCGCGAGCCCGGCGACCTCGCGTACCCATTGCTCCGGCACGCGGAAGGGACTCTTGTAGACCAGGTCGTGCAGGATGTCGGCCCAGGCGTGCTCGAGGATCGTGCGCACCTGGACCTCCGCACGCCGGTTGGGCATTCGGTAGAGCAGCGAGGGAACGTCGACGTCCACCTCGGCGCTCGGGAAGACGCCCCGCTTGAACTTGACGATGTAGTGGACGGAGCGGTAGCCGAACTCCGTCGGCTTCAGCCGCTGGCCGACGTCGACGGTGTTGTCCCAGTCGATCTCGAAGTGCTGCTCGATGAACTCGGAGACGACCCGTACCTGCGCCGCCGTGTGCGTGATCACCCGGGCGCCGCAGAGGTCGGTCATGCGGTTGACCGGCTGGCGGTACCGGTCGCGCTTGCGCCAGATCTTCTCGCCGAAGCTGGCAATCGACTTGGGCCGGGCCGTCACGATCGACAGGGGCGCAAGCTTCGGCACAGCCTGGTCTAGCACGTCCTTGAGAACGGAGGCGTAGAGCTCGTAGTCGGGGTAGCGCTCCCGGTAAGTCGTGATCTGGTCCCGCGCCCATTCCAGGTCGGGAGCAGTCGTCGTCACAGTCGCCGGATCCGGTAGCCGCCGGCAGCGAAGAGCTCGGGCAGGCGCCGGACGACCATCCGGTCGAGCTCCTTGACCTCGTCCGCGAGCTCGTGGAACGGGACGATGTCGGGGTGCGTCCTCCGCTCCGGGTCCTTCGGCCCGGGCGCGCGAGTCCAGCCCTCGAAGAGGCGCTCGGCCAGCCAGCGGTCGTGCTCCAGCTCCGCCATCAGCTCGACCTCGTCCTCGCTGAACTCGACGAGCGCGTCGGGGCTGCCCTCGAGCGGAGCGATCTCGCAGCCGATCGCCCGCAGCTTCACCAGCGCGTGATCCTGCTGGCGCCGGTTGGACTCGCGGAGCTCCTCGGTCAGATCGTCCCACGGCACCATCGAGGGGTTCGTCTCGGGCGTGTGGCCGCGTGACTCGGCCTCGCGCACGTACTCCTCGTGGCCGGTGCGGGCCAGGACCTCCGTGCGCGTCAGCCCCAGCAGCGCCTCCGGCGTGCAGACGCGGTCGAGCAGGTGGAAGGCGTGCAGGTTGGGCGCTTCGTGTGCGCGCAGGAGGGATAGCCCGGCCTCTTGCCGCATGCGGACGACGACCGGCACGTTCCGGCCGCGCAGCCTGCGCAGCATCGTCAGCGCCGCCTTGAGGCTCGTGGCGTCGTCGTCGAGGCAGACGAAGACCGTCGAGGCGCCGTCTGCGAGGAAGTCCGCCCGCTCGAACTCCGGCGAGTCGAACTCGAGCTCCGCCGCCTCGAGCCGTACGAAGCGCTTGAGCAGCGGCTTGCGGACGTGCAGCCGCTCGCGCTTGGTGTTCGCGGCGCGGTCGACGAGCGTGATCCGCGGGCCGGGCTCCCCGCGCAGGGCCGTCTCCGGGTGCAAGGCCAGCCACTGCCGCACGGCTCCGAGCACGAGGCTGGTGCCGATCTCGCCGACGCCGGCGACGACCAGATGCGGGTCGTCGTCGTCGAGGTGGAAGGGCGGATGCTCGGCAAGCCATACTCGGGCGCCGCTCTCGTAGACGTTGAAGAAGCGGAGCTTGAACGCCCCGTGCGTCCCGCGCCCGGCCCTGCTCTCGCGCACGAGCTCGCAGAGGCGGCGGTCGACGAGGTGGACGTACGCGAACTGGTCGGCGTCGCGCGTGACGGCGACGAGCCCGCCCGCGTCGACGGCGACCTCCGCGTTGACGCCGTCGTGGCTGCCGACGGCGACCAGGTAGCGAGCGTGCTGCACGCGGGACTTGAGCAGCACGTCCTCGTCGGTCGCGTCGCCGATCAGGACCGGGATGCCGAGGTCGCGGCAGCGAGCGACTGCGTCGTTCTCCGCGTCGCGCTCGACCGCGAGCACCTTGTCGCCCCGCTCCTTGAACCCCGCGGCGAGCAGCCGGCCGCGCTCGCCGAGTCCCACGATCACGACGTGTCCGCGCCAGAGGCGCGTGCGCAGCAGCTGGAGTTGCTCCTGGAACACGGCCGCGAGCGCGCTGGCGGCCGCATAGACGGCGACCGCGGGGGCGAGGAATCGGGCGATGTCGAGCTCCCAGACGATCGGCGGCTCGAGCGAGCCCGACTCCAGCGTGAAGAGCTGGAGCGCGCGGTAGACGATGTCGCCCGCCCCCAGGTCCGGAAGCTGGCGGTGGAAGCCCTCGATGCCCAGGCCGAGCGCCGTCAGCGCGAGCAGCGCGACGGCGGGCCACTCGATCGCGTCCCAGGCGGAGACGAGCTTGCTACGCCGCTGCCGACGCATAGGCCTCGAGTTGCTCCTTGACGGTCCACGCATAGTCGCGCTCGCCAACTTCCTCCGGCGCGAGCCAGGCGAAGTCCACGTGCTCCCCGCTCAGCCGCACGCCGTCGCCGTCGGCGTCGCAGGCGAGCGTGACGCAGGTCACCCAGAAGGGGTCGAACTCGAAGTAGGAGACGTGGACGACGCCGCCGACCTGCACCTCGAGGCCCGTCTCCTCGCGGACCTCGCGCACGACCACCTGCTCGAGCGTCTCGCCGTGGTCCATCTTGCCGCCGGGGAGGTCCCAGAGGCCCGCGTCCGTCCTCGCGTCGTCCGGACGGCGGATCACCAGCACGCGCCCGTCGGGCCTGCGGACGATCGCCTTGGCCGCCACGCCGATCACGGGCGCATCTTCCCCCTTCGTGCCCCGTCGTACAATGTCGGCGGACAGGAGGGCACGTGGGCTGGCTCTGGCTGGTCTTGCTGATCATCTTGATCGCCAACTCGGCGGGGAACACCGACCGGCCCGTCGCGCTCGCGGGCGGCTGGCTGATCGCCGTCGGGGCGATGGTCCTCTGGTGGGCGCTGACCCCGCCCAGATCGCCGCGGGTAGTCCCGTGGAGCGGGCTGCTGCTGCTCGCCGGGCTGGGGTGCGTGGCGGCTTATCTCGCGCGAGAGGGGCGCGCGCTCGAGATCGCCCTCTGGATCCCCGTGCTCCTCGCCGCGCTGCTCGGCTGGGTGTTCTTCCTGGGAGCCTTCTACGCCGACGGGCCCACCGGGCGGATTGCCGGCGGCATCCTCGCCGGCGTCTTTTGGGCGGCCCCGCTGGCGCTCTGGGCGACGGTCGGGGACTTCACGGGGCTCGGCTTCTAGAGGCGCAGGATCAGCCCGAAGATGAGGATGCTGAACTGCTCCTTCAGGCGGTCGACGACGTCGGGCACCGGGGCCGGCAGCTCGTAGAGCAGCCCGACGTCGCCGCTCGAGTCGAGCCCGACCTTCGCGACGTTCACGGCCCGGTTCAGCTCCAGCAGCTGCGTCAGCTTGTTGACGTCGTCGCCGGGCTTCTTACCGGGCCGCGGCTGGATGACCGAGATCACGCGGCTGCTCACGTGGAGAGAGACCGGGCGGGCACCTTCCCCGATCCCGAGGTCGAGCTCGTGGTAGCCGAGCGAGCCGACCCTGGCGCCGGCGGCCTCGAGGAGCGCGACCATCTCCGCCCGCGCGCGATCCTCGTCGATCTTGATCGTGGCCTCCTGCTGGAACCTGCACAGCTGGATTCGGAGCTGCCAGCTCTCCTCGCTGATCAGGTCGTCCTGGCCGCCCACGTCGCCGAGCGCGACCAGGCCGCGGACGATGCCGTCGCAGCTCTCCGGCGTGAGCGCGCCAGGCGGGATCTCCGCCGCGATTGCGAAGCGGCCCTCCGAGAGCGCGATGCCCTTGACGTAGTCGACGGCGAAGCTCAGGCCGAGCAGGAGCTGGTAGAGCTTGACCTTGTTCTTCTTCTTGCCTTTGTACGGGTCGAACTCGACGGAGAAGAAGGCGGTCCCGTCCGTCAGCTCGCGCGCGAAGACGAGCACCTGGTCGGTGCGCTGGCCGCCGAACGGGACGACGACCGCCTCGCCCGCGTCGTGGTACTTCAGGCCCGCGCCGTCGAGGCACTCCCGCACCGACATCCGCACGCCCGGAGGCGGAGGCTCGGGGTGGTCGAGCCCGGCGATGTAGTCGAGCACCTCCTGCCGGATTCGCTCGTCCCCGATTAGCTCGGCGGTTTCCCTGGCGCGCGCGAAATCTCCTTGATCGGCCAGCCCCCGGGCCACGTTCGCCCGCATCTCCTCCAGGATGCGCTCCACCATGCCGGCCACGCCGCCGATGTCCTCGTCGATCGACGCGGCCCCGATCGTGACCGGGAAGCGGTCGACGATCCCACGCAGGGGTCCTTCGGGCAGCTCGCTCGTTCTCGGCATCGTCGCCCCCTGGACGAGCAACGGGATCAGCCGCACGTCGCGCTTGAGCGCCAGCTCCAGCTCCTGGCGGAGGACATCCAAGGGATCCTCGAGCCGGCGGCCCTTCTCGTCGGTGGCGGTGAGCCAGTTCGGCCCGATCACCGCCAGCACGAGGGCGCTCTTCCCCAGCGTGCGCTCGATGTACTCGAGCCAGTTGTCGCTGCCGGGAATCGAATAGATGTCCATGCAGACGGTGTCGTGCCCGAAGCGCGCGGCCAGCTCCTTGTAGAGGAGGATGGCGCTCGGCTGGGTGTCCGCCCGCCGATAGCTGAGGAACACCCGCGGCGTCTCGTCCGCGGTGGTGAGCGAGGGAGCTTCCTGGTCCACGCTCACGTCGACAGCTTCCAGCGGCTACGCGTGTCCGCCGACTCCTCGCGGTGGATGGAGGGGAAGAGGACCGAGCCCAGAGTCGAGTTGAGGATTCCGCCGAAGACGAATCCGAGCAGGAAGGAGAGCCACCAGGTCTCCCACCACTGGTACGTGTAGTAGAAGCTCAGGCTTGCGAGCGCCGGGGTGAGGGCGAAGTAGAGCAGGCGCCGGATCTTCTTTGGCTCGTTCAGCACGTCGGCGAAGGCTCGGCTGACGAAGTTGAAGACGAGCAGGCCGATGAAGGCCGCGAGCCAGGCCGAGCCGACGTCGTCCCGCGTCAGCGCGTAGTAGCCCGCGCCCGCCCCCGCGGCCATGCCGAGCAGGGCGAACCAGTTGCGGAGCGTCTTCGTCCCCTCTGAGACGTCCTCGCGCCCGCGCCGGCCCAGCGTGGCCAGCCGCTGGAAGGCCTCCCAGTCGAGGTCGGGCCGGGTCGAGACCTGCGTCGCGGGTCGCGCCGCCGGCTCGGGCATTGCCGGCGCCGCTGGAGCAGGCTCCGGCGCGCGCGCTGCCTCGAGCCGCTGCGCGATGGTGTCGATATCCCTCGTCAGCCTGTCGACGCCAGAGCCGAAAGCGCTTTCGGTCACCTCCACGGCGTTCTTGCGTAGGAGCGGCTGCAGGGACTCGGGCAGCTCCTCGCGCCGCGGCAGGCTCGCGCCGCCGATGGGGACGGGGATCAGGGCCACGTCGCGCTCGAGCGCTCGCTCGAGCTCGCGCCGGATGCGGTCGTCCGCGTCGACGAGCGTCCGGCCCACCTCGTCGGTGGTGCTCAGCCAGCTCGTCCCGATAACGGCGAGGACGACGTCTGCATCGTCGACCGCGCGCTCGATCAGTCGCGAGATCGGCGCGCCCGGGTCGCTTCGAGCCACGTCGGCGAACGTCTGCACCTGCTCCCTGCCATGCCGGCTCGCCAGGGCCTCCTGGAGCGCCCTCACGTAGCCGGCCGCGTCGCCGGGGCGGTGACTGATGTAGATCTTCGCCACGCCTACCACCCCCTTTGTCTCACTTCGCACATCCTGACGCAGGACCGGCGCGAGGACAACTCAGACCTTGGTCGCCGCCCCGAAAGCCAGCGCGCCGTCGCTCACCCCGACCTCCACGGCCTCCCCCTCGGCGAGCTCGCCGCGCGCCAGGAGCACCGAGAGCGGGTTCCCGAGCAGGCGCTGGATCGCACGGCGCGCGGGTCTGGCGCCCATCGAGGGGTCGTAGCTCTGCTCGACCAGGAACTCGAGCGCCTCGTCGCTCAGGGTCAGCTCGACCGGGATCATCTCCCGGATCAGGGCGGGGATGATCTTGTAGAGCGCCTCCCGCGGCAGCGGGCTGAAGACGACGATCTCGTCGATCCGGTTCAGGAACTCCGGCGCGAAGACCTGGCGCAGCTCCTGCTCGACCTCGTGCTTCACCTCGTCGTGCGTCATGCCCGGGTCCTCGCGCGCGCCGGCGAAGCCGATCGGCGCCGAGGCCTGGAGCCGGCGGGCGCCGACGTTCGACGTCATCACGATCACGGTGTGGCGGAAGTCGACCAGCCGGCCCAGCGAGTCGGTGAGGCGCCCGTCCTCGAAGACCTGGAGGAAGGTGTTCCAGACGTCTGGGTGAGCCTTCTCGACCTCGTCGAGCAGCACCACGGCGTACGGCTTCGCGCGCACCGCGTTGGTGAGCTGGCCGCCCTCGTCCCAGCCGACGTAGCCGGGGGGCGCGCCGACCAGCCGCGAGACCTGGTGCTTCTCCATGTACTCGGACATGTCGAGCCTGATCACCTCGTCGCGGCTGCCGAACAGAAACGCCGCCACCTCCTCCGCGAGCTTCGTCTTGCCGACGCCGGTGGGGCCGAGGAAGAGGAAGACGCCGTAGGGGCGGTCGGGATCGCCTATGCCGACCCGCGCGGAGAGGATCGCCGCCGAGACTCTCGTCACGGCCTCGTCCTGGCCGATCACGCGCTCGCGCAGCGCCGCCTCCATCCCCAGCAGCCGCTCGCGCTCGTCCGTCGTCAGCGTGGCGATCGGGATCTCGAGCAGCAGCGACACGACCTCGGCGATGTCGTCGGCCTCGACGACCAGGTCGGCCTCGCGCGGCGCCAGTCCCGGCATCCAGCGCTCCATCCCGACCCCGAGCTTCGATTGCGTGCACGCGCGGTCGAGCAGGTCGAGCGCCTTGTCGGGGAGGAAGCGGTCGTGCATGTAGCGGGTCGAGAGGTCGACGGCGGCCTCGAGGGCGCCGTCGGTGATCTCGACGCCGTGGAACTCGGCGTAGCGGGAGCGCAACCCGGCCAGGATCTGCAGCGTCGCCTCGTGCGTCGGCTCGCCGACGACGATCACCTGGAACCGGCGCATCAGCGCCTTGTCGCGCTCGAGGTGCTTGCGGTACTCGTCGGTCGTGGTCGCGCCGACGACCTTCAGCTTGCCCTCGGAGAGGACCGGCTTGAGCATGTTCGCGGCGTCCATGCTGCCGCCGCCGGCCTCGCCGGCGCCGACGAGCATGTGCATTTCGTCGATGAAGAGGATGACGTCGGTCCGCTTCGTGACCTCGTCGACCAGCTCCTTGAGCCGGCCCTCGAACTGGCCGCGGTAGATCGTCCCCGCGACGAGCGAGCCGATCTCGATCGTCCTGATCGTCATCCCCTGGAGCTGCTCCGGGACCTCACCCGCCACGATCCGCTGCGCGAGCCCTTCGACGATCGCGGTCTTGCCCACCCCGGCGTCGCCGACGAGGACGGCGTTCTGCTTTCGCTTGCCGCAGAGCACCTGGATCAGCTCGACCAGCTCGCGCTCGCGGCCGATGATCGGGCTCAGCTCGCCGGCCTTGGCCTCGGCCGTCAGGTCCCGGCCAAGCGACTCGAGCACCTTCGACGTCGTGCCCAGGCCCGGCTGCTCGACGACCCGCCGGGCCTGGTAGAAGCCCTCCGGCGTCCACTCGCCGCGCTCGAGCATCTCGGCGAGGTCGGCGGCGATCGCAGAGGCCTGGTCGCCGATCAGGCCCGGACGGCCGCGCAAGACGCCGATGAGCAGATGGGGCGCCTCGACCGCGGCTCCGCCGCCGGCCCGCTTCGCCTGCTCGAGCGCCTCCGCCATGGCCGCCGGATCGGGCGCGGCCGGGTTCCTGCGGAGGTCGTTCGCGATCTCGTCCGGATCGATCCCGTGCGCCTGGAAGAGCCGCCGCAGGGCGACGTCCTCGAGCTCCACCACTCCTATGAAGACGTGCTCGGCGCCGACCTCGCCTCCGTCGGCGGCGCGGCGGGCGTACTCGAGCGCCAGCTTGCCCGACTCGCCCAGCTCGTCCGTCATTGCGCCGGCTCGGTGAAGAGGCGGCCGCCGAAGCGGGCCTTGATCTCCTCGTCGTAGCTGTCTGCGACCATCGCGACGGCTGCCACGGCGACCTTCACCTCCTCGCGGTTGAGGAACTCGCCGAGCAGCGTGTGCCCGAGGACGACCGCACCGCGGGTGTCGTCGAGCGAGAGCACGCCGAAGACGAGCTTGCCGTTCTCGGTGGCGATGTAGCGCGCGAGGTCGTCGGTCGCGTCGAGCCCCACGTTCGTGATCGCCCAGACGCGGACGGCGGTCTGTCCGCCGTAGATCTCGATCGGCCGCAGGAACGCGACCGCGCTGCCGTGGGGGACGACGAAGTCGCCCTCGGAGTCGGTGGGGTGGGAGCCGAAGATCTCGTCCAGCAGCCGCTCCAGCTTCTGCCGCAGCTCGTCCTTCACGACGTCCGCCACCTGCGCTTGGTGTCGGCGAGCTCGTCCTGATGGATTCCGGGCAGCACCGCCGCGCCGATCGCGCCGGCCAGGATGCCGCCCCCCAGGAACCCGAGCAGGACGGCCAGCCACCAGCGCTCCCAGGCCTGGTAGGCGAAGTACACGATCGCGATCGAGAGGGCCGGCTGGAGCGCGAAGTAGAAGGCGCGCCGCAGCTTGTGCGGGTCGGTGGCGAGGTCGCCGAGACTCCGGCCGACGACGTACTGCGTGAGCAGGAACGCGAACGCCACGAGCCACCAGGAGTCGTCGATCAGCTGGAAGGCGGCGATCGCCGCGCCGATGCCGGCCGCGAGGCCGAGCAGCCCGAAGTAGCGGTGGACGGGATGGGACTCCGGTGCAGGCGCCGAGGAGGCGGAGGCGGCCGGCTCCGAGAAGAGCGTGCCGCCGAAGCGGGCCTGGATCTGGTCGTCGTAGAAGTCGGCGGTCGTGGAGACCGCGTCGATCGCCTCCGAGAGCTCCTTGCGGCTGAGGAAGTCGCCCAGCAGCGTGTGGCCGAAGAGCACGTTCTGCCGCTCGGCGTCGAGCTGGAAGCCGCCGAAGATGAACTTTCCGCTCTCCGTGGCAAGGAACCGCGCCAGCTCGCCGTCCAGGCGCACGCCGCGGTTCGTGATCGACCAGACGCGGACGATCGTCTGTCCCTGCGCCCAGGCGACCGGCCGCACGTAGGTGACCGTGCTGCCGCGCCTCACGGCGAAGTCGCCGTCGGAGTCGGTCTCGACCGTGCCGAACGACTCGTTCAGGTACCGCGCGAGCGTCTCCCGAAGCATCGCAACCGGATCGGTGTCCGCCATTCCGCGGCGAGCCTACTCCCCGTCACAGGCGTATGGTGGCGGTCGAATGGCCGGCAAGGCGTACACATCCGGCGACTGGATCGTCAAGGCGGGCGAGGAGGACGCGTTCGTCGACGAGTGGACGGCGTTCGCGCGCTGGACGCTCGAGCACGCCCCGGGCGGGCGGGAGTTCACGCTGATCCGCCAGGCCAACGACCCGAGCCACTTCGTCTCGTTCGGCGCCTGGGAGAGCGCCGAGGCGGTCAACGAGTGGCGCAGCTCTCCCGAGTTCTCCGAGCGGCTGGGCCGCTGCCGCGCGCACTGCGACCACTTCGAGGCGCACGACTTCGGCCTCTCCTCGCGTGTGGGCGGCTGAGCCGTCCCGCTGGCGGAATAACTGCCGGTTCGGTAGCGTTTCAAGCGGTAAGAGGCGGCGCACGCCGTGCGTTTGGGCTGCCTGCGTCCCGTACACATCCTTCCAAGGAGGCAACGTAATCACCACGCTTACGCACCAGAACGAGCTGCTCGAGACCCTGCTCCGCGATGCGGAGGAGGAGGGCGTGCTGGACCGCGCCGAGCTCGAGCGCGCGATCGCGGACGCCGATCTCCCCGAGGACGAGGTCGAGCGCCTGCACGAGCTGCTCGAGGCGCGCGGGATCGAGCTCGCGGACGCAGCCGAGGCGGAGACCGCCCTCGGCGACTCGACGCTGCTCTCGACCGACTCGCTCCAGATGTTCCTGAACGAGATGGCGCGCTACCCGCTGCTGACCGCGGCCCAGGAGGTCGAGCTCGCGAAGCGGGTCGAGCGCGGCGACGTCGACGCCAAGAACCGGATGATCAACTCGAATCTCCGGCTAGTCGTCTCGATCGCGAAGCGGTACCAGGGCCACGGCCTGCCGCTCGGCGACCTCGTGCAGGAGGGGATCCTGGGGCTGATCCGCGCCGTCGAGAAGTTCGACTGGCGCCGCGGCTTCAAGTTCTCCACGTACGCCACCTGGTGGATCCGCCAGGCGGTGCAGCGCGGCGTGGCCAACAAGTCGCGCGACATCCGCATCCCGGTCCACATCCGCGAGCGCGAGCAGAAGCTCGCCCGCAGCGAGCGCGAGCTCTCGGCCTCGCTCGGCCGCGAGCCGACGCCCGAGGAAGTCGCGGAGGCTTCGAAGCTGTCCCCCAAGCACGTCGAGGAGGTGCGCGCGGCTGCGCGCGCCGTCACGAGCCTCGACCGGCCGCTGGGCGAGGGCGAGGGATCTCTCGCCGACGTCGTCGCGGTCGCCGAGGACGCGGCGCCCGAGGAGGAGGCGGACCGCACGCTTCGCCGCGCCGCCGTGCGCGAGGTCGTCGGGCAGCTGCCGGAGGCGCAGCGGAAGGTGATCGAGCTGCGGTTCGGGCTGGCCCGCGACGTGGACGGCCCGCAGTCGCTGGAGTCGATCGGCCGCCGGCTCGGGCTCAGCCGCGAGCGGGTCCGCCAGCTCGAGAGCGAGGCGCTGACGCGCCTCTCTGGCGACGACGCGCTCGCCGAGCTCGCCAGTTCGGCGTAAGGGGGCGCTAGCTCACTGGCTGGTCGCGGGGGTCGGGGACACGCTCCACCCGCCCGCTGCGATACGTCAGCTCGAGCAGGTACTCCAGGCGGTCGACCGGCGGCGGCGGGAAGCTCGCCTGCCACGTCGTGCCCAGCCGGTTGAGCTCGACCGGCGCCATCGAGGCCTCGGGGACGAGCCTGACCGCGGTCAGCGTGCGCCGCCCGTCCCGGTACTCGAGCTCGATCACCGGCGCGCCTGGGCGGCGCGCCGCCTGCGCTCGGCGAGCTCGCGCAGCTCGCCGGTGAGCTTCAGATAGCTCTCGTAGCGGTCGCGCGGCAGCTCCCCGGCCTCGACCGCCGCGATCACCGCGCAGCCGGGCTCGTGGTCGTGCGTGCAGTCGCGGAACCGGCAGCCTCCGGCGAGCGCGGCAATCTCGGGGAACGTCTCTTCGAGGTCGGCGCCCGACAGCTGGAGCTCCCGCAGCCCCGGCGTGTCGAGCAGCAGCCCGCCGGCAGGCAGCGGCACGAGCTGGCGGCGGCTCGTCGTGTGGCGCCCCTGCTCGTCCGCGCGGACGGCGCCCGTCGACAGGAGCTCCGCGCCGGCGAGCCTGTTCGCGAGCGTCGACTTGCCCACTCCCGAGGAGCCGAGCAGTGCGACCGTCCGGCCGACGGCGAGATAACCGGCGAGCTGCTCCAGGCCGGCTCCGGTCTTCGCGGAGAGCGCGTGGACGGCCACTCCGGGCGCGATCGCTCGTGCCTGCTCGAGTGTCTCGGCGAGCGCGTCGGGGTCGAGATCCGTCTTGTTCACGACCACGACCGGCTCGGCGCCGCTCTCGTGCGCCGCCGCCAGGTAGCGCTCGAGCCGCCGCGGGCTGAAGTCGCGCCCGAGCGCTGTGACCACGAGCGCCGTGTCGACGTTCGCCGCCACCACCTCCTCCTTGCCCGTCCACGGATTGCTGCGCGTGAACGCGCTCCGGCGCGGCAGCACCGCTTCGATGACTGCCTTCGCCTCCTCGGCGACGGGAGCGGCGGCCACCCAGTCGCCCACCGCGGGCAGCCCGCGCAGCGTCCCGCCCGGCATGCCCGTCGGCTCGCCTGCCTCGCTGAGCAGGTCGAAGCTGCCCCGATGCTGCGACGCGACCCGCGCGGGCACGAGCCCGCGCTCTCCGTAGGGGGTGAAGGCGGCCGCTAGGTCCGGGCCCCACCCGAGCTCCTCCAGGGTCACCGCGGAATCTTGCCTGCCCCACGAGCGTTCTAGCTTTCGTGGAGCGCGCAGACAGGCTCGAGGAGATCTTCGGCCCCGTGGCCGAGACCACACGCTGCGCCTGGGCGCGCCGGCGCACGCTCGAGGAGATCGTGCAGCTCGGCGTCGAGATCGCGCGCGAGGGCCGCGAGGGCCGCAAGATCGGGACGATGTTCGTCGTCGGCGCGGTCGACGCCGTACTCGAGCACTCCCGGCCGCTCATCCTCGATCCCCTCTACGGGCATCCCAAGGAGCTGCTGGACATCCAGCGCCCGGACTTTCGCGAGACCGTCAAGGAGCTCGCCCAGCTCGACGGCGCCTTCCTCGTCGCCGACGACGGCACGTTCATGACGGCCGGTCGCTTCATCGACGTCGAGCTGACGCCCGAGTACTTCATCCCCGGCCTGGGGACGCGCCATGCGGCCGCCGCCTCGATCAGCGCCGCGACCGGGGCGATCCCGGTCGTGGTCTCGCAGAGCTCCGTCGTCCGCGTCTTCGCGGGCGGCGAGGTGCGCGCCGAGATCATCCCGGAGCTCTTCCTGCTCTCGCGCCAGCAGTTCTACACGCGCGACGCGTCGGTGCAGCAGGTGCCCGAAGCCGGGCTCACGCTCGCGGTCGCAGGCGAGAGCTGACGTAGGCCGAACGGTCGCTGTCCCACCGCTGGGGGACAGTCGCAACTAACACGACCCGGACGGGGGACGGACCGGGGCTCCTGCCCGGCAGACGGGGGACAGAGCCTGCTTTTGAGGGCCCGAGGAAGAGTGCATGGCACGCACTCTCCTCGTTCTTCTCGGCTCGCTCCTCGCAGCCCTCGCCCTTTCGGGCCCGGCGCTCGCCGGCGGCGGCGACTACGTCTTCGCGAGCGGCACCGAGGCCGAGCAGCGGCAGGTCGTCCGCGCGCTCGAGGCGAGCTCGTTCCCCTGGGACGTCGTGCCCGCCCAGATCACGATCCACATCGCGCCCGGCACCGGCTCGTTCGCCCGCCCCGGCCACATCTGGCTCGACTCGAACGTCCTCGCCGCGGGGCGCTTCTCCTGGGCGATCGTCCAGGACGAGTACGCGCACCAGGTCGACTTCTTCCTCTTCGACTCCTCCATCCGCGAGCAGCTCACGGCCGCACTCGGCGCTGCCGCCTGGTGCCGCGAGACGCCCGGCCTCGCCCACGACCAGTACGGCTGCGAGCGCTTCACCTCCACCCTCGTCTGGGCGTTCTGGCAGTCCAGGGGCAACGCCTATCGCCCGACCTCGAAGAACGACGAGTCCGCGGCCATGGCGCCGGCGGCCTTCCGCGCCCTGCTCGCCCGCATTCTCGCGGGCAGCTGAGGCTCACGCTCCCGGCCCCCGCTGCCGATAGGCAACACGGGGTGGCGGCCACGATCCTGATCTGCGACAACGAGGACGTGCTGCGCGAGCTCGTGCGCGCGTCGCTCGCGCCCGCTTCCTACCGCCTCGTCGAGGCGCGTGACGGCGACGAGGCGCTCGAGGCGGCACGGCGGGAGCGGCCCGACCTCGTGCTCCTCGACATGATGATGCCCGGCCGGAGCGGGCTCGACGTGCTCGCCGAGCTCCGCGGCGACCCCGAGCTGGCGGCGACGCCGGTCCTGATGCTGACCGCGCGCACGCAGGAGGGCGATCGCGCCGCGGCCGCCGCGGCGGGCGCCGACGGGTTCGTGAGCAAGCCGTTCAGCCCGCAGGAGCTCGCCGAGGTGGTCGAGCGGCTGCTCGGGGGAAAGGCGTGACCATGGCGGCCGACGTCACCCGCGGCGCATTGGGCCGGGCAGCCGGCCTCGATCTCACCGCGTTCCGCCCCGACCACGTCGAGGAGCGCGTGCGGCGCGCCCTCGAGCGGGAGGGCCTCTCCGAGCCGGCCGAGCTGCTCCGGCTGCTGCGCCACGACTCCGCCGCCCGCGAGCGCTTCCGCCGGCTGATCGCCGTTCCCGTTTCGGGCCTGTTCCGCGATCCCGCTCAGTTCGACCTGCTCGAGCGCGAGCTCCTGCCCGCCCTGCTCGCCGAGAGTCCCCGGCTGACCGTCTGGTCGGCGGGCTGCGCGGACGGGTCCGAGCTCTACAGCATCGCCCTCGTGCTCGAGCGGCTCGGGGCCCTCGAGGAGTCGGTGCTGCTCGGCAGCGACCTGCTCGAGGAGAACCTGGCAGTTGCCCGGCGCGGCCTTTACGGCGAGGTCGAGATTCGGCCCGCGCTCCGGCGCCAGGCCCGTTGGGAGCGCCGCGACGTCGTCCGCGAGGGCGCGCCGCCCGGCCCCTGGCGGCTCGTCCTCTGCCGCAACCTCGCCATCTACCTCTCGGCCGCCGCGCGCGCGGAGCTCCATACCACCCTTGCCGGAGCGCTCGCGCCCGGCGGGGTGCTGATGCTGGGCCGCAGCGAGCGCCTCGTCCAGCCGGCCGCGCTCGGACTCGTGCGCGTGGGCCCCCACGCGTACCAGCGGGCACGCCCGTGACCCGCGGGCTGACCTTCCGGACGCTCGCGGCGAGCGGCCTGCTCGCCCTCGTCGTAGGCGCAGTTTTCGCGGCGCTCCTGTTCGCCGTCGGCGACCTCCGCGAGGCGACCAGCGAGGCGCGGCGTAGCGACCAGGTTCTGGCGGGCGCGCATGAGCTCGAGCGGCTGGTGCTCGACCTCGAGACCGGCCAGCGCGGCTACGTGATCACCGGTGCGGCCCGCTTCCTGGAGCCCTGGAACGCGGCTCGGCGGGAACTGCCGGTCGCGACGGCCCGCCTGACCGGGCTCGTGCGCGATCCCGTGCAGCGGGATCGCCTGGCGGCCGTCGACGCGGCGGTCGGGGCCTATGTCGACGAGTTCGCCGGCCCGCTGATCACCCTGGCCTCGCGCGATCTCGTGGCGGCCCGCGCGCGGGTCGCCGGCGGTGAAGGCAAGCGCCGCGTCGATGCGATCAGGCGGCTGTTCGAGGCCTTCGACGAGCGCCAGGAGGAGTTCGCCGCGCTGCGAAGCGATCGCGCCGACGCGAGCGCCCGGCGTGCCGTCCTGACCGCAGGCGTGGGGCTCGCGGCTTCGGTCGGGCTCGTGCTGATCTTTGCCCTCTACGTCGCGAGGTCGGTCGCCCTGCCCCTCCGGCGGATCGCCTCCGCGGCCGACCGCCTGGCGACGGGCGACTACGGCGCCCGGGTGGGCGTGGAGCGGCGCGACGAGATCGGGGTGCTCGGCCGGGCGTTCGACGGGATGGCGGCTTCCCTGGAGGAAAGCCGGCACGAGCTCGAGAGCCAGAACGCGGAGCTGGAGGCACAGCAGACCGAGATCGAGGCCGCGAACGACGAGCTCGAGGCCCAGCAGGGCGAGCTCGAGCGCGCCCTCGCGCAGCTCGGCGACGAGAAGGAGCGGTTGCAGCGGCTCTACAAGCTGGCCGACTCGCTGGCCGCGCAGACCGAGCTCGCCTCGCTTGCCGAGGCGATCCTGCACGGCGTCTGCGATGCGGCCGACGCCGAGCTCGGGACGCTGCACGCCGGCGACGGGGACGGCGAGGCGTTCGCGCTCGCCGCCGCCCGCGGGATCGACCCCGCCCGGCTCGCGGCTGAGGTGGTGCCCCGGGAGGGTCTTCCCGGCCGCGCGCTCGCCGAGCGCCGCCCCGTGCGCACATCCCACGGCGAGAGCGGCCTCGCCGTGCGAGCCTTCGACGGCGAGGTTGCCGTCCGGCACGAGCTCCACCTGCCCTTGATCCAGGGCGGGCGCCCGCTCGGCGTGCTCGGGCTCGCGCGCGTGGCCGACCGCGCCTTCTCCGAGGCGGAGGTCGAGCTCGCGCAGTCGCTCGCCGACCAGGCGGCCGTCGCACTCTCGAACGTGCTCGCCTTCGCAAGCACCCGGCGGCTTGCACGCCGGAACCGCATCGTGCTCGACGCGACGGTGGACGGGATCTTCATGCTCGACTTGGAGGGGAACATCATCGTCAGGAACGCCCCCATGGACGCGCTGGGGCCGCCGCGTCCAGGCAGCCTTTACGAGCGGATCGACGAGGTCGTGGAGGCCACCACGGAGCCCGAGCGGGCGCGCGCGTTCCTGCGGCGGGTTGCGGCGGATCCCGAGCTGGAGGCGGTCGAGGAACTCACGCTCGCCGAGCCGGGCGTCACGCTCGCCGTGCACACCGCGCCGGTGCGGGACGAGGAGGGAGAACTCCTCGGCCGGATCTTCACGCTTCACGACGTCACCGCGGAGCGCGAAGCCGACCGGATGAAGTCAGACCTCATCGCCACCGTCTCGCACGAGCTGCGCACGCCGCTGGCGAGCATCCTCGGCTTCTCGGAGCTGCTGGCCAGCCGCGAAGCCGAGCCGGAGACCTCGCGCCGCTACCTCGACACGATCCACCGCGAGGCGCGGCGCCTCACCGACCTCGTGAACGACTTCCTCGACCTCGAGCGGATCGAGGAGGGCGCGCTCAGGCTCGACCTGTCGCCCTTCGACCTCGGCGAGCTGCTGCGGCACGAGGTCGACCTCTTCGCCGGCCAGAGCCGCGAGCACGCGATCTCGCTCTCGCTGCCCGCCGAGCCCGTCGAGGCGATCGGGGACGCCGACCGCATCGCGCAGGTCGTCTCCAACCTCGTCTCGAACGCGATCAAGTACTCGCCCGCAGGGGGCCCGGTGGAAGTGTCTGCCGCGCCCGCGTACGGGCGCTTGCGGATCTCGGTCTCCGATCGCGGCCTCGGCATCCCGTCGGAGCAGCAGTCGCGAATCTTCACGAAGTTCTTCCGGGTCGACACGTCTGACACCCGCCGGATCGGAGGGACCGGGCTCGGCCTTGCGCTCGCGCGCGAGATCGCAGAGGCGCACGGAGGACGCATGGGCTTCGAGAGCGTCGAGGGTCGCGGCTCCACGTTCTGGTTCGAGCTCCCGGTGGCGGCCCGGCGCGCGCGGGGACCGAGCCGGGCGCTCGTCGTCGAGCCCGACCCCGCCTGCGCCGAGTTCCTGCGCGAAGCGCTCGAGGCGGACGGCTTCGAGGTGACCGTCGCGGCGACCGGAGAGGAGGGGCTGGCCCTCGCAACGGCCGATCCGCCCGCGGTGATCTGCCTGGACGTCGGCGTCGCCGGCCGGGTCGACGGCTGGGAGGTGCTCGCGCGACTGAAGGCCTCCCCCGTTACGGCGGCCGTACCCGTCGTCGTCTGCGCCACGGGCCCGGACGGCCCCGCGGCCGGCGCGCTCGGCGCGACCGACGTGCTCGTGAAGCCGTTCTCGGGCGACGACCTGCGACGGACGCTGATCCGCGTGCTCGGCACGCCGGCCGCCTCCGTGCTCGTCGTCGACGACGACCCGGCGGTCCGGGCCCTGGTCGTCGAGACGCTGGGCGGGGAGGCGCGGGAGCTGCGGGAGGCCGCGAACGGCCTCGAGGCGCTCGCGGCGGTCGCCGAGCGGCACCCCGACGCGATCGTGCTCGACCTCGCGATGCCGGAGCTCGACGGGTTCGGCGTGCTCGACCGTCTCCACGCCGATCCCGCTACGAGGAACATCCCGGTGATCGTCCTCACCGCCCGCAGGCTCGCGCCCGAGGAACGGCTTCGCCTGAGCGCCCAGGCCGCGTCGCTGATCGAGAAGGGCGCCTACTCGGCGCAGGAGCTGCGCCGGCTCGTCCGCCTCGCGACCGGGCTAGTCCCGGCCGGCGAGGACGTCGACTAGGTCGAGCAGTGCGAGCGGGCTGAAGGGCTTCCGCAGGAAGGCGTCCGCCTGCTCCGCCTCCACACGGGCCTCCGCGGTGAGCACGATCACGGGCAGGTCGGGTCGCTGAGCCTTTACGTGCGCCAGCACGTCGCCTCCGGTGCCGTCCGGCAGGCGCCAGTCGAGCACGACCAGGTCGACGTCCTGGCCGTCGATCGCCGCTAGTGCGCCACGGGCATCCCCGGCCTCGATCACCTCGTAGTCGTCCTCCGGCAGGGTCGCCCGCAGGAGCTCCCGGAGGGAGGCGTCGTCGTCGACCAGGAGGATCAGCCGGGGCGTCCGGCCGGCAGGCACGTCGTCGAGCTCGGGTAGGAGGCCGATCAAGCCGTCGATCTCCGCCGACAGCCTCTTCGCCGCCTCGAGGATCCTATGGGGCGCCTCCCGCCTGATCGCCTCGTCGTCCCGCAGCAGGAGCTCGGCGTACCCGGAGATGACGGCGAGCGGCGTCTTCAGGTCGTGCGCAACCGAGGCGCGATCTCGCTTCAGAGCAGTCCCCGCTCCTGCGCCACCGCGACGGCCTCGGCCCGCTTGCGAGCCCCCAGCTTCGCGAAGCTCCGGCCGAGCAACGTCTTCACGGTCTCGTCGCCGATCTCCAGCTTGCGCGCGATCTCACGATTGGTCAGGCCCTCGGCCACGAGGCGCAGGGCTTCGCGCTCCCTCGGGCTGAGGGCGCCCCGCCCCGGCGCGCGGCGCGGGTGGCGCGGATCGAAGGCCGGCTCGCCCCCCAACACCGCCCTCAACGCCTGCTCGAGCTCGTCCACATTCCCGGTCTTGAGGAACGTGCCCTGAGCGCCCGCGTCGCGGGCCGCCTCGTTGAAGCCCCGCTCGGCGTTCGCCGTCATGAGCACTGCGGGCGTGTCCAGGCCCTGCTTGCGCAGCGCCCGGACGAGCTCCGTGCCTCGCCCGTCCGGAAGCCGGTAGTCGACGAGCAGCAGGTCCGGGTTCCGCCGGCGAGCGAGCTCGTGGACGGCGTCGACCGACGCCGTCTCGCCGACGATGCGGAATCCCGCCCCCGGCAGGGCCGTGCGCATCCAGTCGCGGACCATGGAGTCGTCCTCGACGAGCAGGACCGTGATGTCGGTCAAGCCGCCCGCCGCCGCGAGACCAGCTCCAGGAACGGGTCGACGAGCACGGGGTCGAACTGCGTCCCCCGGCCCGCGTCGATCTCGCCCACGGCCGCTTCGAAGGGCAGCGCCGCCCGGTACGGGCGATCGTTGGTCATCGCGTCCCACGCATCGGCGAGCGCGAAGACCCGTGCGGCGAGCGGGATCGACTCGCCGGCCAGGCCCCGCGGGTAGCCGGTGCCGTCCCAGCGCTCGTGGTGCGAGGCGATGACGTCACGCGCGACCCCGGCCAGGGAGGGGATCCGGGCGACGATCTGCTCCCCGAGCGCCGGATGGGTCCGGATCAGGTCTCGCTCGGCCGCGCTGAGGGGCCCCGGCTTGAGGAGGATCGCGTCGGGGATCCCGATCTTGCCCAGGTCGTGCAGCAGGAAGCCGAACTCCAGCTCGCGCTCGGCCGCGAGGCGCCGCGCACAGGCCTCGGCGAGGCCCAGAGCGAGCCGGGTCACGCGCACCGCGTGCTCTCCCGTCCGGTCGTCACGCATTTCGAGCGCCGCCGAGAGCGCCGAGACCGTCGACGCGTACGCCTGCTCGAGGGCCTGCAGCGCCCGCTCGGCTCGGGCGCGCTGTGCCCGTTCCTGGCGGTAGACCTCACGGAGCCCCTCTGCGTACTTCAGCGTCTGTTCGGTACTCAAGGGATCCTCCAGCCTGACGACTTTAGGCAACACCCGATCCTATTGCTTCTGCCCCCTCATTGTTCCGATTGACTGACAGTCAAAACTCCCCCGCGCGGGGGATTTCACCGCTCGGGCGGCGGGCGGAGAACCGCGAACGGGTCGGTCACCTCGAGGCTTCGCGAGCGGTAGCGGAACACGGCGGCCGGCCTGCCGCCGCTCCGCCCCGGCTCCCGCCGCGCCCCCGTGGGGGCGAGAACGCCGCGGCGGAGCAGCACCCGCTGGAGGTTCGTCGTCGTGACGCGGTGGCCGAGCGCTGCCTCGTAGACGTCGCGGAGCTCCGAGATCGTGAACTCGTCGGGGGCGAGGGCGAAGGCGATGTTCGTGTAGGACAGCTTCGCGCGCAGGCGCTCCCGCGCCGCCAGCGCGATCGCTCCGTGGTCGAACGCCGTCGCCGGCAGATCGCCGAAGGCGTGCCAGGCCGTGTCCTCGGGTACGTTCGGATCGACGCCGACCGGCACGAGGCCCAGGTACGCGGTGGTGAGCTGCCTGCCTGGCTGGCTCAGGGTCTCGAGCTGCTCGAGATGAGCGACCTCTCGGACGTCCACCTTCGCCGCGAGCTGGCGCCGGATCGATGCCTCGAGCGCCTCGTCGCTGCCGAGGGGGCCGCCCGGGAGGGCCCAGGCTCCGGCGAACGGCTCGCGCGCGCGCTCCCACAGCAAGACCTGGAGGCGGTCGTTCCGGACCTGGAGGACGGCGGCGAGGACGAAGTGGCTGAGCGGCATGGTAGGGTGGTTTTCGCCCGTGAGTCGCAAACCTATCCTGTTGCTCGCCGTGCTGCTGTTCGCTGCGTGTGGCGGCGGGGACGACCAGGAGCAGGCCGGGGAGGCGGAGCAGGCGATCCGCGTCGGGCTCGTGACCGACATCGGGCAGCTCAACGACCGGGGGTTCAACCAGCTCGCCCACGAGGGCGTGCAGCGCGCGGAGCGCGAGCTCGGGGCCGAGGTCCGCGTGATCGAGTCGGCCTCGGACTCCGACTACGTTCCGAACCACTCGTCCCTCGCCGAGGAGGGCTACGACGTCGTCATCGGGGTGGGCTTCGCGCAGGGCGAGGCCGTGGCGGCGGTAGCGCAGCAGTTCCCCGACACGAAGTTCGTGATCATCGACGTCGACCAGGCGTCGCTCCCGGGCGCGCCGGCGAACGTCGTGGGCCTCCTCTTCAAGGAGGAGGAGGTCGGCTACCTCGCCGGCGCCCTGGCCGCGCTGACGGTGGAGCGCGAGGACGGGCCCGACGTGATCAGCTCGGTCGGCGGCATGAAGGAGCCGCCGGTCGACCGGTTCATCGCCGGCTACCAGGCCGGGGCCGAGGCCACGATGCCGGGGATCACCGTGCTGAACGGCTACTCGCAGGACTGGGACGATCTCGCCAAGTGCAAGGAGGTCGCCCTCGACCAGATCGCAAACGGGTCGCGGATCGTCTTCCAGGTCGCCGGCGGGTGTGGGTTGGGGGCCCTTGACGCCGCGAAGGAGAAAGGCGTCTGGGGGATCGGCGTCGACGCCGACCAGTCGTTCCTCGGGCCGCACATCCTTACCAGCGCGCTGAAGCGCGTCGACCAGGCGGTCTTCCTGACGATCCAGGGCGTCCTCGACGGCACCTGGCAGGGCGGCCGCAATCTCGTGTTTGGGCTCGCCGACGACGGCGTGGGCCTCGGGATAGTCAGCAGCGACGCGCCCTCGGCCGACCTCGAGCGGGTGGAGGAGATCCGCCGTTCGATCGTCGCCGGCGAGGTCGGGGAGATCCCGACGACGGTTCCCTAGCCCCCGGCCACGGCGCCGACGACCCGGACTTCCGACGCGCCGGCGAGCGCCATTCCCAGGCTCCCGTCCTCGCGCATGTCCCGGCCGTCCACGTACACGTTCACGAGCGGGCGGAGCTGGCCCCGTTCGTCGAAGAGCAGGTCGGCCACGGGGAGCGCCCGCAGCGCGTCCTCGACCGTCGCCGCGTCGAGCTCGAACCGCTTCCGGCCGCCCGCCTGCGCGGCCAGGATGCCCGGCAGGACTACCTGGACCATTCGGCCGCTTCGACCGACAGGATCGGCGGCAGATAGGAGGCGGCCTCCACCCACCGGTCGCCGTCCGCGATCGCGAAGACGGAGCCGCCCTGCGTGCCGAAGTACACGGAGTCGGCGTCGAACGACATGCCCTCGCGGAGGACGCCCGTCCAGGCCTGGTCAGGGAGCCCGTCGGTGAGCAGCTCCCAGCTGGCGCCGGCGTCGCGCGTGCGGTAGACGCCCAGCCGGCCGCCCGCGGTCACGCGGTTCTCGTCGGCCTCCTCCGGGACCACGAAGGCGGTGTCCGGGTCGTCGGGGTCGAGCGCGAGGCCGAAGCCGAAGCCGCTCGGCAGCCCGTTCCCGTCGAGCCGCTCCCAGTTCTCGCCGCGGTCGTCGGAGCGGTAGACGCCGCAGTGGTTCTGCTGCCAGAGCCGCTCCGGGCGGGCGGGGTGGAGGAGCAGCTTGTGCACGCACTGGCCCACCTCCGGGTACTTCTCGGGCATGAAGTCGGCGGCGACGTCCTTGTTGAGCGGCGTCCACGATTCGCCCCCGTCCTCCGTCCGGAAGACGCCGGCGGCCGAGATGCCGACGTACATCCGCTGGGGATCCGACGGGTCGAGCTGGATCGAGTGGCAGCACATGCCTCCGGCGCCGGGCTGCCAGCGCTCGCGCGTCGGGTGCTCGAGCAGGCCCTGGTTCACCGTCCACGTCGTGCCGCGGTCGTCCGAGTGGAAGAGCACGCCCGGCGCCGCGCCCAGGTAGAGCTCGCCGTTCGAGCCCGGCTCGACGTGCCAGGCCTTCTCGAGCTTGAGCTCGGACTCCTCGGGCAGTCCGAGGCCTTCCGCGCGCTCCCAGGTCTGGCCGAGGTCGTCGGAGCGGAGGACGGTCGCGCCGTAGACGAAGTTGTTGGCGGCGGCGTAGAGGGCGCCGTCGCGCGGGTCGCGGATCGTGTGGAAGACCTCCCAGCCGGTCAGCAGCGGCTCGTCGACCGTCCACGACGAGCGGGAATCGTCGCCGTGGACGAGAAAGAGCCCCTTGCGGGTGCCCACGAGTAGGACGACGCCCATCGTGGAAGAACCTACCGCGTCGAGACGTTGAGAGGAAGGACGAGATGGCGAAGCTGACGGAGGCCCAGGTCGAGTTGCTGCGGAAGCCGAACTACGGCGTGCTGGGGGCGCTGCGGCCCGACGGGACCGCCCAGCTCACGACGGTCTGGGTGGACGCCGACGACGGGCATGTGCTCGTGAACACCGCCGAGGGGCGGTACAAGGAGAAGTACGTCCGCAACGACCCGCGGGTGACCCTGTACGTGCGCGACGAGGACGACCCGTACAAGTGGCTCGCGGTCACCGGCGAGGCGGAGTTGGTGAGCGAGGGCGCCGAGGAGCACATCGACAAGCTCGCCAAGAAGTACACCGGCCGCGACACGTATCCGTGGCGCAAGGAAGGCGAGCGCCGGATCATCATCCGGATCGAGCCGAAGCTGGTCACGGCCTACCAGGTCTGAGCGGGCTCCAGGCCGCCCGACCGCCTGAGAGAAGGGTGGCCCGCCCACCCGCCCACGTTCGAGCCTACTGCGGAAATTCGCGCGTGTGGCGCGCCGGATCGCGCCAGATGTGTGACGGGCCGAGCGGGATACGCTCCGCCTCGTGAGGGTCACGCTGTGCGACGTGGGGCCGCGGGACGGCCTTCAGAACGAGGCGGACGTGCTCGCCCCCGCCGTGCGCGCGGAGCTCGTGAACCGGCTCGCCGCCGCCGGGTTGCCGCGCGTCGAGGCGGCCAGCTTCGTCAGGGCGGACCTCGTGCCGCAGATGGCCGGCGCGGAGGAGGTCGTGGCCGCGATCGAGCGCCGCCCAGGCACCGAGTACTCCGGCCTCGTGCTCAACGAGCAGGGCTTCGAGCGCCTGCGCGCGACGAGCCTCGATCGGATCAACTGCACGCTCGCCGCGACTGAGTCCTTCAGCCGCCGCAACGCCAACGCCTCCCTCGGCGATGCGCTCGCGCAAACCCGGCAGATCCTCGCCGCCGCCGACCGCCCGTGCACGGTCACCGTCAGCGTGGCGTTCGGCTGCCCCTTCGAAGGCGAGGTCGATCCCGGGCGCGTCGTCGAGCTCTGCGCTCAGCTCACCGACGCCGACGAGCTGGTCCTCGCCGACACGATCGGCGTCGCGACTCCCGGCGCGGTCCGCCGCCTGGTCGCGGACGTCGCGGCGCTCGGCGGGCCCGTCGGCTTCCACGGGCACGACACCCGGCACACCGGAGTCGCCGCGGCATGGGCCGCGGTCGAGGCCGGCGCCGTCGTGCTCGACGCTTCCGTCGGCGGCCTCGGCGGCTGCCCGTTCGCGCCCCGCGCGACCGGCAACGTGGCGACCGAGGACGTCGTCTATCTCCTCCACCGGGAAGGGGTCGACACCGGCGTCGATCTCGAGGCGCTGATCGCCACGGCAGAGTGGATGGAGGGGCTGCTCGGCCGGCCGCTGCCGGGCGGCGTCTATCGCGCAGGCGGCTTTCCCTTGATTGGAGAGTCAAAATAGAGAAGGTAATACTGAGTGAAATTACCCCGCTTGCATTTTTCGATCGGTGGGTCTAGCGTTCCGTCCAGCCCAACCCACATGCCCGGACGAGTGGGCCGCGGAATAGCAGCTCGTCCGGCTCTCTCCATGAGGGGTAGCGATAGGAGCCCCGGTAGCCGCACCGGGGCTTCTGTCATCGTGGGGCAGTGAACAGGCTCGCGGCCGCTACCAGCCCCTACCTGCTCCAGCACGCCGACAACCCCGTCGACTGGTATCCGTGGGGCGAGGAGGCTTTCGCCCGCGCGCGCGACGAGGACAAGCCGATCCTGCTCTCGATCGGCTACGCCGCCTGTCACTGGTGCCACGTCATGGAGCACGAGTCGTTCGAGGACGCCGCAACAGCGCGGCTGATGAACGAGCACTTCGTCTGCATCAAGGTCGACCGGGAGGAGCGGCCCGACGTCGACGCCGTCTACATGGACGCGGTCGTCGCGCTCACGGGCCACGGCGGCTGGCCGCTGACCGCCTTCCTCACCCCCGAGCGCGAGCCCTTCCTCGGCGGCACCTACTTTCCTCCCGAGCCGCGTCACGGACTGCCGAGCTTCCAGCAGGTGCTCACCGCCGTCGCGGATGCCTACCGGGAGCGCCGCGCCGTGATCGTGGAGCAGGCGCGGGTGCTGACCGAGGAGCTCAAGCGCTCCGGGCGGCTCGCGGCGTCCAGGGAGCCGCTGATCGGGACGATCCTCCACGAGGCGGCGAGCGGCCTGCGCGCCGGCTTCGACGCTCGCTGGGGAGGGTGGGGCGGCGCGCCGAAGTTCCCGCCCGCGTCGACGCTCGAGTTCCTTCTGCGGCGGGGGGAACGGGAGCTGACCGCGGCGACGCTCGACGGGATGGCCCTGGGCGGCATGTACGACCTGCTCGGGGGCGGCTTCCACCGCTACTCGGTCGACGCAAGCTGGCTCGTGCCCCACTTCGAGAAGATGCTCTACGACAACGCGCTGCTCGCGTCCGCGTACCTCCACGGCTGGCTGGTGCTCGGGACCCCGCGCTACCGCGAGGTCGCGGAGGAGACGCTCGACTACGTGCTGCGGGAGCTCGCTGTCGACGGCGGCGGCTTTGCCTCCTCTGAGGACGCGGACACCGAAGGCGTCGAAGGGCTGACTTTCACATGGACCGAGGAGGAGGGCGCGCCCGCGGAGCTGCTCCAGCCGTTCGAGCACGAGCGGAGCATCTTGCGCGGCGAGCTCGACGCTGGGACGCGCGCGCGGCTGCTGGCGATCAGGGAGCGCCGCCCGCAGCCGGCCCGCGACGACAAGGTGATCACGTCGTGGAACGGGCTCGCCATTGCGGCGTTGGCCGAGGCGGGACGGAGGCTCGACCGCGCCGACTATGTGGAGGCGGCGGTCGCCGCCGCGGAGCTGCTCGCCCGGCCGGACCTCGAGCGCAGCTTCCGGGACGGGGGGGGGCAGCGGGCCCGGCTTCCTCGACGACTACGCCAATCTCGCGCACGGCCTCTACGAGCTGCACGTCGCCACGGGCGACCTGCGCTGGCTCGAGGAGTCCGTCCGCCTCGCCCGCGCCGCGGTGCGCCTCTTCGCGGACGAGGAGCGCGGCGGCTTCTATCTCACCGCCGCCACGGGCGAACAGCTCGTCGCCCGGCCGAAGGACGTGCAGGACCATCCGATTCCGTCCGGCAACTCGATGCTCGCCTACGTGCTGCTGCGGCTGGCGCGGATCTACGGCGACGACGAGCTGGAGCGGCAAGGCGTCGGCGTCCTCCGGACGCTGCGCGACGCGATGCCGCGCGCGCCGCAGGCCTTCGGCTGGGCGCTCTGCGCGCTCGACCTCCACCTCTCGCCGCCACGGGAGCTGGCGATCGTCGGGCCGCCGGACGCGCCGGTCGCGCGCGCCGCCCTGGCCGGGTTCGAGCCGAACGCCGTCGTGGCCTTCGGTCCTGCGGAGGACGTGCCGCTGCTCGCGGGAAAGGGCCTCGTCGACGGCAAGCCGGCCGTCTACGTCTGCGAGCGGTTCGCGTGCCGGGCGCCGGTGACCGACCCCGCGGAGCTCGCCGCATGACGATCCTCGCGCTCGGCGGGCCCGTCCGCCTGCTCGTCGACTACGTGCTCGGCCTGACCGGCAAGGAGGACCCGAGCGTGTGCCTGCTCGCACAGGGGACGGGCGAGGCGCATCTCCCCAGTTACTACGACCTCTTCACGACCCACCGCTGCCGGCCCTCCCACGTCGCCCTCTTCGGCATCCCGCGGCCCGACTGGCGCGAGCACCTGCTCTCCCGCGACGTGATCTTCGTCGGCGGCGGCAACACCGCCAGCATGCTCGCCGTCTGGCGCGCGCACGGCGTCGACTCGGTGCTGAGCGAAGCCTGGGAGCGCGGTGTCGTGCTCGCGGGCGGCAGCGCCGGCGCGATCTGCTGGTTCGAGACCGGGGTCACGGACTCGTTCCGCGAGGAGCTCGACGGGCTCGACTGTCTCGGTTGGCTCCCCGGCTCTTGCTGCCCGCACTACGACGGCGAGGCGAACCGGCGGCCGGCATACCGGCGCCTCCTGGCCGAGGGCTTCCCGCCCGGGATCGCGATCGACGATCACGCCGGCGTCCGCTACGAGGGCACCGAGCTGGTCGAGGTCGTCAGCGCGGTCGAGGGAGCCGGCGCCTACCGCGTCGACCGCGACGGCGAGACGCCGCTTCCCGTCCGCGGGGTTTGACCGCGAGGAGGTTCGGGCAACTTCGCGCTATGGGAATCGGAGCAAGTCTCATACTGATCGCCGTGGGAGCCATCCTGGTCTGGGCCGTCGAGGCCGAGGTAGCCGGGTTGGACATCACAGCGGTCGGCTGGATCCTCCTGATCGTCGGCGCCGCGGGCGCCCTGCTCTCGATGATCTTTTGGTCGAGCTGGGGCGGCTGGGGCGGGCGGCGGGAGACCGTCTACCGCGAAGGGCCGCCGGCTCCGTAGCCGGAACGTCTAGGCCGGCGCCGCAACGGGCGCCGGCACGACGTCCACCACGTCGCGGGGCCGGGCCGGCAGGAGCGCGACCACGGTCGTCGTCACGGCCACGCCCAGCCATTGGGTCGAGCTGAGCGTGGCGTCGAACGCGAGGTAGCCGACGAGAGCCGCGGTGACCGGGAAGGCGAGCTCGGCCAGCGACGCCGGGATCGCCGGGGTCACGCGAAGCCCGTAGTAGTAGAGGCTGAGCGCAATCAAGCCGGTGACGAGGGCGAGGACCGCGATCCAGAGCGAGTCGCGCGCGGACGCGACGGCGGGCCCGCCCAGGACGAGGAGGGCGATTCCGCTCGCGGGCAGCCCGAACGCGAACCTGAGCGTCGTGACGTGCTGGAAGCGCATGCGGCGCATCAGGTAGCGGCCCAGCACGGTTCCGAAGGCCCACAGGCACGCCGCGCCGAGCGCGAAGAGCACCGGCCTCGCCGAGGCGCTCCAGTTCTCCGCGACGCCGCCCGTCGGGCTGGGGAAGGCGATGAGCCACGCGCCCGCGAGCGCGGCCACGAGGTAGAAGCCGAAGCGAGGCCGCGGGCGCTCGCGGAGGATGATCCAAGCCCCGATGACCGCGACGATCGGCTGCACCTTCTGCAGGACGACGGGGGTGATCGGGCTGGCGCTCTCGACGAAAGCCTGGGTGAAGAGGATCGTCGCGACCGCCGACGCCCCGGCCCCGATCGCCACCGCCGCCAGCACGAAGCGCCAGCCGAGCCGCCACACCGCCGCCAGCGCCGGGACGAGCAGCGGCAGGGTGATCGCCGCGAGGACGAGGTGCTCGCCGAAGACGATCGTGGCGACGCTCGTCGAGTCGGCGAGCGGCTTCCGGAAGAGCGCGTCCGTCCCCCAGAGGGCCGCGGCCGCTGCGACGCAGAGGATGCCCGTCGACCTTCGCATCGGGGTCAGCCTAATCCGACCATGTCGTCCAGGGTCTCCCGTCGGCGGATGAGGCGCGCGTCGCCGTCGCCGACGAGCACCGCCGCCGGGCGGGGGACGAGGTTGTAATTCGAGCTCATGGCGAGTGTGTACGCGCCGGCGGCGGGGATCGCGAGGACGTCACCGCGGCGGGGCTCGGGGAGGAGGACCCGCCGGATCAGGATCTCCTCCTCGCAGTGCTTGCCGGTGACGGCGTAGGCGTGCTCGCCCAGCTCCTCGGGACGCCCCGCGATCACCGCCGTGTAGCGAGCCCCGTAGAGCTGCGGGCGCGGGTTGTCCGACATGCCGCCGTCGACGGCCACCCACGTCGTCGTGTCGCCGGCCCGCTTGACGCTGCCGACGCGATAGAGCGCCACCCCGGCCCGGCCGACGATCGACCGCCCGGGCTCGAGCACGACCAGCGGCCTCGCCAGCCCGTGCAGCTCCCAGGCGCGCTCGAGCCGGCGCAGCAGCTCGCCGGCGAACTCCTCGACGGACGGCGCCTCCTCGTCCTCCACATGGCGTACGCCCAGCCCGCCGCCGAGGTCGACGACCGCCGGCTGCCAGCCGTTGAGCTCGGCGGCGCAGACGGCCGCGAAGGCCCCGAGCCACTCGACCGTCATCCGCGCGGCCTGGGTGTCGAGCAGCTGCGAGCCGACGTGGACGTGGAGCCCGGCGGGATCGAGGCCGGCCGCCGCCGCGGCGCGCAGGGCTTCGACGGCGTCCTCCGGTGTCAGTCCGAACTTCGAGCCGTGGGTGCCGGTGCGGATCGCCTCGTGCGTGTCCGCCTCGATGCCGGACGTGACCCGGACGAGCACCCGCTCGACGCCCGCGGCAGCTGCGCGCTCCACCTCGTCCGGCGAGTCGAGCACGACGAAGGCGGCGCGCGCTTCCGCCGCCGCGCGCAGCTCCTCGTCCGACTTGTTGTTGCCGTGGACGACCAGCCGCTCGCCGGGGATCCCCGCGCGGCGCGCCAGCTCGAGCTCGCCGAGCGTCGAGACGTCGGCGCCGAGGCCCTCCTCGGCGAGCAGCTCGAGCACGGCGAGGTTCGGGAACGCCTTCGAGCCGTAGGCCACGAGCGCGTCCGGGGCCGCCGCGCGGTAGGCGCGCGCCTGGGCGCGGATGGTCTGCTCGCAGTAGACGTAGAGCGGGGTGCCGAACTCGTCCGCGAGCGCGGTTGCGCGGACGCCGCCGAGCGCCAGCTCGCCTTGGTCGGTGGCGGCGCTGTCGGGGAAGAGATCGAGCACGAGGGCACGTTATCCTCGCGCCGTGCCAGCGATCCGGTACGACGTTCGGGCCCGCTCGACCGACGTCCTCGGCCGCGTCCTCTGCGCGGCGCGCGAGCACCACTTCGTCATCGACGGCCCGGTCGCGAACGGCGCGCCGGGCGAGGAGCTGACGCCGGCCGAGGCCTTCCTCGCAGGGATCGCGGCCTGCGCGGTCGAGCTCATCCAGTCGTTCGAGCCCTCGCCGAGTGCCGTCCGGGCCGAGATCGAGGGCCACCTCGATCGGGAGAACCCGGTGCGCGAGGACGTCACCGTCTTCAACTCGGTGCGCCTGCGGCTCCAGCTCGAGGGCGTGACCGACGACGAAGCCGCGCGCCTCGTCGAGCGCTTCAAGGGCAGGTGACCGCTCTACGGGAGCGTCGCGGTCGCGACGCCTGACACGACCGTCGAAGTGTCGGTAGCATGAATATGGTGAAGGAGCTGCTTCTCGGATAGGCCAGGGAGGCAACGCGGCGAGCGCCGCGGCAGCTTCCCCTGAAGCCTCTCGCCCGAGAGGCTTTTTTCGTACCCATGGACAAATACGAACCCGCAACAGTCGAGCGCAAGTGGCAGGAGGTCTGGGAGCGCGAGCGCGCGTTCTACGTGGAAGACCCCGCGCCGGGTTCCGCCGAGCGGCCCAAGTTCTACATGCTCGAGATGCTGCCCTACCCCTCCGGGCACCTGCACATGGGGCACGTCCTCAACTACACGCTCGGGGACGTCCTGACGCACTTCCACCGCCGTCACGGCTCGACCGTCCTGCGCCCGATGGGCTTCGACTCCTTCGGCCTGCCTGCAGAAAACGCGGCGATCGCCGAGGGCGGCCACCCGCGCGAGATCACCGAGGAAAACATCGTCAACATCCGCCGCCAGATGCGCCGGCTGGGCTGGGCGATCGACTGGGACCGCGAGACCTCCGCCCACGAGCCCGAGTACTACCGCTGGACGCAGTGGCTCTTCCTCAAGTTCCTCGAGGCCGGTCTCGCCTACCGCAAGCAGGCGCCCGTCAACTGGTGCCCGAACGACCAAACCGTGCTGGCGAACGAGCAGGTCGTCGACGGGCGCTGCGAGCGCTGCGGCGCCGAGGTGGAGGCAAGGAACCTGGAGCAGTGGTTCTTCCGGATCACCGCCTACGCCGACGCGCTGATCGACGACCACGCGCTGATCGACTGGCCCGAGCGGACGAAGGCGATCCAGCGCAACTGGATCGGCCGCTCCGAGGGAGCGGAGGTGCTCTTCAAGGTCGAGGAGCTCGACGAGGACATCCCGGTCTTCACTACCCGGCCCGACACGCTCTTCGGCGCGACCTTCTTCGTACTCGCGCCCGAGCATCCGCTGGTCGCGCGCATCGACTCCGACGAGGTGCGCGCCTACGCGCGGCGCGCGGTCGCGCGACCGGCCGAGGAGCGCGCCGCGGGCGGGGAGAAGACCGGCGTCGAGACCGGTCTGCACGTTGTCAATCCTGTCAACGGCGAGCGGCTGCCGGTCTGGGTCGCCGACTACGTGCTGATCGACTACGGCACCGGCGCGATCATGGCCGTCCCCGCGCACGACGAGCGCGACCGCGAGTTCGCCGAGACATTCGGGCTGCCGATCGTCGAGGTCGTCGCCGGGGCCGGCACGCTGGTCAACTCGGACCGATTCGACGGGCTGGAGGCGGCCGCCGGCGGCCGGGCGATCGTCGAGTGGCTGGAGGAGCAGGGGCGCGCCCAGCCGACCCTCAACTACCGGCTGCGCGACTGGAGCTTCTCCCGCCAGCGCTACTGGGGCTCCCCGATCCCCGTCGTCTACTGCGACGGCTGCGGCATCGTCCCCGTCCCCGAGGACGAGCTCCCGGTGCTCCTGCCCGACGTCGAGGACTATCGGCCCAAGGGCCAGCCGCCGCTGGCCTCCAACGAGGAGTGGCTGAACGTGCCGTGTCCGCGCTGCGGCGGCGCCGGGCGGCGCGAGGCCGAAACGATGGACACGTTCGTCGACTCGTCCTGGTACTTCCTGCGCTACTGCGACCCGCGCAACGACCAGGCGCCGTTCGAGCGCGCGCTGGTCGACTACTGGATGCCGATCGACCAGTACATCGGCGGGATCGACCACGCCACCGGCCATCTGCTCTACTCCCGCTTCTTCGTCAAGGTCCTGAACGACTGGGGGATGGTCGGCTTCCGCGAGCCGTTCGCGCGCCTCTTCCACCAGGGTTGGGTGACGCAGGGCGGCACGAAGATGTCGAAGTCGAAGGGGAACGTGAGCGGGCCCGACCAGCTGGCGGAGCTGTACGGCGCCGACGCCGTCCGCCTCACCATCCTCTTCATGGGGCCTGCCGACCAGGCGATGGAGTGGACGCCCGACGGCGTCGAGGGGATGGGCCGCTTCCTGCGCCGGCTCTGGCGCGTCGTCAACGAGGCGGCCGAGGCCGCGCCAGGTAAGGCCGGGAACGGCGCGCTGGCGCGCAAGGCGCACGAGACGATCGCGAAGGTGAGCGACGACATCGGGCGACGGCGGCACTACAACACGCCGATCGCGGCGATCATGGAGCTGGTCAACGAGCTGGCGCCGAGGACGAGCGACCCGGCCGCCCGCTTCGCCGCCGAGGCGGCCGTCTCGCTGATCCAGCCCTACGCGCCGCACGTCGCGGAGGAGCTGTGGGAGCGGCTGGGGCACTCGCGGCTCTGGGAGCAGCCGTGGCCGGAGGCCGACCCGGCGCTGCTGGAGCGCGAGACCTTCGAGCTGGTCGTCCAGGTGAACGGCAAGGTGCGCGACCGCTTCGAGGTGCCGGCCGGCCTGTCCGAGGACGAGCTGGTCGAGCAGGCGCTGTCCTCGCCGCGCGTCCAGGCCCAGATCGACGGCCGCGAGCTCCGGAAGAAGATCGTGGTGCCCGGCAAGCTCGTCAACCTCGTCGTCTGATGCGGACGGCGCTCGTCTCGGACGTCCACGGAAACGCCGTGGGGCTCGAGGCGGTGCTCGCAGACCTCGCGCGCGTGCCCGTCGACCAGGTCGTCGCGCTCGGGGACATGGTGCAGGGCGGGCCGCACCCCGCGGAGGTGGTCGACCGGATCGCCGAGCTGGGCTGGCCGGTCGTGCTCGGGAACGCGGACGCGTTTCTCCTCGATCCCGACGCCGGCTCGGAGCCCGCCTCGGAGCCGCAGCTCGAGGCGAGGGCCTGGTCGGTTGCCCAGCTGGGGCCCGAGCGGCTCGAGGTGCTGCGCGGCTTCGTCCCCACCGTGACGGCGCCGCTTGGCGGCGGCCGGACACTGCTCGCCTTCCACGGCTCGCCCACCTCCTTCGACGACTTCCTCTTTCCGGAGACGCCGGAGGGCGTCTTCCGCCAACTCGTCGCGGAGGCCGACGCCGACGTGCTGGCGGGCGGTCACATCCACCTCCAGTTCGTGCGCCGGCTGGGCGATGCGTTCTTCGTGAACCCCGGCAGCGCGGGCCTCTCCTACGACCACGAGCAGGCGGGCGACGGGTTCCGCGCCGACCCATGGGCCGCGTACGCGATCGTTGAGGTCCGCGAGGGCGGCCTCGTCGAGGTGGCGTTCCGGCGCGTGCCGTTCGACGCAGAGTCGGTCGCAGCCGCCGTGATCGCGAGCGGAATGCCGCACGCCGAGGCCACGGCCGAGCGCTGGCAAGCCCGCTAGCCGGCTCACTTTCGGCTCACTCCCGTCACCCACGCGTGACGGTTTCCCCGCCAGCATTCGGGGGTGACGTCCTCATTGCCGCTTTCGCGCCGCCAGGCGCTGCTCGGCGCGGTCCTCCTGATCGTCGCGCTCGCGCTGGGCGGCAGACTCCTGGGAGGCCGGTCGGAGGCGAGCACCGTCGTCGAGCCCGCGGCCGCCGTCGTGAGCACAGCAGCGGTCGAGCGGGCGCAGGTCGTCGTCCACGTCACCGGCGCGGTCCGGCAGCCCGGCCTGTACGCCCTCGACGACGGGAGCCGCGTCGCCGACGCCGTCGCGCGCGCGGGGGGACCGACGGCGAAGGCCGATCTCGCCGCCGTCAATCTCGCCGCGCCGCTCGTCGACGGGACGCAGGTGCTCGTGCCCCGGCGGGGCGCGGGGGCACGAGCGGCCGGGGCCGCAGGCGCTGCCGCGGGTCCGCTCCGCCTGAACACCGCCACCGTCGAACAGCTCGACGCGCTCCCCGGGATCGGCCCGGTGACGGCCGAGCGCATCGTCGAGTACCGCGAGCAGAACGGGCCGTTCCGCTCGGTCGACGACCTGGACGCCGTGGCCGGGATCGGCCCCTCGCGGCTCGACCAGCTCAGGGACCTCGTGGCGCCTTGACGTTCGCGGTGGCGCGCTGGTATCCGCACGTCCTCCTCGGCGCGCTCTGCGCGGGCTTGGCGCTGGCGAATCTCGTCCGGGCCGGCGTGGGCGCGACGGTCACGGTGGCCGGCGCGGCCGCGCTCGCTGCCGCCGCCGCGCGCCCCTCGTGGCGAGTCCCCGCGCTCGCGCTCGGGCTGCTGCTCGCCGGCTGGTGGTGGGGGAGCGCTCGCCTCGACGTCCTCGACCGCAGCGTCCTGCAGGAGCACGCGGGCGAGGCCTCCCGCGCCGTGGTGGTGGTGACCGGGCCGCCGCGCCGCGGGACGTTCACGCTGCGCATCCCCGCCGAGGTGCGGCGCTTCGGCCGCCAGGTTGCCGACGAGCCCGTCCTGCTCCTCTTGCCGCTCGGCCGGGCCCCGCCCCAGGGCGCAATCCTGGAGCTGACCGGCAGGCTGGAGCTGCCGCGCTCGTCCCAGACCGGATTCGACGAGCGCTCGTGGCTCCGCCGGCACGGCGTCGCCGTGGTGCTCGACGGGTCGCGCTGGCGCGTGATCGGGCGCCGTGGCGGCCTCGGTGGCCTTGCCGACCGGCTCCGCAGCCATCTCGAGCGGACGATCGCGCCCGGGCTAGCGGGAGAGCGCCGCGCGGTCCTCGCCGGCGTGGTGCTGGGGGCGGACGAGGGGCTGACCCAGGAGTTGCGCGACGCGTTCCGCGCATCGGGGCTCTACCACCTGCTGGCGGTCTCGGGCCAGAACGTCGTCTTCATCGCTATCGGCGTGTTGTTCGCGGCCTGGGTGGCCGGGATCCCGCGCTGGCTGGGCGAGGTCGGCGTGCTCGGGGCGATCGGCGGCTACGTGCTCGCGGTCGGCTGGCAGCCGTCGGTCGTCCGGGCGGGCGTCGCCGGCGCGGTCGCCTCGCTTGCCTGGCTCACGGCGCGCCCGCGCGACCGCTGGTACATCCTCCTGCTCGGAGCGGCCGTCCTGCTGCTCTGGAACCCCTACTCGCTGCTCGAGCCAGGGTTCCAGCTGTCGTTCGCGGCCGTGGCCGCGATCTTCGTCGCGGTCCCGCGAATCCAGCGGGCGCTCGAGGGCTACCCGGTACCGCGTGGCGTCGGGATCGTCCTCGCTGTGTCGATCGCGTGCGGCGTTGCCACCGCGCCCATCGTCTGGGCGCACTTCGGTGCGGTCCCGATCTACTCGGTACCGGCGAACGCGCTGGCCGCCGCGATCGTTGGCCCGATGCTCGGCCTCGGCCTGTCCGCGGCGGCGCTCGAGCCGTTGCTGCCGGGTGCCGCCGCCGCTCTGGGCTGGATCGCCGGGTGGCTCGCCGCCTATCTCGCCGGCTGCGCGCGCCTGGTGGGCGCTCTCCCAGGCGCGCAGGTGACCTCGGGGATCGCGCTCGTCCTGGCTGCCGCAATCGTGGTGCTGTGCGCGATCGCGCTCAGGCTGCGCGGTGGGCCGTCGCGGTGGGTACTGACCGCCGCGGCCGTCGCCGCCGTTGCCGGCGCGGCCTGGGTGGCCTGGCCCGGCCGGACGCCGCCGCCACCGACGGGGCTCAGGATCACGTTCCTCGACGTGGGGCAGGGCGACGCGACGCTGATCCAGGTCCCGGAGGGGGCCGTCCTGGTCGACGAGGGGCCACCGGAGGCGCGGGTCGCGAACCAGTTGCGCGAGCTCGGGATCCGCCGGCTCGCCATGCTCGTCATCACTCATCCCTCGCGCGACAACATCGGCGGCGCGGAGGAGGTGATCCGGCGGGTGCGCGTCGACCTCGTCCTGCACCCGGCCCTGCCCTTCGACGACCCCTACGGCGAGCCGGCCCTGGAGGAGGCCAGGCGCCGGCGAGTCCCGATCCACGTCGCGCGGGCCGGCCGGAGCTACTCGGTGGGGCGACTCCGGCTCGCCGTGCTGTGGCCGCCAGACGGCCGCCGGCGCAGCGACGACCCGAACGACCACGCGACCGTCCTGCTCGCGTCGTACGGCTCCGTCGACGCGCTCCTGCCGGCCGATGCCGAGTCGAACGTGACGCTGCGACTGCGGCTCGGGAGCGTGGAAATCCTCAAGGTCGGCCACCACGGCTCGGCGGACGCGCGGCTGCCCGAGCTCGTCGACTCGCTCCGCCCGCAGGCGGCCGTGATCTCGGTGGGCACCGGCAACGGCTACGGCCACCCGGCCGCCTCCACGCTCGGCACCCTCGACGGCATCGCGCTCTACCGCACCGACCGCGACGGCCGGGTGACGATCGAGTCGGACGGGGCGACCCTGCGGGTCCGAACGACGGGCTGAGTACGATCGCAGGGTGGCCACGCCCGAGCTCAAGCCCGCCTACCTGATCGTCGGCGGCGACGGGCCGAAGATCGCTCGCGCGCTCCAGCGACTGCGTGAGCGGATCGGCGAAGAGAGCGTGGAGTTGCTCTCGGCGCGCGACACGAGCGGCGACGACGCGGTCGCAGCCTGCAACGCGCTCGGGCTCTTCGCCGGCGGCACCGGCCGCCTCGTCGTCGTGAGCGATGCGGAGCAGTGGAAGGCGGCGGACGTGAAGGCGCTCGCCGCCTACCTGGAGGCGCCGGCGCCCGACACGGTGATCGCGCTTACCGGCGACGTCAAGCCGGCTTCGCCCCTCGGCAAGGCGGTGGCGAAGCGAGGCGAGGTCCTGGCCTACGACTACTCGAAGCGCGCGCTGCCCCGCTGGGTCGCCGAGCAGCTCGCCCGGCTGGAGGTCAAGGCCGAGCCGGACGCGGCCGCGGCGCTGGTCGAGCTCGTCGGGGAGGACCTGGACGCGCTGACGACCGAGATCGAGAAGCTCGCGGTCTGGGCTGGTGACGACACGATCACGGCCAGGGACGTCGAGCTCCTCGCCACGGCCCGTGCGGAGACGTCGATCTTCGCGCTCACCGACGCCTGGGGACGGCGGGATGTCGCTGCGGCGCTCGGCGCGTCCGAGGAGCTGCTCGAGCGCTCCGACCGGCCCCGGCGGGACGAGCTGATGCGGCTCTCCGGGCTGCTCGTCAGCCACGTGGGCCGCGTCCGCCGCTGCCAGGCGCTGGCGGACGAAGGGCTGAGCCCGGGGGACGCGGCGACGAAGCTGAAGGTGCACCCCTTCGCCGCCGAGAAGGCGTTCGCGCAGGCGCGGAACTTCTCGGCCGAGGAGCTGCGCGGCGCGATCGTGCGCCTCGCGGAGCTCGACCTCGCCCTCAAGGGCGGCAGCCGGCTCGCCGGCGACCTCGAGTTCCAGCGGGCGCTGGTGGAGATCACCCGCCCCGCGGAGGCAGTCGCCTAGCTCTTGCGGCGGCCGCGCTTGGGCGCGGGCTGCGGCGGCACGACGCCGGACACGAGCCGAGCGAGCTGTGACTTGCGGCGGGCGGCCTTGTTGCGGTGGATGGCGCCCCGCTCGGCTGCCCGATCGAGCCAGTGCTCGAGCTGGCGGCTCTGCTCGCGGACGACGTCCGCGTCGCCCTCCTGCACGGCCGTCTCCAGGCTGCGGATGAGCGTCTTGATCGTCGAGCTGTAGCGCAGGTTCTCCAGCCGCTGCTTCGTAGCAAGCCGGACGCGCTTCTTCTGCTGCCTGATATTCGCCATTTCGGAGAGACGCCCGCCGGTTGGCGGGCAGGGAGCGATGGTAGCAAAGCCGAAACTACGCTTTATGGCCGCTTCCGAGCGCCCGCGCCGCCTTGGGCTGTCGACCGCGATCTTCGCGGCCGCGACCGGTCTCTCCCGGGTGCTGGGGCTCGTCCGCGAGATCGTCGCCCGCGCCTACTTCGGCGTGGAGGGCGCCGGGATCAACGCCTTCACCGTCGCCTTCCAGATCCCGAACCTGGTTCGCACGCTCGTCGCCGACCAGGCCTTCACGGCGGCCTTCGTCCCGGTCTTCAGCGAGCTGCTGGCCAAGGGTGAGCGGGCGCGCGCCTGGCGGGTCGCCTCGACGCTGCTCTGGCTGCTGCTGCTCGGGCTGACGGGTCTCACCGCCCTGTTCGTCCTGCTCGCGCCCTGGGTGATGCAGCTCTTCGGCTACGAGGGCGACCTCGTCGTCGGGCTGGCGCGGCTGCTGTTCCCGATCGTCGCGCTGCTCGGCGTCTTCGGCCTCTTCGTCGGGATCCTCAACAGCTACGACCACTTCACCGTTCCCGCGCTGACCCCGGTGCTCTGGAACCTCGTGATCATCGTGGCGCTCGTGGTCGGCGTCCCCGCGGCGGACGGGGAGGACGCGGAGCTCTACGTCTACGCGGGTGCGATCCTCGCGGGCACCATCGTCCAGACGCTGCTCCCCCTCCCCTGGCTGCGGGGGCGGGACGGCCGGCTGCGCGTCCTCGTCGACTGGCGCGACCCGATGATCCGCCGCGTCTTCGCGCTGATGGGGCCGGTGACGCTCGGGCTCGGCCTCATCAACTTCAACCAGGTGATCGGCTCGCTGTTCGCCGCGCGCCTGATCGACCCGAACCTCGCGCCGGCGGCGATCGACGCCGCCTTCCGCCTCTACATGCTGCCCCAGGGAATGTTCTCGGTCGCCGTGGCGACCGTGCTCTTCCCGGCCCTCTCGCGGCTCGCGGCGCTCGGCGACACGGAAGCCTTCCGGCGCACGCTGAACCTCGGGCTGCGGCAGATCGCCTTCCTGCTCGTCCCCGCGAGCCTCGTCTCGGCCGTTCTCGCCGAGCCGATCGTCCGGCTGCTCTACGAGCGGGGCGAGTTCGGGCCGCGGGAGACCGTCGTCGTCGCGCAGGCGCTCGCCGCGTTCTCGCTCGGGCTGACCTTCAACGGCGCGATGCTGATGCTGAACCGCGCCTTCTTCGGGCTCCAGGCGCCCTGGACGCCGACGCTGGTCGCCCTCGGGAACCTTCTGGTCAACGCGGCGCTGTACTGGCTCCTCTACCCGGTCGGCACCTGGGGGATACCGCTGGCGATCTCGCTCGCGAACGTGGCCGCCACCGTGGCGCTCGTCGTCCTGCTGCGGCGGCGGCTGGGCCGGATCGACCTGCGCGAGACGGGACGCGCCACGGGCCGGATCGTGCTCGCCGGCGCGGCGCTGGCGGGCGTTGCCTACGGCGTCTGGTACGGGCTCGACGAGGCGCTCGGCCGCTCGCTCGGCGGCCAGGTCGTCAGCGTGGTGCTGGCGCTCGCGGCCGGCGGCGCCGTCTACGTCGCGGCCTGCCGCGCGCTCGGGGTGGCGGAGCTGCAGGCGCTACTCTCGTTGCGCCGGCGCCGGCGTTGACATGGACCAATCGCGGATCCGCAACTTCTCGATCATCGCCCACATCGATCACGGGAAGTCGACGCTCGCCGACCGGATCCTCGAGCTGACCGAAGCCGTCTCCGAACGGCAGATGCGCGAGCAGGTGCTCGACACGATGGAGCTCGAGCGCGAGCGGGGGATCACGATCAAGGCGCAGGCGGTCCGCGTCCCCTGGCGCGGCTACCAGCTGAACCTGATCGACACGCCCGGCCACGTCGACTTCACCTACGAGGTCTCGCGGTCGCTCCAGGCCTGCGAGGGCGCGCTGCTCGTCGTGGACGCGGCCCAGGGCGTCGAGGCGCAGACGCTCGCGAACGCGTATCTCGCGCTCGAGAACGACCTCGAGATCGTCCCGGCCGTCAACAAGATCGACCTGCCGCAGGCCGATCCCGACGGCGTCGCCGCCGACGTCGCCGAGGTGCTGGGCGACGACGCCGACCGGGTCCTGCGGATCTCGGCGAAGACCGGCGAGGGCGTCCCCGAGGTGCTGGACGCCCTGATCGAGCGGCTGCCCGCCCCCGCCGGCGATCCCGACGCGCCCGCGCGCGCCCTCATCTTCGACTCCTCCTACGACCAGTACCGCGGCGTCGTCGCCTTCGTCCGCGTCGTCGATGGGGCGCTCGAGCCCGGCACCGGGCTGCGCGCGATGGCGCTCGGGACGCGATTCGACGCCGAGGAGGTCGGCTTCCTGTCCCCCGACCTGACGCCGGTCGACCGGCTGACCGCGGGCGAGGTCGGCTACGTGATCACCGGGCTCAAGGACGTCTCGCGCCTGCGCGTCGGCGACACGCTCACGACCGCGCGCCATGCCGCGACCGAGCCTCTGCCCGGCTACAAGGAAGTCAAGCCGATGGTCTTCGCCGGGCTCTTCCCGACCGAGTCGGACGACTACCCGGAGCTCCGCGACGCGCTCGAGCGGCTGAAGCTCAACGACGGCTCGCTCTTCTACGAGCCGGAGACCTCGCAGGCGCTCGGCTTCGGCTTCCGCTGCGGCTTCCTCGGGCTCCTGCACATGGAGATCGTGCGCGAGCGGCTCGAGCGCGAGTTCGACCTCGACCTGCTCGTCACCGCGCCGAACGTGGCCTACCGGGTGAAGCCGCGCGTCGGCGACTGGGTCGAGGTGCACAGCCCCGGCGACTTCCCGAGCGAGTTCGACGAGGTCGAGGAGCCCTACATCCGCGCGTCGATCATCGTCCCCCGCGAGTTCGTCGGCGCGGTCATGGAGCTCAACAACGAGCGCCGCGGCTCGTTCGACCACCTGGAGTACCTCTCGGAGGAGCGCGTGCTGCTCGTCCACGAGCTGCCGCTGGCCGAGATCGTCTTCGACTACTACGACCAGCTGAAGTCGCGCACGCGCGGGTACGCGAGCTTCGACTACGACGTTGTCGGCTTCCGGCCGGGCGAGCTCGTCCGCGTCGACATCCTCGTCGCCGGCGACCCGGTCGACGCGCTCTCCCTGGTGGTGCATCGCGACTTTGCCCAGGCGCGGGGCCGGACGCTCGTCGAGCGGCTGCGAGAGGAGATCCCGCGGCAGATGTTCGACGTGGCGATCCAGGCGGCGATCGGAGCGCGGGTGATCGCGCGCGAGACCGTGAAAGCGCGGCGGAAGGACGTGCTCGCCAAGTGCTACGGCGGGGACATCTCGCGCAAGCGCAAGCTGCTGGAGCGGCAGAAGGCGGGCAAGAAGCGGATGAAGCAGCTGGGCGCGGTCGAGCTGCCGCAGGAGGCGTTCCTCGCGGTGCTGAACATCGGCGACGGGAATCGGAAGTGAGCGCGGGCGCCGTCCGGCACCTCTACCTGCACCTGCCGTTCTGCGCGCATCGGTGCGGGTACTGCGACTTCGTCACGCTCGTCGGCGGCGACCGCGAGCTGCACGCCCGCTACGTCGACGCGGCGCTCGCGGAGCTCGAGCTGGAGCGCGGGCTGCTGGCGCCGGAGCTGGAGACGATCTTCCTCGGCGGTGGCACGCCGACGTTCACGGCGCCGACGGAGCTCGAGCGCCTGCTAGCCGCGCTGCCGGAGGCCGAGGAGGTGACGGTGGAGGCGAATCCGGAGACGGTCACGCCCGCTGTGGCGCGCCTGCTGTCACGAAACGGTGTCAATCGCGTGTCGATCGGCGCGCAGACCTTCCACAGTGGGCTTCTGGCCGTACTGGAGCGCCGCGCGGGCCCCGAAGACGTCCGCCGGGCCTTCCACCATCTCCGCGATGCAGGAATCGACAACCTCTCGCTCGACCTCCTCTACGGGATCCCCGGCCAGGGCCCCGCCGACCTCGCGCGCGACCTGGAGGAGGCGCTCGCGCTCGGCCCGGAGCACCTGTCGTGCTACGAGCTCGAGGCCAAGCCCGGGACGCGCTTCACCCATACCTACGGGGATGAGCTCGCGCGCCAGAGCGAGGCGATGGAAGGCTACTTCGAGCGCGTCGTCGAGGTGCTGACCGGAGCCGGCTACCGCTGGTACGAGACGGCGAACTTCTGCCTCCGCCCGGAGCTCGCCGGGGGGCGGGACCTGCGGGCCCGCCACAACCTCGGCTACTGGCTCGGCCACGACTACCTCGGCGTGGGTCTCGGCGCGGTCTCGACCGTGGCCGGCCTCCGCTGGCGCAACCGCCCGAAGCTGGCGGCGTATCTGGCCGCGCTCGCCGCGCACGAGCAACCGCCGCGGGAGCTCGAGCCGCTCTCGGGCGACGTCCAGCGGCGCGAGCGACTGCTGCTCGGCCTCCGCCTCGACGAGCCGTTGCCGCTCGCGGGCGTGGAGTCCGCGCTCGATCCGGTCGCGCTCGCGCGGCTGGAGCAGCTTGGCCTGGCCGAGCGGCGCGGCACTGCGCTGACGCTGACCGAGCGCGGGCGTCATCTCGGCGGGGCCGTCACGGCCGAGCTGATGGCCTAGGCGGATGCGCTAAAACTCCTGCAAACGATGCAGATCGAACTCACCCAACGGCAGCGTGACCTCCTGCGCGAGGTGGTGGCCACCTACGTGGCGACCGGCGAGCCCGTGGGCTCGAAGCGGCTCGTCGAGCGCTCCGGCCTGGCGCTTTCGCCCTCCACGGTCCGGGCCGAGCTCGCCGTGCTCGAGACGCTCGGGTTCCTGACCCACCCGCATACGTCGGCGGGGCGGGTCCCGACGGAGCGCGGCTACAGGGTCTACGCCGAGGGCGAGCTCGACCGGCTCGAGCCGCGATCGCACACCTTCCCGCTCGAGCTCAGCGGCGGCGGCGCCGAGATGGAGGACGCCCTCCAGGCGACGACCGAGGCCCTGGCGAACGTGACCCGGCTGCTCGCGCTCGTCTCGGCGCCGCCCTTCGAGACGGCGACCATCCGCCACATCGAGGTGCTCCTGCTCCAGCCGAGCGTCGTCATGGTCGTCGTGATCACGTCCGCGGGGGCCGTCAGCAAGGCGGCGTTCACGTTCGACGCGCCCGTCGACCCGGGCCTCGTCGACTGGGCGCGCCAGTACCTGAACGAGCGCGTCGCGGGCCTCCAGCCGGGGACGAGCGCCCTCCGCGAGCGTCTGGGCGACCCGCAGCTCGCTACGAGCGAGCGTGAGTTCCTGGCGGTCCTGCGGCCGGCCTTCACCGATCTCGTGCGCCGCGACGACCGCCGGCTCTTCGTCGGCGGCGCCGCCAGCCTGCTCGGAGAGGCGCGGGAGGACGAGCTCGAGGCCTGCCAGCGGCTGCTGGAGGCGCTCGAGGAGCGCGCGACGATGCTCGGCCTGCTCGGCGCGCCGCTCGAGCCGCGCCGGCTCTTCGTCCGGGTCGGGCGCGACCTCGAGCCGACGCTCCGGGACGTTGCGCTCGTCGGATCGACGTACGGGCTCGTCACCCGGTCGCTGGGCGCGGTCAGCCTCGTCGGGCCGGTGCGGATGGACTACGCGACGGCGATCCGTTCGGTGCGGGCGGCCGCACACGAGCTCTCGCGCTACGTCGAAGACGTTTACACCGAGAACTAGCCGAATGGCGACGACGGAACGCGACTACTACGAGATCCTCGAGCTCCAGCGGAGCGCCTCGGAGTCGGAGATCAAGAAGGCTTTCCGGCGGCTCGCCCGCGACCTGCACCCCGACGTGAGCGAGCTCCCGGACGCGGACGCGCGCTTCAGGCAGGTGGCGGAGGCGTACGAGGTGCTCTCGAACCCGGAGCGCCGCGACCTCTACGACCGCCTCGGCCACGCGGGCCTGAGAAGCGGCGGCTACACGCCAGGCCACTTCGACTTCGGCAGCCTCTCGGACATCTTCGCCGCCTTCTTCGGCGACGACCTCTTCGCCGGCACCGCCGGCGCACGGCGCGGGCGCGGCGCCGACCTTGCGGCGGAGGTCGAGATCGACCTCGTGGACGCTGCCCGCGGCACGTCGGTCCGCGTGCCGTTCGAGGTCGCCGTCACGTGCGACCGCTGCCAGGGCGACGGCGCCGAGCCGGGGGCGGACGTGAGCACGTGTGGGGTCTGCGGCGGGATCGGCCACGTCCAGCAGGTCTCGCGCAGCGTTTTCGGCGAGTTCGTCCGCACGCGGGTCTGTCCGAGCTGCGACGGCACCGGACGCCTCGTGAGCGAGCACTGCACCAAGTGCCGCGGGGCGGGCCGCGTCGTGGAGGAGCGGGCGCGTGACGTCGAGATCCCGCCCGGCATCCACGACGGCCAGCGCATCCGCCTCTCGGGCGAAGGGCACGCCGGTCAACTCGGCGGCCGCGCGGGCGACGTCTACGTCCGTGCTCGCGTCCGCCCCGATCCCCGTTTCGTGCGCGACGGGAACGACCTGCTCGCGTCCGTGGACCTGACGATGACCCAGGCGGCGCTCGGGACGACGCTGTCCGTCCCGACGATCGACGGCGACGAGGAGGTCGACTTCGCCCCGGGCGTCCAGCCGGGCGCGATCGTCGTCCTCCGGGGAAAGGGCATGCCCGTCCTGCAGGGCCGCGGGCGCGGCGACCACCGGCTGCTGGTCAACGTCCTCGTCCCGGCCGCCCTGAGCGACGAGCAGCGCCGGCTCCTGGAGGAGTTCGCCGGGCTCGAGGACGACGGCACGTATCGCACGGACGAGGGGCTGTTCGCGAAGCTCAAGAGCGCCTTCCGCTGACCACCCCGGTCAGGCGCGTCGCCGTCAGCGTCCCGGCCGCGCAGGCCGAGGAGGCGCGGGCGATGATGCTCGAGCTCTTCCCGGAGGGGTTCGAGGAGGTCGAGGCGGGCGACGAGCTGCAGCTCGCCGCCTACACCGATGAGGCGGGCGAGCAGCGGCTCCAGGCCCACTTCGGCCACGTTCGGGTGTCGGACACTACCTGCGGGCTGGGAGGACGCCTGGCGGTCGTTCCACCGCGGCGTCCACGTCGGCCGGCTCTGGGTCGGTCCGCCCTGGGAGGCGCCGCCCGAGGATGCGCTCGCCGTGGTCATCGACCCGGGACGCGCCTTCGGCACGGGCGCCCACGCCAGCACCCGCCTTTGCCTCGAGTTCCTCCAGGTCCTCCCGCCGGGCAGCGCGCTCGACGCCGGCTGCGGCTCCGGGGTGCTCGCGATCGCGGCCGCCAAGCTCGGCTTCGCCCCCGTGGTCGCGCTGGACAACGACCCGGCCGCCGTCGAGTCGACTGCGGCGAACGCACGCCTCAACGGAGTCGCAATCGAGGTGCGGCTCGCCGACGCGCTCACCGATCCGCTGCCGGAGACCGACGTCGCGGTGGCGAACATCGCCGCCGAGGCCTTCGCCTGGCTTCCCCTCCGTTCCACCCTCGCCGTCACCTCCGGCTACCTGGAGCGCGACGAGATCGCCATGCCCGCCTACGAGCGCCTCGAGCGGAGGCTGCTGGAGGGCTGGGCGGCCGATCTTTTCCGCAGGCACTAGCATCCAACGCGGCATGGCGACCTTTTCGGTTCGCTTCCTCGGCTGCAAGGTCTCCCACACGGACGCGCAGGCCGTCCGCGAGGCGCTGCTCCGGGATGGCCATACGGAGGGGGATCAGGCCACCGTCGCGGTGGTCAACACCTGTTGCGTCACCCACGAGGCGGTGCGCAAGTCCAGGCAGGCGGCCGCGCGCGCGGCCCGGACCCATGCGCGTGTGTACGTCACCGGCTGCGGGGCCAGTCTCGACGGCGCCTTCGCCGGGCTGGCCGGCAACGTGGTCGTGGTGGCGCGCCGCAGCGAGGAGACGGCCGCCTTCGTCGCCGGGGACGTCGGCGCGATCGGCTGCGTCCAGGCCGACGTCCGGCTCGAGCGCACGCGCGCCTTCGTGAAGATCCAGGACGGCTGCTCGTTCTCCTGCGCGTTCTGCGTCGTCCCGCTCGTGCGCGGCGGCTCGCGCAGTCGCCGCGCGGGTGCCGTGCTCGGCGAGATCGAGCGGCGTGTGGCGCAGGGCCACAAGGAGGTGGTGCTCACCGGCATCAACCTCGGTCTCTTCCGCGACCGCGAGGCGGCCGTGCGCCTGCCCGACCTCGTCCGCGCCGCCGGGCGCGTCCCGGGCCTCGCCCGGCTCCGCCTCTCCTCGATCGAGGTCAACCACCTGACCGAAGACCTAATCGCGGCGCTGCGCGAGACGCCCGCGGCCGGCCGGCACCTGCACGTGCCGCTCCAGTCCGGCGACGACGCCGTGCTGCGCGCCATGGGCCGCCGCTACACGGCCGACACCTTTCTCCGCAAGGTCGAGCCGCTGTCGGACTTCCAGCTCACGACCGACGCGATCGTCGGCTTCCCCGGCGAGGACGAGGCGGCGTTCGGGCGCACCCTCGAACTGGTCGAGCGGGCGCGGGTCACGAAGGTGCACGTCTTCCCCTACTCGCCGCGCCCGGGGACGGCCACGGCGGCGGCAGACACGGTCCCGGCCGCGGTCAAGCGGCAGCGCAGCGCGCGCCTGCGCGCGTGGTCGGACGACGCGTGCCGCGAACGCTGGCGCGGGAAGCTTGGCCGCGAGGACGTCGTGCTCGTCGACCGCCCCGGCCGCGGCTACGGCAGCGACTACTCCCCGTGGCTCGTCGAGGCGCCGGTGGGCGAGCTCGTCCGGGTCCGCGCGCGCGCGGTCGTGGAGGAGGGGATCCTGGCTGCCTGACGACTGCCTCTTCTGCCGGCTCTACCGCGAGGGCGACCACGTGAACGCGACCGAGGGGTTCGTGGCGATCCGCGACGTCAATCCGCGCGCCCCCGTGCACCTGCTCGTGCTCCCCGAGCGCCACGTCGAGAGCTTCAAGGACATCTCGGCCTTCGAGGACCCCGAGTCGAAGGCGATGCTCGACTTCATCGCCGCGACCGCTGCCCAGGAGGGACTCGACAGCTACCGCGTGGCCGTCAACTGCGGCCCCGACGCCGGGCAGACCGTCTACCACCTGCACTGGCACGTCCTCGGCGGGGGCCGCCTGGGGGCCGAGGCATGAGCCTGATCGCCGAGCTCGAGGGCGAGCTGACCGAGGCGATGCGCGCCGGCGAGGCGGAGCGCCGCGACACGCTGCGGCTGATCCTGTCCTCGCTGCGGGCGGCCGAGAAGGAGCTGCAGCGCCCGCTGAAGGACGACGAGGAACTCCAGGTGCTCCAGCGGGAGCGCAAGCGCCGGATCGAGGCGGCCGAGGCGTTCGAGGCCGGTGGCCGCGACGAGCAGGCGGCGAAGGAGGAGCGCGAGCTCGAGATTCTCGAGGAGTTCATGCCCGAGCCGCTCTCCGAGGACCAGCTCGAGGAGATCGTAGACGACGTGATCGCCGAGGTCGGGGCGACCAGCATGGGCGACTTCGGCCGCGTGATGGCCGACGTGATGCCGCAGGTGGCCGGGCGCGCCGACGGCGCCGCCGTCAGCCAGCTCGTCCGCGAGAAGCTCGCCTGAGCGCGCCTACACTGAGCGCGTGACGCAGCAGGTCCTGGACATCTCGAACGAGGTCGCCGCCGAGCTGGCGGGGATCTCCGACGGCGTGCTCGACGAGCTGCGCTCGCGCCTGCACTGCACGATCCGGCTGCGCGGCAATCGCCTCACGCTGGAGGGCGAGGACCCCGAGGTCGAGCAGGCCCGCGCGGTCGTGGACGAGCTGGTCGAGCTGGTCGAAGGCGGCCACGAGATCGGGCCCTCCACGGTCCAGGCCGTGCTCGGCGCGCTCGACGAGGCCGAGGACATCCGCGAGATCTTCGAGGACGTCGTCTGGCGGCACCGCGGCAAGAAGATCGCCCCCAAGACGGTGATGCAGAAGCAGTACGTGGACGCGATCCGTGCCCACACCGTCACGTTCTCGATCGGCCCCGCCGGCACGGGCAAGACGTACCTCGCGATCGCGCTCGCCGTGAAGGCGCTCGCGGACCGGGAGGTGGGCCGCATCATCCTGACGCGGCCCGCGGTCGAGGCGGGCGAGCGGCTCGGCTACCTCCCCGGCGACGTGCTCGCCAAGGTCGACCCGTACATGCGGCCGCTCTTCGACGCGCTCTACGACACCATGGATCCGGACAAGCTGAGCGCGTACATGGAGCGCGGCACGATCGAGGTCGCGCCGCTCGCGTTCATGCGCGGGCGTGCGCAGCCGCTGTCGAGCTGCGTCTTGACACCGGACGGCTTCCGGCCGATCGGGAGCCTGCGGGTGGGCGACCTCGTGACCGGGTCCGACGGGCGTCCGACTCCCGTTATCGGGACTTACCCGCAGGGCCGCAAGGATGTCTTCCGTGTGCGCACCCAGGACGGCGCCTCGACGCTGTGCTGCGGCGACCACCTGTGGCTCCTGCGTACGCCCGAAGACCGAAGGCGGGGCAAGCCCGGCCGCGTACTCGAGACGCGGGAAATGCGCGGTCGCCTACGAAGAGCGCACCAGCATCGCTTCGAGCTGCCGCTGCTCTCGGCGCCCGCTGAGTTCGAACAGCGCGACATCCCGGTCGACGCGTACGCCCTAGGGCTTCTGCTCGGTGATGGCTGCCTCACGACCAGGACCACCCCGACCTTCACCACCTCGGATCCCGCGTTGGCGGCCGCGCTTGAGGCGTCACTCGAAGGAATCACGCTGCACCCGAGAGGCACCTACGACTACGTGCTCCGAAACGTGCACGGTCAGCGCGGCGGTGTGATCGTGGCGAACCCCGTGACCGCCGCGCTTCGGGAGCTGGGACTTGCCGGGACGCGCTCGCACACGAAGTTCGTTCCGGAGCAGTATCTGCACAACGCGGCCGACGTCCGCATCGCGCTTCTTCAGGGGCTACTCGATAGCGACGGAGGGCCCGTCGCGCAACGCGGCAGGACGTGCCGCATCCAGTACACGACCTGTTCGGAACGGCTGCGCGACGACGTTGCACACCTCGTGCGCTCGCTCGGCGGCGTCGCGTACTGGCGGCGGCGCGAGGCGCGCGGGCGCGCGCCGGGCCGGGCCAACGGCCGGCCGGTCGAGCACCGGCACGACACCTTCGCGATGGATCTCCGTCTACCTCCGGGCATCGAGCCCTTCCGCCTCGAGCGCAAGCTCGACACCTACCGTCGCCACGGCGGCGGGCGGCCGATGCGATTCATTGACTCGATCGAGCCGGCAGGTCAGGCCGAAGCCATCTGCATCCAGGTCGCGGCTGCCGATTCGCTCTACGTCACCGACGACTTCCTCCTCACGCACAACACGCTCAACGACTCCTTCGTGATCCTCGACGAGGCGCAGAACACGAGCCCCGAGCAGATGCAGATGTTCCTGACGAGGCTCGGCTTCGGCTCGAAGGTCGTCGTCACGGGCGACGTGACCCAGATCGACCTGCCGCGCGAGCAGGCCTCCGGCCTGATCACGGTGCAGGACATCCTCGGCGCCATCGACGGGATCGCGTTCGTCCAGTTCTCGCACAAGGACGTCGTCCGGCACAAGCTCGTCCAGCGGATCGTCGAGGCCTACAAGCGGCACGCCGACGAGACCGGGTCGCAGCGCCGGCGGTGATCCACGTCGACGTCGACAACCGCAGCGGCATCGAGGTCGACGGTGCGGTTGCGGTGGCGGTCGCGCGGCGCGTGCTGACGGCCGAGGGCGTGGACGCCGGCGAGCTCGGGATCGCGTTCGTGCCGCCCGAGGAGAGTCGCGCGCTCAAGCGGGAGCACCTGGGAGTCGACGAGGAGGCGGACGTCCTGTCCTTCCCGGTCGACGGCCGTGAGCCGTTGCCGCAAGGGCTGCCCCGGCAGCTCGGCGACGTCGTGCTCTGCCCGCAAGTGACCGGCGCCGCCTGGCAGGAGCCGCTCGTGCACGGGCTGCTGCACCTGCTCGGGTACGACCACGGCGAGGAGATGGCCGCGCGCGAGGAGAACTACGCTTGATGGCTGCGTCCCGCCCCGGTCGCGCGCCGGGCGTCCTCGACAGCTTCAACTTCGCCTTCGAAGGGATCATCCACGTGCTCCGCACGCAGCGGAACATGCGGATCCACTTCCTCGTGGCCGGCTCGGTGCTGATCGCGGCGATCGCGATCGGCGTCTCGCGGCTCGAGCTGATCGCGCTGATGATCTCGATCACCTTCGTGCTGCTCGCGGAGATGATCAACACGGCGATCGAGGGCGCGGTCGACGTCTCCACGACCTCGTTCGACCCGAACGCGAAGCTGGCCAAGGACATCGCCGCCGGCGCGGTCCTGATCGCCACGACCAACGCGGTCGTGATCGGCTACCTCGTCTTCTCCGAGGCCGTCCAGGACCGCAGCTCGCGGCTGCTCGAGCAGCTCGCGGACGCGCCGGCCAAGCTGACGCTGATCGCGCTCGTGCTGACCGTGCTGCTGGTCGTCTTCACGAAGGCGCTCACGCACCGCGGCACGCCGTTGCGCGGCGGCGTCCCCTCGGGCCACGCCGCGCTTGGCTTCGCCGGCTGGATGGCGCTGACCCTCTTCGTCGAGCAGCAGCGGTTCCTCGTCTCGTCGATCGGGTTCGTGCTCGCCCTGCTCGTCGCCCAGACGCGCGTGGAGTCGGGCATCCACTCCGGCCTCGAGGTGGTGTACGGGGGGGCCCTCGGGGCGCTGACGACGCTGGCGCTCTTTCAGGTGTTCGCGTGAACGAGCTGGTGGAGCGCGCGCAGGCGGTCGCGGCGCGGGCCTACGCGCCGTACTCCAACTACCTCGTCGGCGCGGTCGTGCGGACGCGGGACGGGAAGCTCTTCGAGGGCGTGAACGTCGAAAACGCCGCCTATCCGCTGGGTGTCTGCGCGGAGCGCTCGGCGATCGTCGCGGCGGTCTCGGCGGGCTACGGCCCAGGCGACATCGAGGCGATCGGGATGACGGCCTCCCCCTGCGGCGGCTGCCGCCAGTGGCTCCACGAGTTCCGCGTCGGCGAGGTCTCGTACCTGCGGGCGAACGGCGAGGTCGTCACTACCACGCCCGCCGAGCTGCTGCCGGATACCTGGGACTTCGAGTGAGGTCGGGGTTCGTGGCGGTCGCGGGCCGCCCGAACGTCGGCAAGTCGACGCTCGTGAACGCACTCTGCGGCGGCAAGGTGGCGATCGTCTCCGACAAGCCGCAGACGACGCGGCGGCGCATCTTCGGCGTTGCCACCGGCGACGACTACCAGCTGGTGCTGGCCGACCTGCCCGGCTTTCAGCGTCCGCGCGACCCGCTCACCGAGCACATGCAGCGGACGGTCGATGCGTCCTTCGAGGACGTGGACGCCGTGCTGCTGGTGCTCGACTGCCGGGAACGGATCGGCGCCGGCGACCGCTTCGTCGCGCAGCGCGTGTTCGCCCGCGAGGTGCCGGTGGTGATCGCGCTCACCAAGGTCGACCGCCTCAAGCCCGGCCACATCGCGACCCAGATGCAGACCGCCGCGGCGCTCGGCCCGTTCCACGCGCTCCATCCGGTGAGCGGACTGACCGGGGACGGGGTGGACGAGCTCAAGGCCGAGCTGGTCGGGCTGCTGCCGGAGGGGCCGCTCTACTTCCCGGCCGAGCAGCGCAGCGACCTGTCGCTGGAGACGCAGGTGGCCGAGCTCGTGCGGGAGAAGGCGCTCGGGCTCACGCGCGAGGAGGTACCGCACGCGGTCATGGTCGAGGTGGAGGAGCTCGCCGAGCAGGCGGTGCGCGCGACGCTCTACGTCGAGACCGACTCGCAGAAGCAGATCCTGGTCGGCAAGGGCGGGCAGATGATCAAACGGATCGGCACCCTCGCGCGGCCGGAGATCGAGCAGCTGCTCGGCCGCCACGTGTTCCTCGAGCTGCAGGTGAAGGTCAAGCCGCGCTGGCGGCGCGACGAGGCGACCCTGGAGCGGCTCGGGATCTAGTCAGCCGGCCCAATTCCGCTCAGCCCGCCGAGCACGATCAACACGAGCCCGAAGAAGACCAGCCACATCGCTGGCAGCACGCCTGACGAGGTCCGGCGCGGCAGACATGTCTCGGAGAGCGTCTTGCCGGTCCCCGTTCGTCGACTGACAATTGGTTCGTGTGGTGGGGGCGAGGCTCAGATCCGCTCGAGCGTGAGGTCGTGAATGGGCTGATCACGTTCGTAATGAGGATCGACGCTAAGCTCGATCTCGTCCTTCGTCTGCTGAGGGAGAACGATGGCGAAGAGGAATTTGACGCCTGAGGAGCGCGAGCAGCTCGCCAGGTGGGCCGAAGAGCGCCGAGCGTTCGAGGTTGTGGTCGGCCGCTGGCGCGAGCGGAATCGGATCGAGACGGAAAGGCGGGATCGCCGCCGGCAGCTATTGAGGCGCATCCTGCCGCTGCGCTACTCAGGTCCTTCCACGCCGGCGGGCTGACGCGCCGATTGCGGCCGAGAGCAGGCCGGCGAAGAACGCGAGCGAGACGAGCTGGGCCTCCTCCGAGGAGGAGCTGAGGACGACGAACGCGAGCGCGGCTGCGCCCACGGGCAGCAGGAGGCCGCGCCTGCCCGTGAGCCGCGTCAGGAGGGCGGGCGGCCGGGCGACGAGAAAGCGAAACGCGAACGCACCGGCGATGGCGGCGGCGCCGGCGCCGGCCCAGATCGCAGGCCCGGTCTCGTCCGCGAGCGAGACGACGTTGGACGCGAACAGCGCTGCGATGCCGAGCCCGAGAATCGCGAGAACAGGGGTGCGCATCTAGACTGAGAGCATGGCGAAAGCGCCCGCTCTCCCGCGCGGGTTCGAGCTTCCGCTCGAGCCGCGCTTGCCGCGGATCGGCTCTGTCGACCAGGTCGCGGTCGAGCAGCGCGCCGCCGCCCTGGCCGGCCGCTCGATCAAGCGGGAGTCGAAGCTCTGGGCGCTCGACCTCGCGGTGCGGATGATGGACCTGACGACGCTCGAAGGCGCCGACACGCCCGGCAAGGTGGCGGCGCTCTGCTCCAAGGCCGTCCGTCCCGACCCGGTCGACCGCACGGTGCCGCCCGTCGCCGCGGTCTGCGTCTACCCGAACCTCGTCCCCGTCGCGAAGGAAAGGCTCGCGGGCTCCGGCGTCAAGGTCGCGTCGGTCGCGACCGGGTTCCCGTCAGGGCAGTACCCGACGGAGCTCAAGGTCGCGGACGTGCGCTCGGCGGTGGAGCTGGGCGCGGACGAGATCGACATGGTCATCGACCGCGGCGCCTTCCTCTCCGGGCGGTACGCGAAGGTCTACGACGAGATCGTGCGCGTGAAGGAGGCCTGCGGCGAGACGCATCTCAAGGTCATCCTCGAGACGGGCGAGCTCGGCACGTACGACAACGTGCGGCGCGCATCCCTTCTGGCCATGGCCGCGGGCGCCGACTTCATCAAGACCTCGACGGGCAAGGTCTCGCCCGCGGCGACCCTGCCGGTCTCGCTCGTGATGCTGGAGGCGATCCGGGACGTGCACGACGAAACCGGCCGCAAGGTGGGGTTCAAGCCGGCCGGCGGGATCCGGGCCTCGAAGCAGGCGATCCAGCACCTGGTGCTCGTGCACGAGACGCTCGGGCCGGACTGGCTGACGCCCGACCTGCACCGCTTCGGCGCCTCGTCGCTGCTGAACGACGTGCTCATGCAGATCCGGAAGGAGCGGACCGGGGCGTACCAGAGCCCCGACTACTTCACCCTTGACTGAGCTGGCGCACATCCGGCACACGGCCGGCGCAGTTTGGCCGCTAGCCTCGCTCCCACCCCTTGAAGGGTGGGGGGTGGAAGGTGGGAGCGCGCCGTGAGCGACGTCGAGCGCAGGCAGGACCGCACGCCGGTCGTCCCGAGCGACTGGTCGTACGCGCCGGCCCCCGAGTCGCGCGACGTCGTCCGGATCGAGGAGCGGTACGGCCACTACATCGGCGGCGAGTGGGTCGAGCCGGCCGAGACGTACACGACCATCGACCCGGCTTCCGAGGAGCCGCTCGCCGAGGTCGGCCAGGCGACCCCGGCGGAGGTCGCGCTGGCCGTCGACGCGGCGCGGGCCGCCTACGAGGACGGCTGGTCGTCGCTGCCCGGCTCGGAGCGGGCGAAGTACCTGTTCCGGATCGCGCGCATCCTCCAGGAGCGCTCGCGCGAGTTCGCGGTGCTCGAGTCGCTGAACGGCGGCAAGCCGATCAAGGAGTCGCGCGACGTCGACGTGCCCCTCGCGGCCGCCCACTTCTTCTACTACGCGGGCTGGGCCGACAAGCTCGAGTACGCCTTCCCGAACCGGAAGCCCCACCCGGTCGGAGTCGCCGGCCAGATCATCCCCTGGAACTTCCCGCTGCTGATGCTGGCCTGGAAGATCGCGCCTGCGCTCGCGTGCGGCAACACCGTCGTCCTCAAGCCCGCGGAGACCACCCCGCTCACGGCGCTCCTCTTCTGCGACGTCCTCCGCCAAGCCGAGCTGCCGCCCGGCGTCGTCAACATCGTCACCGGCGACGGGAGCACGGGCGCCGAGCTCGTGAAGAGCCCGGGCACGGACAAGATCGCCTTCACCGGCTCAACCGACGTCGGCAAAGCAATCCAGCGCGAGCTCGCCGGCACCGGCAAGCGGCTGACGCTCGAGCTCGGCGGCAAGGCCGCCAACGTGATCTTCGACGACGCCGCCCTCGACCAGGCCGTCGAGGGGATCATCAACGGCATCTATTTCAACCAGGGCCACGTCTGCTGCGCGGGCTCGCGGCTGCTGGTCCAGGAGTCGATCTACGAGCAGACGATCTCCAAGCTGAAGCGGCGGATGGAGACCCTGCGTGTCGGCGACCCGCTCGACAAGAACACCGACATCGGGGCGATCAACTCGCGCCCGCAGCTCGACAAGATCTCCGAGCTCGTCGAGAGCGGTCGCGAGGAGGGCGCCGAGATCTTCCAGCCGGCTTGCCGGCTCCCCGAGAAGGGCTACTGGTTCGTGCCGACGGTCTTCACGAACGTCGCCCAGAGCTACCGGATCGCGCAGGAGGAGATCTTCGGCCCCGTGCTCTCCGTGCTGACGTTCCGCACGCCCGACGAGGCCGTCGAGAAGGCGAACAACACCGCCTACGGCCTCTCGGCGGGCGTCTGGACGGAGAAGGGCTCGCGGATCCTGTGGATGGCCCAGCAGCTGCGCGCCGGCGTCGTCTGGGCGAACACGTACAACCGCTTCGACCCGACCTCCCCCTTCGGCGGCTACCGCGAGTCCGGTTTCGGCCGCGAGGGCGGGCTGCACGGGCTCGAGCCCTACCTGGACTTCGAATGACCCGCCTGCCGATCCGGAAGACCTACAAGCTCTACGTGGACGGAGCGTTTCCCCGCTCCGAGTCCGGCCGCACCTACGAGGCGCAGGGCGCGAACGTGGCGAGGGCGTCGCGGAAGGACGTCCGTGACGCGGTCAAGGCCGCGCGCGGCGCGCAGGCCAAGTGGGGAGCCGCCACCGCGTACAACCGCGGGCAGGTGCTGTACCGGGTGGCGGAGATGCTCGAGCACCGGGGCTCGGAGTTCGCGGAGCTCTGCTCGGGCCGAGCGGAGGTCGAGCGCGCCGTCGATCGCATCGTCTGGTACGCCGGTTGGGCCGACAAGCTTTCCCAGGTGCTCGGCGGCTCGAACCCCGTCGCCGCGCCCTACTTCAACTTCACCATCCCGGAGCCGACCGGCGTGGTCGGCGTGCTCGCGCCCGAGGAGCCCGCGCTCGGGGGGCTCGTGACCCGCCTCGCGCCTGTGCTGGTGGGGGGCAACGCCGCCGTGCTCGTAGCCTCGGAGTCGCAGCCGCTCGCCGCGGTCGAGTTCGCCGAGGTGCTCGCGACCTCGGACGTCCCGGGCGGCGTCGTCAACATCCTCACCGGCCACAAGCACGAGCTCGCGCCCTGGCTGGCTTCGCACATGGACGTGAACGCGCTCGACCTCACCGGCGCCGACGGCCTAGGGCCAGACCTGGAGCGGGCGGCGGCGGAGAACGTCAAGCGCATCCACCGCGGCGGCGCCGACGTCCAGAGCCCGTGGGAGATCGCGGCCTTCCTCGAGCTGAAGACGGTCTGGCACCCCGTCGGCGTCTAGGTTGGAGCAGCGCCTCAGCCTGATCACGCTCGGCGTGCTCGACCTCCCGCGGTCGCGCCGCTTCTACGAGGCGCTCAGCTGGACGACCGGCGCCGAGCCCGACGACGGCGTCGTCTCGGTCAGCCTCGCCTAGCGCCGGGTGGCGGCGATCGCCTGCCGCAGCTTCCCACCGAGCGTCTCGGAGGCGAGCGCGTAGACGGTCACCGGCCGGTTGCGCGCGAACGTGACCGCGATGTAGTCCCCGAGCATGCGGCCCGACGTCGTGGTCGGCATCCACTCGAAGCGCATCGACTGCGCCGTCAGCCGCTGGGGCGCCGTCCACGTCGTGCCGCCGTCCTCGGAGGTCGACAGGAAGACGTCGACCCGGCAACGCGAGGGGCAGCTGTGGTACGCGAGGGCGAGCTGCCCCGTTGCCCGATCCACCGCGAGCTCGGGGACGAAGGCCGTGCCGGGGTCGCGTGTCAGCCTGGTCGGGTCGCTCCACGTAGTTCCGTTCGCCGAGGTCGAGAGCACGATGTCGTTCGCGCCGCACCCCTGGCGAAAGCGGCAGTCCTGCCAGGCCACATAGAGGCGGCCCGCCGCGTCGACGTCTGCCGTCGGGAGCGGGAACGACCTCAGCCTTCCACCCGCGACCCGGCGGAAGTCGTAGGGCGCGATCCGGACCGGCGCCTCGAACGTCTCGCCGCCGTCGAGCGACCGCACCGACTGCATCTCGCCGGGGCCGAGATAGGGGATCACGAGCGCGCCGTCCGGCCGCACGAGCGGCAGCACGCCCACGACCTCGGCTGAGCGCACGGCGAGCACCGGTGGGGACCAGGTTCGGCCGCCGTCGTCGGAGGTCTGCACCGCCAGCTCCGGCGGCCGCCCGATGTGCTCCGTGTAGGCGAGGTAACAACGGCCGAAGTGCGGGCTCTGCGGCCAGTTGTCGCACGTCGCCCAGTTCTTGTCGTAGGCGAGGTCGGTGCCGTCGAAGACGGCCGCGACGACGGGGCGGCCCCAGCGGATTCCGTCCGCCGAACGGCTCATGTACAGCTCGGTGCGGCTGGCCGAGACCGCAAGCGTCGAGATGAGCCACGTTCCCGTGCGGGCGTCGTAGGCGACCACCGGATCGGACGCGAACGAGGCTGTGCCGGCCGGCGTGGAATGGACGGTGACGGCTGGCAGGTGGCCGGCCCGCCAGGTCCGGCCGCCGTCCGTCGAGGTCGAGAAGCCGATGTCCGTGGCGCCGCCGTCGTGGCGCCGGCCGGTCTGGAAGGTGGTCACGACCCGGTTGCCGACGGCGAGCCCGTCGGGCTCGGCCTGCGAGGCGTGCTGCCCGTCGGGAACCGTGTAGGGATCGCGCGAGATGAGGCGGGTGACGACCTCGCAGTCGGCCGCGACGACGTCGATCCGGTCGGCGTTGACGACGTCGCGTCCGGGCCCGCAGCGCACCGTGTCGCGTGCGCCGTCGTACTGGACGGCGATGCGGTCGTTGCCGCCGCGCCCCTCGACCGTGTCCCGGCCGCCGCGGGCGAGGATGAGATCCGCGCGGGGCGTGCCCAGGAGCCGCTCGCCACCCGCGCCACCGACGATCGTCGCTGCCGGGGCGAGGCCGGCGAGACACGCCCCGGCGAGGGCTGCGGCGAGGGCGACGCGCATCACGGAACGCTACCGGCGCTCGGATAGCATCCGCGCGGACGGATGAGAGGCGAGCGCCGCTTCAGTCAGGCCATCTCGGAAGGGGACGGCATCTCGCTCCTCGCCGAGGTCACCGGCGCCGACGCCGCGCGCGCCGCCGAGTCGGGCGGCGCCGAGGGGATCGTCGTTCGCGGCGACATCGCCGGACTGCGGGGGGCGACCGAACTGCCCGTCCTCTCCTTCGGAGCCGCGACCGATTCAGAGGCCGACGCCTGGGTGGTGGAAGTCGAAGGGCTCGAAGCCGAGGACGGAAGGCTCGAGCGCACCTACGGCGAGGCGCTCGAAGCCGGGCTCGACTGCGTCGTCGCCGTGCTCGACGAGGACCAGCTCCAGCTCGCGCTCGAGCGTCTCGACCCGGAGATCCTGCTGCTGCGCGGAGCCGGGCTCGAGCAGGTCCTGGGCCTGCTCCCCGACGTGCCGGCGGGAAAGCTTGCGATCGCGGAGCTCGCCGTCGCCGGGCCCGCCGAGATCGAGGAGCTCGAGCGCGCCGGCGTGGACGCCGTGATCGTGCCCGCCGCCACGGTGGGACGGCTGGTCGGCGAGCCCTAGCCGAAGAACGCCCGCGCCACCTCGTACCAGTCCGGCGGCACCGTCTTCAGCTTCGCAGTCGCCTCGGCCAGCGAGACATCGACGATCGCGTCGCCCTGGAGGGCCGCCATGCGGCCGAACTTGCCCTCGTGAACGAGGTCGGCGGCCTTGAGCCCGTAGCGCGTGGCGAGCACGCGGTCGCGCGGGGTCGGCGTGCCGCCGCGCTGGACGTGGCCGAGCACCGTGACCCGGGTCTCGAAGCCCGTGCGCTCCTCGATCTCGCGCGCCAGCGCGTCGCCGACGCCACCGAGGCGGACGTGGCCGAACTGGTCCGAGGCGGGGGCGCCCTGGGCCACCAGCCGGCGCTCGCCGGACTCGTAGGTGAGCTCGTAGCCCTCGCTGACGACGATGATCGAGAAGTCTTTCCCGCGCGCGTGGCGGCGCTCGAGCTCCCGGCAAGCCTCCTCGACCGTGGTCGGCTGCTCGGGGATGAGGATCACGTCCGCCCCGCCGGCGATCCCGGCCATTACCGCGATCCAGCCCGTGTGCCTGCCCATCACCTCCACGACCATGACCCGGTTGTGCGACTCGGCGGTCGTGTGCAGCCGGTCGATCGCCTCGGTGGCGACGGTCACGGCGGTGTCGAAGCCGAAGGTGTAGTCGGTGGCGGCCAGGTCGTTGTCGATCGTCTTGGGGACGCCGACGACCGGGAAGTCGTGCTCCGCGTAGAGTCGCGCGGCGACGCCCAGCGTGTCCTCGCCCCCGATGGCGACGAGCGCGTCCAGGCCCTCGGCGTGGCGCAGCACCTGCTCGACCCCGCCCTCGACCTTGTACGGGTTCGTGCGCGTGGTGCCCAGGATCGTCCCTCCGCGGGGGAGGATTCCCGAGATCGCGCGGGCATCGAGAGGCTCGAAGATCCCCTCCACCAGGCCGCGCCACCCCTCGCGCACGCCGACCACCTCGTGGCCCCGGTCGAGCGAGCGCCGCGTGACGGCGCGGATGACGGCGTTCAGGCCCGGGCAATCGCCCCCGCCGGTGAGGATTCCGACCCGCTTCGCCACCGCCGTGTTCTATCGCAGCGGGCTTTGCGCGGGGGCTGATTGCTGGGATAGTGGGCCGGTGCACCGGTTCCTCCCCCTCCTGCTCGCGCTCGCCGCCGGCTGCGGCGGCGGCGCCTCCGAGCCCGCGGCCACGCCCGAACCGGCGGCCGCCCAGGGACAGATCGCCTTCGCGAGCGAGCGCGACGGCAACGCCGAGATCTACGTCGTCAACGCCGACGGGACCGCCCTGCAGCGCCTCACCGACGACCCGGCCCAGGACGCGGGCCCGGCCTGGTCGCCCGACGGTGCGAAGATCGCGTTCGCCAGCAACCGGGCCGGCAACTTCGAGCTGTACCTGATGAACGCCGACGGCACCGGCCTGCGGCGGCTCACCGACGAGCCGGGCGACGACGGGTTCCCCGCCTGGTCGCCCGACGGCGCGAAGATCGCATTCGCCAGCAACCGTGACGGCAACTTCGAGCTCTACGTCATGAACGCCGACGGCACCGGCGTCGATCGGCTCACGAACGATCCGGCGGGCGACTTCTCGCCGGAGTGGTCGCCCGACGGCACGGAGATCGCCTTCGACCGCGACCGCGACGGCGTCGACTTCGAGCTCTATGCCGTCAACAGCGACGGGTCGGGAGAGCGGCGGCTCACGGACGACCGCGCCGGCGACTTCGGCCCGGCCTGGTCGCCGGACGGCACGCTGATCGCCTTCACGAGCGACCGCGACGGCGACTTCGAGCTGTACACGATGAGCGCGGACGGCGGCGACGTGACGGCCCTGACCGGCGACGCCGCCGCCGACGTCGGCCCCGCGTGGTCTCCCGACGGCGCGAAGCTCGCCTTCGTCAGCGGCCGGGCCGGCAACGAGGAGATCTACGTGATGGCGGCCGACGGCACCGGCCTGACGCGGCTCACCGACGACCCGGCCGACGACGTCGATCCCGTCTGGTCGCCCGGCGGCGGCGCTCCCTAGCGCTGCTATGCGGCGGGTGGGATTCGAACCCACAAGCCCCGAAGGGCAATCGATTTTGAGTCGATCGCGTCAGCCGGTTGCGCCACCGCCGCGTTAAGGCTTCATGGTAGCGGCGGTACCGGCTTGAAAACGGCTTCGGGCAGGCCCATACTCCTCATTACAGAGGGCCGGAGCCGGCGCGAGCGGGCCCAGGTCCCTTGGCAAATCCGCACTCGGGCACAGGAGGAGGACTCTTTGAAAGCGCGCAGATTGCTTTGGTTCATCGCACTACTCGTCGCCGCCCTCGCGCTCGTCGCCGCCGGCTGCGGCGGTGACGACGAGGGCGGGGGGGAGACGACGACTGAGGAGGCCGCAGGCCCCGGGCCGCTCGGCGAGGTGGAGTTCGCGGCGGGTGAGCCGATCAAGATCGCCACGCTCCAGTCCATCTCCGGCGCCTCGGCGAGCCTCGGGTCCGACCAGGTTCGCGGCATCGAGATGGCAATCGAGGACTTCGGGGAGCTCAACGGCCATACCATCGAGCTCCAGAGTGAGGACGACCTCTGCGCTGCGGAGGGCGGCACCACCGGTATGCAGCGGATCGTCGCCGACCCGCAGGTCGTCGGCGTGATCGGCACGAGCTGCTCCGGCGCGGCCGTCCCGGCGGCCGAGATCATGTCCGAGGCGGGGCTCGTGATGATCTCCGGCTCCAACACGGGGCCGGTGCTCACGTCCGACCTGGAGGGCAACGCGAACGAGGCGTTCCGCCAGGGCTACTTGCGGACAGCGCACAACGACCTCATCCAGGGCCAGGCGGCCGCCGAGTTCGTCTTCAACGAGCTCGGCTTCACGAAGGTCGCCACGGTCCACGACGGCGACCCGTACACGGAGGGCCTCGCCACCGCGATGGGGAACGCGTTCGAGGCGCTCGGCGGCGAGGTCGTGATCGCCACCGCCGTCAACAAGGGCGACACCGACATGAGGCCGGTACTGACCGAGATCGCGGCAGCCGGGCCGGAGCTGATCTTCTTCCCGATCTTCCAGCCCGAAGCCGACTTCATCGCCCGCCAGGCCCCTGACGTCGAAGGCCTCAATGCCTCCATCCTGATGGCGGCGGACGGCGTCCTGTCCGACACGTACGTCTCCATCCCGGCCACCGAAGGCATGTACTTCTCCGGTCCGGCTGCGCCGACCGGCGGCGAGTACGGGGACTTCGTCGCTCGGTACACCGAGACGTACGGCGAGGCGCCGATCCAGGCGTTCCACGCGCACGCCTACGACGCCACCATGCTGCTCCTGACGAAGATCCAGGAGGTGGCGCAGGACCGCGACGGCACGCTGGTGATCGACCGGCAGGCGCTCCGCGACGCCCTCTACGCCACCGAGGGCTTCCAGGGCCTCACCGGGACGCTCACCTGCGACGAGTTCGGCGACTGCGCCGACCCGAAGATCGACATCCTCCAGAACACCGAGGCGGAGGAGACGATCGACCAGGTGCGGGCCAACGTGCTCTACACCCACGACCCGGCCTAGGAACAGCCACGACGAACCCGGCGCCGTCCCCGAGGGCGGCGCCGGGTTAACCTTGCGGCCCAAGTGAGCGAGAGCCCGAGATGAGCGACATCGCCGCCGCGCTCCGCCGGAGGGGCCTCGAGGTGTTCTCGTTCTCGGGCGGGGTCCTCTGGGCGATCCGCATCGGCGTGATCGTCGCCGTCGTCTGGGGCGCGACCGCGAGCATCCTCAGCGACCGCCTGACGCTCGACCAGTGGAAGGCGCTGACCGTCTTCGGGCTCGCCCAGGGCTCCGTCTACGCCCTGATCGCGCTCGGCTACACGATGGTCTACGGCGTCCTCCGCTTCATCAACTTCGCCCACGGCGAGGTCTTCATGGCCGGCGCGATGATCGGCTTCTTCGTCTCCGACGGCCTCAACCGCTCCGGGCTCTGGTCCGCCCAGCCCGCGCTGGCGATCCTGATCCTCTTGCTGTCCACGATGGCGACCTCGACGATCGTCGCCGTGCTCGTCGAGCGCATCGCCTACAGGCCGCTGCGCGGCCGCCCGCGGCTCGTGCTCCTGATCACGGCGATCGGCGCCTCGTTCGTGCTCCAGTACTCGTTCCGCGGCCTCTTCGGCGCCGGCGTCAAGTCGTATCCCGAGGTCGAGTCGCTCCAGGGGTCCTGGAACGTCGCCGGCTTCGCGATCGTCAAGACGCAGGGCGTGACGATCCTGATCGCCGTCCTGATGATGATCCTGCTCTACGCCTTCGTCGAGAAGACGCGGACGGGCCGCGCCATGCGCGCGGTCTCGGAGGACCAGGAGACCGCCGAGCTGATGGGCATCAACGTCGACCGGACGATCCTCACCGTCTTCGCCGTCGGCGGTGCGATGGCCGGCGTGGCCGGGACGCTCTGGGGGCTCGTCTTCGGTCAGGTCTTCTTCTTCACCGGCTTCCTGCCCGGCATCAAGGCGTTCGCGGCCGCCGTCCTCGGCGGCATCGGCAACATCCCGGGCGCGATGCTCGGCGGCCTCGTCATCGGCGAGACCGAGTCGGTCGGGCCGAGCCTCGTCCTCGGCGGGCTCGGCGTGCCGTCGGCGCACCAGCTCAAGGACGTGATCGCCTTCTCGGTCCTGATCCTCGTCCTCATCTTCCGGCCGACGGGCCTCCTGGGCGAGCGCGTGGCGGAGGAGCGGACGTGAGCGGCGTCTTCGAGCCGCGGAGAGCCGTCAGGTCCGGGCTGATCGGCGGGCTCGTCGCGGTCTTCGTGTCCGCGATCGGGATGGTCGTGGCCTTCGCCGACCGGATGCTCGTCGATCCGGAGGTCGTCCTCGGCTACGTCGTGATCGCGCTCGTGCCGCTGACGGTCGGCTACATGGCTGCGAAGCCGCCGCCGCCGCGGGAGGGGGTGGAGACGCCGCGCGCGGGCGTCCTCAACCTCGGGACCGGCGCGCTGACGGGCCTGCTGGCCGGGGGTCTCCTCGCCTTCTTCGTCTTCGTCGCCAGCGAGGTGAACGTCCGCGAGGTGCTCCAGAACGTCTCCGGCGAGCTGCTGTCGATCGTGACCTTCCACCGTGGCGTCGGGCAGGGCGCGTTCTGGCTCGTGCTCGGGGGGACGCTCATCGGCGCGCTCGGCGCCGCGATCCACCTTGTCCCGGGCCGCTTCCGCCGCGCTACCGTCCTCGCCGTCGCCTGGGTGCTCCTGTTCGGCCTGCTCCAGACGCTCATCGCGCAGGTCTTCCGCGGGCTCAAGATCGGGGACACCGTCAACCCGTTCCTGTACGAGGGCGCGGGGGGGCTGACGATCCCGGGGGCGATCGCCGTCTTCGTCGGCGTGTTCGCGCTGACCGCGGCGCTCGAGGGTCAGCGGCAGGCGTTCCGCCGCCGGCTTGCCGGAGCGACGCGGGCGCAGCGCCGGGGCTACGGCCTGGTCGCGCTGACGATCGCCGCCGTGATCCTCGCGATCACGCCGCACGTGCTCGGCAACTTCCTCAGCGAGGTCCTCGACCTGGCCGGCATCTACCTGCTGATGGCGCTCGGCCTGAACATCGTCGTCGGCTACGCGGGCCTGCTCGACCTCGGCTACGTCGCGTTCTTCGCGGTCGGCGCCTACGCGGGCGCGGTGCTGACGTCCCCGGCTTCGCCCCAGTGGGACCCGGAGATCACCTTCTGGGCCTCGATCCCGTTCATCATGCTCGCCGCCGCGCTCGCGGGAGTGATCGTCGGCACGCCGGTGCTGCGGATGCGCGGCGACTACCTCGCGATCGTCACGCTCGGCTTCGGCGAGATCGCGCGCCTGCTCTTCCTCTCCGACGCGCTCAAACCGTACTTCGGCGGCGCCCAGGGGATCATCTCGGTCCCGAACATCTCGATCGGCCCCGTCGAGTTCGTCAGCTCGCAGGAGTTCTTCTACGTGATCTACGGGCTGGCGCTCATCCTGATCTACGTGTCGTGGGCGCTCCAGCACTCGCGGATCGGCCGCGCGTGGATGGCGATGCGCGAGGACGAGACGATCGCCGAGGTGATGGGCGTGAACATCGTCCAGGCGAAGCTCCAGGCCTTCATCATCGGCGCGATCCTCGCCAGCCTCGGCGGGGCGCTGTTCGCGCACAAGATCGGCTCGATCTTCCCCAACTCGTTCAGCATCGTCGTCTCGATCACGGTGCTGATGGTCGTGATCGTCGGCGGGATGGCCAGCATCCCCGGCGTCATCATCGGCGCGCTCGTGCTCGTCGGCCTGCCGGAGCTGCTGCGCGAGTTCTCCGAGTTCAAGTTCCTGCTCTACGGGGCGCTGCTGATCTACATGATGCTGAACAAGCCGGAGGGGTTCATCCCGAGCAAGCGCCGGTCGGAGGAGCTGCACGCCGACGAGGCGGCGCAGGACGCCTGGCTGCGGCGTGAGGCGCTGGGCGAGACCGAGCCGGCGCCGGCGGGGAGCTGACCGGATGGCGCTGCTCGAGACGAGGAAGCTGACGAAGGCCTTCGGCGGCCTGACGGCGATCGACGGCCTCGACTTCCACGTCGACGAGGGCGAGATCGTGAGCCTGATCGGCCCCAACGGCGCCGGCAAGACCACGTTCTTCAACATCGTCACCGGGATGATCAAGCCGGATGCGGGCGAGATCCTCGTCGAGGGCCACGACATCGTCGGGCTGCGGCCGAACCAGGTGCTCGAGCGCGGGGTCGCGCGGACGTTCCAGAACGTCCGGCTCTTCCCGAACATGACCGTGCTCGAGAACGTGCTGGTCGGCCAGCACACGCGGACGCGCTCGGGCACCGTCTCGGCGATCCTGCGGACGCCTCGCTTCCGCCGCGAGGAAGAGCAGGCGCGCGAGCGCGCGAAGGAGACGCTGGCGTTCTTCGGCTCGCGCCTCGTCGGCTACCGGTTCGGGCAGGAGGCGCACGTCCTCTCCTACGCGAACCGCCGCCGCCTCGAGATCGCGCGGGCGATGGCGGCCGAGCCGCAGCTGCTGCTGCTGGACGAGCCCACGGCGGGAATGAACCCGAGCGAGACGCAGGAGCTGACCGAGCTCGTGGTCAAGCTGCGGGACGAGCGCGGCTTCACGATCTGCCTGATCGAGCACGACATGCGCGTCGTCGGCCGCGTCTCCGACCGGGTCGTCGTCCTCGACTACGGGACGAAGATCGCCGAGGGCACGTACCGCGAGGTGGCGACCGACGAGCGCGTGATCGAGGCGTATCTCGGGACGAAGGCGGCCTCGTGACCGCCGCGCCCGTCCCGAAGCAGGAGCCCGTCCTCCAGCTCCGCAACGTCGACACCCACTACGGGCAGATCCACATCCTCAAGGACGTCAGCGTGGACATCTACCCGGGCGAGATCGTCTGCCTGCTCGGGGGCAACGCGAGCGGCAAGACGACGACGCTGAAGACGATCCTCGGCTACGTCATCCCGACGAAGGGCGAGGTGATCGTCGACGGCCAGCGCGTCGACGGGCTGCCGCCGCGGGAGGTCGTCGCGCGCGGCGTCTCGATGGTCCCGGAGAACCGGCGGCTGTTCAAGCGGATGACGGTGCGCGAGAACCTCCAGCTCGGCGCGTACCAGCGGACCGACAAGGACGGCGTGCGCCAGGACCTCGAGCGGGCCTTCGACCTCTTCCCGCGCATCAAGGAGCGGCTCGACCAGCGCGCCGGCACCCTCTCCGGGGGCGAGCAGCAGATGGTGGCGGTGAGCCGCGCGCTGATGGCGCGGCCGAAGGTGCTGCTGATGGACGAGCCCTCGATGGGGCTCTCGCCCCTGCTCGTGGAGCAGAACTTCGAGATCATCGAGCAGATCAACGGCCAGGGCACGACGGTTTTCGTCGTCGAGCAGAACGCCAACATGGCGCTCTCGATCGCCGACCGTGGCTACGTGCTCCAGACCGGCGAGATCGTGCTCTCGGACACGGCCAAGGCGCTGCTCGAGAACCCGGAGATGAAGCGGGCCTACCTGGGCGAGCTCGAGTAGACGGGGTCGCGCTCGCCGGCCGGATCGTCGACCGCATGGCCGAGCTGGCCGGTGCGCCGGGCCTGATCGAGATCACGCGCGCCCACGTGGACGGCTGCCTGTACCACGGGCAGGCGAGCCTCGACTTCGCCGAGCGGCTGGTCGCGTCGGGCGCGCGGGTCTCCGTGCCGACGACGCTGAACGTCGGCTCGCTCGACCTGCTGCACCCCGACCGCTACCGGGGCGACGCCGCCACGGCCGTGCGCGCGCGGCGGCTGATGGACTGTTACGTGGAGCTGGGGTGCCGCCCCACGTGGACCTGCGCTCCGTACCAGCTCCCTTCGCGGCCCGTCTTCGGCGAGCAGATCGCCTGGGCCGAGTCGAACGCGATCGTCTTCGCGAACTCGGTGCTCGGGGCGCGCACGAACCGCTACGGCGACTTCATCGACGCCGCCGCGGCGATCACGGGCCGGGTGCCGGACGCAGGGCTGCACCGGTCCGAGAACCGGCGCGGCGAGGTCGTCTTCCGGCTCGCGGGCGTGACCGAGCGGTTGCTCGACGCGGATGTGCTCTATCCGGTGCTGGGCACGCTCGTCGGCGCGGAGGCGGGCAGCCGGGTGCCCGTGGTCGAGGGGCTCCCCGCGGGGACGAGCGAGGACCGGCTGAAGGCGCTCGGGGCCGCGGCCGCCTCCTCCGGCTTCGTCGCGCTCTTCCACGCCGTGGGTCTGACGCCGGAGGCGCCGACGCTCGAGGCCGCGCTCCAGGGCGCGCCGCCGTTGCGCACCGTGGAGGTCACGCTCGAGCGGCTGCGACGCGTGCGCGACGCGCTGACGACGGCCGCCGAGGGGCGGATCGCCGCCGTCAGCCTCGGCACGCCGCACTTCTCGGTGGCCGAGTTCGAGCGCCTGCTGCCCCTGCTCGCCGAGTTCGCCGTCCCGGTCTACGTCTCCACCGGCCGGCACGTGCTCGCCGAGGTCGAGCGCCGCGGCTGGCGGCCGGCGCTGGCCGGAGTCCAGCTCGTCGTCGACACCTGCACGTACGTGACCCCGATCCTGCGCGAGGGCGGTCCCGTGATGACGAACTCGGCCAAGTGGGCGTACTACGCGCCCGGCAACCTGGGTGTGGAGGTCGTCTTCGGGAGCCTCGAGGAATGCCTGCGCTCCGCGGCGACGGGGCGGGTCTGGCGCGACCCGGAGCTCTGGGATGGCTGAGGCGCTCGTACTCACCGAGCCGCTCAGCTTCTGGGGCGGCTTCGACCCGGCGTCGGGCCGGATCGTCGACGCGCGCCACCCGCAGCGCGGCGAGATCGTGACGGGGCGCGTGCTCGTGATGCCCTCCGGCCGCGGCTCCAGCTCGAGCTCCAGCGTCCTTGCCGAAGCCGTGCGGCTCGGAACCGGCCCCGCCGCGATCGTGCTGCGCCAACTGGACGAGATCGTGGCGCTGGGGCTGCTCGTCGCCGAGGAGCTGTACGGCGTGGCGACGCCGCTGGTCGTCCTCGACGAACGCGCCTACGATGCGCTGCGCACCGGCATGGAATTGGCCGTCCCGCCGGGTTAGGGTAGGCCGAACCGAAGAGAAGGAGGCTGCGTGAGCAAGAGAACGATGATCCTCGGCCTGGTCGCCGCGCTCGTCCTGGCCCTGACGGCCGCCGCCTGCGGCGGCGACGACGAGGCGACAGCGCCCGAGACGACCGCCGGCGAGACCGAGGCCGCGCCGTCGTTCAGCACGATCCAGGATGGGGTGCTCACGGTCGGCTCCGACATCCCCTTCGCCCCCTTCGAGTTCCGCGAGGGCGAGGAGCTCACCGGCTTCGACGTCGAGCTCGTCGAGGAGATCGCGAGCCGCCTCGACCTCACCACCGACTGGCGCGACACCGCCTTCGACACGATCTTCACCCAGCTCGCGGCGGGCCGCTACGACGTCGTCGCCTCGGCCACGACGATCACGCCCGAGCGCGAGCAGCAGGTCAACTTCACGATCCCCTACTACCGGGCGCAGCAGTCGCTGACCGTGAACGTGGAGGAGACGCCCGAGATCCGGTCGACCGCCGACCTCGGCGAAGGCCACAGCGTGGCCGTCCAGACCGGCACGACCGGCGAGGCCTGGGCGCGCGAGAACCTGGCGCCGCAGGGCGTCGAGGTGCGCTCCTTCCCCGACGCGCCCGACACCTACACCGCGCTCGAGGCCGGCAACGTGACGGGCGTGATCTTCGACGAGCCCGCATCGGTCGACGAGGCCTCGAAGCGGCCCTCGCTCGAGGTGGTGGAGGCGATCGACACCGACGAGGACTACGGCTTCGGCGTCGACCCGCAGAACGAGGAGCTGCTGGCGGCGATCGACGAGGCGCTGCAGGCGATGATCGACGACGGCACGTACCAGCGGATCTACGAGAGCTACTTCCCCGACGCCCCGGCAGGCAGCGTCGCCGGGTAGCGACCTATCCGAGCTGAGCTCCGGCGCCGACCGCGCGGCGCCGGAGCGCGGCTTCCGGTACCTGGTCCGCGAGCAGACGCCGGTCTCGGCGGCGGTCGCGGCGCTCGGCGCGGCCGCGGTGGCGGTGTTCTTCGCGGGCTCGGTCGGCGTCGCCACCTCGTTCGGCTGGACGCCCTCCGCGAGCCTCACCGAGGCGATCACGAGCGGCGCCCAGCGCACCGTCCTCGTCGCGACGGTCGCCCTGGGGCTCGCCGCCGCTCTCGCCGGCGCCGCGACGTATCGCCGCCTGCCCTCGAAGCCGAGCCGGGAGGGCGCCTTCACCGGTGCCGTGCTCGGGCTGCAGGCGGTGGCGCTGGCCGGCTTCTACTGGTGGTTCCGCTCGGGCGACGTCGAGGTGTTCGCGCGCAACTTCTTCGAGTTTTCGCTGCTCGGCGAGTTCTGGACGCGCTTCTTCCGCGCCGCGGGCAACACCGTCGTGCTCGCGCTCTCGGGCGAGGCGATCGGGATCGTGATCGGGCTCGTCCTCTCCGTCTTCGCGCTCTCGCAGCGGCGGGTCGTCCGCGCGCCCGCGCGCCTCTACATCAACTTCTTCCGCGGCACGCCGCTGCTCTGGCAGCTCAGCTTCTTCTTCTTCGGGATCGCGCTCGGGCTGCGGATCAACCTCAGCGCGTACGAGGTGGCGATCCTGGTGCTGGGACTGAATGCCGGCGCGTACACGGCCGAGATCTTCCGCGCGGGCATCCAGTCGATCGAGCGCGGCCAGTTCGAGGCGGCGCGGTCGCTCGGCATGGGCTACTTCAAGGCGCTGCGCCTGGTCATCCTGCCGCAGGCGTTCAGGCGGGTGATCCCGCCGCTGACGAACGAGTTCGTGATCCTGATCAAGGACACGTCGCTCGTCGCCTTCCTCGGGCTCACACTGAAGGAGCAGGAGCTGCTGGCGCTCGGGCGCGACATCTTCCAGCAGACTTTCAACTCGACCGCGTTCCTAGCGACCGCGGCCGGCTACCTCGCGGTGACGCTGCCGATGATCCGCCTGGTCAACATGCTCGAGCGGCGCCTGCGCAGCGGGCTGACCGGGATAGGCGCATGAGACGCCGCTTGCGGCGTCTCCTCAGGGCCGCGCGGGCTTCGCTCGCGCGGCGGTCTGAAATGACCGGTCGGCACGCTCACCGACAGCAGGGATGGCTGTGAACGCCAACGGCACGCTGGTGCGGCTCGAGGGCGTGCACAAGTGGTTCGGCGACCTCTACGCTCTCCGTGGGGTCGATCTCGAGGTGCGTGCGGGCGAGGTGCTGGTGGTGATCGGCCCCTCCGGCTCCGGGAAGTCGACCCTGCTGCGGACGATCAACGTGCTCGAGGAGCCCACCGAGGGCCGCGTTCTCTTCGAGGGGCGAGACCTGACCGACGTCCGCTGCGACCTCAACCGGGCGCGGACGGAGATCGGCATGGTGTTCCAGTCGTTCAACCTCTTCCCGCACAAGACGGCGCTGGCTAACATCACGCTGGCGCTGCGGACGGTGCTGGGACTCTCGAAGGACGAGGCGCGCGAGCGGGCGCTGGCCCAGCTGCGCGAGGTCGGGCTGGCCGACAGGGCCCATGCGCACCCCGGCCAGCTCTCCGGGGGCCAGCAGCAACGGGTGGCGATCGCCCGGGCGCTCGCGATGAAGCCGAAGCTCATGCTCTTCGACGAGGTCACCTCGGCGCTCGATCCCGAGCTCGTGAAGGAGGTGCTCGACGTGATGAAGCGGCTGGCCGCCGGCGGGATGACGATGGTGGTGGTGACACACGAGATGGGCTTCGCCCGCGAGGTCGGCGACCGCGTGATCTTCATGGACCACGGCCGCATCGTCGAGGAGGCCTCCCCGGAGGAGCTCTTCGAGCACCCGCGCGAGGAGCGCTGCCGCCAGTTCCTCTCCCAGGTGCTCTAGGCGCGCACCTGAATCGGGAAGAACGGCGGCGTCACGAGGAAGCCGACCCGCGGCGGTCGGCCGAGCGTCCCCTCCACCATCGCGAGCGCCGCCGCTACGCTGCGAGTGGGGACGAAGCCCAGCTGGCGCGCGGCCACGGCGTCCCGGCAGCCGGCCACGAGCACGGTCGAGAGGCGGGCAAGCGTGGGGGCGCACGCCGCCCAGTCGGCGTAGGGCAGCAGCGGATGACAGCTGCGGCCGGAACGGTAGAGCTCGCGCGCGCGCTCGTCCACGGCCACGTTGCGCTCGGCCTCCGCGAGCTCGTCGGGCTCGCGTCCGTGGCGGGCGGCCGCGAAGAAGCCGCGGTAGGGCTGCTGGGTCGGGTGCGCGAACCTGCGATGGAAGCGGTGGAGGAGGATCACGGCGCCCCCGTCGGCAACCGGGAAGGCGTCGCGCCAGAGGCGGAGGGCGTAGGCGAGCCCGAGATGGGCGGCGAGGAGCGGGTTCGGCCGCTCCCGCGGCAGATACGGCGTCGTGCGGGGCACGGCCACGCAGAGGGCGTCGAGGCGCCCTTCGAGCGGCGTCGACCGCGCCTCGATCGAGCGCAGCAGCGTTTCGGCGTGCGCGACCGAGGGCGGCCCGGCGAACACGGCCGACGCGGTCAGCTCCGAGCGGAGCGACTGGAGCACCCGAGCCCGCAGCGCTCCGGGGAGCGCCCCGAACAGCGGCCGCAGCGGCGACCGAGCCACGCGCTCGAGCGCATCCTCCTCGTAGGGGTAGCCCTGGAGCGCGCCGCCGAGTCGCGGATGGTTGAGCGCGAGCGAGACGCCCATCGTCGCGACGCGTGTGCCGAGGAGCCGCTCCAGCTCTAGCGCCGCCCGCCAGCCGTCGGAGCCGGCTGTCTCCAAAAGGGAGGGCGCTCCCGCCGCGGCGCGCAGCACCTCGGGACCCGCCGCGCCGAGGAACACAGCGGGGCCGCCGTGGAGGAACGTGTGGGCCGCGGACACGACGACGACGAGGTCGGTCCGGACGAGCGCTCCGTTGACGCGCAGGCCGGGGCTCAGCTCGACGAGCTCCGGGTCCTCGGCGTCGTGGACGACCAACCGGCCAGTGAAGCGCCTCGCCAGCTCGCGGGTCACCAGGGTCTCGACGTCGCGCGGCGCCGGCCGGCGCGCGAGGCCGCTCGCGACGAGGAGCGTCTGGCGCTCGACCGGCAGCCCGGCCCGCTCGAGCTCGCGCGAGACCGCCTCGACCGCCGCCTTGCGCGGGTCGAACGGCGAGCCGGGGATCGGCAGCGCCGGCGGCTCGATCACGATCGTCGCACTGCCGCCCGCCGGGGCGAGCTGCTCCAGCGCTGGCCCCTGGAGCGGGTAGCGCAGCGCGTCGCGAACGGCAGCGGCCACGTCGTCGATCCCCTCGCCGGGCGGCGGTGGCCGCAGCACGACCGCGTCCTCGGGCGCCTGCACGACGACCACGCGCGTCCCGGCCAGGAGCGGGATCCGAGTCACGGGATCGAGCGGTAGAGCCTGAGAAATGTCGTCCGGAAGCCGCGCCGGGGCCAGAAGCGCGAGGAGAGCAGGTTCGTCACCCGCCAGTCGGTCGCGATCACGTCGTAGCCGCGCGAGCGCGCCCAGGCGAGGCTCGCCTGCATCAGCGCGAGCCCCACGCCGGTGCCCCTCGCCTCGGGCACGATCGCGGCCCAGGCCAGGAAGGCCGAGCGCGGCCGGTGCAACCCCGGCTCCGCCTCCGCCATGTAGACGCATCCGACCGGTGAGCCGTCCCCCGCGGCGACGAGCACGTCGCCGGCGGCCACGTCTTCCACGATCTTTCCGCGCATTCCCGCCTCGTCCCAGTCGGTGCGACCCGGCCCGAAGACCGGTGCGAGCGCCTGGTGGTCGGCGAGAAGAGGCGCCAGCGCGACCAGGGAGTCCACATCGTGCGGCTGGGCCAGACGGACTCGCTCCGGCCACGCGACTTCGCCGGGGACCTCGAGGAGGGCCACCGCGTGCTGCTGGCCGAAGCCGAGCCGGAACCAGGCGTCGAGAAGCTGCGTGTCCGCGGCCGGGACGATGACGTAGTGGCGCGTGTTCCCCTCTTCGACCCAGCGCTGCGCGGCGAAGGCGTAGAGGTCGCGCACCGCTTCGGGCTCCTCCACCGCGTGGCCCGCGAGCTCGACCCAGACGTTCGGACCCCAGACCGGGTCCTCGCGCGGCGCCCCGAGCAGGAAGCCGCTCTCGGACACGGCGCCGGACGCGCCCGGGGACCGCCAGGCGGCCTCCACCTCCGCGCGAAAGTCGATGTCGGCGGGCAGCAGGGGCTCGGCCTCGCGGTGCCGGGCGTGGCGCCCGGCGAGGAAGGCCGCCGCCGCGTCCAGATCGTCGTCGGAGAAGGACCGCGGCATCGCGGCCGGACGATAGCGTTGAGCCATGCCGAAGACGCTCACCGGTGCCGAGCTCCAGCTGGACGACGGGCCGGCCCGGGAAAGCGAGCTCTTCCTCGTCGACGGCAACAACCTCGCCTACCGCGCCTTCTTCGCGCTGCCGGAGGAGCTCGCCACCACGGAGGGCTTCCCGACGAACGCGCTGCTCGGGTTCACGAACATGCTCTTCAAGCTGCTCGTGGACTACCGGCCGCGGGGCGTGGCCGTCGCGTGGGACACGCGTCCGGTGCACCGCGTCGAGCTCGCCGAGACCTACAAGATCGAGCGGCGACCGATGCCGGACCTGCTGCGGGAGCAGTTCCCGCACCTCCGGCCGATCGTCGAGGCGTTCGGCTATCGCAACCTCGAGTTCGAGGGCTGGGAGGCGGACGACGTGATCGCCACGCTCGCCACCCGGGCCGACGAGGCGGGCGTCAAGACATGCGTCGTCTCGACCGACCGCGACGCGTTCCAACTCTGCACGGAGAACGTCTGCCTGATGATGACCCCGCGCGGGGTCTCGGACGTCCACGTCTACACGCCGGAGCGGGTCGAGGCGCGCTACGGCATCAGGCCCGACCAGATCCCCGACTTCATCGGGCTCAAGGGCGACACCTCGGACAACATCCCGGGCATCCCCGGGATCGGGGACAAGACCGCCGGGCAGCTGATCGCGCAGTACGGGTCGCTCGAGGAGGTGGTCGAGCACGCGGACGAGCTCTCGCCCGCGCGCGGCAAGAACGTGCGGGAGCACGCAGAGCAGGCCCGGGTCTCGAAGGAGCTGGCGACGATGCGGCGTGACCTCGAGCTCGACTGGGACCCGGCCGCGGTCGTCATCGACCCGCCCGACCGCTCCCAGCTACGCGAGATCTTCCGCCGGTTCGAGTTCCGCAACCTGATCAACCGCGTCGACGAGATCGACGCTGCGCTCCCTGCCGCCGGGCCGAAGGTCGAAGGGGTGGCCGTTGCCTGGCGCGAGGGCGAGCTGCCGGCGTTGAAGGGACCCGTGGGCTTCGCGGCCGACGACGGACGCTGCGCGGTCGCCGCCGGCGACGAGGTGGTCGTCGCTCCGCGTCCAGCCTCGGTTGACGGAGAGCTCGTCGTCCACGACGCGAAGGCGCTGCGGGTCACGGCGCGCGACGACACGCTGCTGGCCGCGTACCTGATCGATCCCGGTCGCGCGACCTACGAGCTGGACGACCTCGCCGCCGAGCACGGGATCGACCTCGTGCCCGAGCCGGCCACCGAGGAGGAGACGGCGGCGCTCGTTCGCCGCGCCGAGCTGCCCCGCAGGCTGATCGGCCCGCTCCTCAAGCGCGTCGAGGAGCGCGGAGGCGAGCGGCTTTACCGGGAGATCGAGCTGCCCCTGACGCAGGTGCTCGCGGCGATGGAGGACGCGGGCGTGCGCATCGACACCTACCGTATGGGCGAGATCACCGCGCGGCTGCGCGACCGCGTCGAGGAGCTCGAGGCGAAGGCGTACGAGCTCGCCGGCGAGGAGTTCATGATCGGCTCGACGCAGCAACTGGCGCGCGTCCTCTTCGAGCAGCTCGAGCTGACGCCCGGCCGCAAGGGCAAGACGGGCTACTCGACCGACACGCGCGTCCTGCGCACGATCCGCCACGAGCACCCGATCGTCGAGGTGGTGGAGGAGTGGCGGGAGTACACGAAGCTCCTGAACACGTACCTAGGCCCGCTTCCGGACCTGCTCGGCGACGACGGCCGCCTGCACACGACGATCAACCAGACCGTCGCGGCGACCGGTCGCCTCTCCACCTCGAACCCGAACCTCCAGGCGATCCCGATCCGCACCGAGCTCGGCCGCGAGATCCGCTCCGCCTTCGTTGCCGAGCCGGGGATGCGCCTGCTCTCGGCCGACTACTCCCAGATCGAGCTGCGCATCCTCGCCCACGTCTCGGGAGAGCCGAAGCTGCGGGAGGCGTTCGAGCGCGGCGACGACATCCACACGGCGACCGCGGCGGAGGTGCTGGGCAAGGACCCGGCGGCGCTGACCAAGCACGACCGTTCCGTCGCGAAGATGATCAACTTCGGGATCGTCTACGGGATCTCGGCCTTCGGCCTCTCCGAGAACCTGGAGATCCCGCGCGAGGAGGCGCAGGAGTACATCGACGCCTACCTCGCCCGCTTCCCGCACGTGCAGGACTTCATCCAGCGGACGATCGAGCAGGCGACCCAGGACGGCTACGTCACGAGCCTGCTCGGCCGCCGCCGGCCCGTGCCCGAGATCCGCGCCTCCAACCGGCAGACGCGCGGGCTCGGCGAGCGGATCGCGGTCAACTTCGTGATGCAGGGGTCGAACGCGGACATCATCAAGGTGGCGATGGTGGCGATCCACCGGCGCCTGCGGGACGAGGGCCGGGCCGCCCGGCTCGTGCTCCAGGTGCACGACGAGCTGCTGCTCGAGGTTCCCGAGGTGGAGCTCTCCGCGGTACGCGAGCTGGTGCGCGAGGAGCTGTGCGGCGCCTACCCGCTCGATCCGCCGCTGGCGGTCGACGTCGGCGTCGGCGACGACTGGGCGGAAGCGAAGTCGTAAGAGTCCGGCTAGCTTGTCTTGAAAATCCGGCCGCCCTCGTACAGGATGAGGGTGGTCGTACACAGTTCGAGGGGAGAGGAGAACCGGGTGAGGGCTGGTCGTCTTGCGGCGTTGGGCGCGTTGTGCGCGTTCGTCCTTCTCATTGGCGGTGTCACACCGATCGGGGCTGCTCCGAGCCCGAACCTGGTCATCAGCCAGGTCTACGGCGGCGGCGGCAACAGCGGCGCCCCGTTTACGCACGATTACGTCGAGATCTTCAATCGCGGTGCCACAGCCGTCTCGCTCGGCGGTTACTCGGTGCAGTACGCAAGCGCGACGGGGACCGGCAACTTCGCATCGAACCCGGTCACGGCCCTCTCGGGCACGCTTGCGCCGGGCCAGTACTACCTCGTGCGGCAGTCGGGCGGCACCACCGGCGCATCTCTGCCGACACCTGACGCCATCGGCAGCGTCAACATGAGCGCGACCGGCGGCAAGGTCGTTCTCGCCAACACCACCTCTGGCCTCGCCTGCAACGGCAGCGTCGGCCAGCCCTGCTCGGCGGCCGACCTCGCGCAGATCGTCGACCTCGTCGGGTACGGGACGGCGAACTTCTTCGAGGGCACGGCGACTCCGGCGCTCTCCAACACGACCGCGGCCCTGCGGAACACGAACGGCTGCGTCGACACCGACAACAATGCGGCCGACTTCACGGTCGGGGCGCCGGCGCCCAGGAACACCGCCACGCCGTTCGCCACCTGCCCGACAGCGCGGACGCTGTCCATCACGGACGTCAGCGCACCGGAGGGCAACGCCGGCACGTCGAACTTCACCTTCACCGTCAATCTCTCGGCCCCGGCGGGCGCTAGCGGCGTCAGCTTCGACCTCGCAAGTGCAGACGGGACGGCGACGACCGCCGGGATCGACTACATCGGCGGCGCCCAGACCGGCGCCACGATCCCCGAGGGCGGCACCAGCTTCACCTACTTCGTTCAGGTCCACGGGGACACCGTTCTGGAGCCCGACGAGCACTTTTTCGTGAACGTCACGAACGTGGCGGGCGCCGTCGTCGGCGACTTCCAGGGCACCGGAACGATCCTCAACGACGACGTCCTCTGCGGCTCCTCCTACACGCCGATCTACCAGATCCAGGGCAGCGGCCCGAACGCGTCCATCACCGGCAACGTGACGACCGAGGGCATCGTCGTCGGGGACTTCGAAGGCAGCACGGGCATGCAGGGCTTCTACCTCCAGGACGCCGCCGGCGACGGCAACAGCGCCACCTCCGACGGCATCTTCGTCTTCACGGGCAGCTCGAACCTCGTGAGCCCCGGCCAGCAGGTTCGCGTGACCGGCTTCGCCCGGGAGCGGAACGGCCAGACGGCGCTCAACGGGACCAACAGCAACTCGTCGCCGGTACCGGCGGCCAACGTCGCCGCCTGCGGCACGGGCAGCGTCGCCCCCACCGACGTCACGATGCCGTTCGCCTCGATGACGGCCCCCGAGCAGTACGAGGGGATGCTCGTCCGCTTCCCGCAGTCGCTCGTCATCGCGGAGTACTTCAACTACGAGCGGTTCGGCGAGATGGTGCTCGCCCTGCCGTTGCCCGGCGAGTCGCGGCCGTTCTCGCCGACCCTGCTCGAGGAGCCCGGCGCTCCTGCTCAGGATCGGCTGCTGGCCAACCAGCTCCGCCGGATCACGCTCGACGACGGCCTGGGGATCCAGAACCCGGTCTTGGTCCGCCATCCCGACGGCGGCTTCTTCTCGCTCGCGAACCGCTTCCGCGGCAGCGACCAGGTCGACAACGCCCTCGGCGTGCTCGGCTTCGACTTCGGCCTCTACCGGATTCAGCCGACCGGGCCGGCGGGCTACACGGCGACGAACCCGCGCCCGGCTGCCCCGTCCTCGGTGGGCGGGCGGCTGAAGGTGGCCGCGTTCAACACGCTGAACTACTTCCTGACGCTCGACTACCCGACGGGCGATCCGCTCGACAACAAGTGCGGGCCGCTCCAGAACGTCGAGTGCCGCGGCGCCGACGCCGACCAGCCGACCGAGTTCACGCGGCAGCGCGACAAGCTGCTCGCGGCGCTCGCCGGCCTTGACGGCGACGTCGTCGGGCTCAACGAGCTCGAGAACACGTCCGGCGTCGACCCGCAGGCCGACATCGTCGCGGGGCTGAACGCGATGCTCGGGCCCGGCACGTACTCGTACGTGAACACGGGCGTGATCGGGCCGGACACGATCAAGGTCGGCCTGATCTACAAGCCGGCCAGCGTGACGCCCGTCGGTAGCTGGGAGATCCTCACCAGCGCCGACGACCCGCGCTTCATCGAGGCGCGCAGCCGGCCCGCCCTCGCGCAGACCTTCGAGGAGGTGGCGACCGGCGCACGGTTCACCGTCATCGTCAACCACCTGAAGTCGAAGGGCAGCGCCTGCGACGGCGCCGACGGCCACTTCGTCGACCCCGACACGGGCGACGGGCAGGGCAACTGCAACCAGACCCGGACTCAGGCAACGCAGGCGCTCGTCGACTGGGCGGCGAGCGACCCGACCGGCAGCGGCGATCCGGACTTCCTCATCACGGGGGACCTGAACGCCTACGCGATGGAGGATCCGATCGACGCCGTCAAGGCAGGCCCGGACGACACGGCCGGCAGCGCGGACGACTACACGAACCTCGTGGCGCAGTTCATGGGCGCGTTCGCCCACTCGTTCGTCTTCGACGGCATGGCCGGTTACCTCGACCATGCCCTGTCGAACGCGACCCTGACGCCGCAGGTCACGGGCGTCACGGAGTGGCACATCAACGCCGACGAGCCCGACCTGCTCGACTACGACACGTCGTTCAAGCCGGCAGAGCAGGAGGCGGTCTACGAGCCGAACGCCTTCCGCTCCTCCGACCACGACCCGGTGTTGATCGGCCTGGCGCTGCACACGTCGTTCGCCGACCTCTGCCGCCTCACGCGGGAGTACTCGTCCAACGAGAAGGTCGCGGAGAAGCTCTGCGACCGGCTCGAGAAGGCCGAGCGGGCCGGCGAGCGCGGCAAGCCAAAGAAGGAGCAGCACGAGCTCGACAAGTACGTCAAGGAAGTCGAGAGGAACAAGAAGGGCGCGTTCACGGACGAGGAAGCGGCGACGCTGATCTCGCTCGCCGAGGTGCTCTAACCATCAGGGAGAGGGAGGAACGGGACAGATGAGGAAGATCGCAATCGCTTTCGCACCCCTGCTCGCGGGGCTGCTCGCGCTGTCAGGCTCGGCGGCAGCGCGGCCCGACGCCGCGGGCGGCGCGGCCAAGAAGCCGGACACGGTGGAGATCCAGCTCGTGACGATCTCGGACTGGCACGGCCAGCTCGTGCCGCTCGCCGACATCGACTTCGTCGCCTCCGGCAACCAGCCGGGTGGGGGCGCGGCCGTGCTGAAGGCGTACCTCGACCAGGCGCGGGCGACCAACCCGAACACGCTCGTCTTCATGGCTGGTGACTCGTGGGGCGCGACACCGCCGATCTCGAGCTTCTTCGAAGACGCGCCCGCGGTTGTCGCGATGAACATGATGGGCGTCACGGCCGACACCTTCGGCAACCACAACTTCGACCGCGGGATCGACCATCTCCAGTCGCAGATCGACTTGGCCGAGTTCGACTTCGTTTCCACGAACCTCCGCCATCTGAAGCGGAACCTCAAGCACGTCGACGAGCTCGAGATCTACAAGGTCGGCGGCGTCAAGATCGCGGTGATCGGGATCACGAACGAGGAGGCGCCGACGCTCGTCGCGCCGGGCTCGCTCGGCACGATCGAGATAGAGGACTCTGTCAAGGCCGCCAACAAGGCAGCCAAGAAGGTCCGGAAGGAAGCCGACGTCGTGGTCGTTCTCACGCACAAGGGGATCCGGGGAACGAGCCCGGCCCCGAACGGCGAGCTCATCGACTTCGCCAACGCCGTCGATCCCGACCTGATCGACGTGATCGTGGGCGACCACACGAACTTCTCCTACAACGCCGTGCACCAGGGGAGCATCCTGGTGGTCGAGAACCTCAGCAAGGGCGCTCAGTTCACCAAGGTCCAGCTCACGGTCGACCGCAAGGACGGAGTGGTCGCGTCCTCGGCCACCCAGCACCCGGCCTTCGTATCGGCAGTCACGCCGGATCCTGCGATCAGCGCGTACATCGCGGGGCTGAATGCCGTCGTGGCGCCGATTCTCGGCACCGTGATCGGCGAGGCGACGGTCGCCGTTCCGCGCTCCGACTCCTGCGGACGCCCCGACGGCCGCCTCTGCGAGTCGCGCGTCGGCAACGTCGTCACCGACGCGATCCGCACGACCTACGGCACGGACTTCGCGTTGACGAACGCCGGCGGCCTCCGCGCCGATCTGACGTGCCCCGGCGCGGGCACCGCCGGGTTCTGCCCGGCGGCGGGACCGACGCCGCCGTTCCCGATCACGCGCGGTTCGGTGCTGGGCGTGCTTCCGTTCGGGAACTTCTCCGTCACGCTCGACCTCACCGGAGCGGAGCTGAAGTCGATGCTGGAGCACGGCGTCAGCTCGATGCCGAGCGCGAACGGCCGGTTCGCCCAGGTGTCGGGCCTGTGCTTCACCTACGACATCGCGTCGGCCGTGGGAAGCCGCGTGACGTCGATCGTCGAGCAGGCTCCGGGCGGAAGCTGCGCGGGGCCGGCGATCAGCCCGACGGCGACGTACTCGCTGGCGACGAACGACTTCACCGCCATCGGGGGGGACGGCTATCCGAACTTCCTTGGCCGCTTCTCGTCGCTCGGGGTGACGCTCGACACGGACGTCGCGAACTACATCGCAGCGGGCTCGCCGATCAGCCCCTCGATCCAGGGCCGGATCGTCTGCGCCGACTCGAACGGCGCCACGGCGCCGAATTGCCCGGCGATCACGGCTCCGTAGCCGACGTCGGAGCTCCGTCCTCGCCCTTCCGCCTCAGCAGCGGGAGGGCGAGGGCGGCGCCGAGCCCGAGGGCGCCCGCGGCTCCCGCGAGGACAATCACCCAGGCGGGCAGGCCCTCGTCGGGGGGCAAAGGCCCGCTGTAGCCGAGGAAGCCGACGATCGCGAACGGCTCTCCGTCGGCCGTGCCGGGGATGCGCCACCGGCGGACGAGGCCCTCTCGCTGCGGCGGCCCGGCCGGCGCGATCTGCGGTTCGCGCCAGGATGCGGCGAGCCCGGGCGTCAACACGATGTCGGCCCCGGGGAAACGCACGGTCTTCTGCGTGAAGTTGCGGACGGTGAGGAGCTCGTGCCCGTTGTAGATGTCCACGAGCAGGCCGGGGAGCGGCGGCTCCACCCCCGAAACGGTGGAGACGAAGCCCTGGTGGAACTGGCCGACTTCGTGCGCCTCCGCGCTCCCGGCCGCGACGAGTGCGAGGAGGATCACGGCCAGGGCGCGCATGTCCCCCATTCTGGCCACTCGGCTACACTCCGCGTTCCCGCATGGCCAATGAGCTTCAGACACAGGAGCCCGGCGTCTGGGTCGAGGGCCCCGACGGCGAGCTGATCCCCGACTACGAGTCCGCCTTCCCCGAGATCAAGGAGGGGGAGGTCGTCCACGGGACGGTCGTGCGCGTTGACAAGGACGAGGTGCTCGTGGACATCGGGTACAAGTCCGAAGGCGTCATCCCGGTCGCGGAGCTCTCGATCCGCCGGTCGGTCAACCCGGCCGACGAGGTCTCGCTGGGGGACGAGGTCGACGCGCTCGTGCTCACGAAGGAGGACGCCGACGGCCGGCTGATCCTCTCCAAGAAGCGCGCCCGCTTCGAGCTCGCGTGGAAGAGCATCGAGCGCGCCGCCGAGAGCGGCGAGCCGGTGGACGGCCGCGTGATCGAGGTCGTCAAGGGCGGTCTGATCCTCGACCTCGGCGTGCGCGGCTTCCTGCCGGCTTCCCTGGTCGACATCCGGCGCGTCCAGGACCTCGACGAGTTCCTCGGGCAGACGCTGCGCTGCAAGGTGATCGAGCTCAACCGCTCGCGCAACAACGTCGTCCTCTCGCGCCGCGCCGTCCTCGAGGAGGAGCGCAAGGAGGCGCGCCAGGCGATCCTCGACAAGCTCAACCCGGGCGACGTCGTCGAGGGCCAGATCTCGAACATCGTCGACTTCGGTGCCTTTGTCGACCTCGACGGGATGGACGGCCTGATCCACATCTCGGAGCTCTCGTGGAGTCACGTCAACCATCCGTCCGAGGTGCTCGAGATCGGCCAGGACGTCCAGGTCAAGGTGCTGGACATCGACCGCGAGCGTCAGCGGATCTCGCTCGGGCTCAAGCAGACCCAGTCGGATCCGTGGCAGCAGGTGGTCGAGCAGTACAGCCAGGACGACGTCGTCGAGGGCAAGGTGACGAAGGTCGTCACCTTCGGCGCTTTCGTCGAGATCCTGCCGGGCGTAGAGGGCCTCGTCCACATCTCGGAGCTGGCCGCGCACCACGTCGAGAACCCGCGCGAGGTCGTTTCGCAAGGCGACACGGTCAAGGTCGTCATCCTCGAGATCGACGGCGACCGCCGCCGCCTCTCGCTCTCGATGAAGAAGGTTGACGGCGAGGACGAGTCCGGCGAGCCGGCGCAGGAGCTGGCGCTCTCCGAGGAGGTCTTCAGCGAGGGCCCCGTGGGCGAGGCGGAGACGGAGACGCGCGCCGACGAAGAGCCGCCGCCCGAGTCGGACGCGGCCGCCGAGGTCGCGGTCGAGTCCGAGCCGCTGCCCGAGCCCGAGCTCGAGTCCGAGCCGCTGATCGACCCCGAGCCCGAGTCCGAGCCGCTGACCGAGCCCGAGCCCGAGCAGCTGACCGAGCCCGAGCCCGAGCAGTAGCGTGCCGCGGCCGCTCGCGGTCGCCGTCACCGGGGGCATCGGCGCGGGGAAGTCGGAGGCGCTCGAGGCGTTCGCGCGCCACGGCGCGGCGGTGATCTCCAGCGACGAGATCGTCCACGACCTGATCGCCCACGATCCCGACGTGCGGGACGCGCTCGTAAAGCGCTTCGGGACCACGGACCGCGGTGAGATCGCGCAGGTCGTCTTCGCGGACGCGGACGAGCTCGCCTGGCTTGAGGGCCTGCTCCACCCGCGGGTCCGCGAGCGCTACGCGCAGTGGCTCGGGGAGCAGGACGGCGCGCTCGCCGTCGTCGAGATCCCGCTGCTCTACGAGACCGGGGGAGAGGAGCAGTTCGACGCCGTGGTCGTGATCACGGCGCCCGAGGACGTTCGGGAGCCGCGCGCGACCGTCCCGCTGGCCGGGCGCAGCGAGCGGCTGATTCCGGACGAGGAGAAGGTGCGCCGCGCGGACTACGCCTACGTCAATACTGGGTCGGTGGAGGAGCTAGACGCATGGGTCGCTCGCGTCGCACGCGAGCTCTCCTCCTGATCCCGCTCGTGCTGGCCGCCGTCGCCGGCGGCGTCGTCGCGAGCGAGCCCGCGTGGTACCTGCGCCTGCGCTATCCCCTCGCGTACAAGCACATCATCCAGGGCCACTCGCGCAACTACCGGCTCGAGCCCGCGCTGCTCGCCGCGGTGATCTACCAGGAGAGCAGGTTCGACGCCGACGCGGAGTCGAGCGCGGGAGCGATCGGGCTGATGCAGCTCCAGCCGGAGACGGCAGAGGGCATCGCCCTCCGGACCGGGGGGACGAAGTTCGAGCTCGCGGATCTCTACGAGCCGGAACTGAACGTCCGCTACGGCGCCTGGTACCTCCGGCACCTGCTCGACCGCTACGACGACGACCTGGGCCGGGCCCTCGCCGCCTACAACGGCGGCCAGGGCAACGTCGATCGCGGCGTGATCTTCGAGGAGACTCGCGAATACGTCGAAAAAGTCCAGGAAACAAGGGACATTTACCGCCGCGCCTACTTCGACACTTGACAGACAGCAGAAGTGATGTCATAGTGACGTCATCATGCAACTGCAACCACACGTCGAAGCCCTGCTCGCCGACCTGGCCGAGATCGCGGCCGTCGGGGGCGAAGAGACCGAGGCGGCAGCCGGCAGGCTCGTCGCACCGCTGCGCTCCGCCGCCGGCCGCCGCTTCCTCGATGCCCTCGGTGAGGTAACGCTCGAGCTCTCGGCGCAACTTCCGACCGGCCACGTCGAAGTCCGCCTCGCCGGCCAGGAGCCCTCGCTCGTCTACGTAGACGAGGAGGCCGGCGCGGGTCCCGCTCCGGCCGAGGACGGCCTGACCGCCCGGATCACCCTGAGGCTCCCCGAAGGCCTCAAGGCCGGGATCGAGGCGTCCGCCGCCCGGGAGGGCCTGTCCGTCAACGCCTGGATCATCCGCGCGCTCGCGCGGAGCACCGGCTCAACCGCCCGCCGCGGGCCAGGAAGCCGGCTGACCGGCTTCGCCCGCGGCTAACGAAGGAGGAACCGTGTCCCTGTACCTGCCCCCGCCCGAGCACATCGACTACCTGATCGACCGTCGGCCGACGCGCCGGCCGAGCCCCAAGAAGTGAGAAGCGAGACCTTCCAGACGCCCGGCGAGGTCTTCCTGCGCGTGAAGGTGCCGGCCGGCCGCGTCGACGTGGAGACCGTCGAAGGCGACGAGACCCACGTCGAACTGGAGGGCAGCGAGGAGGTCGAGCAGGCGACCGTGATCGAGGCCCGTGGCGGCGAAGTCGTCGTCGAGGTCGAGGAGCGGCGCCTGCTGTTCCTCCGCAGCTCCCAAGATGCGCGGGTGCGGATCACCTGCCCGCTCGGTGCCCGGATCGAGTTCAAGGGCATCGCCGCCGACCTGGCCGTCCGGGGCTCGACGGGCCCCGTGACGGTGAAGACGGTCTCCGGCGACGCCGAGCTCGGCCGCGTCGAGGGCGACCTCGAGATGAAGAGCGTCAGCGGCGACCTCGCCGTGGAGGCCGTCACGGGCCGTGCGACGCTGCAGACCGTGTCGGGCGACGTCCGCCTCGACGACGCCGGCGGGCCGGTAACCGTCCAGACCGTCTCCGGCGACCAGCGCCTCGGCGCCGTCGTCGAGGGCGCGGTGGTGCTGAAGAGCGTCTCCGGCGATCTGCACGTCGGCATTCGCGCGGGCTCGAGCCTGTGGGTCGACGCGAAGTCCGTGAGCGGCGACACGAGCTCCGAGCTCGCCGTCGGCGACACGCCGCCCGAGGGCGCCGGCCCGCTCATCGAGCTGCGCGCCACCGCCATGAGCGGCGACATCAGGATCGTCCGCGCGTAGTCGTGAGTCGAGGCGCGCTCCTTCGCGATCCCGCGCTGCTCGCCCTCCTGGCGCGCGACACCGTCTCGCTCGCCGGCAGCCAGATGACCTGGGTGGCCCTGCCGTGGTTCGTGCTCACGACCACGGGCTCGGCGACCAAGATGGCCGTCGTCGTCGCCGTCGAGGCCGCGGCCCTCGGCATCGTCGGCTTCGGCGCCGGCAACCTCGTGTCTCGGCTCGGCGCCCGGCGGACGATGCTCGTCGCAGACGCGTCTCGGGCACCGCTGATGGCCGCGATCCCGTTGCTCCATTTCGCCGACCTGCTCTCGTTCCCGCTGCTGCTCGTGCTCGTCTTCGCGGTCGGCACGTTCGGCGTCCCCTCGTTCGCCTCCAAGGCGGCCCTGCTGCCGCAGATCGTGGGCGAGGACGAGGGGGTATTGGGAGAGGCGAACGCGCTGCTCCAGATCTCCAACCGGGTCTCGTTCGTCCTCGGCCCGGCGCTCGCGGGCGTGCTGATCGGCGTGATGGGTGCCACGACGGTGCTGCTGATCGACGCGGCCACCTTCGCGGCCGGCTTCCTGCTGATCGCGCTGTTCGTGCGCGTCGGCGGAGCCCTGCCGGACACGGACGAGTCGCGCGGGCTCGCCGCGGGCGTCCGCTTCCTGTTCCGCGACCGCCTGCTGCGGCCCTGGTCGGTGGCGATCATCGCCGGCGACGTCGCGTGGCTCGCCTTCTTCGTCACGGTGCCGTTCCTCGTGCTGACCCGCTACGGCGACGAGCCCCAGGTCGTGGGCTGGATCCTCGGCGGCTTCGGCGCCGGCGCGGTCATCGGCAGCCTCGTCATCTTCCGGATCGTCCGGAGGATCGATCAGCTCCTGGTCGGCAGCGTGGGCGAGTTCTTCATGGTCGCGCCCATCTGGCTCTTCCTCGCCGACGTGCCTCCGGGCTACCTCGTCGCCTCGATGGTGGCGTGCGGCCTCGCGAACGGGCTCGTCAATGCTCCGATCTGGACGATCTTCACCATGCGGACGCCTCCAGCACTGCGCACGAAGGCGTGGGCGGCGATCGTGGCCGCCACCTCGTTGATCGGGCCGTTCGCGCTGCTCGGCACCGGCCCCGCGCTCGACGCCTTCGGAGTGACCGTGCCCCTCCTGGCGATCTTCGCCGTCCAGACGGCTGCCGCGATCCTCTTCGTCACCGCCGGTCTCCGCGAGCGCTTCCGCTCGACGGTCACCTATGAGCCTGTGGCGTAACGGCGACTTCCTGCGCCTCTGGTCGGCGCAGACGATCAGCGCCTTCGGCAGCCAGATCACCTTCCTGGCGCTGCCGCTGGCGGCGATCCTCGTCCTCGACGCCACGGCTTTCGAAGTCGCCGCGCTCACTGCCGTGGAGTGGACGCCGTGGCTGCTGTTCAGCCTGCCCGCGGGCGCTTGGGTCGACCGCCTGCCCCGTCGCCGCGTACTCGTGGTCACGGATCTCGGCCGCGCGCTGCTCCTCGCATCGATCCCCCTCGCCTACGCGCTTGACGTCCTCACGCTCTGGCAGCTTTACGGCGTCGGCTTCCTCGTCGGCACGCTCACCGTCTTCTTCGACGTCGCGTACGTCGCCTACCTGCCGTCTCTGGTGGAGCGCAGGCAACTGGGAGAGGGCAACTCGAAGCTCGAGACGAGCCGCTCGGGCGCCCAACTCGGCGGGCCTGGCCTGGCCGGGCTACTCGTCGAGCTGATCTCGGCGCCGGTCGCCATCCTCGCCGACGCGATCAGCTTCGTCGTCTCGGCCCTCTTCCTCGGCGCGATCCGCAAGCGCGAGGTGGTCGAGCCGCGAACCGAGGGCACGCGCCTGCGCACCGAGGTGGTCGAGGGGATCCGGTTCGTGCTCAGCCACCCGCTGATGCGGCCGAGCATGGCCTTCGTGGCCATGTCGAACTTCTTCTACAACGTGATCTTCGCGGTCTTCCTCGTGTACGCAGTGCGGGAGCTGGACCTGAGCCCGGGCACTATCGGCCTGACCTTCACGCTCGGCAACTTCGGCGTACTGGCCGGAGCCGTGCTCGCCCCTCGCATCGGAGCCTTCCTCGGGGTCGGACCGACGATCATCGTCTCGGCCTTCTTCCTCGGCTGGCCGGCGCTGCTGATCCCGCTCGCGCCCGCGGAGCACGCCGTCCCCATCTTCGTCGGGGTCTTCGCCGTCACCGGCTTCTCCGGGATCCTGACGAACGTCGTGGGGATCTCGCTCTTCCAGGCGACCACACCCGACCGGCTCCAGGGCCGCGCGACGGCGTCGCGGCGGCTCGTCAACTTCGGCGCGGTGCCGCTGGGCTCGCTGGCCGGGGGCGGGTTGGCAGCGACGATCGGCCTGCGGGAGACGCTCTGGGTCGGTGCCGTCGGTTCCACGCTGGCCTTCCTGCCCGTGCTCTTCTCCCCGATCCGCTCGATCCGCGAGATCCCCGAGGAGCCCGCGGCGCCTACAGCGGCAGGCGCATGAGCCAGCGCGGCAGGTGGTCGCTCCGTGCGTCGGTCTCGAGCACGCGCTCGAAGCCCGCGGCCTCGAACATCGGCAAGGTGCCGACGTAGGCGGCGGTGCCGTGGATGCGGCGGCCGGCCGTGTCCACGGGATAGGCCTCGAGCGCAGGCGCGCCCTCCTCGCGCGCGTACGCGATCAGGCCGTCGAGCAGCGCTCTGGCGATGCCCTGCCGCCGGTAGCCCACGCGAACGGTGAAGCAGTAGACGGACCACACCGGCAGGTCGTCGACTTTCGGGATGGTTCGCGAGCGGCCCAGCCGGCCGATGCGTTCGCGGGGGCCGAACCCGACCCAGCCGGCGGCCTCGCCGTCGACGTACGCGAGCATCCCGGGCGCGGGCGACTCTGCGAGTTGGGCCCGCAGCGCGGCGTGGCGGTCCTCGGTGCTCGCGCGGCTGTACTCGCCTGACGTCATCCGCCAGTACTGGCAGGTGCAGGCCGGGTTGATGACGGCGAGGACGTCCTGGAAGTGCTCGGCGCCCGCGGGAACTACGGCTGGGAGAGACGCGTCCAGAGGTTCGAAAGTATGCGCTTCACCGGGCGGTAGCGGGCGCGGCCGCCGAAGTCGAGCGTCCCGGCGGCGAAGACCTTGGCGCCGGCCGCGGTCTCGTAGTAGGTCATCTGGCCCGTATACCGAGGGCCGTAGATCTCCGGCACCTCGGCCAGGACGATCGTCCCGCGCGGCGTGTCGCGCGTCGTCGCGTCGATCTCGATCCCGAAGCCGCCGTGGAGCTCGCCGAAGCTGGAGCCGTCGACCAGGATCGTGCCTTCCCAGAGCCAGGGCGCGGTCATCGCGGAGAGCACCACGTACGAGCCCTTCCGCTTGCCCTCGTCGTTCGCGAGGTACTGCGCCCCGATCAGCGCCGCCTCCGGCCGCCCGAGATCGCGCCACTTGCGGACCTTCCGCAGCTGCCGGCCCTTCCGCTCCACTTGCCAGAAGAAGTTGTTCGCGGACAGGAACATCAGGTTCCCGCCCAGGTCGCGGAAGCGTTCGACGACGTCGTACTCCCGCCTCGTGACGTACTCGGTGTGGCCGGGGAAGACGATCAGGTCGTACGCGGCCGCGAGCCTATCGCCGCCGCCTGCGCGCTCGAGGTCCTCCTCGGCGAGGAAGTCCACCGCGCGTCCGGTCTCGTGCAGCCAGCGGAGGAAGCCGACGTCGTAGGCCCGGTACTTGGGCGGCACGCCGCGGTCGAGGAAGGCGCGGCCGAGGCGGACCTTCGCCGAGCCCACGCCTGCGTACCACGTGTCGCCCCAGCCGTCGGCGTCCTCGTCCCGGAAGTTGTACGCCTGCCAGGTGTTCGTCGGCATCACCACGGCCACCCGTGCAGTGCTGGGCCCCGGCGCCCTGACGATGAACGGCGCATAGCCCACGCGGCCGTCGTCCGCCGTGAGCTGCGCGAAGTACACGCCGCTCGGGAGCGCGGGAATCCGGAAGCGCACGCGCTGCGGCCCGTGGCGCCGGCCCGCCCACGGCAGGACGATCGGTTCGGAGACGGCGACGCCGTGCATGACGTTGCGCGCGGTCGTGGCGATGGACTCCGCGCCCGCCCGGAACAGCTGCACGCTCAGCCGCGTCGCGTCCGACTCGATCCGCAGGCCGGCGTTTTGCCCCGCGTCGTAGCTCGGACGCTCGAAGCCGGCGTCGATGCCGAGGATGCGGACGACGGGCGTCCTGCCGCCTTCGCGACGGAGCTGGCCGGCGGAGCCCGCGCCGTGGGTCGCCCGGTTGCCGGCCCGGTCGACGGCGCTCAGCCGGACGAGGTAGGTGCGGGGCGTGAGCTCGCGCGGCGCCCAGTAGATCGTGTGGCGGCCGCGAGTGAAGCGGCCGGTGCGGGCGTAGACGGTCGTCGACTTCCGGACCGTCTTGGCGATCGTGAGGTGGACGCGGGCAGGCTCGCTGAGCCGGAAAGTGATCGCCACGCGGTCGCGGACACCGTCGCCGTTCGGGCTGATCGTGGCCAGCAGCTGGCGGTCGCCGGCGAAGGCGCGGCCTTCGGCGCGCACGTGGAAGTCGGTGACGACCGGCGCGCTTCGGTCCACGGCGGCGGGGACCACCGCGAGGGCGAGAACGGCGAGGGGGAGCCGCATGAGCGGGGATTTATACCGCTAAGCGCGCCCTTTCCTTCTTCTCGAGCCGGTTCGCCTCTGCCGTCAGCGCGGCGAAGCCCGCCTGGAGGAAGTCGTTCAGCCCGCCCGCGGCGAGCGTCCAGGTGAGCACCCGGCCGAAGCGAGGCGCGATGGCTAGAGGCGTTCGTGGACGGTCGGACGGCCGAGATCGCTGCGCGAAGCGCGCATCTCAGCCGTCGCGAAGCGCTGGGTGATGCGCCGGCGGCCCCGCACCCGGAGCGCTCGGGCGAAGCCCGCGCGCGGAGGGTCCGGCCCGTCGCGCACCAGACGCGGCGAAGCAGCTACGTGGCCGAAGGCCGGCTTCGCCGGCCGGGAGGCCCAGCCGCTGTCGTGTCCGCGAAGCCAAATCCGGCGCAAAGCCGACAGGCTTTGCGCCGGTACGCTGTCCCGCCGTGCCGCCCTTCAAAACATCGGATCTCTACCTGCCGATGGGCGACCAGCCGCAGGCGATCGAGACGATCGCGGCCGGGCTCGCGGCGGGCGACCGCTACCAGACGCTGCTCGGCGCCACGGGCACCGGCAAGACGGCGACGATGGCCTGGATCGTCGAGCAGGTGCAGAAGCCGACGCTCGTGATCGCGCACAACAAGACGCTGGCGGCGCAGCTCTGCAACGAGTTCCGCGAGTTCTTCCCGGACAACGCGGTCGAGTACTTCGTCTCGTACTACGACTACTACCAGCCGGAGGCCTACGTGCCCCAGGCCGACCTGTACATCGAGAAGGAGTCGACCCAGAACGACGACATCGCGCGGCTCCGCCTCGCCGCGACCTCGTCGCTCGTCACGCGCCGCGACGTGCTCGTCGTCGCCTCCGTCTCGTGCATCTACGGGCTCGGCTCGCCCGAGGAGTGGCGCGAGCGCGTGCTGATCCTCGAGGTGGGGGAGGAGCACGACCGCGACGCGGCCCTGCGGAAGCTGGTCGAGTCGCAGTACGTCCGCAACGACACCGTGCTCGGGCGCGGCCGCTTCCGGGTCAAGGGCGACCTCGTCGAGGTGCAGCCGGCGAACGCCGAGACCGCCTACCGCATCTCGTTCTTCGGGGACGAGGTCGAGCAGATCACCCACTTCGACCCGATCACGGGCGAGGTCTACGCGAAGCTCGACAACCTCACGATCTGGCCGGCTACGGAGTACGTCACCTCCCGGCCGACGATCGAGCGGGCCGTCGACGAGATCCAGGCCGAGCTCAGGGGCCGGCTGGCCGAGCTGGAGACCGAGGGGAAGATGCTGGAGGCGCACCGGCTGCGCCAGCGCACCGAGTACGACCTCGAGATGATGAGGGAGCTCGGCTTCTGCTCGGGGATCGAGAACTACTCGCGGATCCTCGAGGGGCGTCCGCCCGGCACCCATCCCTTCACGCTGCTCGACTACTTCCCCGACGACTTCGTCGTCTTCGTCGACGAGTCGCACCAGACGATCCCGCAGCTCGGGGGCATGTACGAGGGCGACCGCTCGCGCAAGCAGACGCTCGTCGACTACGGCTTCCGGCTGCCCTCGGCGATGGACAACCGGCCGCTCCGCTTCGACGAGTTCCAGGAGAAGGTGTCGCAGCTCGTGTTCGTGTCCGCGACGCCCGGCCCGTTCGAGCTGCGCAACTCGACGCAGATCGCCGAGCAGCTCGTTCGCCCGACGGGCATCGTCGACCCCGAGGTCGAGCTGCGGCCGACGCTCAACCAGATCGACGACCTGCTGGCGGAGATCCGCGGCCGCGAGGAGATGGGCGAGCGCGTGCTGGTGACGACTCTGACGAAGAAGATGTCGGAGGACCTGACCGACTACCTGCTCGAGTCAGGCGTCAAGGCGCGGTACCTGCACTCCGAGATCGACACGCTCGAGCGGATCCGGATCATCCGCGAGCTGAGGCTCGGCGAGTACGACGTGCTCGTGGGCGTCAACCTCCTGCGCGAGGGGCTCGACATGCCCGAGGTCTCGCTCGTGGCGATCCTCGACGCGGACAAGGAGGGGTTCCTGCGCGGCCGCATCTCGCTGATCCAGACGATCGGGCGGGCCGCCCGGAACACGAACGGCAAGGTGATCCTCTACGCGGACAAGCTGACGGAGGCGATCCGCGACGCGATGGGGGAGACCGACCGCCGCCGCGCGCGCCAGATCGCGTACAACGAGGAGCACGGGATCACGCCGGAGACGATCCGCAAGGGCGTGTCCGACATCGCCGAGTTCCTGACGCTCGAGGCGCCGCACGTCCCGTCGACCAAGCGGCGGCGGGGGACGGCGAAGGTCGAGGGGATGACGCGCGAGGAGCTCGAGAAGCTCGTCGTGACGCTCGAGGAGGAGATGTTCGCCGCGGCCGAGGAGCTGCGGTTCGAGTACGCGGCCAAGCTCCGCGACGAGATAAGGGCGCTGCGGCGCGACCTGGAGGCGCTCGCACCGGCCTAACCGCCTTCGAACGCTCGCAGCGCTTCAGCAATCGCGTGCCGGCCGTCCTCGAGGACGGCCGGACCATGCGCGACGAGGACACGCTCGATCGGGAGCCGCTCTGATCTCGATAACGTTCAGGGAGCTACGCCGCAAGCTTGAGGCGCTCGAGCAGACGCCGGCCTAGTGACTTCCGGGCACGACGAGCCGCTTCCTTCTCCGCCATCGCCTTGTGGTAGGCGATCCGCTCCTCGAGCATGCGGGTGTTCTCGTCCCAGCGCGCTTGCTGCTCAGGCGTGTCCCGAATCTTCTTCCTCTTCGCCATCCTCCTCCTCCAGCAACTTTCGGATCTTGCGCAGCTCGTCGCGGATGTCACCGACCAGTCCCATGATAGTGGTGACGTCTCCATGCGAGATCGGCGGCTCCACGCCGGAATCCTCGCGCGGTCGCTGCGGCTCGGCAATTGTCCGTTTTGGACGTTTCACGCGCTCGCCTTGCGGGGCAGAAGGCGCGAATGGAGATCCTCTGGCTCATCGTCGCCGGCCTGGTCGTCGGCGCGCTCGGACGCTTCGTGAAGCCCGGCAGCGACCCCATGGGCTGGCTGGTCACGATCGGGATCGGCATCGGCGCCGTCCTGATCGTCGGCCTGCTGGCGGGCGGGGACGACGGGCTCGGCTTCTGGGGCTACGTGCTCGCCGTGATCGTCGCCGCCGTGCTCGTGGCGCTCGTCGGCCGGATGTGGCCGGACCGCGGCGGGCGCGCCGCCGCCTGACGGCGTGGAGGTCTGGTTCCTGGTCTGGCTCGCGGTGGGCGGGCTGATCGTCGGCGGCCTCGCGCGGCTGGCCGTGCCGGGGCCCGACCCGATGCCCTGGTGGGCGACGATCCTGCTCGGCGTGGGCGGGATGTGGGTCGGCGGCCTGCTCGCCGGCGCCTTCCTCGGCACGACGCCGGGCCTGATCTTCTCGCTGCTCGGCGCCGTGCTGCTGCTCGTCGGCTACCGGAAGCTGGTGCAGAAGCGGCCGCTCACCGGGCCGGAAGCGCGGCGTTCGTAGCCAGCGGGCGAAGGCCGCGCGGGAAGAGCCGTTCGGCCGTCCGGGCCCAGTCCTCGTCGCGCCAGATGTACGTGGACACGCGAACCGTCTGCGGCGCGGCTTCGTAGACGTGCAGGCCGCGCGCCTCGCCGCGCCGGTGCGGCCGCGGCTGGCCGAGCCCGGGCGCGACGGAGACGACGACGGCGCCGACGTCCCCGTGCACGACCTCGAACTCGCGCCGCTCGCTGACGGCGCCCTGGTGCGTGTGCCCGGCGAGGATCAGCTCGGCCCCGCTGTCGACGAGCGACGCGAGCACGCGGTTCCGCTCGGCCACGGGCTTCTTCCGGGTGCGCCAGGGGGCGCCGATCATGTGGTGGTGGAGCGCGACGACGCGGAGGGCGCCGGGCGCCGCCTCCGAGAGGCGTTCCGCGGCCCAGGCAAGCTGCGTGCGCCGCAGGCCTCCCGACTGGTGCCGCCAGGGCCGCACCGAGTTGAGCCCGACCACGTGCAGCCCCTCGGACCGGTGCACCGGCTGCGTGTCGCCCCACACGCGCTCGAACTCGCGGAACGTGCTCGTGAAGCGCCACGGCGGCCAGGCCGGGATGTCGTGGTTCCCCGGGACGACGAGCAGGTCGGCTCCGAACGCACGCAGGAACGTGGCCACCGTCTGGTGCTGCTCCGGCTTGTTGCGGTGGGTGAGGTCGCCCGAGACGATGACGAGCTCCGGGGTGACCTGCTCGATCAGCGCCCCGAGCGCCCGCCGCACGGCAGGATCCTCTTTCGTGCCGCTGTGCAGGTCGGAGACGTGGAGGATTCGTGTCGTCACGGCCGAAGCAGGCTATACAGTTGGAATCGAGATCATGGGCGACGAATCGACAGAGATCTTCGACGACCTCTACCTCGGTCTCCGGGCCGGCGGCGCCATTCGCAAGCAGCGCCGCGGCGAGTCGCTGACCGTAGAGGAGCAGGACGCGCTGACCCGCTGGCAGCGGCTCTCACCCTGGCGCAAGGCGTTCGCGATCGGCGCCTTCAGCTTCGGCGCGTTCGGTCTCGGCTTCACCCTCGGCGGCCTCGTCTTCGGCCGCTGGCGCAAGGCCTGAGGGGCGGCTGCAGGCTACCGGTCTGCGGGTCGACCGGTCAGTGCAGACGGACGCCGAGCGGAGCCCGGCGTCCTGAATGTCGGCGCCGCAAGCGTCGCCTTGAGCCACCTAAACCGAACGGGTGTTCGATCCGATGGCCCGGCTAGACTGGGTCGTTATGCCTGTCGAGGAACTGGTCGTCCACGGCGCCCGGGAGCACAACCTCAAGGACGTCACCGTCCGTTTGCCGCGCCACAAGCTGATCTGCATCACCGGCCTCTCCGGCTCCGGCAAGTCCAGCCTCGCGTTCGACACGATCTACGCCGAAGGGCAGCGGCGCTACGTCGAGTCGCTCTCGGCTTACGCGCGCCAGTTCCTCCAGATGATGGAGAAGCCCGACGTCGACCACATCGACGGGCTCTCGCCGGCGATCTCGATCGACCAGAAGACGACGTCGCGCAACCCGCGCTCCACCGTCGGCACCGTCACCGAGATCTACGACTACCTGCGGCTGCTCTACGCGCGCGTCGGCCGCCCGCACTGCCCGGTCTGCGGGCGCCCGATCGCCGGGCAGAGCCTCCAGTCGATCGTCGACCAGGTGCTGCAGCTGCCCGAGGGCACGCGCTTCACGGTCAACGCACCGGTCGTCCGCGACCGCAAGGGCGAGTTCCGGGAGGTGCTCGAGGAGCTGCGGCGCGAGGGCTTCACGCGCGTGAAGGTCGACGGCGAGCAGCGGCTGCTCGAGGAGACGATCGAGCTCGACAAGAAGTTCAAGCACACGATCGAGGTGGTGGTCGATCGGCTGGTGATGAAGCCCGACCTGCGCGGCAGGTTGGCGCAGTCGGTCGAGACGGCCGCGGAGCTCGCGGAGGGCCTCGTGGCGATCGACCTCGTCGACGAGGAGCGCGAGCTGCTCTTCTCGGAGCGCTTCGCGTGCCCGGAGCACGGGGTCTCGCTGCCCGAGCTCCAGCCGCGGATCTTCTCGTTCAACTCCCCGCACGGCGCCTGCCCGCGCTGCACCGGCCTCGGCTCGATGCAGGAGATCGACCCCGAGCTGATCGTCCCCGACCCCTCGCTCGCGATCGAGGATGGCGCGCTCGTCCCCTGGAGCCTCAGCTCGAGCTCCGGCTTCTACGAGTCGGTGATCGAGGCGATCGCCGACCGGTACGAGATCGACGCCGCCAAGCCCTGGAGCGAGCTCACCGAGCAGCAGCAGAACCTCTTCCTCTACGGCACCGAGGGCGACAAGCTCTACGTGCAGTACCGCAACGCGATGGGGCGGCGACGCTCGTACATGCTCGCCTTCGAGGGCATCGTCACGAGCCTCCAGCGGCGCTACCGGGAGACCGAGTCCGAGACCATGCGAGAGCGGATCGAGGAGTACATGAGCTTCCGGCCGTGCCCGGGCTGCAACGGCGCGCGCCTGAAGCCCGAGGTGCTCGCTGTCACCGTGGGCGGCCAGAACATCCACGAGTTCACGACGCTGTCCGTCACGCGCGCGCTCGGCTTCCTCGACGAGCTCGACCTGACGCCGACCGAGCACCTGATCGGCGACCGGATCGTCAAGGAGATCCGGGCACGCCTGACGTTCCTCGACAACGTGGGCGTCGGCTACCTCGCGCTCGACCGCGCGTCGGCCACGCTCTCCGGCGGCGAGGCGCAGCGGCTGCGGCTCGCGACTCAGATCGGCTCGCAGCTCGTCGGCGTGCTGTACATCCTCGACGAGCCTTCGATCGGCCTGCACCAGCGGGACAACGGGCGGCTGATCGAGACGCTCGGGCGCCTGCGCGACCTCGGCAACACCGTGCTCGTCGTCGAGCACGACGAGCAGATGATGCGATCCGCCGACTGGCTCGTGGACATGGGGCCGGGCGCCGGCGAGCACGGCGGCCACGTCGTCGCGGAGGGGACTGCCGAGGACCTGGAGCAGAACCCGGCGTCGGTGACGGGCGCGTTCCTCTCCGGCGAGCGCTCGATCGCGATTCCAGAGCGGCGACCTAACGACAACGGCGCGTTCGTCGTCCGCGGCGCGCGCATGCACAACCTCAAGGGGATCGACGTCGAGTTCCCCCTCGGCAAGTTCATCTGCGTCACGGGCGTGTCCGGCTCGGGCAAGTCCACGCTCGTCAACGAGATCGTCTACAAGGCGCTGGCCAACCGGCTCCACCGCGCACGCGTCAAGCCGGGGCTGCACGACGCGGTCGAGGGGATCGAGTGCTTCGACAAGGTGATCGAGATCGACCAGCGGCCGATCGGCCGCACGCCGCGCTCGAACCCGGCCACCTACACCGACCTCTTCACGCACCTGCGCGAGCTCTACTCGCTCACGCCCGAGTCGAAGGTGCGCGGCTACAAACCCGGCCGGTTTTCGTTCAACGTCCGCGGCGGGCGCTGCGAGACGTGCAAGGGCGACGGCCAGATCAAGATCGAGATGCACTTCCTGCCGGACGTCTACGTCTCGTGCGAAACGTGCGGCGGCAAGCGCTACAACCGAGAGACGCTCGAGGTGCGCTTCAAGGGCAAGTCGATCTCCGACGTGCTGGAGATGTCGGTCGAGGAGGCGCTGCGCTTCTTCGCCAAGATCCCGAAGGTCCGGCGGCGGCTGCAGACCCTGCACGACGTCGGGCTCGACTACATCAAGCTCGGGCAGCCGGCGACGACGCTCTCGGGCGGCGAGGCCCAGCGGGTGAAGCTCGCCGCCGAGCTCTCGAAGATCGCGACCGGCCGCACGCTTTACATCCTCGACGAGCCCACCACCGGACTGCATTTCGCCGACATCGAGAAGCTGCTCGAGGTGCTGCAGCGGCTGGCCGACGCGGGCAACACGGTGCTCGTGATCGAGCACAACCTCGACGTGATCAAGCAGGCCGACTGGATCGTCGACCTGGGGCCGGAGGGCGGCGAGGCGGGCGGCGAGCTGATCGCGGTGGGGACGCCCGAGCAGGTGGCGGCCGTGAAGGGGTCGGCGACCGGCCAGTACCTGCGCGGTGTGCTGCCCAAGAAGCGCGCGGCTGCGGCTGCCGCGGCCGCGTAGGGGACCCAACCGGCGCGCGGACGTCGAGTCGCCCGTTAGCTGTCGGCCGGAAGGAGCGTGAAGGGGCGCCCGTCGCTGCGCGTTACGGCGCGGAAGTCGCGTTCGTCGCTCGTGAGGATGCGATCGGTATCGAAGAGCTCGGCGAGCACGACGATCGACGCATCGGCGAGACTGAGCCGCAGGTCCGCGTACTGCGTCACGACCTGGCGCCCGCGCGCGACCTCCTCGGTGCCCAGGCGAACGAGCGTGTAGACGCCGGAGACGACTTCCTCGAGAAAGTCCAGCTGCTCGGCTTGGCCCACATGCCGGCCGAGCAGGTAGTCGATCTCGGCGAGGCAGAACGGAGAGAGGAGGAACGGCCCTCCGTCCGTCGCCAGAACCTTCCGCGTTGCGTCGTGAAGCGGATCCGCGCGGTCCCGAAGCGCCAACGCGCCCCAGGTATCGACGACGATCAATCGCGCCCGAACCCCTCGCGCAGAAGCTCGTCAACCCGGCTGGCGAGCTTGCCGTGGGCGAAGGTTCCCGTGCGCGGCCGGGGGCGCTCGCGAGACGTGTACTCGATCAAAGCGGCGCGAATCACCTCGGCCTCGGAGCGTCGTGTCTCGCTCGCGACTCGCGTGACTGCGCGCTTCAGGCCCTCGGGCAGATAGACGGTCGTCTTGCGCATGCCATACATCGTACCATACGTACGCTGCCGCGCGAGTCGCTCAGATCAAGACAGCCTGCGTTTGCGTTACGCGGGCGACGAGGCGGCCGTCGTCGTCGCGAAGGTCCGTGTCGATCACGATCGTCCGCTTGCCCTTGTGGAGGGCGCGCGCGGTCGCGTGCACGGTCCCGCCGCGGACGGCCCCGAGGAAGTTGGTCTTCGACTCGATCGTTGCCGTCCCGGCGGCGCCCGCGGGCAGGTTGAGGAATGCGAGCAGGCCGCCGGCCGAGTCGGCCAGGCCCATGAGCGCGCCGCCGTGGAGGATGCCGCCGGCGGTGCAGCGGCTCTCGTCCCAGGCCAGGCGGGCCACGACCTCGTCCGGCCCCGCCGAGACCCACTCGATCCCCAGCAGCCGGCCGAACGGCGCGGTCGAGTTGACGCTGTCGGTCAGAGCCTCGTCCACGGGCGGGACGCTATAGGGACTCGAGGGCCGAGCGGAACTCGGGCACGTCGGGGGCCAGCTCGTACGCGGTCGAGAGCTCGCGCCGGGCCTCCGCCTCGTCGCCCCGCGCCCGCAGGAGCAACGCGAGGTTGTAGTGCGCCTCGGGGTCGCCCGGCCGCAGCGCGAGCGCTCGCCGGTAGTGCTCCTCGGCCTCGTCGAGCTCGCCCCGGGCGTGGAGCAGCGCGGCCAGGTTGTTGTGCGCCTCCGCGTAGTCCGGCCAGAGGCCGAGCGCGCGCCGGTACTCCTCCAGCGCCTCGTTCTGCCGGTCCAGGCGCTCGAGCAAGAGCGCGTAGTTGTAGTGGTGATGCGGCCGGCCGGGCTCGATCCGCAGTGCCTCCTCGTAGTGCCGCGTGGCCTCCGCCGGCCGCTCGAGTTGGTCGAGCAGTACGGCGTAGTTCGCGTGCGCGGCGGCGTACTCGGGCCGCAACGCGAGCGTCGCCAGGTACTCGTTGTCGGCCTCCTGCAGCCGGCCGCGGTCGGCGAGCAGCGCCGCCAGCCCGAGATGGGCGTCGATGTAGTCCGCCCGGGCGGCGAGCGCGGCCCGGTAGTGCTCCTCCGCGCCCGCCGGGCTGCCCCTGGCGGCCAGCAGGGCGGCGAAGTTGTAGTGCGCCTCCGGGTACTCGGGCCGGCTGCGAAGGGCCTCCTGATAGTGGCGCGCGGCCTCGTCGACGTCGCCCCGGGAACGGAGGGCGACCGCGAGGTTGACGTGCGCCTCGGCATAGTCGGGCCGCAGCCGCAGCGCCTCCTCGTAGCAGCGCGTCTCCTCCTCGGTGTTCTCCCGCTCGGTGCCGACGAGCGCGACGCCGCGCCGGAACCAGTCCTCCGCGCTCAGCTCCTCCGGCGGCCGCGCCGCCAGCGCGGCGCCGTCGAAGGCGGTGACGCGGAAGAGGGGCCGCTCTGCCACGTAGTCCCCCTTCAGCGCGTGGGTGCCCGCCGACTCGAAGCCGTAGAGCGGGAGGTCGAGCAGGTCGAGCACGCTCTGCGTCACATACAGCGTCTCGGGCTCGGCGAGGCTCTCCACGCGCTTGGCGAGCGCGTTGCCCCGGCCGATCCAGCCCTCGCCGTCGCCGAGCTGCGTGCACTCGCCGAAGTGGCCGCCCAGCCGCAGCGGCAGCTGCGGCAGCCCCTGCAGCGCCTCGATCTGGCTCGCCGAGCGGGGCCAGGCGTCGAGCAGCCGCAGCGAGAACTGGACCGCCGTGTCGGCGCTCTCGAAGAGGAACATGTGGCCGTCGCCCGCCCACTCCCTGTACAGGCAGCCGTACTCGCCCGCGAGCGACTCGGCGAGGTAGCGGTACTCGGCGATCGTCGCCACCATGCGGTCGCGCGGGACGCGATTCCACTCGTCAGTATGCCGCTCGAGGTCGGAGAAGACGACCGCGACGTAACGGCCCATCCGCCGAGTGTACGCCGCTCGCGGGGCGTCATATACTCGGCCCTATGCCGAGGTACATGGTCGAGCGGCACCTGCCCGGCTTCACCGGCGAGCAGCTGCCGGCGGCGGCGGGCAGCGCCAAGCAAGCGACCGAGACGATGACCGGCGAGGGGACGCCCATCCGCTACCTCCGCTCCACGTTCGTGCCGTCCGAGGAGAAGTGCTTCTGCCTCTTCGAGGGCCCTTCGGCGGAGGTGGTGGAGGAGGCGCAGCGGCGGGCGCAGCTCCCGTACGAGCGCGTCTACGAGGCCGAGTTCATCACGGCCGACGAGCTCTAGCCGACACGGTGTCCCAGCGGCTCTGGTGGGCGCGGGCGGCGCTCGTCCTCATCCGCCCGGTCGAGGTGTTCACCGCCCTCCGAGACGAGTCGGTCGAGGAGGCGCAGGCGCGGGAGGAGCCCGTGCTCGCGATCGTGCTCCTGGCGGGAATCGCAGGCGTCCTCGCGACGACGCTCGCCGGCGACGTCGAGCTCGGCGGCGTCGAGCTCGCTGTCTGGGCGTTCCTCGGCGGAGCGCTCGAGGGCTTCGCCCTCTACTTCGTGGTCGGCGCGCTCGCCTTCGTCGGCGGGTCGGCCGCCGGCTCGACGTGGCGCTACCGGCACGCGCGCCACGTCCTCGCCTACGCCGTGGTGCCCCTGGCGGCCTCCTTGCCGGTCTGGGCCGTGCGGCTCGCCTTCGACGCCGATCTCGACCTCGTGCTGACCGGCGTGCTGGCCTGGTGCGCGGGGCTGCTCGTCGTCGGCGTGCGCGTGCTGCACGCGTGGCCGTGGTGGCGGGCGGTCGCGGCCGCCGCGCTGCCGCTGCTCGTCCCGGTGCTAGTCCTGCTCCGTGCGTACTCCGTCCTCTAGCGCGGCCTCGAAGAGGGCCAGCTCCTCCTCGGGGATGGCGTAGGTGTGCTGCTCCTCCGGGAAGGCCCCGGAGCGCACCTCGGCCGCGTACGCCTCCAGCGCGCGCTGGATCTCGCCCGCGAGGTCTGCGTAGCGCTTGACGAAGCGCGGGGACCGGCCCTCGTAGAGCCCGAGCAGGTCGTGCCACACGAGCACCTGGCCGTCGCAGCCGGCGCCGGCGCCGATCCCGATCGTCGGCACGGAGAGCTTCCGCGTCACGCGTTCCGCGACCTGCGCGGGGACGGCCTCGAGCACGACCGCGAAACAGCCGGCGGCCTCGAGCGCCCGCGCGTCCGAGACGAGCTGGAGGGCCTTCTCCGCGGTGCGGCCCTGCGCCTTGAAGCCGCCGAGCGCGGTGGCCGACTGCGGCGTCAGGCCGATATGCCCCATGACCGGGATGCCGGCGCCCACGATCGCCGCGGCCCGCGACACGCTCGACCCTGCGCCCTCAAGCTTGACCGCGTCCGCTCCCGCCTCCTTCACGAAGCGGATTGCGTTCTCGAGCGCCGCCTCGTCGGAGACCTGGAACGACCCGAAGGGCATGTCGGCCACGACCAGCGGGCGTTCGGCGCCGCGCACGACGGCTCGGGTCAGGACGATCAGCTCGTCCATCGTCGCCGGCACGGTCGAGTCGTGGCCGAGCACGGTCATCGCCGCGGAGTCGCCGACGAGGACGAGGTCGACGCCGGCGGCGTCCGCGAGCCGGCCGCTCGGCGCGTCGTAGGCGGTTACCATCACGATCTTCCGGCCGCTCTGCTTCAGCTCGGCCAGCTCGGGGATGGTCAGCTTCGTCTGTTGCGGGGCCGCGTAACGGGGAGTCATCTCGGATCTCCTTCCAGGAGGACATTGTCGATCAGGCGGGTCGAGCCGACGCGGACGGCGCCGGCGAGGATGCGCATCCCGTCCAGGTCGGCCTCTTCGAAGTAGTCCACCTCGAGGCCGTTTAGCAGGCCGGCATCGCGAGCAGCTATGGCGCGCGGGAGGCCGCGCGCGCGCTCGCGCTCGTCGGGTGACAGGTGGACGTTGCGCGAGGAGAGCGCGAGCCCGTCCGGGTCGCGCACCGTGGGGACGACGCGGATCGCGAGCGGCAGGCTCAGGTCGCGCGCCATGCGCCTGACGACCGCGACCTGCTGGGCGTCCTTCTGGCCGAAGTAGGCGCGGGCGGGGCGGACGAGGTTGAAGAGCTTGAGGCACACGGTGGCGACGGCCCGGAAGTGGCCTGGGCGGAAAGCCCCCTCGAGCGGCCGCGCCAGCTCCTCCACGTCGACCCAGGTCTGGTAGCCGGGCGGGTAGAGCTCCTCCGCCGTGGGCGCGAAGACGACGTCCACCCCCGCCTCCTCGGCCACGCTCAGGTCGCGCGCTTCGTCGCGCGGGTAGCGCTCGAAGTCGCTGCGCTCCGTGAACTGCGCCGGGTTGACGAAGAGGCTCGCGACGACGGCGTCGCACTCGCCGCGCGCCGCCCGGAACAGGGCGACATGGCCCGCGTGGTAGGCGCCCATCGTCGGCACGAGGCCGCGCTCGCCGTTCGGCAGCGCGCTCGTCAGCTCCCCAATCGTTCGGACGACCCTCATGCGGCGGTCACCTCCGCCAGCACGTCGTAGAGGGCCAGGTACTCGGGCCGCGCCTCGCGGATCGCGCCGCGGTGCCGCTCGACCGTCTCCCAGTCGCCGCGCTCGATCGGGCCGGTCAGTTCGAACTCGTTCTCGATCGTGCGCCGCATCAGCGGCACGAGCGCCTCGGGGGGCGCGCCCGCGGCCTGGAAGAGCTCGGCGGCGACGCGGTGGAGCGTGACCAGGTAGTTCGAGGCGACGGCCGCGCCGGCGTGGTAGAGCACGCGGGCCGACTCGTCGAGCTCGAACGGCTCGAGGCCCAGCGTCCGGGCCAGCCAGAGGCCCCGTTCGCGAGCCTCGGCCGACTCCGCGGTGACGGCCGCCCAGGCGCCGTCGAGCTGCTCGGGCCCGCGCGCGCGTGTGAACGTCTGCAGCGGGTGGAGGCCGAACCGGCGCTCGTGGGGCGCCAGCGCGGCCAGCGGCGTCGCGCCGCTCACGTGCGCGATCCACGGCCCGGGCTCGACGGCGGCCGCCGTCTCGGCGATTGCTGTGTCCGGGACGCAGAGCAGCACGAGCTCCGCCTCGCGCTCGCGCACGGCCACGCTCCGCTCCGTCAGCCGGGCGGCAATGGCGGACCCGACGCGGCCCGCGCCGATCACCTGAACCGATTCGAACGTCTTCCGCTCCAGTTCCCTAGTGGATACCGGGCAGCCACAGTCTAGCGTTGCACCTCATGTCGGTCGACGAGATCCTCGGAACGCTGGCGATCATCGTCGGCGCGGGCCTGGTCGCTCAGGTCTTCGCCGATCTCCTTCGCGTGCCCGCGATGATCCTGCTGCTTGCGGCGGGGGCGATCCTCGGCCCGCACGCGACCGGGGCGATCGACGTCCCGCTCGCGTCGGACGGGGCGCGGGTACTGCTCTCCCTCGGCGTCGCCTTCATCCTCTTCCACGGGGGCCTCAACCTCTCCGTCCGCGTGCTCAGCCGGACCGTCGTCGGCCTGTTGCTGCTCGTCGTCCCCGGCGTCCTGCTCACCGCCCTGATCGTCGGCGCGGTCGCGGGAGCGGCTTTCTCGGTGCCGCTGGTCGCCGGCCTCATGATCGGCGCGGCACTCGCTCCCATCGACCCCGCGATCCTGATCCCTCTGTTCGAGCGGTTGCGCCTGCGTCCCAAGCTGGCGCAGACGATCGTGGCCGAGTCGGCGCTCAACGACGCGACGGGTGCCGTCCTCACCCTTGCGCTCGCGGTGGCGGTCGCCGGGGCGGAGACCTCGTTGGGGACGCCCGCGCTCGACTTCGTGACGGAACTGGCCGTCTCGACGGGGCTCGGGATTGTCTTCGGCGTGCTGCTGTCGCTGCTGATCTCGTCGCGGCGCGCGGGGATCTGGCAGGAGTCGGCGGCCCTCGTGGTGCTCGCCGTGCTGGCGGCGAGCTGGGTCTCGATCGACTCGGCCGGCGGCAGCGGCTACCTCGGCGCCTTCATCGCCGGGCTGATCGTCGGCAACATGGACGAGCTCCGGCTGGCGATGCGCGGTCCCAACGAGCGGGACATGCGCTCGCTCGTGGAAGCCGTGATGGACGTCGTCGTCATCCTCGTCTTCGTCGTGCTGGGCGCGAACCTGCCCTTCGACGAGCTCAGGGACGAGGCGCTGCCCGCGATCGCCGTCGTGGCGACGCTGCTGCTCGTCGCCCGCCCGCTCGTCGTGCTCGCCTGCGTGCTCCCCGACCGGCGCGGCCGCTGGACACGCGAGGAAGTCGTCTTCCTCGCCTGGACGCGCGAGACCGGCGTCGTCTCCGCAGCGCTGGCAGGCGTGCTCGTGGCGAAGGGCGTGCCGCACGCCGAGCTCGTCGTCGTCACGGTCGCGCTCGCCGTCGTGGCGACGCTGCTCCTGCAGACGACGACGAAGCCCTGGCTCGCCCGCCGGCTAGGGCTGCTCGAGCCGGCGGATCAGATTCGCCCTGACTGAGGGCCACTCGTCGTCCAGCACGCTGTACCAGGCGGAGTCGCGGCGCTCGCCGTCACGGACGAGCATGTGGTTGCGGTGGATTCCCTCGAACTGCGCCGGCAGGGCCTTCAGCGCCCGCCGGGAGCGCTCGTTGAGCGCGTCCGTCTTGAACTCGACGCGCCGCATCCCCAGCTCTCCGAACGCGTGGTCGAGCATGAGCAGCTTCGCCTCGACGTTCGCGCCCTTGCCCCAGTGCGAGCGGGCGAGCCAGGTGTGGCCGATCTCGACCCGCCGGTGCTCGGGCACGAGCGCGAGGAAGCTCGAGCTGCCGACGGGCGTGCCGGTCGCGGCGTCCACCGTCGCGAAGGCGATCCGCTCGGCGAGCGACTCGTCGAACCAGCTCCGGAAGACATCCGGGCGGGAGCCGTCGCCGGTCATCCAGCGCCAGATCTCCGGGTCGCCGGCCGCCTCCGAGAGCCGCTCGAAGTGCTGCTCGCCGAGCGGCTCCATTCTCACGATGCGTCCCTCCAGAACGGTCATTAGACTGGAGACGATGCCGATCTACGAGTTCGTCTGCATGCAGTGCGAGTCGCACTTCGAGGAGCTCGTGCGGATGGACGAGTCGGCCGACTGCCCCGACTGCGCCTCCACCAACGTGCGCCGGCAGCTCTCCGTCTTCGCCGCGCACGGCATCGCCGGCCAGCCGAGCTTCGGCGGCGGCGGCTGCTGCGGCGGCTCGTGCGGCTGTTGACCGATCGAAGTACGGCTTCGGCTGCGCCGAAGCCATGACGACTTCGATCGGCAGTTCCTGTCCTGCCGGCGGGCGTTCGTGGGCCGCGCCCGCCATGCCGGTCGCGGCGGCGTCTCTTGCGGCTCGGCCTGTCCGAGGGCCGCATTAGACTCGGCGGCCGATGAGCGAGCTGGCCGTCCTTCAGTCCGAGGCTGCGGGGTGCACCCGCTGCCGGCTCTCCGAAGGGCGGACGCAGGTCGTGTTCGGCTCCGGCAGCCCCGACGCCGACCTGCTGTTCGTGGGGGAGGCTCCCGGCTTCCACGAGGACCAGCAGGGCGTCCCGTTCGTCGGCCAGGCCGGAAAGCTGCTCGACAAGCTGCTCGCCGGGATCGGCCTCACGCGAGCGGACGTCTACATCGCGAATGTCTTGAAATGCCTGAGGTACAACACGCCGGTCCAGCTGGCCGACGGATCCTGGGAGCGGGTCGGGAGACTTGTGCGATCTCGGTACACCGGCGAGGTCATGTCAGTCGACGCCGATGGGAGTCTCGTCGCTCGGCGCGTGATCGGGTGGCACGCAACTCCGGTCTCCGGCCGGCGAGTCTTTCGCCTCACGTACCGATCAGCGAAGAACGCGGGGGCCGGGCGGGTAGGCATCGAGCTCACGGGCGACCATCCCGTTCTGACTGAGCGTGGATACGTACCCGTCGAAGCCCTCAAGCCGGGCGACAGGATCGCGACCGGCCAAGGACTGAGCAGCGTCGCATTCGACGTCCTCTGCGGCACGCTCTTGGGAGATGGCCACATCAGCAAGAGAAGTGCTCATCTTGCATTCGGACACACGGAGCGGCAGGGCGCGTACGCGCTCTTCAAGGCGGATCTTCTGGCTGAGCTGAGCCCGCGGATCGACGAACTCATGGTCGCAGCAGTCGTCGGCGGCGAGCGGGCTCACCCGGTAGTCCAGGTTCGGACTCTGGCACACAGGGCAATCGGAGTTCTTCGCAGCGACTTCTATAAGCCGACGAAGCGCGTTCCCTCGTGGGTCACCGAGAAGCTGAACGATCGCATGCTCGCGATCTGGTTCATGGACGACGGCCACTTGCGAGTTCGGACGGGTCGGCAGCCGATCGCCGAGATCGCAACGAATGGGTTTCCGAACTCAGACCTCAGGATCCTCCAGCGCGCCCTGCTGCGCCTTGGGCTGCCCGCGAGGATCCGCGGCGGCCGCCTTCACTTCGACGTGCAGGCCACGCGCGAATTGTCGGCGCGCATCGCCCCTTACGTGCCTCCCTCGATGCGTTACAAGCTCCACCCCGAGCACATCGAGGGAAGGCCGCACGACCAATCGCGCCTGTCAGCCGGACAACCGCAAGTCCTGTTCGATGAGATCGAAGTCGAGGACGTAACAGATCGTCCGCGTACCGACACGACGTTCTTCTGTATCGATGTCGAGGAGACTCACAACTTCGTCACCGCAGGTGGTGTTGTCCACAACTGCCGGCCGCCCGGCAACCGGGATCCCCAGGCCGACGAGATCAGCTCCTGCGAGAGCTACCTCTTCCGGCAGATCGAGCTCATCCAGCCGAAGGTCGTTGCCACGCTGGGCAACTTCGCGACGAAGCTCCTCTCGGGCAAGCCGCTCGGGATCACGAGGGTGCACGGCCAGGAGCAGGAGACCGTGCTCGGCGGCCAGCGCGTCCTCCTCTACCCGCTCTACCACCCGGCCGCCGCCCTCTACACGCCGGCGATGCTGAAAGTGCTCGAGGCCGACTTCGCGCGACTCCCGGAGCTGCTCGGCCGGCCCGCCACCCCCGAAGTGCCCGAGACTCCGCCGCTGGTGCTACCGGCGTTCGACGAGGAACCGGCGGTCGAGCGGGACGCCGTCCAGCTGGGGCTGTTCTAACCTCCTGGGGGTGGAGATCGAGACCTCGTCTCCCGAGGAGACGGAGGCCGTGGCCGCCCGCCTCGCCGGTGCCCTCGGGCCTGGTGACCTCGTCACGGTGTCCGGGGAGCTCGGCAGCGGCAAGACCACGTTCGTGCGCGGCGCCGCGCGCGCCCTCGGGGTGACGCAGGCGGTGACCAGCCCGACCTTCACAGTCGGCCATCGCTACCGCGGGGGAACGACCGATGTCTCTCACATCGACCTCTACCGCTTCAGCGCAGTCTCGAATGCCGAGTGGGGGGACCTCGAGCCCTACTTCGACGATGCCGTGGTCTTCCTCGAGTGGCCCGAGGCCGCGGGCGACGAGCTCCCGCCGGTGCGGGCGTCTGTTCGACTCCGTCACCTCGGCGGCGACCGTAGATTGGTGTCGGTGGAATGATGATCCTCGCCTTTGACACCGCCACCGACGTGGCCACGTGCGCCCTGGTCTGGGACGGAGAGACCGTGGGCGAGCGCGCCTCGAAGGCCGTCTCGCTGCTCGAGGACGTGGACGCGCTGCTGAGGCGCGGCGGCGTGCGCGAGGGACAGCTGGAAGGGATCGCCGTCGGCACGGGCCCCGGCAGCTTCACCGGCATCCGCATGGGCCTCGCGACGGCGCGCTCGCTCGCCTTCGCGCTCGACGTCCCCGTCGCGGGCGTCTCCACGCTCGACGCGCTGGCGGCCGGCACGCCGGGGGCGCTGCCGGTGATCGACGCCAGGCGGCGCGAGGTGTTCACGCTCGCCGGCGGCGAGCCGGTGGTGCGCCTCCCCGACCAGGTCGAGGCGGCCGCCGGCCAGGTCTGCGTCGGCGACGGCGCGGTCCGCTACCGCGAGACGCTCGAGGCCGCGGGCGCCGTCGTCCCCCCCGACGAGAGCGACGCGCACCTGCCGCGGGCCCGCTTCCACGCGCTCCTGGCGCGCGACTTCGGCCCCGCCGAGCTCGTCGAGCCGATCTACCTGCGAGTCCCCGATGCCGAGAGAGCCCTGAGTCGATGAGCGTCGAGGCGAGAGAGCGGGAGGGAACGCGGGAGGGCGACCTCGAGATCCGCCGCCTCGGGCTGCGCGAGCTGCCGGCGGTGGAGGAGATCGAGCGCCGCTCCTACCCGACACCGTGGTCGCGCTCGATGTTCGCCGGCGAGCTGACGAAGCCGGCGTCGATCTGTCTCGGGGCCTTCGAGGGCCGCGAGCTCGTCGGCTATCTGGTCGTCTCCCGCTACGTCGACGCCTGGCACGTGATGAACATCGCGGTCGATCCCGACGCGCGCGGCCGGGGCATCGGCACCGCGCTGCTCGAACGGCTCTTCGAGACGACCGCCGCCGACGTCCGGCGCGGCTACACGCTCGAGGTGCGCGTCTCGAACGAGGCTGCGATCAAGCTCTACGAGCGGCTCGGGTTCAGAGCGCGCGCCATCCGGCGCGGGTACTACACCGACAACCGCGAAGACGCCCTGATCATGTGGAAGGACCCCGTAGCGGATTGATCCTGGCCCTGGAGACGTCGTGCGACGAGACGGCGGCCGCGGTCGTCACGCCCGAGGGCCACGTCCTCGCCGACGTCGTCTCCTCCCAGGCCGACCTGCACGCGCGCTACGGCGGAGTCGTGCCCGAGGTGGCCTCGCGGCGGCACCTGGAGCTGGTCGTGCCGGTCGTGCGCGAGGCGCTCGACCGCGCCGGCGCGAAGCTCGCAGACGCCGACCGCATCGCCGTGACGCGCGGCCCGGGGCTCGTCGGCGCCCTGCTCGTGGGCCTCTCCGCGGCGAAGGCGCTGGCGTGGTCGCGCCGCCTGCCGCTCGTCCCGGTCGACCATCTCCACGGGCATGTGGCGTCGCTCTTCCTCGAGCCGGACCCGCTCGAGCCGCCCTTCCTCTGCCTGCTCGCCAGCGGGGGGCACACGCTCCTGCTGGACGTGCGGGAGCCGGGCTCGTTCGATGTCCTGGGAAGCACCCTGGACGACGCCGCCGGCGAAGCCTTCGACAAGGGCGCCCGCCTGCTGGGGCTCGGCTACCCCGGGGGCGCCGCGATCGACCTGCTCGCGCGGGAGGGAGACCCGGACGCATTCGCCTTCCCGGTCGCGCGTGTACCCGGGCTCGACTTCTCGTTCTCAGGGCTCAAGACCGCCCTGCTCTACGTGGTGCGCGACCTCGGCGAGGACGAGGCGGCCCGCCGCCGCGCCGACCTCGCAGCCTCCTACCAGCACGCGATCGTCCGCGCGCTCGTCGAGCGCACGCGCGAGGCCGCGGCGAGCACCGGCCGGGAGCAGATCGCGATCGTCGGCGGGGTGGCCGCCAACTCCGAGCTCCGCACGTCGTTGCCGGAAGCGGTCCCCGCGCCGCTCGAGCTCTGCACCGACAACGCTGCGATGATCGGCTCGGCCGCTCGCTACTCGAAAGCGCTCCGGTACCCCGAGTACCTTTCACTTGATGCCTACGCCTCCGCTGTCCTCTAGGCTCGGCGCGCTCGCGCTCTTCGCGCTCGGGGCGGTGGTGCTCACCGTGACGATGGGCGCGCTCGTCGGCGCCCACGCGGCTGAGGAGGTGGAGGCCGAGGCCTGGGCGGGGCTCGTCGGCGGCGAGCCGGCGGTCGCCGACATCGGCCCGCGGATGATCGTCGTGCTTTCCGCGCCGTCGCTGGCCGACCGGGTGCGCGCGGCCGGCGGCCGTGCGAGCGACCGCCAGCACCGCAGCTGGACGCGCGCCGCGGCATCCGCTCAGAAGCTCTTCATCGCGCGGATGATCGTCCAGGGCGCGCGGATCCAGCCCGAGTTCAGCTTCACGCGGGTGCTCAACGGCTTCTCGGCCTCGCTCGACCCGCGCTCGCTCGCGCTGCTCGAGCGCTCGGGCGAGATCGAGGGAATCTACCCCGTCCGCGCGGCCTTTCCGGCGACCGTCTCCTCCCAACTCGTCGCTGCGAGCGGCGCGGTCTCGCCGCCGGTCGGGCTACCGGGCTTCGACGGCCGCGGAGTCACGATCGCCCTGCTCGACACCGGCGTCGACCGCGCCCAGCCCGCCCTGAGCGGGCGGCTCCTGGGCGGGATCGATGTCGTCGGCGGCAGTCCTTCGGCGCAGGCGGCTGCCCGGCCCGACGATCCGTCGGAGCTCGAGCGGCACGGCACCGAGCTGGCAGGCATCCTCGTGGGAGCTGCCGACGTCACCGGCGCCCGTGGCGTGGCGACCGCGGCCTCGGTGCTGCCGATCCGCGTCGCGGGCTGGCAGCGCGACGCGCTCGGCGGCTGGGCCGTGTACGGCCGTACCGACCACGTGGTCACGGGTCTCGAGCGGGCGGTCGACCCCAACGGCGACGGCGACGCGCACGATGCCGCTCGCATCGCGCTCGTGGGCGTAGCCGAGCGCTTCGCCGCCTTCGCCACGGGCCCGCTCGCGCGGGCGGCCTCCGGTGCCCTGGCGCTGGACACGCTGGTTGTTGCCCCCGCGGGCAACGAGGGGCCGAAAGGTCCCGGCTACGGGAGCGTCTCCGGGCCGGGCGGCGCGCCCGCGGCCCTGACCGTGGCGGCGGCCGACCTCAGGCCCCAGGACCGCCGCGCCCGCGTCGTCGTCCGCGCCGGTCTGAACGTCCTCGTCGACCGGGTGCTGCCGCTCGCGGGCCTCGTCGCGCCCGAGGAGCGCCTGTCCCTGCGCGCGACCTTGCCCCGGCTGTTCTCGCCGGACGCCGCCCCAAGCGAGCAGGCCGAGGCACTCGAGCTCTCGGACTTCTTCGACGACGAAGGCTTCAGCCTCGTCGCCGGCACTGCCGTGCTCGTCCCCGCCGGCGACCAGCCGAAGCGTGCCGTCGAGTCCGCAGTGCGCGCCGGTGCCTCCGCCGTCGTCCTCTACGGCAACCGCATCCCGGCGAACGCGCTCGGGGTCGACCGCGGCGCCTCGGTCCCGGTCGTGGCGATCACGGCCGAGGAGGCGCGGCCCGCGATCCTCGCTCTGCGGAACGGCTCGAGCGTCGGGATCTCGCTGGGGACCGGCATTTCGGCTCCGAACCCCTCGTCGCTCCAGGTGGCGAGCTTCTCCTCGCGCGGTCTCGCCTTCGACGGGCGCCTGAAGCCCGAGCTCGCGGCGCCCGGAGTCGCCGTGCCGACGAGCGAGCCGGGCGTCACCGAGGACGGCTCGCCGCGCTTCGCAACCGTCAACGGCTCGAGCGCCGCCGCGGCGGTCGTCGCAGGTGCCGCCGCGCTGCTGGCGCAGGCCCGCCCCGACCTGCCGGCCGAGTCGCTCAAGAGCGTCCTCGTCGGCTCGGCGAAGCCGCTCGCCGACGTTCCCGTGGTGGCGCAGGGTGCCGGCCTGCTCGATCTCGGAGCCGCGGCCGCCGCGGAGCTCGCCGCCCGTCCCGCCACGCTCGCGTTCGGCCGCGCGACCGGACGGAACTGGCGGCGCACGGTCCCCGTGACGGTGCGCAACGTGTCGAGCCGGACGCTCGTCCTCCGGATCGGGGTCGAGCGCAGCGGCTTCCCGGCCGCCGAGGCCCGCATCGCCGCCGAGCCGGCGACATTGACGCTCGCGCCGGGACGCAGGGCGACCGTCACCGTGACTGCCAGTGTGGCGCGGTCGAGCGGCGGCGGCCCTCCGGCGGAAGGGCTGGTCGTCATCCGCCCGGCTTCCGGCAAGACGCTGAGGGTCCCCTTCGCGATCGCCTTCGCTCCGCTGAAGCCCGTGCTGCTCGGCCAGGTCAAGCTCTCGCAGCGCTCGTTCTCACCTTCCGAGACGCAGCCGGCCGTGCTCACGGTCCGGGCCGGCTCCGTCCGCACGATCGGGGGGATCGACGAGATCGAGCCCGTCCGCCGCCTGGACATCGAGCTCTGGAGCGAAGACGGCGAGCGGATCGGCCTGGTCGCCCGCATCCGCGACCTCTTGCCCGGCCGCTATGCCTTCGGCATCACGGGCCGCGACCCCGTCGGCGTCCTCCTCCAGCCGGGCGGCTACCGGCTTCGGCTGCTCGCCTTCCCGACGGGCTCCGGTGCGCCCGCGGTAAAGACGCTGCAATTCACCATCAAATAGACTCCCCTTCGCCCCCGCACGGACGAAAGGAGCTCCATGACCGCCGCGGCACCCACCGTCTCGCACCTCCGGGAGAACCCGTTCGAGCTCGCCAGGCAGCAGCTGCGCTCGGTCGCCGAGCCCTTCGGGATCGACGACGACCTCATCCGGGTGCTCTCGGAGTGCAAGAAGGCACTCTCGGTCTCGGTGCCGACGCGCATGGACGACGGCTCGGTACAGGTCTTCCAGGGCCACCGGGTCACGCACAACATCGCCCGCGGTCCCTCGAAGGGCGGGATCCGCTACCACCCCGACGTCACGCTCGACGAGGTCAAGGCGCTCGCGATGTGGATGACGTGGAAGTGCGCGCTGATGGGGATTCCCTTCGGCGGCGCGAAGGGCGGCGTCGTCTGCGATCCCAAGCAGCTCTCCCGCTACGAGCTCGAGCGGATGACCCGCCGCTTTACGAGCGAGATCATCAACGAGATCGGCCCGGAGCGTGACATTCCCGCTCCCGACGTCGGCACCGACGCGCAGGTGATGGCCTGGATCTTCGACACCTACTCGATGAACAAGGGCCACTCCGTGCTGGGCGTGGTGACCGGCAAGCCCGTGCAGATCGGCGGCTCGCTGGGCCGCGAGGAGGCGACGGCGCGCGGCGCGCAGTACTGCGTCCGCGAAGCGCTGCGCAAGAGCGACAGCCGCATCGAGGGAACGTCGGTCTCGATCCAGGGCTTCGGCAACGTCGGCAGCTACCTCGCCAAGTTCCTCGCCGAGGACGGCGCCAAAGTGATCGCGATCTCCGACTCGTCCGGCGGTCTCCACAACCCAAACGGGATCGACATCGCGGCCGCCTTCGCGCACAAGCTCGAGACCGGGTCGCTCGCCGGGCTCCGCGGCGCCGAGGCGATCTCCAACGAGGAGGTGCTGATGCTCGACTGCGACGTGCTCGCGCCGTGCGCCCTCGAGCAGGTCATCCGCGACGACAACGCGGCCCAGGTGCGGGCGAAGGTCGTGGTGGAAGGCGCCAACGGCCCGACGACCCCGGCCGCGGACGCGATCCTCGAGGACATGGGCGTGCTGGTGCTGCCCGACGTGCTCGCGAACGCCGGCGGCGTCGTCGTCTCGTACTTCGAGTGGGTCCAGGGCCTCCAGGAGTACTTCTGGAAGGAGGCCGAGGTCAACGCGAAGCTGAACGACATCATGACGCGGGCCTTCCACGAGACCTGGAACGCGCACGAGCAGCGCGAGGTGAGCATGCGGGTGGGTGCGTACGGCCTCGGCGTGCAGCGCGTGTCCGAGGCGACCACGACGCGCGGGCTTTACCCGTAATCCGGTTTTACAGCGCGCCCGGCTGCCACCTGTGCGAGCGGGCGCGCGAGACGCTGGCCGAGCTCCAGGCCGAGCTCCGCTTCGAGCTCGAAGAGGTCGACATCTCCGGCGACCCGGAGCTCGAGCAGCGGTACCGGGAGTGGCTGCCGGTGGTGGAGATCGACGGCGAGCGCGCGTTCGTCTACTTCGTCGATCCGGCGGCGTTTCGGCGACGCCTGGCCCGCCCGGGTCGCTCGTGACCTGGCAGACTGGATTGTGCCGTTACAAAGTGAACTAGAGGAGGCCGGGTGGCGGATCGACTGACGGTGGGGGTGGCGGCGCGCCTGTCGCGGTACCTCCAGGTGCTGACGCAGGCGAAGAAGATGGGCAAGGACCGGATCTCCTCCCAGGAGATCTCGGACTACACCAACATCAACGCCACCCAGATCCGGCGCGACCTCTCCACGTTCGGGAAGTTCGGCAAGCGCGGCGTCGGCTACTCCACCGACGCACTGCTGAACGAGATCCGGAAGATCCTCCGCACGCAGGGGCAGCACAACATCGCCGTCGTCGGCGCGGGGAGGCTCGGCGAGGCAATTGCGAGCTCGCCGATCTTCGCCGAGCACGGGATCAACATCGCCGCGATGTTCGACACCGACCCCGACAAGGTCGGCCGGCGGCTCGGCGAGCTCGAGGTCAGCGACTACGCGCGCGTGAAGGAGCTCGTCCGCGACAAGAACATCGTCGTCGGAGTGCTCGCAGTTCCGGCGGAGAGCGCGCAACGCGCGGCCGACGATCTGGTCGCCGCCGGCATTCGCATCATCATCAACTACTCAGAGGGCTTGCTCGACACGCCGTCGGACGTGGTGGTGCACACGTCGAACCCGGCCGTCGACCTGCTGCACGCCCTGTATTTCCACCTGGCCTAGGGCTTCTTCTTGGCCTTGGCCTTTTTTGGCCTTGGCCTTCTTGGCGGCCTGCTTCTTGGCGGCAGCCTTCTTCTTGGCCTTGGCCTTCGCCGCCTTGGTGACGGGCTTCGGAGTCTTCGGCTTGGCCTCGACGGCCTCCTCGTCCTCCTCGAGCTCTTCGTCGTACTCCTCGTCGTACTCCTCGTCGGCCTCGTCGATCGGCTCTTCCTCGTGGTCGTCGGCAGGCGCGGCCAGGAGGGCGGGGGTCGCGGCAGCCTGCGGCGTCGCCTGCGTGGCGGCCAGTGCCAGCGCGGCGGCGAGAACGAGCAGGATGAGGAGCGGCAGACGGCTCACGCCTTAGGGAGAATCGCCGAATCACCCGAAATGCACAACCCCCGGAATGAGGATCCTCCTCTGGCACGGCTACCTGCTCGGAGGGACCGGGTCGAACGTGTACACACAGGCACTCGCGCGCGAGTGGAGCCGCGCGGGCCACGACGTCACCGTCTTCTGCCAGGACCCGCACCCGGAGCGCTTCGAGCTGGGCGGCGCGAAGGTCGTGCGGCCGGAGGCCGGGGGCATCCTGCCCGTGTTCGTCCTCGACCGGTACGAGGGCCTGGAGGCCCGGCTGCTCCAGGATCTGACGCGGGCGGAGCGAGAGCGTTTCGTCGAGCTGAACGCCGCGGCCGTGCGGCAGCATCTGCCGGCCGACGTCGTCTTCGCGAATCACGTCCTCCTCGGCGCGCCGGTGGCCGCGGCGACGGGCGCCCGCTACGCGGTGAAGGCCCACGGCTCGGAGCTCGAGTACTCGATACGCGGAAACTCCGACCTCGTGGAGTGGGGGCGCCGGAGCCTCGAGGGCGCGTCGGCGGTCTTCGTCGGCTCCGCGCACATCCGAGCCGTGCTGGAGGAGGTCGTCGGGCACGTCGACCGCGTGCACGAGGTCCCGCCCGGGGTGGACGTCGACGAGTTCACGCCCGAGCCCCGGGCCGAGGCGCTGGAGCGGCTCCTGGAGGAGGCGCGGCGCGATGCGCCCAACCCGGGCAACCGCGAGGAGCGCCTGCCCGACGAGGGCAACGCCGAGCGGCTGGCCGCGTTCTTCGCCGAGGAGGCGTCGACCGTCGTCTACTTCGGGAAGCTGCTCCACAACAAGGGCGTGCACGTGCTGCTCGAGGTGCTTCGCGGTCTCGATGCCCGCGCCGTGATCGTCGGCTTCGGCGACTATCGCCAGGAGCTGGAGGCGGCCGCGCCGCCGGGGACGCTCTTCACCGGCCCGCTCGAGCACCGGCACCTGAGGCACCTGCTGCCGCTCGCGCAGGCGGTCGTTGTGCCTTCCATCTTCCCGGAGGCCTTCGGGATGGTCGCCGCCGAGGCCGCCGCCGCCGGGACGCCGCCGCTCGTCGCGCGCCATTCCGGGCTCGCCGAGATCGCGGCCGGGCTCGAGGAGACGTACCCGGCGGAGCATCGCCACCTCGCCTCGTTCGCGGGCGGCGAGCTCCAGGAGCGGCTGGCCGAACTGCTCGCCCTGGTGCCGGAGGAGCACGACCGGCTGCGCGCCGCCGCGCGCCGCGCCGCCGTCGAGCGCTGGAGCTGGGAGCACGTCGCAGAACGCCTTCTCCACCCACTTCAATCTGGATAGCCTTCGCCGCCGTGGGCGACGAGCAGAAGCTTCCCTACGCGGAACTGATCCGCGCCTCGCGGGAGGCCTTCGACGGGGGCCGCGACTTCACGGTCGCCGTCGAGGAGGAGTTCGCCCTGCTCGACCCCGAGACGCTCGAGCTCGTGAACCGGTTCGAGGAGCTGCAGGCGGCGGCGCGCGGGACGGACCTCGAGGAGTTCCTCGCCGGCGAGCTGATCGCCTCCGAGGCCGAGATGCGCACCGGGCGCTGCGAGACGTTCGCCGAGGCGGCGGCGCGGATGGGCGAGCGGCGCGGGCAGCTCGGCGCCCTCGCCGACCGCTTCGGTCTCCTGCTCGGCTCCACGGGGACGCATCCGTGGAGCTCCTGGAAGGACCAGCGCATCATCGACACGCCGCACTACCGCCGCAACGACGAGATCCTCCGCTATGTCGTCTGGCGCAACAACTCGTTCGGGCTGCACGTGCACATCGGCATCAGGGGCGCCGACCGCGCCATCCGCGTCCACGACGCGCTGCGGGCCTACCTGCCTCACCTGCTCGCGCTCTCAGCGAGCTCGCCGTTCGTCGAGGGCGTCAACACCGGCCTCCACTCGGCCCGCACGGAGATCTTCACGCGCCTGTTCCCGCGCTGCGGCGTGCCCGACGTCTACGGCGGCTGGGACGAGTGGGAGCGCTATGTCCGCTTCCTCTACGAGACCGAGTCGATCAGCGAGCACACGCAGATCTGGTGGAGCGTCCGTCCGCACCTCGCGTTCCCGACGATCGAGATCCGGATCTGCGACGGGCAGCCCGACCTGGCCGAGGCGCGCTCGCTGGCGGCGCTCGCCTACTCGCTCGCCGCCAGGCTCGCCCGGCAGCTCGACGAGGGCGAGGCGCCGCTCCTTCCGCCGCACCGCCTGATCGAGGAGAACCTGTGGCGCGCGATCCGCTTCGGCCTCTCGGGCAACCTGATCGACCTCGTCGACGGCTCGGTCGCGCCGGCCCGCGACGCGCTGGAACGGCTCGTGGAGTGGGTGCTGCCCGTAGCGGAGGAGCTCGGCACGGCCCAGTACCTCGCGATACCGTCCGCGAACGCCGCCGAGCGCCAGATCGCCCGCCACGACGAGGGCGCCACGCTCGCGGAGATCTACGCCGAGCAGGTCGGAGCGGTCGTCGGCTAGCGAGCTGCGGATGCCCGTCAAGGTGGCCGGCGCCATCTAGTAGGCTGCCGCTCCCGCGTGGACTGGTTCAACGAGCATCCCGTCGCGCTCGCGCTCGCGGCATCCGCTCTCGGCATCGCCGTAGGCATCGGGCTGACCGCCTGGGTCCTGGGGCGTCCGGCCGGGGACGAGCGGATGCGCGAGATCGGGCGGGCCGTGCAGGAGGGGGCGAACGCCTACCTCCGCCGCCAGTACCTGACCATCGCCGCGGTCGCGCTCGTCCCGCTGCTCCTGATCGGCTTCTACAACGAGCTCGGCTGGGGCACCGCGATCGGCTTCCTGATCGGAGCGTCGTTCTCCGCGGCCGCCGGCTTCATCGGCATGAGCGTCGCCGTCCGCGCGAACATGCGCACCGCCGAGGCGGCGAAGTCGGGCCTGAAGCCGGCCCTCGACGTCGCCTTCCGGGCGGGCTCGGTCACGGGCCTGTTCGTCGTCGGGCTCGGCCTGCTCGGCGTGGCCGGCTACTACTGGATCCTCACCGCCGGCTTCGACCGCTCGGAGGAAGAGGCGATCCGCGACCTCATCGGCCTCGCCTTCGGCGGCTCCCTCATCTCCGTGTTCGCCCGGCTCGGCGGCGGGATCTATACGAAGGCCGCCGACGTCGGCGCCGACCTCGTGGGCAAGATCGAGGCCGGCATCCCCGAGGACGATCCGCGCAACCCCGCTGTGATCGCCGACAACGTCGGCGACAACGTGGGCGACTGCGCCGGCATGGCCGCCGACCTCTTCGAGACGTACGCCGTCACGGCGGTCGCGGCGATGCTGCTCGGGCTGGCCTTCCCGGCGGACAAGCTCTACCTCTACCCGCTGGCGCTGGGGGCGGTCTCGATCGTGGCCTCGGTGATCGGCATCTTCTTCGCCCGGATCGGCCGCAGCGGCTCGATCATGAATGCGCTCTACAAGTCGGTGATCGTCGCCACCGTGCTGGCGGCGATCGGCTTCATCCCGATCACGATGGCCTTCGACCAGGAGCGCTTCAGCTTCGGCCAGCTCTACGGGGCCGCGCTCGTCGGCCTTGCCGTCACCTTCCTGCTCGTCGCGATCACCGAGTACTACACCGGCACGCGCTGGGGGCCGGTGAAGTCGATCTCGAGCTCGTCCCAGACCGGGCACGCGACCAACATCATCGAGGGGCTCGCCGTGGGCATGCAGGCGACGGCGCTGCCCGTGATCGTGATCGCCGTCGGCATCCTCGTCGCGTACGAGGTGGCGGACAGCATCTTCGGCGTCGCCGTGGCGGTCATGGCTCAGCTCTCCATGACCGGCCTGATCGTGGCCCTCGACGCCTACGGGCCGATCACCGACAACGCCGGAGGCATCGCCGAGATGGCCGACCTCGACGAGTCGGTGCGGGGCATCACCGACCCGCTGGACGCCGTCGGCAACACGACCAAGGCGGTCACGAAGGGCTACGCGATCGGCTCCGCGGGCCTGGCGGCGATCGTCCTCTTCGCCGAGTACGCGCGCGGGGTGGACGAGGCGGAGATCGCCACGAGCTTCGTCCTGTCGAACCCGTGGGTGATCGCCGGCCTCTTCATCGGCGGCCTGATGCCGTTCCTGTTCGCGTCGCTCGCCATGCAGGCGGTCGGCCGGGTGGGAGGCCTCGTCGTGACCGAGGTGCGGCGGCAGTTCCGCGAGATCCCGGGCATCCTCGAGGGCACCGGGCGGCCTGACTACAGCCGCGCGGTCGACATCGTCACGGGCTCGGCGCTCAAGTGGATGCTCGCCCCGGCCCTGATCCCGGTCATCTTCCCGATCGTCGTCGGCCTGATCAGCGCCGACATGCTCGGCGGCCTGCTAATCGGCACGATCGTGACGGGCATCTTCCTCGCCATCGCGATGACCTCGGGCGGCGGGGCGTGGGACAACGCGAAGAAGCTGATCGAGGACGGCGCCTTCGGCGGGAAGGGCTCCGAGGCCCACGCCGCGGCCGTCACCGGCGACACGGTCGGCGATCCCTACAAGGACACGGCAGGCCCGGCGATCAACCCGATGATCAAGATCGCGAACATCGTCGCCATCCTGATCATCCCCATCCTCGCCGCCGACAAGCTCGGCTGAGCAAAGACTAAGCCGGAAACGGCCCTTCCGCGAGCAGCTTGCGGAAGGCCGAGTACTGGCCGAGCTTGCCCACGGTGACGAGCGTGTCGCCCTCCTGGATCACGTCGTCGGGCTGCGCGCCGGTGACGGGCTCCGGCTCGCGGAGGATGGCGATGATGGTGATGCCGGTGCGGGCACGGAACGCCGCCTCGGCGAGCGACTTTCCGATCGCGGGGCTGCCCGGCGGCACCGGGATCCATTCGATCGCGAGCTCGCCGAGCGCCATCTCGAGCTCCTCGACGATCTTCGGCCGCTCGTAGGCCCCGCCCAGGACGGCGCCGAGCTGGCGCGCCTCGTCGTCGTCGAGCTGGATGACCGCGGCGGGCTCGTCGTCCCCGGCGCGGCGGAAGACATAGATCTCGCGGGCGCCGTCGTTGTGGAGGATGACGGCAAGCCGCTGACCGTGGCCGCCCACGAGCGTGTACTTCACGCCCACTCCGGGCAGTCGCGTCTCTCGCAGCTCGGTCGTCATGGGGCCGTCACCGGGAACAGTAACCGCCCGATGCGGCGGGACTCCTTCATCAGGATGACGCCGAGCGTGGCGGTGGCGAGCACGTAGAGCCCGGCAAAGGCCATCAGATCCCGTTTCACGTCGCCCGAGAGCTTCGGGTTGCCGCTGGCGAGCTGCGCCAGGATGATCGTGAACTCGCCGTGGGCCACGAGCGCCGCGCCTACGTTGATGCTCTGGCGCTGCGTGAAGCCGCCGAGGCGCCCCGCCGCGTAGCCGCCGCCGAGCTTGCCGGCGAGCGTGAGCACGACGGCGAGCGCGACGATCCAGCCGAGGCTGCCGAGGGCCTCGAGGTCGATCGTGAGGCCGAAGACGAAGAAGAAGAGCGCGGCGAAGAGGTCGCGGATGCTGAAGAAGCGCTCCTCGATCTCCGCACGCGCGGTCGTGTCCGAAAGGATCACGCCGGCCATCAGCGCGCCGATCGCCTCCGAGAGGCCGAGCCCGTCGGCGGCGGCGCTCATCCCCACGACCAGGGCGAACACGAAGAGCAGGAAGAACTCGCGCGGCAGCCGCCCGAGCAGGTCGTCGATCGGGCGCGCGAGCCAGCGCGAGGCGGCGAGCGAGAGCGCGATGAAGGCGACGGCCTTCGCCGTGACGCCGATCGTGCCCGCGGCCGTCCCGCCGCCGGTGGCCGCGAAGCCGAGCACCAAAGCGATCGCGAGGTCCTCGAAGAGCAGGATCCCGAGCACCATGTCGGTCTCTTCGTCCGCGAGCCGGCGGAAGTCGATCAGGCCCTTGATCGCGACCGCGCTCGACGAGACGTATACGGCAGCGGCCAGCACGAGCGCGCCGAACGAGATGCCGAAGGCGGCGACGCCCACCACGAGGCCGAGGCCGGCGTTCGCCAGCAGGTCGACCGAGCCCCCGAGCGTGACGTGGCGTCCCGCGCGCAGGAACCGGGTCAGCGTGAACTCGAGGCCGAGGAAGAAGAGCAGGAAGATGACGCCGAGCTCGGCGACGAACTCCGTCACCTCGGACGGCTCGATCAGGGTGAAGAGCTCCGGCTCGTTGGGGCCGAGCAGCAGGCCGGCAAGCAGGTAGGCGGGGATAGCGGAGAGGCCGAAGCGGCTCGCGACCAGGCCGAGCGCGCCGAGGAGCGCGACGGTGACGGCGAGCTGCGTGAGTGTCATGCGCGCCAGTAACTGCGCGTGAAGAGCACGATCACCGGCACGAGCTCGAGCCGGCCCATCCACATGAGGACGATCATCACGCCCTTGGAGGTATCGCTGAACGATTCGTAGGAACCGAAGGGCCCGGCGAAGCCGACGCTGGGGCCGACGTTGCCGATCGTGGCCGCCGCGGCCGCGATCGCCTCGAATGGCGTTACGACCACGCCCTTGACCGCTGCGTCGATCGTGATCAGCAGGGCGCCGAGGGCGAAGGCCCCCACGTAGAGCAGGACGAAGGCGATCACCGCGCGCACCGTCTTCTCGTCCACCGGCCGGCGGTTGAAGCGCAGCGGAGAGATCAGCTCGGGATGCACGCTCACGTCGAGCTCGCGGCGCAAGCTCCTGCCGATGATCAGGTGTCGCACGACCTTGATCGAGCCGCTCGTGGAACCGGCCGAGCCGCCAATCAGCATCAGTCCGACCAAGCCGACGAGGGCGAGCGTGGTCCACTGCGTGTAGTCGGCGCTAGCAAAGCCGCTCGTGGTCATGATCGAGACGGCCTGGAAGGCGGCGTGCCGGAACGCGGCCTCACCCTCGAAGAGGCCGCGCGCGAGCAGCTCACCGAAGAGGACGAGCGTGGCGACGATCGCGAGGCCCACGTAGAGGCGGAACTCGTCGTCCCGGAGCAGCGGACGTGCGCGGCGCCGGACGAGCGCGGCATACAGAAGCGCGAAGTTCGCCCCGCCGAGCACCATGAAGACCAGCACGGTCCACTGAGTCGCGGCGCCGAACTCGCTCAGCGACGCGTCCCTCGGCGAGAACCCGCCCGTGGGCATCGTCGTGAAGGCGTGAGCGGCGGCGTCGTAGAGCGTCATCTCCTCGTCGATGCCGCTGACGGCCCAGAGCCCGAGCAGGGCGATGACCGCCGCCGTCAGGGCCACGTAGAGGACCCACAGGCGCCGCGCGGTCTCGCGGATGGACGTCGTCAGCCGCTCGACGTCGGGTCCCGGCATCTCCGACTCGAACAGCTGCCTTCCGCCGATCCGCAGCCGCGGCAGCACGGCGAGCGCGAGCACGATGATCCCCATCCCGCCGAGCCACTGCGTGAACTGCCGCCACATCAGCAGCGACCGCGAGAGGCCTTCGATGTCCGTGAGGACGCTGGCGCCGGTGGTGGTGAAGCCCGACATGGCCTCGAAGTACGCGTCCACGGGATTGGACAGCTGCGGCTCGCCGGAGAACAGGTAGGGGAGGCACCCGAAGAGCGCGGCCAGGAACCAGGTGAGGGCGACGACGAGGAAGCCCTCCCGCGCGCCGACGTGCTCCTTCCCTTGCGTCACCAGCTCGAGGAGGAGGCCGGCGGCGGCGGTGATAGCGCCCGCGGCCACGAAGGGCCAGGGCGACTCGCCGTAGCCGACCGCGACCGCCACGGGGAAGAGAAAAGCCAGCGCGAGGTACTTGACGAGCCCCCCGACGAGGTTGAGCGCCGCGGCGACGTCCACGCCGATCGTCCCCCGCCGCGCGAGTGCGGTCAAAGCGCCCGTTCCACCTCGGCCGCGCGCTTGGACTCGGTGAACACGATCACTCGGTCATCCGGCAGCAGCACGTCGTCGCCGTGCGGGAAGATCGCCTTGCCGTCGCGGACGATCGCGCCGATCAGCGAGCCCGTCATCGGCAGCTCCTTGAATCGCCGGTTGACGAGCTCGCTCTCCGCGCGGACGGTCACGTCGAGCACCTCGTAGCGGTCGCCTTCCAGCATCGCCACCTGCTGCGTGCGCGGATCATGGGCGAAGCGCACGAGCTCTTCCGCCGTCAGCTGGCGCGGGTTGATCGCGATGTCGATCCCCGCCCGCTCGAAGACCTCGGCGGACACCGCTTCGTGCACCACGGCGATCGTGAACCCGACGCCGTGCAGCTTGGCGAGCGTGGCGGCGTAGTGGTTCTTGGCGTCGTCGCGCATCGCGAAGATCGCGGCGCGCGCCTGGCCGATGCGCTCCCGGTCGAGGAACTCCGGGTCGTTGCCGGTGGCGTTGAAGACGCGCGCGGCCGGAAGCCGCTCGGCCACGAGTCGCGCCCGCGCGGGATCGGCCTCGATCATCCGCACGCGGATGTCCTGGTCCATCAGGTGCTGCGCCACCGCGACGCCGATGCGGCCGGCGCCGTAGATGACGACGTCGTCGAGCCGCGGGCGTCCCCCGGCGACGATCTCGCTCCACTCGCGCGCCGAGTCGGGCGACCCGATCACGATGATCCGGTCGCCGACCTGGATCGACTCCTCCCCGCGGGGGATGATTGCCGAGCCGCCGCGGATGATGCTCGCCACCTTCGAGTCGGCGGGGATGCGCGCTTCACGGAGCGGTCGGCCGATGACGAGCGGCTCCTCTCTCGCCGACTTCATCTCGACGTCGAACTCGACGATCTGCACTTGCCCTTCCGCGAACACGTCGGTCTGCCGCGCTGCCGGCACGCCGAGGATCTGCGCGACCGCATAGGCAGTCTCGATCTCGGAGGAGACGACGAGGTCGACGTCGAGTTGCCGCTCGTGCCAGGCCTCGAGGTACTCGACCTCGGTGGCGCGGACGACCGCGCGGACGTCGGGATTGAGCTTCTTCGCGAGCATCGCCGCGATCAGGTTCGGCTCGTCGCGCGAGGTGCAGGCGATCAGCAGGTCGGCCTCCTTGATCCCCGCCTCCTGGAGGATGCTGCGGGTGGCGCCGTTTCCCTCGATCGTCGCCACGTCATAGCGGTGCGAGAGCGGCGTGAGGCGCGACACGTCGAGGTCGACGACCGTCAGCTCGTGCTCGGCGTGCAGGGCCTCGACGACCGTGGAGCCGACCTGCCCGGCTCCGATCACGACGATCTTCACGGTGGAGAGGCTAACGCCGGGGTCAGCTAGCCTGTCGGTCGTGCGGGGGGCGACACTTCTCCTCGGGTTCTCGCTGGTCCTGGCCCTCGCCTGCGGGGCGGGCGCCGGTGAGCACCGGAACGCGCTGCGGCTGGTAAAGGTCGTCGGCGGCCTCGCCTCACCGGTTCATGCGACCGCCCCAGCCGGCGAGCCCGGCCGCCTTTACGTCGTCGAGCAGGCGGGCCGGATCGTGGTCGTCGAGCGCGGTCGCGTCGTGCGCACCTTCCTCGACATCCGCTCGATCGTCGGCAGCGGCGGCGAGCGCGGGCTCCTCTCGGTCGCCTTCCATCCCAAGTACGCGCAGAACCGCCGCTTCTACGTCGACTACACCGATCTCGCGGGCGACACGCGGATCGTCGAGTACCGCTCGAACGGCCGCGCGGCGATCAAGTCGACGCGGCGGCAACTGCTCCGGATCGCGCAGCCGTACCCGAACCACAACGGCGGGCAGCTCGCGTTCGGCCCGAACGGCAAGCTCTACATCGGCATGGGCGACGGCGGCTCCGGCGGCGACCCGGAGAACCGCGCGCAGAATCTGGGCAGCCGGCTCGGCAAGCTGCTGACGCTCGACGTCGACCGGCGCGGCGCCGGGCCGGGAATCGACGCGCTCGGCCTCCGCAACCCCTGGCGCTTCTCGTTCGACCGCGCCACCGGCGACCTCTACATCGGCGACGTCGGGCAGGGCGCCTGGGAGGAGATCGACTATGTCCCGCGCGCGCGCTTGCCGCGGCTCCAGAACTACGGCTGGGACGTCTACGAGGGGCGCGAGCGCTTCGAGAGCAAGGAACCGTCGCGGGGCGACCTCGTCATGCCCGTGCACGTGTTCGGCCGGGAGGGCGGCAATTGCTCGGTCACGGGGGGGTTCGTCTACCGCGGGCCGGGCGTGCCGGCGGCTCGCGGCCGCTACTTCTTCGGGGACTACTGCAGCGGCGTGGTCTGGAGCCTGAAGGTCGAGGGCGGGCAGGCGCGGCAGGTTCGGCGCGAGCCCTTCAAGGTCTCAGGCCTCACCTCGTTCGGCGAGGACTCGCGGGGCGAGCTCTACCTCGTGTCGCACGGCGGTACGGTCTACCGGCTGCGCGGCTAGAGGCGCGCCGCGCGGACGTGCAGGAAGAGGGGCATCCGCTGCCACCGCCGGTTGCGGGGCTTGCCGACCGCCTGCTCCGGCAGCGCCGGCTCACGTAGCCGCTCGATCACGAGCCCTGCCTCCCCCAGCGCCTCGGTGTACGCCTGCAGCGGCCGGTGGGCACTCACGAACTCCATCTCCAGCCCGCCGCGCATGAGGTTGTCCGCGTAGTACGACTGCTCCAGGTACGACCCCTCGACCACGAATGCGCTGTCCGGCTCGTCGCCGTCGAAGCGCCCGGCCGAGTTGAAGGGATGGACGATTGCGAGGCAGAGCCGGCCGCCGGGCTCGAGCACCCGCGCAGCCTCGCTGGTCGCTCCCTCCAGATCGTCCACGTCCTGGAGCGACATGAACGCCACCACCAGGTCGAACTCGCCGTCGCCGAAGGGCAAGGCTGCAGCATCGGCCACGACGAGCTGGAGCTGGGGATCGGCCTCGCGCGCGGCCGCGACGAGCTCCTCGGCGGCGTCGACGCCTACCACCTCGTGGCCGAGCGCCTTCAGGTCGCGCGTGAGCCGGCCTTCGCCGCAGCCGAGGTCGAGCGTGCGACGACCTGGCGCCGGGAGGAGCTCGAAGAAGACCTCGCGGTGGAAGAGCCAGTAGCTGTCGTGCCCCGGCTCTCGCGCCCATGCGAGCCAGGCTGCGGCGTTTCTCGCCCACGCGGCCCTCAGGTCGGCCGCGGCGAGGCGCGTGCGCTCGAGCGGCCGGTCCGGGCCGGTCACCCCGCCCTGCGCCGGCGCACCTGCGGTCCCGCCTGGCCGAGCGCCGCGTAGGCGAGCGCCTGCAGGGACTCGTTCAGGTTCCGGAGCTCGTGCACCATCCGCTGGAGATCGTCGCCGCGGTCGAGGCGCCGGTTGAGCGATCGCAGCTCCTCGCGGATCCCGTCGAGCCGCCCGAGCAGCGCTTCGAACTGCCGGTCGGAGAGCTCCTTCGCATCCACGCCGAAGACTCTAGTCCAGCCCCGCGAGCTCAGCTCGCGTGCGTACGACCCGCGTCTCCGGCCCGAGCTTGGCGACCAGGCGCTCGAGCGCTCCGGGGCCGGCCTCGACGGCGGCCAGCCGCCGGCCCGCCCCCAACTGGGCGATGGCCACGCGCGCCAGCGGCTCCGGCAGCTCCGTGAAGACGCCGATCGCGACCCCCGCGCCCTCGAGCCGCCTGAGCGCCGAGCTCGCCTCCGCGTGCGGGCGCAGGTGCACGGGCGCATGCTCCTCCGCGTAGCGCTCCAGAAGCCGGCGCCAGTTGCCGACCAGGTCGTCGAGGCGCTGCTCGGCAGCGACCGGATCGTCCGGGGGCACCGCTTCCACGCGGGCCCGACGGGCGACGTCCGCCAGCCAGTCGAGCCAGAGCGGTCGCGCGTCGCCGAGCGCGTCGAGGTCGATCGCGACCGCTCTCATGAGCGAAGCCGCCGATGCGCGACGAGGCCCGCCAGCACCCCCGCCGCATCGATTGCCACGTCGCGCGCCGCTCCTTCGCGGCCCGCGACGAAGCTCTGGTGGAACTCGTCGCTGACCGCGTAGAGCACCCCGAGCGCGAACGCGGGCAGAGCCGCCGAGGCTCGCACGAGCAGGAAGCCGAGCACGGCGTACTCGGCGAAGTGCGCGAGCTTGCGCAGGACGAGATCCCAGACCCCGAACTCCGTTGCCAGACCTGGAATCGACGAGAGGCCGAAGATGATCCCGGCCCACGCGACCACGGGCAGCCACGCGGCCGCGACGTTCCTCGAAGCCATTCGCCCGATGGTAATCTCGGCTCCACAACCGGCGAGCGGAAAGGGAACCCGGTGCAAGACCGGGACGGTCCCGCCGCTGTAAGGGGAGATGCCCTCCGCCACACGCCACTGGCCCTCGGGCTGGGAAGGCGGCGGAGGGGGAGCCCCGAGTCAGAAGACCTGCCGCCCGCCGTCAAACCGAACCCCTCGCGGAAGGGAGGATTCGTGCTTCGACGATCTCTCGTTTTCCTCGCGGCGATCGCCGCGACGGCGGCTCTCGCCCCGTTGGCCCAGGCCGCACGCGTGAGCATCAGGGTGGAAGGGCGGACCCAGACGATCTACGCCCGCGCGCCCCGGCTCGTGGACGCCGCCACTCCGATGGAGGCGCTTCTGCTCGCCGCCCGGGCGGGCGAGTTCCACGTTCACGTCCAGCAGTCGTCGTTCGGGCCGTTCGTCGACCAGGTCGGGTACTACCCGAGCAGCGGTAGCTCCGGTTGGGTCTACAAGGTCAACGGCGCCTCGCCGCCGGTTGGTGCCGACCAGCTCCAGTTGCGTGACGGCGACGCCGTGCTCTGGTACTGGGCCGATTTCGACTCGACCACGTTCGCGGGTCCGAAGACACTGATGCTCGAGAGGACGTCCGCCCGCTGCTACGCGGCCTTCGAGCAGGACGACGCAGGCGCGCGGACGGCGGCTCTCGGCGTCCGCGTCTGGGTCGGAGGCGCGGCGAAGCGAGGCTCGGCCACCGGCCGGTTCTGCCTCGGCGCCCACCGCGGCCTCGTGCACGTCACGAAGGCCGGCGCAGTCCGCTCGAACGGCATCACGTGACCCGAGCCTGGCTCGCGGCGCTCTGCCTCCTCCTCGCCGGCTGCGGTTCGGCCGGCGGGGAGGAGGGGGCAGCCGACGGGGCGGCCTCGCTCTGGATCACGCGCGACCGGGGCGAGACCGTCCTCTACGCCGGGCAGGTCGAGGCCGGACAGACAGTGCTTCAGGCGCTGCGCTCGCAGATGGAGGTCGAGACGAAGTACGGCGGCCGGTTCGTGCAGTCGATCGACGGTCTCGAGGGCTCGCTGGCCGAGGGACGCGACTGGTTCGTGTACCTGAACGGGGTCTTCGCCGACCGCAGCGCGGCCGAGCTCCGGCTACAGGACGGGGACGTTGCCTGGTGGGACTACGGCGATTGGGAGGGCGAGCAGGAGCGCGCCGTCGTGGTCGGCGCCTTCCCCGAGCCGTTCGTCAACGGCTACGGCGGCAAGCGGCGCGAGACGGTCGTCGCTTACGAGGGAGAGGATCTGCGCGCGGGAGCTGAGGCAATCGCGCGACTGCTCGGCGCGCCGGCGGTCCCGCTCGAGCGAGTTCGCCTGGCGGGGGACGTCAACGTCTTCTACCTCGTCCCAGGCCCGCCGCGCTTCCAGGCCGAGGCCGACTCTCCCGGCGGGCCGTACCGCTTCACCTTCTCGGGCGATGCGCTCGCGCTCGCCCGGGATCCCGGCCGCTACCGCTACCGCTTCGAGGTCCCGTGAGGACGATTCCGGCCGCCATCCTCCTCGCCGGCGCCGGCTGCGCCGCGCTCCTCGCCGACCGCATCGCCGCCGCCGCCGCCATCGCAGTCCTCCTGCTGGCCGTCTGCCTGCGCGCGCGAGGGCCTCGCCGCCTCTACCTCTACGGGGCTCTGACCCCGGCGCTCGGCGTCTTCCTCGTCTGGCCGCTGTTCGCGGTCGAGGGCGCGAACGCGCTCTGGAGCGGTCCCGTCGTCCCCGTGCTCGGGATGCTCGACGTGACCGTCGAGGAGCTCGAGCTCGCCGGCCTCTACAGCCTCCGTTTCGCGGCCGTCTCGCTCGCGTTCGCCGCCTACGCGCTCCTCCTCGACCACGACGACCTCGTGGGCGCCTTTGCGTTCGCCCGCCGCTCCTCGCTCGCGGTCGCGCTCGCCACGCGGCTCGTGCCGACGCTCGAGCGCGACGCGGCCGGCCTCACGGAGGCGATCCGCGGCCGCGGCGTCGCGGTGGAGGGGCTCCGCGGCCATGCGCGGCTGTTGTCGCCGCTCGTGGCCGGCTCGCTGGAGCGCGCTTCGAGCCTGGCCGAGGCGATGGAGGCGCGCGGCTTCGGGCGCCCAGGCGCGACGCGCGCGCCCCGGCCTGCCTGGGGCGGCCTCGATCGCGCCGCCGTTGCTCTCTCCCCGCTGCTCGTCGCCGTGGGGGCGCTGTGGCTCTAGCGCGCGTTCAACGGCTGACCTATTCCTACCCGGGCGCTGAGCGGCCCGCGCTCGACGACGTCTCGCTGGAGCTCCGGGACGGCGAGGTCGTCGCGCTGCTCGGCCCTTCCGGGTCCGGCAAGTCGACGCTCATCCGCGCCCTCTCCGGGCTCGTGCCTCACTTCCACGGCGGCCGGTTCTCGGGCACCGTGGAGGTCGCCGGTCAGGACACACGCGTGGCGCGTCCCTCGACGCTCGCCGGCGAGGTGGCGACGGTCTTCCAGGACCCGGAAGACCAGGTGGTGATGACGCGCGTCGCCAACGAGATCGCGTTCGGGCCCGAGAGCCTCGGCGTGCCTCCGCGCGAGATCGCCAGGCGGGTGGAGGAGTCGCTCGCGGCGGTCGACGCGTTGCACCTCGTCGGGCGGCGCACGACCGAGCTCTCGGGCGGGGAGCTCCAGCGCGTCTGCCTGGCCTCGGCCCTGGCCGCCCGGCCGCGGCTGCTGCTGCTCGACGAGCCGACCTCCCAGCTCGATCCGGCCGGCGCGGAGGGGTTCCTCCGTTGTGTCCACGGCCTGGACCTCGCCGTCGTCCTCTCCGAGCAGCGGATCGAGCGGGCGCTCACCTTCGCCGACCGCGTCCTCTTCCTCGAGTCGGGCCGGCTGCTCCTCGATGCTCCCACCCCCGCTGCGCGGCGCTGGCTGGCGGCGCATCGACCGTCTTTCTTGGACGTGGCCGTTGTAGCCAGTATGGACAACGCTTCGTCCGAGCCGCTCCTTACCATCGACGACGCATGGTTCTCCTACGGCCAAACGCCTGCGCTCACCGGCGCCTACCTCGAGCTCCGCCGCGGCGAGGTGGTCGTACTCGAAGGGCCCAATGGGTCCGGAAAATCGACACTGGCCAAGCTCGCGGCCGGGCTGCTCGAGCCCCACGCGGGGTCGGTTCGCCGTAACGGGAGGACGGGCTACCTCTCGCAGGATCCGGGTCGGTACGTCGCCTGCGAACGGGTGCTCGACGAGGTCGCGCTCGCGGTCGGGGGCGACGCCGCGAGCGCGCGCCGGGCCCTCGATCGCGTCGGGCTCGCGTGGGCTGCCGAGCGGCATCCGCGGGATCTCTCGAGCGGTGAGCGCGAGCGCCTCGGGCTAGCGGCGGTCGAGGTCGCCGAGCCCGACGTGCTCATCCTGGACGAGCCCACGCGGGGCATGGACCCCGAGCGGAAGGCCGCTCTGGCGGCGCGGCTGCTCGCCTACGCGGCCGCCGGCAACGCGGTCCTGGTCGCGACGCACGACCGGGCGTTCCCGGCCCACCGGCGCGTCTCGCTGGGGGAGAGGAGCGAGCTCCTTGCTGCCTAGGGCGACGATGGCCTTCGCGCTGGTCGCGCTCGGTGCCGCGGCCTGGGCAGCCCTGGACCCGGCGCGCGGGGCGCTCGCGCTCGGCCTCGCCGCTCTGGCCGCGCTGGCCGCGGGGGCGGCGTGGCTCGAAGGCGATCCGGGGACGGTCAAGGACCTGACCCTGGTGGCCACGCTCGGCGGCCTCGCGGCGGCGGGGCGGGTGCTGTTCGCCGCCGTGCCGGACGTCCAGCCGGTGACGGTCATCGTCGCCGCCTCGGGGATCGCGCTCGGGCCGCGGCGCGGCTTCGCCGTGGGCGCGCTGGCGGCGCTCGCCTCCAACTTCTTCCTCGGCCAGGGGCCGCACACGCCCTGGCAGATGCTGGCGTGGGGCGGCTGCGGGCTCGCGGCGGGCCTCCTCCGGCGCTTCCTGGAGCGGCGGCTCGCGTTCGCGGCCTTCACGTTCGTGCTCGGCTACGCGTTCGGCGTCCTCATGGACGTCTGGCACTGGTACGGCTACCTGCCGCACACGACGGGTGCGCTCGTCGTGGTGCTCGGCGCCGGCCTCGCGTTCAACACCGCCCACGCGGTCGGCAACCTCGTGCTCGCCCTCGCGATCGGGCCCGAGCTCCGGCGCGTCCTCGACCGCTACCAGCGACGGCTGCGGACGGAGATCGTGTGGGCCTGAAGGGACTCGCGGCGGCAGCGGCGGCGTGCGCCGCCCTGGTCACCGTCGGCTCGGTCGAGGACGCGGCGCGCTTCCTCGAGGGCAGGCAGCAGGCCGGCGGCGGCTACGCGGAGCCGGGCGGCCGGCCGACGCCGGGCCTCACCGCCTGGACCGTGCTCGGCCTCCGCGCTGCGGGGAGGCCCGCGGCGGAGCTCGCGGACGCGCGCGCGTACCTGACGCGCTCGGCTCCCGAGCTGGAGAGCCTCACCGACGCGGAGCTCGTCCTGGCCGCGCTCGCGGCTCTCGGCGACCCGCCCGCGACGCTCGTCGAGCGAGTCCGCGCGGCGCACCGGCCGAGCGGGGCGATCGGGCCGGCGCTCAACTCCACCGTCTGGGGGCTGATCTCGCTCCGCGCCGCCGGTGAGCCTGCCCCTGCGGGCTCCGTCCGCTTCCTGCTCGGCCACCAGCACCGATCCGGCGGCTGGTCCTGGGCGGTGAACGCGGGACCCGACTCGAACGACACCGCCGCCGCGGTCCTGGCGCTCCGCGCCGCCGGCGTCCGCGGCGCCCACCCCGCCCTCGTCCGTGCCCGGCGCTACCTGCGCGGCCTCCAGAACCCGGACGGCGGCTTCGAGCTCGTCCCGCGCCGGGGCTCGGACGTCCAGTCCACCGCCTGGGCCGTCCAGGCGCTCCTCGCCGCCGGCGCGAAGCCGGGCGCGGGCGCCTTCGGCTACCTCGAGCGGATGCGGCGGCCCGACGGCAGCCTGCGCTACTCGGCCCGCTACGCGGTCACGCCCGTCTGGGTCACCGCCCAGGCCCTGCCCGCCCTGGCGCGCAAGCCGCTGCCGCTTAGTCCCTAGGTACACTCGGCCGCGGCGCCCTGCGCCTCCTATGCGCGACTGACCTGAGCCCACGCCCGTCCCGCGCCAACTGCCGCTCAGGAGGTCCGCATGCAGTCCCCAGGCACGCTCTCCGCGCGCCGCGTCACCAGAAGCTACGGAGCGAAGACCGTCCTCGAGGACGTCTCCGTCACGGTCCCCGCGCGGGCGAGGCTCGGCGTCGTCGGCCCGAACGGCAGCGGCAAGACGACGCTCCTGCGCCTGCTCGCAGGCCTCGAGGAGCCGGACGCGGGCACGGTCGAGCGCACCCCGGCCGGCCTCACCGTCGGCTACCTGCCTCAGGAGCCGGACGCGCGCCCGGGCGAGACGATCCTCGCCTACCTCGCGCGCCGCACCGGCATCGCCGACGCCGCCCAGCGCCTGGACGAGCTCACAGGCGCCCTCACAGAGAGCCCCCAGCTCGCAGGCGACCACGTGGCCGCCCTCGAGCGCTTCCTCGTCCTCGGCGGCGAGGACTTCGAGGCGCGGGCGCGCGCGGCGGCCGCCGACGTCGCGATCCCGCCCGACCGGCTCGCCGCGCCCACGGGCGCGCTCTCCGGCGGCCAGCGAGCGCGGGCGGCGCTCGCGGCGATCCTCCTCTCCCGCTTCGACGTGCTCCTGCTCGACGAGCCCACCAACGACCTCGACTTCGCGGGCCTGGCGCTGCTCGAGCGCTTCCTCGCCTCGACGCGCAGCGCCCTCGTCGTCGTCTCCCACGACCGCGAGCTGCTCGACCGCGTCGCCACCCGCATCGTCGAGCTGGAGGAAGGCGGAGCCGGAGTCCGCGAGTGGGCCGGCGGCTGGAGCGAGTTCGAGCAGGCGCGCGAGCGGGCCCGGCGGCGGCAGTACGACGAGTACGAGCAGTTCGTGGACGAGCGGGCGCGGCTCGAGGAGCAGGCGCGGCGGATGAGTGAGTGGGAGGAGCGCGGCTACGGGCAGGGGCGCAAGAAGAAGAAGTCGAAGGACGTCAAGGGCGCGTACCGGCGGCGCATCGCCCGCCTCGAGCGCGACGCGACCGAGAAGCCGTTCGAGCCCTGGGAGCTGCGGCTCGAGTTCGCGGAGGCGGGCCGCGGCGGCGAGATCGTCGCGCGACTCGACCGGGCGGTCGTCGAGCGGGGCGGGTTCACGCTCGGGCCTATCGACCTGGAGCTGCGCCGCGGCGACCGGCTCGTGCTCGCGGGCCCGAACGGCAGCGGCAAGACGACGCTGCTGCACGCGCTCCTGGGCACGCTGCCGCTGGCCTCCGGGAGGCGCGAGCTCGGCGCCGCGGTGGTGCCGGGCGAGCTCGAGCAGGGTCGCGAGCGCTTCGGCGGCGAGGAGCCGGTGCTCGCCGCGGTCGGGCTGCCCCCCGAGGAGGCGCGCACGCTGCTGGCCAAATTCGGCCTGGGCGCGGGCGAGGTGCTCCGCGCCGGCTCATCGCTCTCGCCCGGCGAGCGGACGCGCGCCGCGCTCGCCGCCTTCGCCGCGCAAGGCGTCAACCTGCTGGTGCTCGACGAGCCCACCAACCACCTCGACCTGCCCGCGATCGAGCAGCTCGAGCAGGCGCTGGAGCGTTACGAGGGCACGGTCGTCCTCGTCTCCCACGACCGCCGTTTTCTGGAGCGCTTCGGAGCCACCCGCACGCTCGAGCTGGCAATAGCAAGCGTTTCGTAAGCGTTTCCGGGACCGGCGCAACGGAGAGGCTACCTTGGGGAGCTCGAATGGAGGTCGCCCGTTGCGGCTGACCTGCCGATAGCACCTCAAGCCTTGCCGAAGCCCAGACAGCTCCTCGTGCTCGTCATCGCCCTCGGCACAGCCGGCGGCTTCGTCGTGGTCGCCAGGCAGATGGGCGGAGGCGTCATCGACGCCGCCACGTCACCGAGCTGGGCGTACCTCGGCGGAGCGTTCGCCGCGTGGATCGTCATCCAGCCGCTGCGCGCGCTGCTCTGGAAGCTGACCCTGCGGCAGCCGGTCGAGTTCCGCGCGATCTACGCCGCCAGCGCCGTCGGGTCGTTCTTCGACACGATCCTGCCCGGACGCCTCGGCGAGGTCTCGAAGCTGGGAATCCTGCGCGTCGCCGCCGGGCCGAGCTGGCCGGGACTGCCGACGGCCGGCGGCAGCCTGCTCTGCAAGCACTTGCTCGACGCGATCGCCTTCGCCCTCGTGGGCGCCGGCGCCGCCTTCTTCCTGCCGATCCCGACCTGGGGCCGCATCGCGCTGATCGCGCTCGCGCTCATGGCCGCGACGGCCATGGCCGCGTCGTCGTCGCTTCATCGGCGGCTGGGCCACCGGCTCCCGCGCTCGCTCGACACCTTCTTCGCGCGCGCCACCGCGCCGCGCGACGTCCTGATCGGCGGCGGCGCGGTCGCTGTCACAACCTGGCTCGTCAAGTGGGCCGCGGTCTTCTGCCTGCTCCAGGCGGTCGGCGTGGACGCGACGCTCGCGGCGGCGATGTTCTATCTGCTGATGACCGGCCTGGCCGGAATCGCGCCGATCCTGCCCGGCAACGCGGGCCTGTACCAGGGCGCCGCCGTCGGCGCGCTCGCCGCAGTGGGCCACTCCGGCTCGACCGCCGTCGCGGCCAGCCTGCTCGCGCCCGCCGTCGGCTCCGTGGCCTGCGCGGCCGCCGCGCTGCTCGCGCTCGCGTTCTACGGCCGCCGCTTCGCCGAGCTCCCGCGCGCGGCCCTTCAGCGGGCCTAGCGCCCGCTAGCATCGGCGCGTGCCCGTCGCGCCGCCCGAGACCTACCTCGCCGACCTGAACCCCGCCCAGCGGGAAGCCGTGCTGGCCACGGAAGGGCCGCTCCTCGTCATCGCGGGCGCCGGCTCGGGCAAGACGCGCGTCCTCACCCACCGCGTCGCGCACCTGATCGCCGCCGTCGGCGTGAAGCCGAACGAGATCCTCGCCATCACCTTCACCAACCGCGCCGCCAACGAGATGCGCGACCGGCTCGAGCGGCTGCTCGGCGACACCGCGCGCCCGATCTGGATCCTCACCTTCCACGCCGCCTGCGGCCGAATCCTGCGCCGCGAGGCGCCGCGGCTCGGCTACCGCTCGAACTTCACGATCTACGACCAGGCCGACCAGGTGCGGCTCGTCAAGCACGTGCTCGAGGAGGAGGGCTTCGACCCGAAGCGGTTCACGCCGCGCGGCATCCACTCGCAGATCTCGGCGGCGAAGAACCGGCTCGTCGGCCCCGGCGAGTACCGCAAGCGCCTCTCGACCTTCTACGAGCAGACGGTCGCGGACGTGTACGAGCGCTACCAGCAGCGGCTGGCCGACTCGAACGCGATGGACTTCGACGACATGCTCTTCCTCACCGTCGAGGTGCTGGAGCGCTTCCCGGAGGCGCGCGAGCGCTGGCAGAAGGCGTTCCGCTACATCCTCGTCGACGAGTACCAGGACACGAACCACGCCCAGTACCGGCTGCTCCAGATCCTGGGCGAGCAGCACCGCAACGTCTGCGCCGTCGGCGACCCGGACCAGTCGATCTACGCCTTCCGCGGCGCCGACATCCGCAACATCCTCGAGTTCGAGCGCGACTTCGGCGAGACGCGCACGGTCGCGCTGGAGCAGAACTACCGCTCCACGAACTCGATCCTCAGCGCCGCCAACGCCGTCATCGCCAACAACCGCGAGCGCAAGCCCAAGGAGCTCTGGTCGGAGCTCGGCGACGGCGACCCCGTGCGCGTGATCGAGGTCGAGGACGAGCACGCCGAGGCCCGCTTCGTCGCCGCCGAGCTCGCCGTCCTCGTCGAGCAGGGCTACTCGGGCACCGAGATCGCGATCTTCTACCGCGCGAATGCGCAGTCACGCGTGCTCGAGGACGTGCTTGTCCGCCAGGGCATCGCCTACCAGGTGATCGGCGGCCCGCGCTTCTACGAGCGCGCCGAGATCAAGGACGCGATCGCCTACCTCCAGGTGATCGACAACCCGTACGACCAGGTCTCGCTGCTGCGGATCGCGAACCGCCCGCGCCGCGGGATCGGCGACACGACGCTCGCGCGGCTGAGCGCCTGGGCGTCCGCGGAGGGCGTATCGCTCTGGGACGCGGTCAAGCAGGCCGAGGAGGCGGGGGTCTCCGGCGCGCCGCTGAAGGCCGTTCAGGGGTTCGCGACGCTGATGCAGTCGCTGATGTCCGGCGCGCTCGAGCTCGACGTGCCCGACCTGCTCGAGAAGGTGCTCGAGCGGACGGGGACGCTGCAGGCGCTCGAGGCCGAGCGGACGATCGAGGCGGCCGGGCGGATCGAGAACCTCCAGGAGCTCGTCGGGGTGACGCGCGAGTGGCAGGCGGAGGCGCCCGACCCGACGCTCTCCGGCTTCCTCCAGGAGATCTCGCTCCACTCCGACCAGGACGCCCTGCGCGGCGAGGGCAACCTCGTCACGCTGATGACCCTCCACAACGCGAAGGGGCTCGAGTTCCGCGCGGTCTACGTGATCGGGCTGGAGGAGGGCGTCTTCCCGCACTCGCGCTCGGTCGAGGAGCAGGGGATCGAGGAGGAGCGGCGGCTCTGCTACGTGGGGATGACGCGCGCGATGGAGCGGCTGACGCTGACGCACGCCTCCGTGCGCTCGCTCTGGGGCAACCGCAACTACAACCTGCCCTCGCGCTTCCTCGACGAGCTGCCGGAGCAGGGGGTCGCGCGCGAGCGGCTGCGGCCTGCGTCGTGGAAGAGCGTGTCCCGCGGGACGACGCCCCGCGAGAACGTGCCGTCACTCTCGACCGGCGATTCCGTGCGGCATTCGACACTCGGCGAGGGCGTCGTGATCGGGCTCGAGCCGGGCGGGGTCGTCATCGTCCGCTTCGCGGGCGACGCCACCGACCGCCGGCTGATGCTCGAGTATGCGCCCCTGGAGAAGATCGCGTGATCGACGTCCGGCCGGTCGCGGACAAGGAGGAGTTCCGGCAGGCCGGCTTCGCGATCGGCCAGTACTTCGGCGAGCCTGCCGACGACGAGGAGCTGGAGCGCGAGCTGGCGCTGATCCCGCTCGACCGCATGCACGCGGCCATCGTCGACGGCCAGATCGTCGGCGGCGCCGCCGTCTTTCCCTTCGAGTTCACCGTTCCCGGCGGCACGATGCCGTGCGCGGGCGTCACCTTCGTCGGCGTCTACCCGACCCATCGCCGGCGCGGCGTGCTGACGGCGATGATGCGGGCGCAGATCGACGACGTGCGCGAGCGCGGCGAGCCGATCGCGGCCCTCTGGGCCTCGGAGGCACCCATCTACCCGCGCTTCGGCTATGGGCTCGCCTCCCTCGCGGGCGAGATCGCCATCGGCCGCGACCGGGCCGCGTTCGCGCAGCCGTTCGAGCCGGTTGGCCGCGTCAGGATCGTCGACCGGGATGAGGCGGAGCGCGTGCTGCCCCCGGTCTGGGACGTGGCGCGCCTCCGCACGCCGGGAGCTTTCGCACGCGGCGAGGCGTGGTGGACGCACCGCCTGCTCTACGACCCGGAGCGGTGGCGCCGAGGCAGGGGCCCGCGACGCTTCGCCGTCCACGAGACCGACGGCGCCGTCGACGGCTATGCCACGTACCGTCCACTCGCCCTCGTGGGAGGGCGGCGTCTCGACGGCCAAGGTCAGCGTGGGCGAGGCGGTCGGGCTTACGCCCGAGGCGACGCGCGAAGTCTGGCGCTACTTGCTGGACGTCGATTGGACCGAGACGATCCAGGCCTTCCTGCTGCCACCCGACCACCCGCTCTTCCTGCTCCTAGCCGAGCCGCGGCGGGCGGGCTACCGGGTCGGCGACGCGCTCTGGGTTCGACTCGTGGACGTGGGCGCCGCGCTGTCGGGCCGCTCCTACGCTGCCGACGGCCGGGTCGTCTTCGAGGTGCGGGACGAGTTCTGCCCCTGGAACGAGGGCCGCTGGGCGCTCGAAGGGGGCGAGGCGGCGCGCACGGAGGACGAGCCCGACCTGGAGCTCGACGTGACGGCGCTGGGCTCTGTCTTCCTCGGCGGCTTCACGTTCGCGCGGCTCCAGCGAGCCTCCCGCGTCGAGGAGTTGCGGGAGGGCGCGATCGCGCGCGCGGATGCGGTGTTCAGGGCGGATGTCGCGCCCTGGTGCCCGAAATCTTCTAATGGCGGCATTTTTCGGCTACCCTGCCGCGCTTCATGCGGCTGCCCATGCTGCTAATCGCCCTGATCGGGGCGAGCCTCCTCGCGTTCGTGTCCGCCGCCAAGGCGGCGACGCTCGCGCTCGTCCGGCCGGCCGCCGGGCCGATCACGTCCGGCTTCGGAGGCGCGCGCGGCCACGAGGGAGTCGACTTCGGACGGCTGCGGCGGCTCGGGATCATCGCCGCGGCGGGCGGGCGCGTCCTCAGGGTCGGCTACCAGGCCGGCTACGACGGCTACGGCAAGATCGTCGTCGTCGCCCACGCGAACGGCTACCGGACGCTGTACGCGCACCTCTCGAGCGTCGCCGTCCGCCCCGGCCAGCGCGTGTGGGCCGGGCGGCGGCTCGGCATCGCCGGCTGCACGGGCCACTGCACCGGGACGCACCTGCACTTCGAGGTCCGCCACTGGGGCCGCGCGATCAACCCGGTGAGGTTCTTTTAGATGGAATTTCTGGCGACCGTGGCGACGGCGATCTCGCTGGCGGCGGCGCCGCAGCCGTTCTCCCTGGACTGGCCGGCACAGGGCCGGATCAACGACGGCTTCGGGCCGCGCTGGGGCCGGATGCACCTCGGCATCGACATCGGCGTGCTGCGGCGGCCGCAGGTCGTGGCGGCCGCGACGGGCCGGGTCGAGTCGGTCGGGTACATCGGCGGCTACGAGGGCTACGGGCTCGTCGTCATGCTCGACCATCGCGACGGGCACGAGACGCTCTACGCACACCTCTCGCGCGCGGACGTCCGGGAGGGAGAATGGGTCGCCGCCGGCACGCCGCTCGGGCTGGCCGGCTGCACGGGATCGTGCACGGGAACCCATCTCCACTTCGAGCTCCGCCAGCGCGGCACGCCGGTCGATCCGCTGCCCTTCTTGCGCTGATCGCGCTCGCCGCGGGGTGCGGCGGCGGGGAGGCGACGCCCGAGGAGGTCGTGCGCGAGTGGAGCCAGGCGCTCAACTCGGATGACAATCAGGCCGCCGGCCGGCTCTTCGCTCCGGGCGCGCGCGTGATCCAGGGCGGCGCGGTGTACGAGCTCGAGACGGAGGGCGAAGCCGTCCGCTTCAACCGCTCGCTGCCCTGCTCGGGCCGGGTCGTCGACGTCGCCGTGGAGGGCGAAGACGCGGTCACGGCCACCTTCGAGCTCGGCCACCGGGGGCGGAGCCGCTGCGACGTGCCGCCCGGGACACTGGCCGCGGCGCGCTTCACCGTCGACGCCGGCCAGATCGTCACGTGGGAGCAGGTGCCGGTTCCGGGCTCGGACAACCCGGAGACCTGACGGCTACAATCCCGGCCGAGGGCGGTTAGCTCAGTTGGGAGAGCACCAGCTCGACAAGCTGGGGGTCACTGGTTCGAGCCCAGTACCGCCCATAATAAAAAAAGCCCTGGAAACAGGGCTGTTTCTTTGTCGCAACTGAAAACGCGAGACCGTCGGTGCTTAGCCGCGAACGCCGATTTCGGAACGCCGCGACCATTGATCGCGATCGTCGCCGCTCCGCGCTGGCCTTGGTCACGCGGCTCTGCCGCGACGCGCTACTGGTTACGAGATGGGGAGCAGGTGCGCGAGCTCGAGGCGCTGATCGTCGACGAGCTGCCGGCCGTCGCACAGTTGCCGGATTGGCCGTGGCCGGTTGCAGGCCGCAAACGGTAACGGCGGTGAGTGCCGGCTGATCGTTGACGCGCGGGACACCGTCGCCCTCGACGCGGCCGTCGCCCCAACAAGACGGGAGACCTACGCGACAACGCATCAACAGGCGTTAGAGTAAAGAGATGGAAGCTGACGACCGCTGCGACCTCCTCTGCCTCGATCTGCCAGTTGCGGAAGCTATCCGCACGCGCACACTTGAGCGCGCCAACGAGCTGCGCCTGGCAGCTGAACGTGCCCGCGGGCTGGCCGACCCGACTCGACTCTCGCTCGCGGCCACGCTCGCGGAGGCGGACGAGCTCTGCGTCTGCGATCTCGCCTGGATTGCTGAACGTTCGCAGAACCTCGTCTCGCATCATCTGCGCGCGCTGCGTTCACACGGCCTCGTTGAGTCGCGCCGCTTGGGGAAGATGGTCATGTACTCACTGACCCCGGCCGGGCGCGCTCTCCTCGCTGCGGTCCTGGGTGCCGAGGTTACGGCGTGAGTACCACGGTCCGCGAACTCGACGTCCTCGGACCGGCGGCGCCGACGCGCTCACCGGAGTGGCTGCGCAGCGCGCGTCGGGCACGACTTCTGTCTTGGCTTTCGCTGGCTTGGATGGGCACGGAAGGAATCGTCGGGATCGCGACCGGCGTCATCGCCGGCTCGATCGCATTGACCGGCTTCGGCATCAACGCATTCGTCGAAGGCTTCGCCAGTCTGGTCATCGTCTGGCGCTTCACCGGCTCGCGGCTGCACTCTGAGAAGGCCGAGGCGCGCGCACACAGAATCGTCGCTGTCCAGTTCTTCATCCTCGCTCCCTATGTCGCTTACGAAGCACTGAGCAAGCTCTGGCACGGTGATCAGCCGCAGACGAGTTGGATCGGGATCGCCCTGGTGGCGACAAGTGCGGTCGGGATGCCGCTCCTCGGCCGCGCGAAGAAGCAGCTCGCGCACAAACTCGGCTCCGGCGCCACGCGCGGCGAAGGCACGCAGAACATCCTCTGTGGCTACCTCGCCGTTGCCGTCCTGGCCGGACTTCTGGGGAACGCGCTCCTCGGCTGGTGGTGGCTCGACCCGATCGCGGCGCTCGCTATCGCCGCGCTTGCGATCCGCGAGGGCCGCGAGAGCTGGCGTGGCGAGAGCTGCGGCTGCGCGACCTGCTAGTCGATCAAGCCGCCGATCGATGCAGGCCGGCGCCAGGGCGGGTTCAGCGGTCCCTCGATTCGCGGGCCTCGAGCGCCGTGATTTTCGCTAGACGGCGGACGTGCCGCTCGGCGCCGGTGTACGAGGCGGCGAGGAACGTGCGCGCCAGATCGAGCGCGAGCGGCGGCGCGATCACGCGCGCGCCGAAGACGATGATGTTGGCGTCGTCGTGCTCGACCGCCTGATGGGCGGTGTAGACGTCGTGGGCGAGCGCGGCGCGGATGCCGCCAATCTTGTTCGCGGCGATCGACGCGCCGGCGCCACTGCCGCAGATCAAGATGCCGCGTTCGGCGTCGCCGGCGCGGACGAAGTCGCTGAGCCTGGCGGCGATGTCCGGATAGTCGACCGGCTCCTCACTGTCGGTGCCGAGATCGAAGAGCTCAGCCTCGCCCGCGAGCTCCTTGAGCAGCTGCTGCTTGAGGCGCAAGCCGGCGTGGTCGGAGGCGAGGGCCACGCGCATGCCGGTACTCACGGCGCTGCGGCGGTGCTCTCGGCGGCCGCGACGCCGCTCCGCGCCAGCTCGATCGCGGCCCCGATCAGCCCGAGATGTGTGAAGGCTTGCGGGAAGTTGCCGAGCTGGGCGCCTGTCGCGGCGTCGATTTCCTCGGCGTAGAGGCCGAGGCGGTTGCGGAAGCCGAGCATGTGCTCGAAGACGGCACGAGCCTCGGCGCCGCGGCCGCAGACGGCGAGCGCGCTCGCCAGCCAGAAGGTGCAGACGGCGAACGTGCCCTCGCCGCCGGGGAGGCCGTCGTCGGCGCCGCGGTAGCGGTAGACGAGGCCGTTCTCGGTCAGGTGCGCGAGCACGGCGTCGATCGTCCCCTGCACCCTCGCGTCGTCTCGCGGGAGGAAGCCGACGAGTGGGATCAGCAGGTTGCTGGCGTCGAGCACCTCCTCGTCGTATGACTGGGTGAACGAGTTCAGCCGCTCGCTGAAGCCGCGTGCGAGCACGTCGGCGTGGACTTTCTCGGCTTCACCACGCCAGCGGTGGCCGTCGCCGTCGCGACCCGTTTCGACGAGGCGCGCGCCGCGATCGAGCGCGACCCAGGCCATCACCTTCGAGTAGACGAAGTGCCGGCGGCCGCTGCGGACCTCCCAGATCCCGTCGTCGGCGCGGCGCCAATTCTCGGCCACCCAGTCGATCAGCCGGCGGAAGTCGTCCCAGACGTCATCGATCTCGAGCTCGTAGTCGTGGCAGATCCTGAGGCATTCGACGATCTCGCCGTAGACGTCGAGCTGCAGCTGGGTGTGCGCGGCGTTGCCGACGCGGACAGGCCGCGAGCGTTTGTAGCCCTCGAGATGCTCGAGCTCGACCTCGGTCAGTGCGCCCTGGCCGTCGACGGCGTAGACGATCTGCAGGTCCTCGGGGTCGTCGACTGCGCCGAGGCGGTCACAGACCCAGCGCATGAATGGGGCAGCTTCGTCACGTTGCTCGGTGGCGAGCAGGGCGTGGACGGTCAAGGAGGCGTCGCGTAGCCAGCTATAGCGGTAGTCCCAGTTGCGGACGCCTCCGATCTCCTCGGGCAGGCTCGTCGTCGGCGCGGCGACGATCGCGCCTGTCCCCTCGTGGGTCAGGAGCTTGAGGGTGATGGCGCTGCGCAGGACGTCATCGCGAAACTCGCCCTCGTAGCCGCACTTGCGACACCACTCGCGCCAGTAGCGCGCGCAGTCGTCGAGCGCGGCGACGGCGTCCACCGTCGCCGCCTGGCCGCAGGCGAGGACGAGGCTTGCCCGTTCGCCGGCGCCGAGGCGAAGGCGGTGGCGGATCATCGGGCCGTCGCTGTCGACGGCGACGACCTCGGCGCCGCCGATGACGAGCTCAGCGTCGAAGCCGGGGCCGCTGAACCGGGCGCCGGCCTCGGTCTCGGCGATAGCGGCCGCGGCTCGCGCATAGTCGGGACGAACGTCGATGACGCTCTCGAGCTCGATGTCGTCCGCGGCCTCGACGACCCGCACGATCGAGCTACCGGCGCCTGATGCCGGCGCGAGCATGGCGTCGGTGACGCGCAGCGGGCCGCCGGCGCTCTGGTGCTCGGTCACGAGCAGCGCCGTCTCCGGCAGGTAGCTCATCTCCCCGTCGCCGGCGTCAAGCGGGGCGAGCCGCCAGCAGCCGCCCTTGTCGGCGTCGAGCAGGCGGGCGAACACCGACGGCGAGTCGAAACGCGGCCAGCAGAACCAGTCGATCGCGCCGTCGGGCCCGACCAAGGCCGCAGTCCGCAAGTCGCCGATCAAGCCGTAGTCGGCGAGTGGTCGGTACCGCGCTATGCCGCCTCCTCAGCCGCCGCCCGCTCGGCATCGCTGCGCAGCAGCAGCCCGAGCAGCTTGCCGTGCGACGTCGACACGACCCAGCTCTTGACGCCCTGGTTGGCGCGCGCCTCGAGCAGTTTTGTCACCGGACTGTTCGGGCGGATCGTCTTCGGGCCAAGCTCCATCACGTCGCCGACTGCCGCGTCGTCCTTGCTCAGCGCGTCACCGCGCATGAGGCCGAGCACGATCCGCTGCTCGTTGACGACGACGCAAAGGTCGAAGCCGCTCGCGAGCACCTGTTCGCGCACGGCGCCGACGCGTTCGGCGGCCGCGCAGGTCGGCGTGTCGTCGCGGGTCAGGTCGCCGGCCCAGGGCACGCTGGCCGCTTTACCCTCACGCGGCAGGCCGTTGGCGAACCAGTCGATCTTGCTGGCGACGTAGTCGTAGACGTCGGTGAAGCCGAGCTGTTCGAGCCGCCACGCGGCTCGCGCGCTCATGTCTCACTGGTAGTCGTAGCAGTAGGTGATTACCGGGCGGCCATGGTCGAGCCGGCTCGCGCTCTGCTCGTCGAGCTCTTTGAGCGACAGGTGAATCGCCCCCGGCAAGCGGCTGTCGTCGTACTCGGCGCGCGACATCACGTCGAGGACCTGTGCGCCCTCCTCGATCAGCCGCTGAACGTCCTCAAGCTCGATCATCTTCGGCATCTGGCTTTCTCCTTTCGTCGTCTCATAGCTCGCGCACGCGCGGCAGCACGTCGCGTTCGTAGAAGCGGAAGAACGTTTCTTGGTCGGCGCCGACCTGGTGGATGTGCACGTGGTCGAAGCCGGCGTCGACGTACTCCTTGATCTTGGCCAGGTGCGCGTCGGCGTCGGCGCCACAGACGACGCGCTCGCAGACCTGCTCCTCGCTGATCAGCTCGGCGACGTCCTCGAAGTCGGCCGGGACGCGCAGCTTGGTCAACAGGCGCGGCGGTATCGCCGCCGGCGCCGTCCATTGCGCATGGGCGATGCGCCGCGCCTCGGCCTCGTCGGCGGCGACGCAGACGTCGACCTGGGCGTAACGCGGCTTGCCGGTACCACCGGCGGCGGCGAACACCTCAACGAGCTCAGCCGAGGGCGCGACGGCGATCAGCCCGTCGCCGATCTTGCCGGCGAGGCGGGCGCCGGTCTTGCCGCCGGCGGCGACCATGATCGGCGGCGGCTCTTGCGGGCGTGAGTAGACGCGGGCGTTGTCGACCGTGTAGTGGCGGCCGAAGTGCTCGACGGTGCCGCCGGCCCAGAGCTTGCGCATCACCTCGACCGCCTCCTCGAGCATCTCGCGGCGGACCTCGCTCGGCGGCCACCACTCGCCGGTGATGTGCTCGTTCAGGTTCTCGCCGGTGCCGACGCCGAGGAAGAAGCGGCCGGGCAGCAAGGTCGCGACCGTCGCCGCCGCCTGGGCGACGAGGTAGGGCGGCGTACGGCGAATGGGCGCCGTCACCGCCGTCCCGAGCCTGAGGCGTTTAGTCACCTGGGCGATGCCGCCGAGCACCGTCCAGACGAACGGCGCTTGCCCCTGGCGGTGGGTCCAGGGCTGGTAGTGGTCTGAGATGACGGCGTAGCCGAAGCCGACCTCCTCGGCGCGACGGGCGTAGCCGACGAGGTCGGGCGCCGGGTGCTCCTCGCTCGAGAGCTGGTAGCCGATCTCGAGCATCCGGCGCCTAGCGTCCCTCGAGACCGACGGCTTGCGCCGCCTTGTGCATCATCGCCCCGGCCGGCGTCACCGCCGGCAGCTCTTCGAGGTAGCCCTTCTCGACGGCCAGGTCGTAGCCGCTGTGTTCGGTCCGCCCCTCGCGGGCGCCGATCTCGCTCATCTCAAGGCTCCTTTCTGTCGGGCACGCGATGGCGTGTACCCGCCGGTCATGTCGCAAAACGCTGATATCAGCGAAATGGGTACTCGTGCCTCGGGGGTATGAAGTTCGTGGAGCGCGTGGTCGGCGCTACTGCACGTATCATAACTTCCTGATACCAGACGAGATGAGGAGAGCAACATGGCGAGGCAGCGAAGCGAGATCAACGGCATGACCTGCGAGCACTGCGCGCTCAAGGTCGAAGCGGCGCTCGAGCAGGCCGGCGCGACGGGCGTCTTCGTCGACTACCGGCGCGGTTTCGCTGAGTTCGACGACGCGACCATCGACGTCGGGCAGGCGCGCGCGGCCGTCGCCGCGGCCGGCTACGAGCTCGGGCGGCCGCTCTCGATCGACGGCGACGGCCGTCCTGAGCCGGTTGCGTCGCTGACCAGTGCAGACGGGAACCACGACTACGATCTGGCGATCATCGGCGCCGGCGCGGCGGGGTTCGCCGCCGCGATTCAGGCCGTCGAGCGCGGGGCGCGGGTGGCGATGATCGAGCACGGCACCGTCGGCGGCACCTGCGTCAATATCGGCTGCGTCCCCAGCAAGGCGATGCTGCGTGCCGGCGAGATCTACAACTTCGCCGGCCACAACCCGCACCGCGGCGCCCCGACCTCGACCGGCCCGGTCGCGCTCGGCGAGCTCGTCGCGCAGAAGGACGAGCTGGTCGAGCGCATGCGCCAGGAGAAGTACTGCGACCTGATCGACGAGTACGGCTGGGACCTCGTCAAAGGCCATGCCGAGTTCGCCGACGCGGAGACGTTGCTCGTCGACGGCGAGCCGCTCCGCGCCCGCAGCTACCTGGTCGCCTCGGGCGCCCGGCCGGCGGTGCCGCCGATCGAGGGACTCGAGGAGACGGGCTACGTCACCTCGACGAGCGGGCTCGAGCTCAAGGAGCTGCCGAAGCGGCTGCTCGTGATCGGCGGCAACTACATCGGGCTCGAGATGGGCCAGCTCTACGCGCACCTTGGCGCCGAGGTCGTCCTGTTCGAGATGCTCGAGCGCATCGCGCCCTTCGAGGAGCCCGAGGTCGCCGAGACGCTTGGCGAGGTGCTCGAGTCGGAGGGCCTCCAGCTCGTCACCGGCGCCAAGGTCGTCCGTGCCGGGCGCGACGGCGACCAGAAGACGCTGACCGTTCTCGTCGACGGCGGCGAGCAGGTCTTCCGCGGTGATGAGATCCTGATCGCCGCCGGCAGGCGGCCGAACACCGACAAGCTCGGCCTCGACCGCGCCGGCGTCACCCTCGGCGAGCGCGGCACGATCACGGTCGACGACACGCTCCGAACGACCAACCCCCGCGTCTTCGCCGCCGGCGACGTGACGCCGCACCCGCAGTTCGTCTACGTCGCCGCCGCTCAGGGTTCGACCGCGGCGCGGAACGCTGTCACAGACGGGGCCGGCAAGCTCGACTACACCTCCTTGCCGCGCGTCACCTTCACCCATCCGCAGGTGGCCGCGGTCGGCCTGACCGACGAGCAGGCGCAGGAGCAGGGCCTCGACTGCGAGTGCCGGACGCTGCCGCTCGAGTACGTGCCGCGGGCGCAGGTCAATCTCGACACGCGCGGCTTCGTCAAGATCGTCGCCGAGCGTGAGTCGGGGCGCATCGTCGGGGCGACGGCGGTCGCCGAGAACGCCGGCGACGTCATCCTCGCCGCCGTCTACGCCGTCGAGCTTGGCCTCACGGTCGAGGACGTGTCGCGCATCTGGTGCCCGTATCTGACCATGAGCGAGGGCTTCAAGCTCGCGGCGCAGATCTTCAGCCGTGACGTCTCGAAGCTCTCCTGCTGCGCCGCCTAGGAGGGATTGGCGATCGGGCAGCATCGCCTGCGACACTTCTCCCGTGGTCGCCAAATCGGTCGCACTCTTCGTCGTCGCGGCGGTCGCGGAGATTGGCGGTGCGTACCTTGTCTGGCAGGCGTTACGCGAGCACCGGAGCGCATGGTTTGCTGTGCTTGGCTTCGTGGCGTTATCGCTCTACGGGGTTGTGGCAACGTTCAGACGGACAGCAACTTCGGCCGGGTGCTCGCCGCGTATGGCGGTGTGTTCGTCGCGGGATCGCTCGCGTGGGGCATGGCCTTTGACGGCTTCCGCCCTGATCGTTACGACGTTACGGGCGCGCTTGTCTGTCTCGTCGGCCGTCGGCGTCATCATGTACGCGCCGCGCTGACGGGGCTATGGCGCGAGCGCGACGCGCGGGCACGACTACGGCTCGGCCTTCGGCTGGGCGCCCGCCTACGCGGTGCGTCGACGGCGGTCGGCACTGCCGCCCCTCGCCGCCGGCCTCGTGTCGGGAGCCGCGATGTCCTTGATCGTCGATGAGGGCATGACGCCCGCCCTTGGCTTCAGCGCGCCGAACCGCGCCTACCCGCTATCGACGCACCTGCGCGGCTTCGTCGCCCATCTCGCGTTCGGGGTCGGTGTCGCTGCGATCCCCGAAGCAGGCTGGCGTCTGACCCAGAGAGGACCGCCGGCGTGAGCCGGGAGATCACGCTCCTTGTTCCTCAGTTGACGACGCGAGCGGTTATCGGCGGCTCGTGCTGCGCGGTACCGGCCGCAGAGGCGGTCGAGCAAACACTCGCCGAGTGGCCCGGAGTCGAGCGCGTCGTCGTCGGCCAGGGGCGGGTCGACGTCGTAATCGACGACGCCAGCCGCCTCGGCGCGGCCGATCTCGTCTGGTCGCTGCGAATGCTCGGTCTCGAGGCGACGGCGATAGAAACGCCATGCGGGAAAGTCCTGATATAAGATAAGAACGATATGAAGGGGGAGACATTGACGACATTTGAGGCCCCATTCCGGCTGCCGGCGGCGCCGGCCAAGAGCGACCTGGTCGCCAAGTACTTCCGTGGCCTCGGCGACCCGACCCGGCTCAAGATCCTCGAGCTCTTGCGCGACGAGGGCGAGCTGTCGGTCGGCGAGCTCGTCGACCGCCTCGGCCTCGCCCAGCCGAAGGTGTCGAACCACCTCGCCTGTCTGCGCTGGTGCGGTTTCATCGAGGCCCGGCGCGAGCATCGCGTCGTCTACAACTTCATCGCCGACGCTCGCGTCGGGCAGATCCTCGATCTCGCCCACGCTCTTCTTGAAGACAACGAGGAGCACGTCGCCGCCTGCTGCCGAATCGAGAAGCAGTAGATGCGTCAGGGTCTCGGGCTCGGCGGAGTTGGCTTGCTGGCGATCGTCTGTTGCGCCGGGCTGCCGCTGCTCGTGGCCGCCGGAATCAGCCTCGTCGCTCTGGCGTGGGGCGGCGCGGTCGTGGCGGCGGCCGTCGTCGTCATCGCCGGCTTCGTGCTCGTCGGCGCCCGACGCCGCAGCCATGCCGACCGAACCTCGGCACCGGATTCGCGCGCCGACGCGGCCCGCAAGCAGGTCGGGTGACCAAGCGCTCGCAGGCGCCGGCGAAGCGCTCTTCGGGCTCCGCCACGCCGGCCCGGCGCGGCAGGGTGTGGTGGGCCGTCGGCGTCTTGGCGGTGGTCGCGCTGGTGACCGTGGCGACGGTCCGCTCAACGACGGGCGGCTCGGCGGCAGAGGTGACCGCGGTGACGACACCGGGCGCCACGGCGTCGGTCGGCTCCGGCGACGTCGGCGCACAGCTCTCTACCTATGTGCTCGTCAGCATCGACGGTGAGAAAGTCAAGGTGCCGGCCGGCAAGCCGGGCGCGCTGTTTTTCATGGCCGGTTGGTGCTACTCCTGCGTCGCCGAAGCGGTCGCCCTCGACAAGCTCGAGCGCCGCCACGGCGAGCGGATCTCGGTCTTGGCCATCAGTCCTGACCCGACCGACACGCCGGCCTCGTTGACGCGCTTTCGTCAGGAGGTCGGCGCCCGCTATCCCTACGCCTGGGACAAGCAAGGCACGCTGGCGCGCGCTCTCGGCGTGCGGGCGCTCGACACGACCGTCATCTACGACGCTCGTGGCAAGGTCGTCTTCCGCGACGCAGTCCCCTCGGACCTGCAGACGCTCGAGGCCGCCTTCCGCAAGGCAGGTGTGTCGTGACGTCGCTGGCCTTCGCCTTCGGCGCCGGCCTCTTGGCCACGGTCAACCCTTGTGGCTTCGCCATGTTGCCGAGCTTCCTGTCGTTGTACCTCGGTAGCCGCGACAACGCGAGTCCGGCCGGGCTCGCGGCGCGCGCGACTGAGGGCTTCGTCGTCGGCGTCGTCTTGAGCGCCGCCTTTGGCGCCGTCTTCCTATTCACGGGGCTGATCGTCTCGGCCGGGCTGCGCTCGGTGCTCGAAGTCGTGCCCTGGCTGGCGACCTTGATCGGCCTGGCGCTGCTCATCATCGGCTTGGCGATGCTCGCCGGCCGCCATGTCGGCCTGAACGCGGCGAGCCGAATCGGCGTCCAGCAACGCGGCGGCGACGGCCTCCGTCGTGTGGCGATCTTCGGGATCACCTACGCGCTTGCGTCCTTGTCGTGCACGCTGGCTGTCTTCCTGATCGTCATCGGGCAAGCGCTGGCGACGGCCAACCCGCTCGAGCTGCTGGGCGTGTTTGCGGCCTACGCCGCCGGCAGTGCCAGCGTCTTGATCGCGCTGTCGATGTCAGCCGCGCTGGCCAAAGGCACGCTCGAACGCGCGCTTCGGCGCACACTGCCGGTGATCAGCCGCGTCGCCGGCGCCCTGCTCGCGCTGTCGGGCGTCTATCTGGTCCTCTACTGGCTGCCCGCCCTCGGCGGCGACTCGGCCGCCTCCGACAGCGCGCTGGCCCGTGCCAGTGAGCGCGTCTCGTCGGCCCTGGCCGAGTTCTTCAACGCCAACACCAGCCTGTTCGCCGTCGGCTTGGCCCTGCTGAGCCTGCTCGGAGCCGGGCTGCTGTTCGCGCAACGGCGCGCGACCGCCGGCCATCAACGCCAGCTCCCGACCCCTCAACAAGGACAACCGCGGTGACCGGTAGGACGATGCTCGAACGGGCCGAAGCAGCGCCCGAGGTCGAAGTCCTCTACTTCGACGGCTGCCCGAACCACGACCCGGCCCTGGCGCTCGTCGAGCGTGTTGCCGCCGAGCTTGGTATCAAGCCGCGAATCCGGCTCGTCAACGTGCCCGACGCCGAGGCGGCGGCCAAGCTGCGCTTCCTCGGCTCGCCGACGGTCCGTGTCGGCGGACGCGATGTCGAGCCCGGCGCCGACGCCCGCACCGACTACGCCCTCTGCTGCCGCGTTTTCCGCACCGAGTCCGGCACACGCGGCGAGCCGGACGAGCAGTGGGTCCGTGACGCCCTTAGCGGCAACGGGCAGGGCTCATGACGGCCGTCGCCGAGGCGCTGGCCGCGGCCGGCATCCCAGAAGCCCGCGTCGGCCGCAGCCGCAGCGAACGCCTGAGCGATCAGGAGCGCGCGCTCTATTTCTCGATTCTGCGCAGCTTCGCTCGGGGCCAGACGCCGGCGCCGGCGACGATCGCCGCCGAGACCAGGCGGCTTGGCCTCGATCTCGCCGCCGCGCGCGCCAAGCTGGCCGCCGAGGACCTCGTTCACTTCGACGCCGACGGCGCGGTTCTCGTCGCCTATCCGTTCTCGGGTCGGCCGACGGCACATCAGGTCACCTTGAACGGACACTCGGTCTACGCGATGTGCGCGATCGACGCGCTCGGCATGGCGCCGATGCTCAGCCAGCCGGTCGCGATCAGCTCACGCGACCCGGCCAGCGACGAAGCCGTCTTCGTCGAGCTCAGCCCCGACGGCGCCGCCGAGTGGCAGCCCGAGGAGGCGGTCGTCGTTGTCGGCCGCTGCTGCGACGGCGCTGCCTATCAGGGTTGCTGCCACGTGCTGAACTTCTTCGCCTCGCCGGCGAGCGCCGAGCGCTACCTGCGCGAGCATGACGAGGTGTCGGGTCAAGTGATCACATTGCCGGAGGCGATCGCGGTTGGCCGTTCCGTCTTCAGCGATGTTTTCTCGGAACGCTGAGCCGCACGCGGCCGTTGGGGCCTCTGACGGGAATGGGTAAGAACCCATCTCGTAGGCATGTTGCGGTACGCGCTGGTGGCCAGCGAGTTGAGGTTGGTCGAGCAGAAGCGAGGATGCACCGCTAACGGTTCCGATGGTGACGACGGTGCTACCGCGTGCTACCAGCAGCCGCCGACAGAAGTCGCGAACCGGCGTGAACGACGCCTACTGCCGTGCAAAAAACCCCTGCAAAATCGTCAAAGAGGCGGTGTGCGCGTGAACCCTGCTCAATGGTGGGGCTAGCTCGACAAGCTGGGGGTCACTGGTTCGAGCCCAGTACCGCCCATCTCCGGAGGCCCCGCTAAAGCGGGGCTTCGTCGTCTTCGGTGTGTACGGCTCGTGTGCCGCCGCGGCGGCGCGCGCGACTCGTTCATCGGTGGGGATTGCTCCGCGACGCGTCGCCGTTGTCACAATCGTCGGACAATCGTTGCGAAAGGAGCAAGATGGATTGGGTCCTCCTGATCGGCCGCATTCTCTTTGCGTTGATCTTCGTCATGTCCGGGGCCAAGGTCCACCTGATCCAGCGGGCGCAGGGAGTCCAGTACGCGCGCGCGAACCAGGTTCCGGTCCCGGAGCTGCTCGTCCCGCTGTCCGGCCTGATGGCCGTGGTCGGCGGCGCGTTCGTCGCGCTCGGCCTCTGGGCAGACCTCGGGGCGCTTCTGCTCGCGGCGTTCGCCTTCCCAGTCGGCCTCGGCATGCACGCGTTCTGGAAGCTGCCGGACCCGATGGAGCGGGCGAACCAGCAGGCGCATTTCATGAAGAACCTGTCGATCGGCGGCGCGGCGCTTGCCCTGTTCGTGTTCTTCCAGCAGTTCGGAGACGAACTCGACCTCGTCATCGAGCCGACCTTGTTCTAGCGCCTGCGAGAGCCACCGGCCCGGCCCGCCCGTGCTGGTGCGAGCGACGAAGCAGTGACGCTGCCCATCGAACGAGACAGAGGGAGGCTGATGCGTCGAATTGCAGGGTCCGCCTTGGCGGCGGCGGCGATCTTCTCACTGGCGCGACTCGCCGTCCGGGGAGCGCTGACGCTCGACCTCGGCATCGGCCGGACAACGCGCCCGCTCGGCCCGCTGACGCGCCAGGTCGCCGCCCCGCCGGAGACCGTATTCGACGTCATCGCCCGTCCGTACCTGGAGCGGACGCCGCGGGCGCTCCAGGACAAGCTCGAGGTCTGGGAGCGCGGATCCGACATGGTGCTGGCGGCGCACTTCACGCCGGTTGGCTCGACGGTCGCGACGACGCTCGAGACGGTCCGCTTCGAGCGCCCCTCCCGCGTCACGTTCCGGCTCGTGCGCGGACCCGTCCCGCACGTCGCAGAGTCGTTCGAGTTGCGAGCCTCCGGCGGCGGGACCGAGCTGACCTGGCGAGGCGAGCTGGGCGCCGATCTCTGGGTGCTCGGCCGGTGGTGGGGCGGCCGGGTGGCACGCGCCTGGGAAGCAGCGGTCGCCTCCTCGCTGGAGACGATTAGCGCGGAGGCGGAGCGGCGCTCCTGAATCGCCCGTGGTGGGGCGAGCATCGAAATGGGGATGGCCGTCGCTCCCCTGACCGTCGACGTCCACCTCACGCCGCGGAGTCGCTACGAGGCGCGAGGACGCGCTCGCCGGCCTGTCCGCGACGCCGAAGGAACTGCCGCCGAAGTGGTTCTACGACGAGCGCGGCTCCAGCCTATTCGACGAGATCACGCGCCTGCCGGAGTACTACCTCACGCGTGCCGAGCGGGAGATCCTGGAGGCGGTCGCCGACGGCGTCGCCGCGCTCTCGGAGGCCGACACATTTGTCGAGATCGGATCCGGATCGTCCCGAAAGACGCGGATCCTGCTCGACTCGCTCCGCGACCGCGACCAGCTGGAACGGTTCGTTCCCTTCGACGTGAGCGAGGCGGTGCTGCGCGAGCGCGCCGAGCAGATCGCCTCGGACTATCCGGGGATCGGCATCCACGCCGTCGTCGGCGACTTCGAGCGCCACCTCGGCCTGCTGCCCGGCGGCGGCCGGCGGCTCGTCGCCTTCCTCGGCTCCTCGGTCGGCCCGCGCCAGCGCGCCCCGTTCCTGCGGGCGCTTCACGACACGCTCGCACCCGGCGACGCGCTGCTGCTCGGCACGGACCTCGTTAAGGACGCCGCGGTGCTGGAGCGCGCCTACGACGATGACGAGGGCGTCACCGCGCAGTTCAATCTGAACGTCCTCAAGGTGCTCAACCGCGAGCTCGGCGCCGAGTTCGACCTCGCTGCCTTCGAGCACGTCGCGCGGTGGGACGCCGACCACGAGCGCGTCGAGATGTACCTTCGCTCGACCGGCGCCCAGGCCGTGTGGGTCGGCGCGCTCCGGCACACGTTCGGCTTCGCCGATGGCGAGCTGATGCGGACCCGGCGGCTTTCGGCTCGCGCGCTGGTGGGAGGACGCCCGCGGGCGCTTCGCCGTATCGCTCTCCGTCGCCCTACCGGCGTGAGCCGAGGGATAGGTCGAACATCGTGTCGAAAGGCGGCTCGACGTCCAGGACGAGCGCGAGCTCGCGGGCGGCGCGGCGGCGGGCAAAGGCGGCCGGTACGGAGTGCCGGAGCGACTGCGCCGACAGTCGGCGTACCTGTTCCTCGTTCGCCCGCTCGTGGAGGAGCGGATCTCGAACGGCGATGGCGAGCTGTTCCTGAACGGCGCGAAGGCCGACGCCGCTGCGGCGAAGCGCGTCCGCGAGCGCCCGCGCATGCTCCGCCGCCGGCTCGTACTCCGCGATCGCCACGGCCGCGGTGATCTCCGCGTTCAGCAGCTGCTGCATCCTGGCGGCGGTGGACGACCCCCGCTCGGCGGCCGCGGCGACCGCGCGCGGATCGCGTTCCCCGGCGGCGCGGGCGAGCTGCCGGAACGTCTTGCCGAGCTCCTGCTCCGCGTCACTCTGCCCGCTCGCGGCGACGCGGTACTCCTCGAACCGGGCCTGAGCGCGCTCCTTCGGGTCGTCGCCTCCGCATGCCGCCGCCGCGAGGCAGAGGGAAACGGCTGCGGTGGCGGCAATGTTCATCCCACGGCCGTCAGCCTTCGCGGGCGCCCCGCCTGCTCGTACTCCGCGAGCAGGCGTACCCAGATCTCGCTTCGCGTCGGGAAGGAAGGAACGGCATGGGCGAGCCGGCCGGCCGGAACCTCGCCGACGATGGCGATCGTCGCCGCGTGCACCATCTCGGCGACTTCCGGGCCGACGAAGGTCGCGCCGACGAGGACGTCGCGGTCGGTGTCGAAGACGAGCCTCGTCGTTCCGGCAGCACCCCGGCCGTAAAAGCTCGAGCCGGCGCTGCCGCCGGTGGCGTGGTCCACGGCCACGGCCGCGATTCCGCTCTTCTGGGCCGACTCGAGGGTGTGCCCGGCGGCGGCGACCTGTGGATCGGTGAAGACGACGCGCGGCGCGAGCGGCCCCTGCGCGGGGGTGGCCACCCGAGCGTCGCGGCCGAGGATGTTCTCCGCGGCGATCCTCGCCTGGTACTTGCCCATGTGCGTCAGGAGCGCCCGGCCGTTGACGTCGCCGATCGCGTACAGCCACTCGCGCCCCGGGACGCGCATCCCGTCGTCGACCTCGATCGGCGCGCCCGGCTCCAGGCCCACCGTTTCGACGCCAATCTCGTCCGTCAGCGGCCGCCGGCCGACGGCGACGAGCAGCTCGTCCCCCTCGACGCTGCCTCCATCGGCGAGCTCGAGCCGGACGATGCCGCCGCTTCGCTCGACGCGGACCGCCTCGGCGCCGATACGCACGTCCACCCCGAGTTCGCGGAGCGCCTCGGCGACCAGCTCGCCGGCGAACGGCTCCTCGCGCACGAGCAGACGCTCGAACAGCTCAACAAGCGTGACCTGCGAGCCGAGCGTGGCCCAGGCCTGCGCGAGCTCTACGCCGACGACGCCGCCGCCGAGGACGAGCAGCCGCGGCGGCACGAGCGCGGTGGTGGTCGCCTCGCGGTTCGACCACGGCCGGGCCTCCCGCAGGCCTGGGATCGGGGGCAGCAACGGGCCGCTGCCGACCGCGACGACGACGGCGCGCTCCGCGACGAGCACGTCGCCCTCGACCCGCACGCGTCGCTCGCCGTCGAGGACCCCGTGCCCGCGGACGAGCGTGACGTTGCGCTCGTCGAGCCACGGCACCTGGTCGGAATCGTCGAGGCCGTGGATGACCTCGTCCCGCCGGCGCAGGACGGCGTCGACGTCCAGCTCGCCGCTGACCGCCTCCCGCGCGCCCGGAATCCGACGGGCCTCGGCGACGGCTTCCGCCGGCCGGAGGAGCGCCTTCGACGGCATGCACGCGTAGAACGAGCACTCCCCGCCGACGAGGTGGCTCTCCACGAGCGCGACCGACAGCCCGGCTTCGCCGAGCTTGCCGGCGCAGAGCTCGCCCGCCGGGCCGCCGCCCAAGACGACGGCGTCGAAGAGACGCTCGCTCACCGTCGGTTCGATGCGTCAGGCGAGCCGCTCGATTCCTCGGTACCGCTGCGACGCCGAGGGCTGTCCCGGCATCAAACGAAAGGAGCGATGTGAAGCGAGTGCTCACGATCGGCACGCTCGGCGGCATGCTCGCGGGGATGATGATGGCGGCCGTCGAGATGCTCTACGGCTGGCTATCGGAGGCGCACACCTTCTGGGACGCGCCGATGGCGATCTGGGCGTGGGTCGCCGGCCTCGACTGGTTCGGCGAGCCCGCCGACCACGTCGGGTCGATCGTGCTCGGGATCGGCGGGCACGAGCTGGTCGCAGCGGCGCGGTCGCTCGGCTACGCCGCCCTCGTGGCGCGGAAGCGCTAGTCCGCGGCGAGCGCCGCGGCCACCCAGCGCGGATCGGGAAGGCCGCGCAGCCCTTCGTCCCTCCGGTAGACGCGGCAGGCGAAGGCGTAGTCGGCGCGGTCGTCCGCGCCGGGCTCGACGTCGCGCCCGTTCACGCGGACGCTCGGCGAGCCCAGGAAGCGCGCCGCCTCCACGTCGTCCGGCCCGACCTCGACCAGCTCCACGTCATTGCCCCCGGCGAGCTCGCGCACGAGGTCGAGCGTCGCCCGGTAGTTCGGGCAGCCCTCGAAGTAGAGGATCTCGATGCCCCGCGTCACGGGCGGGCTGCCGCAAAGCGCCAGTGAAGGCGCGGACGCCGACCGATCGCGCGCACGGAGAGCCCGGCAAGGAGAAGGAACTCCGCGTCCTCGAGCAGCACCCACCAGCGCAGGCTCTGCCCCAGGTAGACGCCGAAGCAGCCGCAGTTGTCGAGCGCGAGTCCCCGCGCGAACGCCTGCATCGTGAGGGCGCTCCAGAAGACGGCGACGAGCACCCCACCCGCCGCGGCCGCGCCGACGGCAGGCCGCGGGAGCCGGCGCCGCGCCAGCAGGGCCGCTCCGGCGAGCACCTCGACGGCGGGAATGACGACCGCTGCCGCCCCTTCGGCGCCGCCGAGCGCCCGGTAGTCCTCGAGGATCCCGCGGAACCCGCCCAGGTCGGCCAGCTGGCCGGCGGCCATGGCCAGCAGGAGAGGCGCGAAGACGAGGATCGCGATCGATCGCCGGTTCGTCACCCCTAGGGCCGGAATGTCACCGGCGCGAGCACCGGGACGGGGCAATTGACGGTGAACACCTCCCCCTTCGTCTCGGGCATTCCCGGGAACTCCTCGAGCTCGCCGTCGTCCCGCGCCCGGTGGACGGCGCGTTGGCTTTCGAGCACCCGGGGCGTTGCTGCGTCCTTCCAGCGGTACGAGAAGTGATCCCAGTACGGGCTCCATTCCGGATCGCCTGCGTCGCTGTCGAACGCCGACGGCTGGAAGCCCATCGGCCCGGGGCCGCGGATCCCGTTCATGAAGACGTTCGTGCGGCCGGTTGCGCCCGCCCGGCTCGGCCCGCCCTGCTGCCCGGGAAGCACTGGTTGAGCTTGAACATGACACGCATCGCGGTCGTGTCCGGCGACTCGAGCAGCTGGCCGGGGCCGAGGTACTCCTTCCGCTCGCCGTCGACCGCGAGCTCGCCCGTCGACCACTTCACGAGCGCGGCGTTGACGACGGCAGTGGTCCGCTCGACCGACACGTCCCCTGTCCGCTCCGCGTCCTCGACCTCGCCCACCGACCCGAGGCGGCGTGGCTCGCCCTGCCAGCGCACCCGATGAAGCCGCCACGCGGGCGTGTAGTCGTCACGGCCCGGTTCGGAGGAGAGCACGGCGGGCTGCGCGGCGCCCTCGAAGGCGAAGAGTTCGCCGGAGAGGCCGTCCCGCGCGAGCGGGGCGAGCTTCGGCACATGGACGAGGCCGTCCCGTCGGGCCACTTGCGCGTCCGACGCGTCCGTGCGGACGAAGAAGATGTCGCGGCCGTCGACGAGGCCTGCGTGCAGGCGCAGCGTCACGAAGCCGAAGTCGCCCTCCCAATCGTCGGAGGAGAGCGCGAAGTCGATCACGTCGCCCACGACTGAGCGCGCCTCCCCGCCGGCGCCTGTCACCTCGCTCGTGGCCGGTCCGGCGTCCCCGTCACCACCCCCGCAGGCCGCGAGCAGCGGCGGGACCGAACTACCGAGCAGCGTTGCGCCTGCCGCCCGCCCGAGGAACGTTCTGCGGTCGAGTCGATCCATCATCTCCCCCCTTTGCGAAGCACGGGACATGAGTTGGATGCGACCGCGTGAGCTTCCGATTCCGGTTCCCTGAACCGGCCGCCGGCGAGAACGCATCAGAATCGGTGGATGACGCGAATCGTGCTCGTCCTCACGCTGCTCGCGATCGTGGCCGCCGGTTGCGGCGGCAGCGACCAGCCTCAGGCGTCGTCGCCCGAGGGCCCTCCTGCGGGCCTCGCGGCGGGATGGGAGACCGACTTCTCCAAGCACAGCGTCCCGTTCGACGAGTTCATGTCCGGGGGCCCCGGGAAGGACGGCATCCCGGCCGTGGACGAGCCGCAGCTCGTGGCGACCAGCAAGGTCGGCTTCCTCGCCGACCGCGAGCCCGTGATCGAGCTGGTCGTGGACGGGGAAGCGCGGGCCTACCCCATCCAGGTCCTCATCTGGCACGAGATCGTGAACGACGTCGTCGGCGGCGTGCCCGTCGCCGTCACCTTCTGCCCGCTCTGCAACACGTCCATCGTCTTCGACCGCCGCCTGGACGGAAGGACGCTCGACTTCGGCACGACGGGCAACCTGCGCAACTCCGACCTCGTCATGTACGACCGGCAGACCGAGTCCTGGTGGCAGCAGTTCGGCGGCGAGGCGCTGGTCGGCGAGCTGACAGAGGCGACGCTCGAGCAGCTGCCTTCGCGGGTCGTCGCCTGGGAGGCCTTCCGCCGCGAGCACCCGGACGGCAGGGTGCTGTCGCGGGACACCGGCCACACGCGGTCGTACGGCGAGAACCCCTACTCCGGCTACGACAGCGTGGACAGTCCGCCGTTCTTCCCGGCGCGGAACTCGGACGACGACCGGCTGCCGCCGAAGGAGCGCGTGGTCCTCGTCGAACGGGGCGGCGAGACGGTCGTCGTCCCCTTCTCGGTGCTGCGGGAGCGCAACGTCGTCGAGATCGAGGTCGGCGGGGAGGAGCTGACCGTCCGCTGGCGGGCCGGGGTCTCCTCGTCGCTCGACGACGACTCGGTCGCCGGCGGACGCGATGTCGGCACCGCGGAGGTGCTGCGCGACGGGGAGCTCGTGCCTTTTGACCAGCCGTTCTGGTTCGCAGTGGCCGCGTTCCGCCCGGACGCGCGCATCGTCCGCTAGGCCATGAGGCGGCTCCTGGCCCTGCTCGCGCCGGCCGGCGACGAGCCCGTCGTGCCCGCCTGGCTCGGAGGCGAGTACGCCGACGGCACGCTCGAGTTCCGCTTCCCGAGCTGGTGGAGTCGCTCCACCTCCGAGCGCTGGGGAGAGCGGCTCTCGGACGAGCGCAGCCACCATCCAGCATTCGTCTCGGTGCGCTACCTCGACACGGGACTGCCCGACACGCAGGGAGCCGATCGCTCGCGCGGCCGCTACTCCGGGTCCTAGGTCCAGCGGCGCTCGGCTCGCTCGAGCGCGGCGCGGACCTGCATCCGGGCGCGGTGGATGCGGCTCTTCGCCGCCGGCACGGACAGCTCCATCACCTCGGCCACCTCCTGGTTCGAGAGCCCGATCACGTCGCGGAGCACGAGCGGCGCCCGGTACTCGGGGGGCAGCGCGCGGATGCAGGCGGCCAGGAACGCGCGCAGCTCCTCCCCCTCGGCCACGTGGTGCGGCTCCTCGCGGGGGTCGGCCGCCAGTGGGGCGGTCTCGGAGAGCTCGTCGACGTCGGTCGTGGAGACGCGTTTGCGGCGGAGGCGGGCGAGCGCCTCGTTGACGGCGATGCGATAGAGCCAGGTGAAGACGGCGGCGTCGCCGCGGAAGCGCTCGAGGTTGCGCCAGGCTTGCACGAAGACGTCCTGCGTCGCCTCCTCGACGTCGCGGTCGTCGTCGAGCAGGCGGAAGAGCACGACGCGGACGCGATGCTCGTAGCGGCGGACGAGCTCGGCGAATGCATCGACGTCGCCGTCTCTGGCCTGAGAGAGAAGGGCGGCGTCCTCCATCGCTGGGGGATCGTACGGGCGCGAATCCGACCCGCGGGCGCGAGCATCGAAGGACCATGAGCGGGAGAATGGCTGGATGACCTGGGTGAAAACCGATCCGGAGAGCGCCGCGATGGCGCACATCCTCTCCTCGCACTCGCTCAATGCGGCAGCGCTCGAGGCGCACCTCGCCCTCTACCGGACGATCATGTTCGGCGAGTCGCCGCTGAGCCGCGTCGAGCGAGAGGCGATAGCCGTCGCCGTCTCGGCGGCGAACGACTGCCACTACTGAGTGGTCCACCACGGCGCCGCGCTCGTCCGGGAGTCGGGCGACGAGGCGCTGGCCGAGGCGGTCGCCTCGGGACGGACGGACGAGCTGGAGGGGCGGCTCCGGGCGCTGATCGCGTACGCGGTGAAGCTCACGCGCTTCCCCGAGACCATGGCCGAGCCGGACGTGGCGCGCCTGCGGGAGGCCGGCCTCGACGATCGCGCGATCGTGGACGCAAACCAGGTGGTGGCGTACTTCAACTACGTCAACCGGGTCGCGGACGGCCTGGGCGTCGAGCTGGAGCAGGACTGGCCCGAGGAGCTGAGGGCGGAGCGCGCCTACTGGGCGAGCGTTCCCGGCGCGGCGCTCCCGTGGCTCGAGCTCGAGCAGATGCGCGAGCTCGACCGGATCGCCGTCGAGGAGCACGGCCTCACGCTCGAGCGGATGATGGAGAACGCGGGGAGGAGCCTCGCCGAGTTGGCGCGGCGGCTGCTCGGCGGCCGCGTGGCCGGCCGCAGCATCGCGGTGCTGGCCGGGCGGGGCGGGAACGGAGGCGGCGGGCTGGTGGCGGCGCGACACCTGACGAACGCCGGTGCCGACGTCGCCGTCGTTCTGGCTCGAACGGAGGGTTTGGCGCCGGTGACGCGCGACCAGCTCCAGATCCTCCGGTCGATGGGCGTCGCGCCTGGCGATCCGCCCGCCCACGCCGACCTCGTGGTCGACGCCCTGCTCGGGTACTCGCAGGCGGGCCCGCCCCGCGAGGACGTCGCTCGGCTGATCGAGTGGACGCATGGGCGCCGCGTCGTCTCCCTCGACCTGCCCTCGGGGATCCTGCACGAGCCGCACGTCACCGCCGAGGCGACGCTGACGCTGGCGGCTCCGAAGCGGATCCTGCTCGATGTCGCGGGGATGCTCTACCTCGCGGACGTGTCGATCCCGGCGGCAGCCTACGAGCGCCTCGGGGTCGCGTGGCCGCCGCCGTTCGCGACCTCTGCCATCGTCCGAATACGATGAATCCACATGGACGCCCGGCGCATCCAAGTCGGCATGAGCGCAGCGACTTTCGTACTGAGGCCGTGGGTGGCCACGTGCGCAGAGAGCCGGGACCGTCTCTCGGCGCACCTCGAGGACGAGCTCCGGGGACGGGAACGGAAGCGGGTCCTCCGGCACCTCGCCCGCTGCCCCTACTGTCGCGAGATGCTGCGTTCGCTCGCCCGCACGGTCGAGGGGCTGCGGTCGCTCGGCCGGGGCGACTCTGCCCCGCCTCCCGGGCCGTCCGTCGCGGATGCGGTCGTCGACCGCATCCGCCCTGGCGGCCCCTGACAGATGCGTCGCGCCGCTCTGGCCGGCGTCGCCGTCCTCGTGATGGCGGTGGTCGGCGTGGGGCTGCTCGCGGCACGCGAATCCGGCCCGGCGCTGCCAGGAGCGAGCGGAAGCGGGCCGCGGCTGGAGCTCTCCGGCGTCGACCCGATCACCGGCGAGCAGGTCGACCTGGCCGCCTTCTCGGGCCGGCCGGTCGTGGTCAACTTCTGGGCCTCGTGGTGCCCGGGCTGCTACGCCGAGGCAGAGGCGCTCAAGCGGTTCGCCGACGCGCACCCTGAAGTCGCCGTCGTCGGCGTCAACCTCCAGGACGCGCGCGCCGGGGCACGCGACTTCTACCGGCAGTTCGGCTGGACGTGGCCGAGCATCGCCGACCCGAATGGCGAGATCGGGGCGCGGCTGCGGCTCCAGGGGATGCCGACGACGATCTTCCTCGACGCCGAGCACCGCGAGGTCACGCGGATCGTCGGCGAGACCGACGAGGCCGGCTTCGAGGCCGGGCTGCGCCAGGCGACCGGCGAGACATGATCGAGTTCGGCCCGGCGGCTTTCGCGGCCGCCTTCGCCGCCGGCGTCGTCTCCTTCGCCTCGCCGTGCGTGCTGCCGCTCGTCCCGGGCTACCTCTCCTACGTCTCCGGCGTCGGTATCGACGAGCTCGGCGCGCGACCGCGGCGCGTGGTCACGACGACGGCGTGGTTCGTGGTCGGGTTCGGGGCAATGTTCGTCGCCTTCGGCGCGGGCGCGGCGTGGTTCGGCGGCGCCCTCTTCGACCACCGGCGGACGCTCGAGATCGTGGCAGGCGTGTTCCTCGTCTTCGCCGGACTCATCCTGGTCGGCGTCCGCCTTCCGATCCGCCTCCTCCGCGAGAAGAAGCTTCGCCTACCGCGGATCGGTGGGCCCTTCGCGCCCGGCCTGGCGGGCGTCGCCTTCGCCGTCGGCTGGACGCCGTGCGTCGGCCCCACGCTCGCCGCCATCCTCGCCCTCTCGGCGGGCGGAGCGAGCCCCGGCCAGGGCGCCGTCCTCCTCGCCGTCTTCGCGCTCGGCCTCGGCGTGCCGTTTCTGCTCTTCGGGCTGGCGTTCACCCGCGCGTTGACCCTCGTCCGGATACTTCGCCGCCACTGGCGCGTGGTCGGGGTGACCTCCGGCGCGCTGCTCATGGCGTTCGGCGTGCTGCTGGCGACCGGCCAGCTCCTCGAGTTGACGACGCGCCTGTCCCGCTATACGCGCTTGCTCATCTGATCCACAGTCTCGTACGCGGTGGCGACGCCGAGCCCGTAGACGAGGTGGTACGAGACGTCCTTGGCGATCGTCTTCGCAGGGTATTCCCACGGCGGCTCGTACAGCCCCATGGGCACGAGCTGGACGTAGGACATCGCCCACACGCCGCTCCCGAAGAGCAGTCCGTGGAGGACCGGGTTCGCTCGTACCGTCCCCTGAACGAGCCCGTACACGACGCCCCACGCCGTGCCGTAGGTCCAGTGGACGACGTTCGTGAGGAGCGGAATCTTCTCGACCGAGATGTCCTGGCGGAAGACGCCCTTCAGGAGGCGCCTCGCGACCTGCGCGGGCGCGGGAGCGTCCTCCCAGCTTTTCTCCTTCTCGGAGTCGCCGCTGGAGAGAAGCTCCTGGTAGGCGGTCATCGCCGCCGTGCCGGCGAGGCCTGCCAGCAGGCCGGCGGCGACAGCGCCGAGCGGCGCGACCCTGCCCATGTCCGAAGTGTGGCCGCGCCGGCGGGAATCAAACGGGGCGCGCGGGGCATCAAAGACGTGGTGGCCCACTCGACGATCCAGCTCACCGTCAGAGGGATGCACTGCGCCGGGTGTGAGCGGACGGTCTCGGTCGTGCTGGAGGCCCTCGACGGCGTGCGCGAGGTGAAGGCCGACCGCGACGCCGAGCAGGTGACGGTCACGTACGACGACGACCGCGTGAGCGAGAGCCAGGTGCGTGACGGGATCGAGCTCGCCGGCTACCGGGTTGGCTGAGATCGGCGCCTCGGCAGAACGGCGCGCCCTCGCGCGGTACGCGGCTCTCGCCGTCGGCGTGACGGTTCTGGCCGTCGCCGGGTACGCGGGTTACGTCCTCTACCCGCGCTTCGACTTGCCCTCGGTCGAAGGCGCCGCGCTGCTTCCGCTCGCGGCCGCGGCGGGCATCGCCTCGTTCTTCTCACCGTGCTCGTTCCCGCTGCTCGTCGGACTGCTCGGAAGGGAAGCGGCGGTCGAGCGACGCCGGCCGGCGATGTTCGGCGCTGCGCTGGCGGGCGGCGCGGCGCTCTTCCTGCTCCTCGCGGGCGTCGTCGTCGCGATCTTCGGAGAGACGCTCTTCGCGGGCGTCACGTTCACGAGCACGGCGGGGATCGCGATTCGGGCGACCGTCGGGACACTCCTCATTCTGCTCGGCCTCGTGCAGGCGGGGATCCTGCCCGTGTCCTTCCACTCGGTCGGGAGGCTCGCGGTGCCGTTCCTTCGCTCGCAGGCGCGCTTACGGCGCGAGCGCCCGGTGGCCTCCTTCGCGGTCCTCGGCTTCGGCTACGTCCTGGCCGGGTTCGGCTGAACGGGTCCGATCCTGGCGGGTCTCGCCGGGTACGCGCTCGTGGTCGGAGGGTTCGCCGGAGCCGTGGCCGCCTTCGCCGTTGCGGCGCTCGTGATCGTCGCCCTCCTGTTCGCGGCCGCCTCTGGCGTCGCGCGCGCTCAGCAGGCGACCGTGGAGAGGATCAAGGCGCAGGCGCCCGCCGTCAAACGGTGGGGCGGGTTCGTGCTGCTCGGGGTCGGCGCCTGGTTCATCGTGCTCGCCGTCTTCGCCGACGCCTTCGCGGACCTCTTCCCCGTGTAGGCGCGAGGGTTGATCGACCTTCTTGCCGCGGACATGAGTCTGTCGCGCATGGAGGAGCCTCTCGACGGATGCTTCAAATACCCCCGTTATTGGGGCAATTTGCAGCATTGCATAGGATGCACCCTGCAAAGTACCCCGTTAACGGGGTATATTGCAGTACATGCCACAGTACGCCACACTCGGTCCACTCAGCCGCCTCGCGGAAGAGCAGTGGGGTCTTGTTACCCGTCGACAGGCGGCCAAGGTGGGCGTGCCGCAGACGACGTTCGAGCGGCTCATCGCGGACGGGTCGATCCTCGAACGCGTAGCCAATGGCGTCTACCGATACACGGGCGCTCCGCTTCCCGACCATCTCGACCTCCGCGCGGCCTGGCTACAGCTCGCGCCGGAGGTCCCTGCCTGGGAGCGGACACCCGACCAGGGGCTCGTCTCGCATCGTTCGGCGGCGTCGCTCTACGGCCTCGGCCATCTTCCCGCCGACGTGCACGACTTCACGCTTGCGACGCGCAAGCAGACGCGGCGGCCGGACGTCCGGCTCCACCGCCGTGGCCTGAGCAAGACCAAGTGGACCATTCTTCATGGCCTTCCCGTCACCCGGCCCTCGGTGATCGCTGCCGACCTCCTCGCCGATCGGGAGGACCCCCAGGCGGTCGCGCAGATCGTTGCGGACGCGATCCGCGGCGTCTACGACTACCCCGGCACCTTCGCGGAGAGACTCGCGCCGTACGCCGGCCGCTTCCACTTCCGCCGCGACGACGGCCTCGCGCTCCTCCGGTGGCTCCTCAGCCTTGCCGCCGACCCGGACGCGTCGCGCTGGCTGCAGGACGCGGAGGCCTCGACTCGCGGGTCCGAGCCAGCGTCGTGAGCGATCGCCGTTACGGCTCGCCCGGCGACTTCCGGCGCGCGCTCACCGACCGACTGCGCGCGCTCTCCGAGCAGGGGCGCTGGACGCTGCCGCAGCTCCAGCGACAGATCGCGTACGACCGTTTGCTCGCCCGCCTCTACCAGTTCGACGACGGCTGGATCGTCAAAGGCGCGACAGCGCTGCTCGCCCGGGACATCGGCGTTCGCGGCACCATCGACGTCGACGTCTACCGCGCCAAGGCAAGCGACGCCGCCGCGCGCGACCTGCGCGAAGCTGCGGGGGAGGACCTCGGCGACTGGTTCCGCTTCGAGATTGGAGCACCAGCACCCGTCAGCGACGGCGCCGCCGGCATCCGCCTACCGGTGAAGGCATACATTGGCGCGACCGAGTGGGTCTCCTTCCGCGTCGACCTCGTCGGCACCGACCTCCGCATGACGGGGCAACCCGAGGAAGTCCCACCGCTCGCGCAGGTGAACATGCCGGAGGTCGTGCAGCGCAATTACCGGGCCTACCCGCTCGTCGACCACATCGCAGACAAGATCGCCGCCATCCTCCAGCGCTACGGTGACGGCTCGATGCCGTCGACGAGGTACAAGGATCTAGTCGACCTTGTCGCCATTGTCATCGAGGTCTCCGTGGGCGCTGAACCGCAGGCAGCGGCCCTGCGCAGCGAGATCGAGCGCCGCGGCATTACACCTGTTCCGCATAGATTCGACGTGCCGGACCGCGGCCTGTGGGAGGCCGGCTACGCGGCCGAGGCCAAAGACTCCGCGCTCGAAGTTGGGCGGACGCTCGACGAAGCTCTCGCGATAGTTACGCCGTTCGTCGATGCCCTGCTCGCTGGAACCGCCTTCGGGGCCTGGGACGCAGCGAGCGGCGCCTGGGCCGGCTAACCCGCCTTCCTGACCAAGCGAGCGGCATCGGTCACCAACGCGGTACGACCGATGGACTGTGTATGGCCAGCAGGGCCGAGCCCTGAAGAACTGCTACGACGGCTCGCAGTGGAGCGCGCTGGCCGATCAGGCCTTCTCGCAGGCGATCCCGTCCTTGTCGCCGTCGAGCCGCTTGTTGTGCGACATCGCGGTGTTGTAGAGCTTCGTGCTGCGCTTGAAGGTCGTCACCGGCTCACCGCTGGTCCTGTCTCTCGCATTCCCTCTACCCAAGCCATGCGGGTACTTCCGGTTCAGAGCCGTGCAGTTCTTGTACATCGCCGGAATCACAGTGCCGGAGCTTGGCCCGGTCTCGAGAGCGCCGCCGGTCGCCCCTGCGGGTGATGCGAGCACGACGGCAGCCGCTACTCCGAGACGAAGGGTTCGCCGCATGTTTCCCAGACTCACCGCTGCGAGCCACGATGTCAACACGCGAGAGTGACCAGGAGCCCGTTTCTCGCTCGTCATTGAGGGTGAACAGCCTCCGACGAGCGGCTCAGCCTAGAGGCCGAACGGATCGAGAATCAGCCGGCCGATTGGCCCTCGCTTCGTTCCTCCAGCCTGATCGTGAGGTTGGCTGCGGATTGACCCACGGTACAAGCGCTCACGCCGCGACCCAAAGCAAGCGTGGGCCTGGCAGTCGCGCGAGTATCCGCTCCATCGAGGTTGCAGGCCGATGAGTCTTGCGTCTGAAGGGAGTCCTTAGAGAAGTGAGCAAGCTCACGCTCGACATCTCGATGTCGCTCGACGGCTTCGTCGCCGGCCCGAACATCACGCTCGAGGAGCCGCTCGGCCAGGGCGGCGAGCAGCTCCACGAATGGGCGGTCGCGGCGAGGAGCTGGCGCCAGTCGCACGGCCTGGAAGGAGGCGAGGAGGGGCCGGATTCGGACGTGCTCGCGGAGGCGATCGGCGCCGCCGGCGCCACGATCATGGGCCGAAGGATGTTCAGCGGCGGCGAGGGCCCGTGGGAGGACGACCCGAATGCGGACGCCTGGTGGGGCGACGACCCGCCCTTCCACCATCCGGTCTTCGTGCTCACGCACCATCCCCGCGAGCCCGTGGAGAAGCGGGGCGGCACGACCTTCACCTTCGTCACCGACGGCATCGAGTCGGCGCTCGAGCAGGCGCGCGCTACCGCCGGCGAGCAGAACGTCGCCATCGGCGGCGGCGCAACCGTGGCGCAGCAGTACCTGGGCGCCGGCCTGCTGGACGAGCTCCAGCTCCACGTCGCGCCGGTGCTCCTGGGCGCCGGCGTGCGCCTGTTCGATGGCGAACAGGGCAAGCTCGAGCTCACGCGCGTGATCGAGTCCCCGGCCGCCACGCACCTCAGATACCGCGTGCTGAAGTAGCGATTAGGCAGCCCGCGCGCGGGGGAAGGCCGCCTCTGGGTCGGTCCAAGCAACTGGGGGGAGAACAGGAGAATGACGCGCTTAAGGCTTGCCGTGGGCGTGCTGCTGCTCATGTTCGCGACCGCGGCCACACCGTTCGGCAGCGCGACACCCACCGCCGCCGAGCTCAAGAGCTACACCGTCGTCCTCGCAGGCGACCTGACCGGCGACGGCTTCGCGCTCGCCGGCACGAAGGAGGCCGCGCTCGGCCTCGTCACGCTCGCGGGCGGCACGATCACCCAGGACATCTCGAGCCAGATCGGCGTGCTGGGCGTCACGTCGGCGAATCCGCTGTTCGCGGACCTGCTCCGCGCCTCGCCGCTCGTCGAGGAGGCCGCGGAGGAGTTCGTCTGGAAGGCGTTCCCGAGCTACGAGGAGGCGGTCGAGAGCGGCCAGCTCGTCGTGGTCGGGCCGGAGGACGTGCCCGGCGGCGGGCCCGACCCGCAGGTCGACGTGCTCGAGGCGCTCCAGTGGAACATGGAGCTGATCCGCGCGCCGCAGGCGCATGCGCACCAGGCGGGGGCGCGGGCAGTCGAGGTCGGCATCCTCGACACGGGCATCGACGGCGCCCACGCAGACTTCGTCGATCTGGACGGCTCGAACGTCAACTGCCTCAAAGGCCGGGACTTCATCCCGGCGGGGCCCGGCGCCGGCTCACCGGTGCCGTGCGTCGACAACAACTTCCACGGCACGCACGTCGCCGGCATCGTCGCGGCGCGGAAGAACGTCCACGGCGTGATCGGCGTCGCGCCGAACGTCTCGCTCGTGCCGGTGAAGGTGTGCGACGCCGCCGGCTACTGCTACTCGAACTCGACGGCGGCGGGGATCACGTACGCCGGCGACGCGAAGCTCGAGGTGATCAACATGAGCTTCTTCGTCGACGACGACCAGCTGCTCGAATCGACCGAGTTCAAGTGCGCGACCGACCCGCAGCATCGCGCGTTCAGGCACGCGAACGAACGCGCCATCGCCTACGCGCGCAACCAGGGCGTCGTGCCGGTGGCGGCGCTCGGCAACTCGGACGTCGATCTCGCCCATCCGCCCGCGGGCAACGAGTGCGAGGTGGTTCCCGCGGAGACCCAGGGCGTGATCGGGACGATGGCGCTCGGGCCGACGAGCGAGAAAGCGTCTTACTCGAACTACGGCTTCGGTATGACCGACGTCGCGGCGCCGGGCGGCAACTCGCGTAATCCGAACGGCGAGATCCCCGGACCGTGCGGGACGCAGGTGCTCTCCACGATCCCGGGCAACGTCTGGGGCTGCTTCCAGGGCACCTCGATGGCCTCGCCGCACACGGCGGGCGTCTCGGCGCTGATCGTCAGCCAGTTCGGCCGCCTCTCGGGCGGCGACGTCGTCATCATGCGGCCGCAGGAGGTCGAGAGCTACCTGCAGTCGACGACGATCGATCTGGTCGCGGTCGACGGCTCGCTGAGGGGCTACGACGGCTGCTTCGGCAACGGGCGCATCGACGCGCTCAAGGCCGTCCTGCACGACACCAAGGTCGCCCGGGAGCCCGTCCCGGCTCCGATCGCGAACGGCTGCCCCACCTTCAGGTAACGGAGGAGAAGCGGTGGCTGAGGGTCCGCGCCGGCGGGCCCTCAGCCACCAGCGCAGCGCGGCTCGTCGTGGGGCTTAGCGCGGGTTTAGCTCGGCGGAGGGTTGGAGAGGAGTTTGTAACGAGGGCAACAAGGGGTCTCTCCCGAAGGAGATGACAATCGATGGCCAGTTTGACCGACGACCTCAGCAAGGCGCTGTCTTCGGCGATTTCAGGTGCCGGTGATGTCGCTGAGACGACCAAGCAGGTGGCACGGGACACCATCGTCAAGACTCTCGAGGCAGGTGGTGACGTGGCCTCCACTGCTGTCGGTACCGCCGGCAGGGTGGTCTCGGAAGGAATCACGATCACAGCCAAGGCGGGAGGCTCGACGACTCACGCTGCCACGGGCCTCGTCACCGGAGTGATCGAGGGAGTGAAAGAGGTGGGCGGAGATGTCGGCAGCACTGCGACACAAGCTGCCCACGGTGCAGTCAAGAGCATCAGCGGCGTCGGAGGCGACGTCGGAGAAGCAGCCGTATCGGCCGTTCAAGGCTCGATCAAGGCGGCCGGCACGATCGGCGGCGACTCCGGCGAGCTCGCCAAAGCCGCAGTCATCGGTTCCCTCAAGGCAGCCGACGAGATCGGTAGCGAAGCAGGCGGTGTTGCACGCAAGGCGCTACTGAACGCGGCCGCCCTGCCGCATGACGTCATCGACTCGCTTCTGACCGGCGACAAGGGGAAGTAGGTCCTTAGCGCGCCGGCGGCGTGCTGCGCCGCCGGCGCGTCTCACCCGCCTCGAGCCGGACCGCGCGGGCGCAACGCCTGCCGCAACGAGGTGACGCGGGGCCGGCCCGACGGGGTCGGCCCCGCTACGATCCCGGTCGATGTTCGGGCTCGATCTCACCTGGTTCATCCCGATCTTCATCCTGCTCGGGCTGATCCTGCTGCTCGCGCTCGTGACGATCCTCGGACGCGTCCAGGGCGGCCGCTTCCTGCGGCCGGTGGTCGCCGGGCTGGCGAAGATCGGCTTCATGCGCCGCCTCATGCAGAAGGCGTCGCGCAAGGCGATCGAGCGCTCCAATCCGCAGCTGGCGAGCGCGATGGCGAAGCTGGAGCGGTCGGGCGCGCTGCGCGATCCGCAGCGGGCGCAGGCGGCGCTCAGCCGGCTGAGCGCGACCGAGCGGGAGGCGTACCTCGACGCCGCCGGCGAGTCCGGGGCCATGCCCGAGGCGGTCAACCGAGCGCAGCGGCGGCGGATGGAGAAGATGCGCAAGGGGCAGCGCCGGGGCTGATGGACCCGGTCGAGGGCAGCTGCCTCTGCGGCGGCGTCGTCTTCGAGGTCGACCTTCCGTTCCGCCGCGCCAACGTCTGCCACTGCTCGCGCTGCCGCAAGCACTCCGGTGGCGCCGGGCTCGTCCAGGGCCGCGTCCCGAAGGAGCAGTTCCGCCTGCTGCGCGGCGCCGAGCTCGTCCGCGTCTTCCGGCCGGAGGGCGGGAAGGCCAAGGCCTTCTGCGGCGAGTGCGGCTCGAGCCTCTTCGGCGGCGACTGGCCCGACGGCGACGAGGTCTCCGTCCGCTTCGGCGCGCTCGACGGCGACCCCGGGATCCGGCCCGAGTACCACACCTTCGTCGCCTCGGCGGCCGCGTGGGACGTCCTCCCCGAGGACGGCCTGCCGCGCTACCCGGGCGCGAAGCCGGGGGAGTGAGCGCTACTGCACCCGCGCAAGGCGCTCGCGGGCCTGGGGGACGTCGACCGTGAGGCTGCTCTCGTCGGCCGGGTCGACGAGCCTCAGCACCAGCTGAGCCATCGCCTTCTCTGGTCCGACGACGGTCGCCACGATGCTCTGCAGATGCCCCTTCAGGTCGCGGCCGCTCTCGTGGATCGCTACGAGGTCGCGGATGCCGATGGCCGTCCAGCGGAGGTCCTCGTCGTCGATCTCCACCTCGCCGTTGAAGTACCGGAAGAGGTTGCCCATGCGGGCGATCACGGCCAGCTGGCCGCTCATGCTGCGGTCGAGCGTGGTGCTCAGCTCGTAGCGCGGGCTCGAGCGGATCTCCTGCCACAGCCGCGGCTGGTACGCGAGCACGATGATTGACGTCTCGATCTGCTGCCGCTCCGACCCGGGCTCCGGCTTGGCTTCCGTGCCCCTCAGCTTGTTCAAGAGACTCATGGCGTGATCATCTCCTACGGACCCCACCCGAGCCAAGTCGCCGAGCTCTTCGAACCGGCGGTGGCGCCGCGCGGCGTCGCCGTCCTCATCCACGGCGGCTTCTGGCGGGAGGGCTACGACCGCACCCTGATGGAGCCGCTCTGCCGCGACCTCGCGGCGCGCGGCTGGGCGGCCTGGAACCTGGAGTACCGGCGGCTCGGGGGCGGCGGAGGCTGGCCGGCGACCTTCGACGACGTCGAGGCGGGGATCCGCGCAACCGGCTCGGCGCCCGTGGCGATCGGCCACTCTGCCGGCGGGCACCTGGCGCTCTGGGCCGCCGCGCGCGGGCTCGTGACGCACGCGGTCTCGCAGGCGGGCGTGGCCGACCTGGAGGAGGGCGCCCGGCTCGGGCTCTCCCGCGGAGTCGTCCGCGAGCTCTGCCCGCCCGAGGCCTACGCGCAGGCCTCTCCCGCCGCCATGCTGCCGCTCGGGGTGCCGCAGCTGCTCGTCCACGGTGAGCAGGACGACATCGTCCCGGCCTCGATCAGCCGCGGCTACCACGCGGCCGCGCTCGCGGCGGGCGACGAGGTCGACCTGGTTACGCTGCCCGGCGTGGGCCACTTCGAGCATCTCGAGCCGGCCTCGGACGCCTGGCTGGCGGTGATCGACTGGCTGCCGTAGAGCGCGCCCACGCGGAGGCGCTGGACGCGGCCGACCCGCTCGCGCTCTTCCGGGAGCGGTTCGTCCACGAGGACGGCGAGCGGATCTACGTGGACGGCAACTCGCTCGGCCGCCTCCCCCGCGAGACCGCGGAGCGCATCGCGGCGCGGATCGAGGAGTGGGGGAGCCGGCTCGTCACCGCCTGGGCCGACTGGATCGACCTGCCGACCGAGGTCGGCGACCAGCTCGCGCCCATGATCGGCGCGAGGCCGGGCGAGGTGCTGGTCGCCGACTCGACCACCGTAAACCTCTACAAGCTCGCCTGCGCCGCCCTGGACGTCCGCGACGGCGCGATCGTCGGCCGCGCCGGCGACTTCCCCACCGACCGCTACGTCCTCCAGGGGCTCGGCCGCGAGCTGAGGCTCGTGGACGACGTGCTGGACGAGCTCGAGCCGCCGGTGGCGCTCGTCTGCCTCTCGCACGTGGACTACCGGACGGGCGCGCTGGAGGACCTGGCCCTACTCACCGCTGCCGCCCACGAGGCAGGCGCGCTCGTGCTCTGGGACCTGAGCCATTCCGCCGGCGCCGTCCCGGTCGAGCTCGACGCCGCCGGCGCCGACCTCGCCGTGGGCTGCACCTACAAGTACCTCAACGCCGGACCGGGCGCGCCCGCTTTCCTCTACGTGCGCGCCGCGCTCCAGCCGCAGCTCCGCTCGCCGATCTGGGGCTGGTTCGGCCAGAGGGAGCAGTTCGCGATGGGGCCCGAGTACGACCCCGTGGAGGGGATCGGGCGCTTCCTCGCCGGCACGCCGCCGATCCTCGGGCTCGCGGCGGTCGAGGCGGGCGTGCGGCTGCTCGCGGAGGCGGGGATCGGGCGGCTGCGGGAGAAGAGCGTCGCGCTCACGTCACTCGTGGTCGAGCTGCACGACGCCTGGCTGGCGCCGCTCGGCTTCGAGCTCGGCACGCCGCGCGAGCCCGAGCGCCGCGGCGCGCACGTCTCGCTACGCCATCCGGACGGCTGGCGCATCTGCCGCGCCCTGATCGAGCGCGCGAACGTGATCCCCGACTTCCGTCAGCCGGACACGATTCGCTTCGGCCTGCCGCCGGTCTACACGCGCTTCGTCGACGCTTGGGACGCCGTCGACCGGCTCCGGAGGCTCGTCGAGGGGGGCACGCACCTCGAGGTCGACGCCGCCGCAGCCCGGGTGACGTGACGCTCGCCGCGCACACGCGCCCTGCGGCCGGCGAGCCCGAGGGGCTGCTCGTCCTGCTGCACGGGCGGGGAGCGAACGAGCTCGACCTGGCGCCGCTCGCCGATCTGCTCGACCCGCAGCGGCGCCTGCTCGCCGTGCTGCCGCGCGGCCCGCTCTCCTTTCCGCCCGGCGGCGCCCACTGGTACCGGCTGCAGGCGGTCGGCTACCCCGACCCGCCGACCTTCCTCGCGACCTTGGGGCAGCTGGCGGAGTGGCTCGACGGGCTCGGCTTCTCTCCCGAGCGCACCGTGTTCGGCGGCTTCTCGCAGGGCACGGTCATGAGCTACGCGCTGGCGCTCGGGAAGGGAAGGCCGTCCCCGGCCGCGCTGGTCGCCTGCTCCGGCTTCATCCCGACCGTGCCGGGGTTCGAGCTCGACCTCGAGACCCGCGCGGGGCTGCCGGTCGCGATCGGCCACGGGACGCTCGACCCCGTGATCCGGGTGGACTGGGGCCGGCGCGCGCGGGACGCGCTCGAGGCCGCCGGCGCCGACGTCATCTACCGCGAGTATCCGCTCCCGCACACGATCGATCCGGGGTTTCTCAGGGAGGTGAGCTCGTGGCTCGCGCGCTCTCGTACTCCCGGGCCAGGCGCGCCAGGCGCGGGTCGCTGACGCCCTTCACGACCGAGCGGGACTCGGCGACGCGGGCGCCGAGGTCGCGCTGGACGTGGCGGCCGTCGGCCTGCGCTTCCTCGACGGCGACGAGGAGCGCCGCTGAGGGGTCCTCGCCGCGCAGCAGCGCGTGGGCCACGAGCGAGCCGGCGGTCAGCGGCATCGCCAGCCTCAGCTCGGCGAGCACCTGCGCCTCGACGTCCCCCAGGTCCGGCTCGACCGGCGGCCGCACCGAAACGACCGCGCGGGTGCGCCCGCGAACGAGCGGGTCGTAGCCGATCCCCCACGCGCGCAACCGCTCGGGACGGCCGCGCCGCACGAGCAGGGAGAGGCCCCGCTGGACCGGGCCGAGCGAGCCGTCGGGGCTTGGCCGGCCCTCGGGGAAGAGCAGCAGCGGCTCGCGCGCGCGCAGGAGCTCGATCAGCGTCTCGACCTGGCGGCGCGTCTCGGCGGTGCGGTGGGCCCACGCCTCCTCGACGGGGAAGTCCGTCGGGGTGACGTCCCGCCACAACTCCTTTGCGAGCCGTCCGCTGAGTGCCTCACCGGCCGTCCGGGCGGGTAGCCCCACGACCTCGGGTAGCGGCGTGCGAGGGTCGACGCGGCGCAGGGCCTGCGCGAGCTTCATCCGGTTCGCGCTCCCGATCGGGTGGACGCGCACCATCGGCAGGAACCGGCCGATCGCCACGGGACTGAGGATCCGGCGCGCCGCCGCCGGCAGTCGCTTCGGAAAGCCGGCGAAGAAGCCGGGCTCGAAGAGGTCGTCGCGGGCGGCGAAGTGGAGCCGCTGCGAGCGGTCGCGCCAGGCTCGCGACCAACGGTAGAGCTCCGCGATCAGGATCGGTGCGTCGGTCTCGGCCCGGTGGGTGACGACGATGAGCGTCCCCGGCTCCATGCGGAAGTCCTCCGCGCCGTGGGTCTCGATCCTGAAGGCGAGCCGGGCGTAGGGAGTGGTGCCGAGGCCCACGGCATGCCAGAACGGATGCTTCGCCCGGGCCTCGGGATTCACGCGCCTAAGTGTCTACTTAACAAAGGCTTCGCACGGATGTGGGAGAACTCGCAGTCGTGAAGGCAGTCGCGCTCCTCGCCCTGCTCGTCGTGCCTGCGGCGCTCGCCGCCGACCGGCCGGCCGCGACCGCGGTGGCCGAGCGCGGGTCGCAGAAGGTCGTCAGCCGCGTGCTGCTCTCGGAGCGCGGGGGCGAGCTGAAAGGCACCTGGTACGACACGAAGGTTCCCTGCACGGCGAACCGGCAGCTGCGCGTGTCCTACCTCGCCGACCTCGTCGTCGGCGCGAAGACGACCCGGAAGCGGGGCGCGAAGACAGGCCCCGCGCCGAACTGCGCCGAGGGCGGCCCGAACTTCGGCTTCGACGTGACCGCGCGCGGGTTCGGCATGGCGTGCCCGTCGGGGCGCTGGAAGCCGGGGCGCTACGCGATCACCGTCCGCACCTTCGACCCGGTCAGCGAGCTGCGCGCCGTCGCCAGCCTGTACTACCAGGAAGCGCGCCGCTGCTGAGCCTAGAATCCGGCTCATGCGACGCCACCCTCCCTGGTAACTCCCTAGTGCGTTAGCGGTCTTCCTCGCGATCGAGCTCCTCGACGAGCTCGTGTTCGGGGCGAGGGAGGCCGCGTGGCCGCTCATCCGCGGCGAGCTCGGCCTGAGCTACGCGCAGGTCGGGTTGCTCCTCGCCGTCCCCAATCTCGTCTCGGCGGTCGTCGAGCCGGCCGTCGGGATCCTCGGCGACCTCTGGCGCCGCCGAGTGCTCGTCGCGGGCGGCGGGTTCGCTTTCGCCGGGGCGCTGGTGGGCGTCGCGGTCAGCCAGAGCTTCTTCCCGCTGCTGGTCGCGTTCGCCGTCCTCTCGCCGGCGAGCGGCGCCTTCGTCTCGCTGTCGCAGGCCTCGCTGATGGACTCCGAGCCCGGGCGGCGCGAGCAGAACATGGTGCGCTGGACGGTTGCGGGCTCGCTCGGGGCGGTGGTGGGCCCGGCGCTGATCGCGGCGATTGCCTTCCTCGCGCTCGGCTGGCGGCCGCTCTTCGTCGGCTTCGCTGTCGCGGGAGCGCTGCTCGCGCTCGCGAGCCTGCACGTGCCGATGGCTGCGGCACCTGCTCCGCACGGCCTGCGCGGCGCGTGGCGGGCGCTGCGGCGAAGGGGGGTGTTGCGCTGGCTCGTCCTGCTGGAGCTGTCGGACCTGCTCGGCGACGTACTCACCGGGTTCCTGGCGCTCTATCTCGTGGATGCGGCCGGCTTCTCGCGCGGGGCGGCAGCCCTCGCGCTGGGCGCGCTTACGCTCGCCGATCTTGCCGGCAACCTGGGGCTGCTGCGGTTGCTCCGCAATGGCAGCGGCCTCGCGTATCTGCGCCTGAGCGCGATCGCCGCGGCGGCCGCTTTCGTCGCCTTCCTGCTCACCCCGGGCCTGCTCAAGCTCGGTCCGCTCGTCGTGCTCGGGCTGGTGCGGGCCGGTTGGTATCCGGTGCTCAAGGCGCGCCTGTACGGCGAGCTGCCGGGCCGCAGCGGGATGGTGCTGACGCTGACCGGCGTCATGGGCCCGCTCGGCAGCGCCGCGCCGGTGGCCGTCGGGCTGGTCGCGGAGCGGGCCGGGCTCGGCGCGGCGCTCTGGCTACTTCTGCTCGCGCCCGCGGCCCTGCTGGTGCTTGCGCCTAGGCGGCCCCGGCCATGCGGTACGCTCCGCCAATGATTCGGCGGGACACACTTCGCTGAAAGTCGTCCTGCCGGACAGCTCCGAGCTCGAGCTGCCCGACGGCGCAACCGGGCTCGACGCGGCCGGCGCGATCGGCAAGCGGCTCGCCCAGGACGCGGTACTCGTCCGCGCGAACGGCCAGGTCCAGGACCTGCGCCTGCCGCTCGCGGACGGGCAGCGGATCGAGATCCTGACCAAGCGCGACGCGGAGGACCCGGACGCGCTCGCGGTGCTGCGCCACTCGACCGCCCATCTGCTCGCCGAGGCCGTCCGCCGCCTCTATCCGGGCGTGAAGATCGCGATCGGGCCGCCGATCGAGAACGGCTTCTACTACGACTTCGAGTTCCCGGAGCCGATCTCCGAGGACGACCTCGCGAAGATCGAGGACGAGATCCGGCGGGAGCTGAAGGAGGGGCGGGCGTGGTCGCGCGAGGAGGTCAGCGCGGAGGAGGCGATCAAGCGCTTCGAGGCGGAAGGCGAGCAGTACAAGGTCGAGCTGGTCGGCAGCGCCGAAGGGCCGATCTCCTTCTACACCCAGGGCGACTTCACCGACCTCTGCCGAGGCCCGCACCTGCAGAACTCGAAGCCGATCAAGGCCGTCAAGCTCACCGGCCTCGCCGGCGCCTACTGGCGAGGCGACGAGCGCAACACCCAGCTGACGCGCATCTACGGCACCGCCTTCTACTCGCAGGAGGACCTCGACCAGCACCTCGAGCGGCTGGAGGAGGCCAAGCGGCGCGATCACAGGCGGCTGGGGCGTCAGCTCGACCTTTTCCACTTCGACGAGCACTCCCCGGGCTCGCCGCTGTGGCATCCCAAGGGGATGGTGATCTGGAACGCGCTCGAGGACGTCCGCCGCCGGGAGAACGGCAAGCGCGGGTACGTGGAGGTGAAGACGCCGCTCATCTACGACCAGGCCCTCTGGGTCACGAGCGGCCACTGGGAGAAGTTCCGCGAGAACATGTTCCTGATCCCGCTCGAGAACGAGCAGCTGTACGCGATCAAGCCGATGAACTGCCCGGGGCACATGCTCCTCTACGGGAGCGAGCTGCGCAGCTATCGCGACCTGCCGCTCCGCTATACGGAGGCCGCGCCGCTGCACCGCAACGAGCTCGCCGGGGCTCTGCACGGCCTGACGCGCGTGCGGTACGTGACCCAGGACGACGCGCACATCTTCTGCACGCAGGAGCAGATCCCGGCCGAGCTCGACGGCTGCATCGACTACCTGCGCTACCTCTACGGGCTGTTCGGCCTCGAGCCCCGCGCGGAGTTCTCGACCCGTCCGGACGACAAGCTCGGCACCGACGAGGAGTGGGACTTCTCCGAGGCAGAGCTGGAGGCGGCGCTCGAACGGAACCAGATCCAGTACGACGTCGGTGCGGGCGAGGGATCCTTCTACGGGCCCAAGATCGACCTGCACGTCTCCGACGTGCTCGGCCGGTCGTGGCAGCTCGGGACGATCCAGCTCGACCGGCAGATGCCGGCGCGCTTCGGGCTGACGTACGTGGGCCAGGACAACGTGGAGCATCCGGTCTTCGTGATCCACCGCGCGCTCTACGGGTCGTTCGAGCGGTTCATCGCCATCCTGGTCGAGCACTACGGCGGCGCCTTCCCCTTCTGGCTCGCGCCCGTCCAGGTGCGCATCCTCCCCGTCGCCGACGACCACCGGGAGCCCGCGCGACAGATCCGCGACGGCCTCGCCGGAGCCGGTTTCCGCGTCGACCTCGACGACCGGGACGAGACCGTCGGCAAGCGGATTCGGGACGCGGAGCTCGAGAAGATCCCCAAGGTGATCGTGTACGGCGACCGCGAGTCGCCTGAGCGGCTATCCGTCCGCGACCGTGGGGGAGAGCAGTACGAGATCGGCCTGGTGGCGCTCGTCAGAGACCTTGCTAAGCTGAGTGCCTGAAAGTAGGAGCGGACCCGTTCCTCACCTCCGGGGCTACTGCGCCCAGCGGGGGTTCAACCGAGTCGGAAGACGAGGATCACGGGCCGCTGCACGCAGCGGTTTTCGTCGTTTAGAGAAGGAGAAGCGAACTAGCTTGGTGACAACCCTTTGAGGCCCCGCGGTCGGCGATTCGAACCCGTTCGTCCGGTCAAGCAGGACCCCATCAACGAGTCGATCGGCGCGCCCCAGGTTCGCCTGATCGACGAGGACGGATCGCAGCTCGGGATCAAGGCGACTGAGGAGGCCCGCGAGTACGCGTACAGCAAGAACCTCGACCTCGTTCTGGTCGCGGCGCAGTCCGATCCGCCGGTCGCGCGGATCATGGATTACGGCAAGTACAAGTACGAGCAGGAGCAGAAGGCCAAGCTCGCTCGCAAGCACCAGTCCCAGGTCCAGATCAAGGAGATCAAGCTCAGACCGAAGATCGGCGTCCACGACTACGAGACCAAGAAGGGCCACGTCGTCCGCTTTCTCAACCAGCGGGCGAAGGTCAAGGTCACGATCATGTTCCGGGGCCGCGAGCAGCAGCACCCGCAGCGAGGTCGCGATCTGCTCCTCAAGCTCGCAGAGGACGTCAACGAGATCGGGCAAATCGAGTCCCCGCCGCTCCAGGATGGGCGGAACATGGTGATGGTGCTCGGCCCGACGAAGAACGCAGGAGTGACAGATGCCAAAGCAGAAGACATCGAGCAGCGCGAAGAAGCGGTTCAAGCTGACGGCGACCGGCAAGCTGACGCGACGGCAGGCGAACCTGAGTCACAACCTCGGGAAGAAGTCGCAGAAGCGCAAGCGCAAGCTGGCCGGTGACGCGCCGGTAAGCCGGGCCGAGGACCGCAAGGTCCGCGCGCAGCTGGGGAAGAAGTAGCCGGATGCCCCGCGTAAAGCGTTCAGTCGCCGGGCGCAAGAAGCGCCGCAAGGTTCTCGGCCAGGCCAAGGGCTACTGGGGCCTGAAGTCGCGGACGTACAAGGCCGCCAAGGAGCAGGTCGACCGCTCCCTGGTCTACGCCTATCGCGACCGGAAGAACAAGAAGCGGACGTTCCGCCGGCTCTGGATCACGCGCATCAACGCCGCCGCGCGCCAGCACGACCTGTCGTACAACCAGTTCGTGTCGGGCCTGCGGAAGGCCGAGATCGAGCTCGACCGTAAGGTGCTGGCGGATCTCGCCATCAGCGACCCGGTCGCGTTCGGCCAGATCGCCGAGCAGGCCAAGGCCGCGCTCGCCAAGGCTGACTAGCCAGCGAGACGCGTTCGTCGAGCAGGCGGCTCACTGCGAGGGCCGCTCGCCGCTCTACGCCGAGCTCTGCCGCCGCTTCGCCGACGACCCGCGAGCGCACGCGATCGGCGGCACGCCGCTCCAACTCCTCGCCGGGCTGCACTACCTCGTGCTGGGGGGCGAGCTCGCCTGGGAGGACATCGACCTCGAGCGGGACGAGGAGTTCCTGCGCGGCTTCGTCGCCGCGCACAAGGTCCAGACGAACGAGGTGCAGCGCTCCTGGGTGCTGCTGCCGCTCTTTCTCCATGCCGCTGCGACGGAGACGCACGTGGTGGAGCTGGGAGCGAGCGCCGGGCTCAACCTCGTCTGGGACCGCTACCGCTACCGCTACGAGCAAGGGGAGTGGGGCCCGGCCGCGGCGCCGCTCACGCTCGCGGGGGAGGAACGGCGGCCGGTGCTGGCCGCGCTGCTTCAGCGCGACGTGCGCGTGCTCTCCCGCGTCGGCATCGACCTCGCTCCGGTCGACGTCACGACCGACGAGGGCGCGCGGCTGCTGCGGTCGTTCGTCTGGGCCGGGCAGAGCGAGCGGCTGGCGCGGCTCGACCGCGCGATCGAGGCCCTGCGCGCCGATCCGCCGGGGCTGATCGAGGGCGACGTCGTCGACGTGTTGCCCCAGGTGCTGGACGGCCTCGACGGTCCAGTCCTGGTCTTCCAGACGGCCGTCTTCCAGTTCCTCTCCGACGAAGCGCGCGCCAAGGTTCGCGAGACGCTCGACGCGCACGGCGTCGTCTTCGTCAGCGCCGGCAAGCCCCGCGAGGACCCCCGCGCGTGGGGAATGCGGATCTATCGGCCGGGCCGGGCGCGCGAGTTCGTCGGGCACGCGGACTACCACGGCGCGTGGCTGGACTACGAGCTGTGATCACGTCGGCGCACAACCCCAAGCTGCGGCTCATCCGGCGGCTGCTCACGTCCCGTCGGCAGCGCGAGCGGGAGGGGCTCTTCGTCTGCGAGGGCGAGGACCTGCTCGAGGCGGGACGGAGCGCGGGCGTCGAGCCGGTCGACGTGCTGGTCGCCGGCGAGGATGTCGACCCCGGCCTGCTCGCCGAGCTGTCCACGCTGGGCCACCCGCCGCGCGTGATCTCCGTCTTCCGGCGCGACGCGCTCCCTGTGGGCTACCGCGACGTCGTGCTCGCGCTCTGGCACGTTGCCGATCCTGGCAACGTGGGGACGCTGCTGCGGGCCGCCGACGCGTTCGGCGCGAGCGTTGCGCTCTCGCAGGGTTGCGCCGACCCGACCGGGCCGCGGGCGCTGCGCGCCTCGGCGGGAGCGATCTTCCGCGTCCCGCTCGGCCGCTTCGACGAGGCGCCGGGGCGGCGGATCGGTCTCGACGCGAACGCCGGCCAGGCGCTGGGCGAGCTCGACCTGGCGCCGCCGCTCGTCCTCGTTCTGGGCGCCGAACGCGAAGGCCTAGGGGCGCTCGAGGGCCTCGAGCCGGCGCGGATCCCGATGCCGGGCGATGCGGAATCGCTGAACGTGGCGATGGCCGGCGCGATCGCGCTCTACGAGCAGGCGCGACACACCTCCGCGACGGGGTCAGACCCCGGCACAGAAGTGTGACGTCCCATCCACAGATTGCTGGAGAAATGCGGCTCAGAGGGTAGGCCGATTCAATCCCGCGACACTTTCGTGACCATTCCGTGACGGGGGTCTGACCCCACTACCAGGCGGACCCCACTACCAGGCGCCAGGCGCCGACCCCTGAAGAGGACGACGAGCAGGAGCGCCGCGAGGGCGGCGACAGCCAGTGAGACGATCAGCCAGGTCACGGGTCAGTCGTGGACGGGCCGGCGCGCGATCCACACCGTGTCCTCTCCGCCGGCGTAGGGGCGGCGGTCGAACCAGCCGTAGCAGGCCTCGACCGCCAGCCCCGCCCGGCCGATCAGCGCCTCCCACTCGGCCGGCGACAGCCAGGAGAGCGCCATCGTCGCCTCGGTGTCTCGGCCGCGGACCGTGAGCGTCAGCCGCCGCGTTTGCTCGTCCCACTCCGCCCGCTCGAAGATCCCCGGCTCGCGCTCGAGCCAGCGGCCGTGCGTCTCGTCGATGTCCTCGCGCGAGGGCGCAAAGACGTCGAAGACGAAGCGGCCGCCGGGAAGCAGCAAGCGGCGGGCGGCGGCCAACGCGGCGAGCCGTTCCGCGTCGTCGGCGAGATGGAGAAAGGCGCGGAACGGGCTCGTCACGAGCGCGACGCGCTCGGTCACCGGCGGGCCGCGGAGGTCGCCCAGCCGGAGATCGAGCAGCCCGGCGACCCCCGTCAGCTCCGCCTGCTCGCGGCAGACCTCGAGCATCGCCGGCGAGTCGTCGACGCCGATCACGCTGATCCCAGCCGCGGCCGTCGGTACCGCGATCCGCCCGGTGCCGACGCCGAGCTCGACCACCGGCCCACCCGCCTCGACGGCCAGGTCGACGTAGAAGCCGACGTCCTCGGTGACGCTCACCGACCACGGGTCGTAGACCCGCGCGATCGCGTCGTAGCCGCTCACGTTCCCCAGACTAGTGCTCTTGATAGAACCCGCGGGATGAGGATGCGGAGGCTCGGGCCGCTCGAGGTCAGCGTCGTCGGCCTGGGCTGCAACAACGTCGGCGGGCGCGTCGACGAGAAGAGCTCCCGGGCGGTGATCGACGCTGCTCTCGACGCCGGCGTCACGTTCTTCGACACCGCCGACGTGTACGGCGGCGACGGCCTGAGCGAGGAGATCATCGGGCGCGCGCTCTCCGGGCGGCGCGACCGGGTCGTGCTGGCGACCAAGTTCGGCCACGGGGAGGGCGCCGACGGCTCGCCGGCGTACATCCGCAAGGCCGTCGAGGCGTCCCTGCGTCGCCTCCAGACCGAGTGGATCGACCTCTACCAGTACCACAAGCCCGACGGGGTCACGCCCGTCGAGGAGACGCTCGGCGCGCTCGACGAGCTCGTCCGGGCGGGGACGGTGCGCGCGATCGGCTCGTCCAACTTCACGGCGGCGATGGTCGAGGACGCCCACGCGGCGGCGCGCGAGCGCGGGCTCACCCCCTTCGCGACGGAGCAGAGCGAGTACTCGTGGCTGCGCCGCGGCGCCGAGACCGAGCTGCTCCCCGCCTGCGAGCGGCTGGACGTCGGCTTCATCCCCTACTTCCCGCTCGCGAGCGGCATCCTCACCGGCAAGGTCCGCCGCGGCGAGGGAGCGCCGGAAGGCTCGCGCCTGCACGGGCGGGAGGTCGCGGACGACGACCTCGATCGCGTCGAGCGGCTCGAGGCGTGGGCGGCAGAGCGCAGGGTTGGCCTCCTCGACGTGGCGATCGGCGGGCTGGCGGCACAGCCGGCGGTCGTCTCGGTGATCGCGGGCGCGACGAGGCCGGAGCAGGTGCGGGCGAACGCGGCAGCGGGCGCCTGGGAGCCGAGCGCGAGCGAGCTCGACGAGCTGCGGGCGCTCTAGGTGTAGTTCCTGAGCACGTTGTTCATCCGGGCCTCCTTGGAGGCTGGTGGTTGTCGAAGACCATCAGTCCAAGGAGGACACCGGATGAAGATTCACGGTAACGCGAGGACCTGCCCGCATTCGAGGCTGTTGCTTTGTCGGCGGGTGGTCGAGCAGGGTTGGTCGCTCGCGCAGGCGGCCGAGGCCGCCGGTGTGAGCGAGCGCACGGTCGCGAAGTGGCTGGGCCGCTACCGCGCGGAGGGTGAGGCTGGCCTTGGCGATCGCTCGTCGGCGCCGGGCGAGGTCGCGAATCGCACCGCCGATGAGCGGGTCGAGCTGCTGGTCGGCCTGCGGCGGCTGCGGATGACCGCGGCGGAGATCGCTGAGGTGCTGGCGATGCCCGTCTCGACTGTCTCGGGGATCCTGACCCGAATCGGCCTCGGCCGCCTCTCGCGCCTGGAGCCGCTCGAGCCCGCCAACCGCTACCAGCGGCAGCGGCCGGGCGAGCTCGTCCACATCGACGTGAAGAAGCTGGGACGGATCCGTGGTGTCGGCCATCGCGTCACCGGTAGCCGCGCGAGCCAGCGCACGACGCGCCAGCAAGGACGGCGGGTCGGTGTTGCCGGCTGGGAATTCGTCCACGTCTGCGTCGACGACGCGACTCGGCTTGCCTACGTCGAGGTGCTCGACGACGAGAAGGCGACGACCGCGATCGCCTTTCTGCGGCGAGCAGTCGCCCACTTCGCCGCCTACGGCGTCCACGTCGAACGGGTGCTCACCGACAACGGCTCCGCCTACCGCGCCACGATCCACGCTCTCGCCTGCCGCGCCCTCGGCATCAAACACCTCCGCACCCGCCCCTACCGGCCCCGCACCAACGGCAAAGCAGAACGCTTCATCCGCACCCTGCTCGGCGGCTGGGCCTACGGGGCGATCTACGGCAGCTCAGCAGAACGCACACGGGCGCTCGCCGGCTGGCTCCACTTCTACAATCACCGCAGACCACACGGCAGCCTCAGCCGCCAAGCACCCATGACGCGCTTACACGCGCTCATGAACAACGCGCTCGGGTCCTACATCTAGGGCTTCCGGGCGACGAACACGTACTCGCGGCTCTCGTCGGTGAAGGGCTCGTGGTCGAAGCCGCCGTACAGCGCCTCGAGCTCGAGCCCGGCCACGTCGACGAGCCCGAGCCACTCGTTCTTCGTCGCCCACCAGAGCGAGATCGTGTCGCCGGAGTCGAGGGTGATGTCGACCCGGTTGTCGCCGACCGCGTAACGCAGCGTGTGCGGGACCGGCTCCTCCTGTCGCTGCCCGTCGAGCCGCGCCCCGATCGCGTGGTCGAAGGCGAACGCGTTCCAGGCGACGCGGCCGCCGGGGAGGAGCGACGCGGCCACGCGCTCGAAGACGCGCCGCCGGTCGGCCCAGGTCGGCAGGTGCAGGAGCGAGCGGGCGGGGCAGTAGATCAGGGCCGCCGGCTCGTCGAGCTCCAGGTCGCGCATGTCGCCGAGCCGAAGGTCGAGGAGAGCCCCGCCCACCGCGCGCGCCCGCTCGAGCATCGCCGGCGACGAGTCGATCCCGAGCACGGGCCGCCCGATCGCCTTCGCAACCGGGATCGCGACCCGGCCGGTACCGACGGCCAGCTCGACGACCGGCCCGTAGGCCTCGCGAGCGAGCTCGACGTAGAAGGGCACGTCCTCCGTCATCTCGGCCGACCAGCGTTCGTAGCTCGCCGCAAAGGGCTCGTAGTTCATGCCCTGGCAGTATTGCCGGATGGACGCTCAGGCCTACGAAGGAGAGGCGCTCGCCGCGGTCGAGCGCGCCGCGACCCCGGGCGAGCTGGACGAGGCCCGCGTCCTCTATCTGGGCCGGAGGAGCGAGCTGAAGCTGGCGCTGCGCGACGTCCGCGACCGCGAGAGCGGGATGGCGCTGAACGCCGTCCGCGAGCGGCTCGAGGAGACGTTCGAGCGGCGGGAGCGGGAGCTTGCCGCCGCCGTGCGCGAGCGAGCAGCCGCGGCCCTCGACGTCACCCTGCCCGGCGAGCCGCTTCCGCGCGGACAGCTGCATCCCCTCACGCAGATCATCCGCGAGGTCGAGGACATCTTCCTCGGGCTCGGCTACGAGATCATCGACACCCGCGAGGTCGAGACCGTCTGGCACAACTTCGACGCGCTCAACCAGCCGCTGAACCATCCCTCCCGCTCGCCCCGCGACACCTTCTACCTCGACGCCGAGACGCTCCTGCGCACGCACACCTCCACCGGCCAGATCCGCGTGATGGAGTCACGGCAGCCGCCGATCTACATCGTCACCCTCGGCCGCGTCTACCGCCGCGACACGCCCAGCCCGCGCAGCACGCCGAACTTCCACCAGTTCGAGGCGCTTGCGGTCGACCGCAACATCACGCTCGCCGACCTGAAGGGCACACTGCTGCACTTCTTCCGTGCCCTCTTCGGCGACGACCGTGAGGTGCGCGTGCGCACGAGCTTCTTCCCCTTCACGGAGCCTTCCGTCGAGTTCGACGTGACCTGCTTCCTCTGTGGCGGCGAGGGCTGCGCGTTTTGCAAGCACAGCGGCTGGTTCGAGATGGGCGGCGCGGGCGTCGTCGACCCGGCGGTGTTCGAGAACGTGGGCTACGACCCGGCCGAGTGGTCCGGGTTCGCGTGGGGCCTCGGGCTCGACCGGATCGTCGCGCAGCGGCACGGCATTCCGGACATCCGCATGCTCTGGGAGAACGACCTCCGCCTGCTGAGGCAGTTCTGATGCGAGTCCCCGTCAGCTGGCTGCGCGACTACGTCGCGGTCACGGTTCCGACCGCCGAGTTGGCGAAGCTGCTGCTGACCGCGAGCTGCGAGGTCGACCGGATCGAGACGCGCGGCGTCGCCGACGTCGACGGGAACCTCGGCTTCTTCCGGGTCGGGCTCGTGCTCGAGGCGGCGAAGCACCCGAACGCCGACCGTCTTCAGCTCTGCGCGGTCGACGTGGGGGAGGGCGAGCCCCGCCAGATCGTATGCGGCGCCTGGAACTTCGGCGCGGGGGCGACGGTCGCCGTCGCGCTGCCGGGCGCGGTGCTCCCCGGCGGCCAGCGGCTCGAGCAGGCGAAGCTCCGCGGCGTCGTCTCCGACGGGATGATCCTCTCGGAGCGCGAGCTGGAGCTCGGGGACGACCACAGCGGCATCCTCGTCCTCGCCGAGCCGTGGGCGCCGGGCACGCCGCTCGCGGACGTGCTGCCGCTCGGCGACGAGGTGCTGGAGCTGGAGACGAGCCACAACCGGCCCGACCTGCTCGGGATCTACGGGATCGCGCGCGAGGTCGCGGCGCTCCTCGACACCGAGCTCGCGCCGCCGCCGGGAAGCGACCCGGCAGGCGGCGGCGAGGAGCCGGTCGACGTCCGCGTGGAGGATCCCGCCGGCTGCCCGCGCTACGTGGGGAGGCTCTTCCGGGACGTCCGCGTGGGCCCTTCGCCGCCCTGGCTGAAGGCCCGGCTGGCCGCGGCCGGCATGCGCCCGATCTCCAACGTGGTCGACGTCACGAACTACGTCATGCTCGCACTCGGCAGCCCGCTGCACGCGTTCGACCACGCGCGGCTCGCCGAGGGGCGGATCGTCGTCCGCCGCGCGTCGAAGGGCGAGCGCATCCGCACGCTCGACGGCGACGAGCGCGAGCTCGACCCGAGCGACCTGATGATCGCCGACGCGGCCCGCTCGGTCGGGATCGCGGGGATCATGGGCGGCGAGGAGAGCGAGATCGGGCCGGAGACGACCGACGTGCTGCTCGAGGCGGCGAACTTCGAGCCGGTCGGGATCATGCGCAGCTCCGAGCGGCTGCGCCTGCGCTCGGAGGCCTCGAACCGCTGGGAGAAGGGGATCGACCCCGAGGCGGCGCTCCAGGCCACGCGGTTCGCGACCCAGCTCCTCGTCGAGCTCGCCGGCGCGCGCTGGACCGGCCACACCGACGTCGCGGCCGAGCTGCCCGCGCCGCCGGTCGTCCGCTTCCGCCCCGAGCGCACCGAGCAGGTGGTCGGGCTGCCGGTCGCGGAGGACGAGCAGAAGCGCATCCTCGGGCGGCTCGGCTTCGAGGTCGACCGCAAGTGGAACGTCCGCGTCCCCAGTTGGCGCGCCGGCGACGTGACGAGGGAGATCGACCTCGTCGAGGAGGTCGCGCGCTTCCACCTCGAGCAGGCGCCGTTCACGCTGCCCGAGCGGCGCGACCTGGCGGGCCGGCTGACGAAGGCCCAGCGGGTGCGGCGGACGATCCAGGACACCCTCGCCGGCTTCGGCTACGCGGAGGCCTACAACTGGAGCCTGCTTCCGGACGATCCGACTCCCGGCGCGCTCAGGCTGCCCGAGCCGATCACGAGCGAGCAGGCCGTCCTGCGCACCTCGCTGCACGACGGGCTCGCCAGGTCCGCGCGGCGGAACGTCGACGCCGGCAACGAGGAGATCGCGCTCTTCGAGCTCGCCCACGTCTACCTCCCCTCGGGCGAGCAGCTGCCGCACGAGCGCTGGCACGTCGGCGGCATCGTCGAAGGCGGCTTCGCACGCGCGAAGGGCGCGGTCGAGGGGCTGTACGAGGCCCTGCACGTCGAGCCCGAGTTCGAGCCGGCCGTGGCGGGGGCGCGGACGGCGGAGGGCTGGATAGCCGAGGTCCAGGACGAGGATCTGCCCGGTTCGTGGGGCGCCTTCGAGCTCGACGTGGACGCGCTCGTGCCGCGGGTGCCGGACCTCATCGTCTATGACGACGTGATCACCTACCCGGCGGTCAAGCAGGACCTGGCGTTCGCGGTCGACGAGCAGGTGCCCGCCGGGGCGCTCGTCGAGGTCGCCCGCGAGGCAGCGGGCCCGGAACTGCGGGAGATGCGGGTCTTCGACGTCTACCGCGGCGACCAGATCGCCGCCGGGAAGAAGTCGCTCGCGTTCGGCGTCTCGTTCCAGTCACCGGAGCGCACGCTCTCGGACGAGGACGCCGCCGGGCTACGCGCTCGCATCGTCACGGCGCTCGCCGAGCGGTTCGGCGCCGAGCTACGCACATAGTTTTCTTACTTCTAACCCGTATCTCGGCGCGGCCTTCGGTCGTTGCAAGGCCAGATCTCACTGATGAAGCGGGATTTGGCCAACAACGAGAGGAGCAGCGCAATGAACTCGAAGAAGCCGCGCCTGGCGCTTTTGGCGGCGCTTGCGCTCGCGATCGCCTTGACGGCGACGGGCGCAGCTGCGGGTGACCCAGGAGACAAGGCGAAGAGCGAGACGAAGACTCACGTCAAGACCGACGACAAGTCTTCGTCCAAGAGCAGCGAGAAGTCATCGTCGAAGACCGACGTGAAGACATCGTCCAAGAACGAGGCGAAGACGTCGTCGAAGACCAAGGAGAAGAGTCACGTCAAGTCGTCGTCGAAGAGCGACGTGAAGACGTCGTCCAAGAGCGACGTCAAGACGAGCGAGAAGAGTCACGTCAAGTCGTCCTCGAAGACGGACGTGAAGACCGACGTGAAGGGCGTCGCCCACGACAAGGTCGCGATCTGCCACGCGACCGGGTCGGCGACGAATCCCTACGTCCTGATCACCGTGAGCTCCGCGGCGCTGAAGGCGGGGCATACGATCTTCAAGGGCGACATCATCCCGGCCCCTGCCGGCGGCTGCCCCACGACCGCCAGCACGACGGGGACGCTCGACTGCCCCGCCGGGGCTGACACGAAGACGAGCGTCAAGACGCACGTCAAGTCGAGCACGAAGGGAAGCTCGACGAAGACGAGCGAGAAGACGCACGTGAAGTCGTCGACGAAGACGGGCGTGAAGTGCGACGTCAAGACCGAGGTGAAGGTCACGACGGCAGGCTGCCCGCCAACGACGACGAGTGAGAAGACGAGCTTCAAGTACTCGTCGAAGTCGAGCTCCAAGGGCGGCTTCAAGGCGAGCTCGAAGACGGACGTCAAGTCCTCGACGAAGACGAGCGAGAAGACGCACGTCAAGTCCTCGTCGAAGGGCGGCGTGAAGTCGAGCTCCAAGAGCGACGTCAAGTTCTCGTCCAAGAGCGACGCGAAGACGTCGACCGGCGGCGTGAAGACGTCGACGAAGACGAGCGAGAAGACCAGCTCGAAGTCGACCGACGCGTCGGCGTGCGCGGCGGCTCCGACCGACCAGACGGCCGTGTTCACGACGCAGCAGACCCAGCCGCCTGCGTCGGAGGCACAGCCGACCGCGCAGGACCAGCCCGCGGCGCAGGACCAGCGCGCCGCGGAGGAGCAGGCCGCGGCCGAGCAGTCCGGCGTGGCCGGCGTCCAGGCCGCCGCTCCGAAGTCGGGCGAGCCGCAGGAGCAGGGCGCCGTCCTCGGCGCGCTCGGCAGCGTCGCCTCGGACGAGCTGCCCTTCACGGGCCTCCCGCTCTGGATCGCGGTTCTGATCGGCCTGGCGCTGGTGAGCGCGGGGCTCGGCGCGCGGAAGGCGCTGCGCTAACCCGCTAGCCAGAACCGGTGTCCCAACGGGGGCGGCCACCACGGCCGCCCCCGTTGTCGTTCCTGGCAAACCGGCGGCCCGCGTGCTACGTAGTAGGGATGGTGGGTCGCCCGCTCCTCTTCGTCGTTGCCCTGCTCGTCCTCGCGCCGCCTGTGGCGGTCTACGCGGGCTCGGGTGCCGCCCTGGACGGGACGCTGTACGCGACCGTCGGCCCCGGCTACACGATCTCGCTCGAGAACGCGGCCGGCGCGGCGGTGACCCAACTCGATCCGGGCACCTACGCGATCGAGATCGACGACCGGTCGAGCGACCACAACTTCCACCTCGTCGGGCCGGGAGGCGTGAGCGCGGGCACGGAGATCGGGTTCGTCGGCAAGCGCACGGTGACCGTGACGCTGGGCAACGGCCAGTACACGTACGTCTGTGACGACCACTCCTACGACATGCTCGGCCAGTTCGCCGTGGGGACCGGCTCTTCGACGCCGCCGCCCACGACGACCCCGCAGAACAAGCTCGCCGGAACGGTCGGCCCCGGCTTCACGATCACGCTGACGAAGGGCGGCCGCCGCTTCACGAGCCTCAAGGCCGGCATCTACAGCATCGTCGTCAACGACCGGTCGAGCGCCCACAACTTCCACCTGCTCGGCCCGGGCGTCAACAAGCTGACGGGAGTCGCGTTCGTCGGCAGGCAGACGTGGCGCGTGCGGCTCAGGCCCGGGCTGCACACGTTCCGCTGCGACCCGCACCGCACGTCCTTGCGCGGTACCTTCCGCGTACGGGCGTAGAGACTCCTGACCTGAGCGACGGCCGCGTTCGCGTGCGGCCGTGGCGCGAGAGCGACGCGGCCGCGCTCGTCCGCCGCATCAACGATCCCGACATCGCGGCCTTCCTCGACCGGGTTCCCCACCCCTACACGCACGACGACGCGCGCGAGTGGTTCGAGCTCGCGGGCGCCGCGTGGCAGGACGGGACGATGGCGACCTTCGCGATCGAGGTCGAAGGGATCGAGGGCGCCGCGGGAGGAATCGGCATCCACTTCTTCACGGGCCTCGACGAGGGGACGGCGGAAATCGGCTACTGGGTGGCCGCGGAGGCTCGGGGCCGCGGCGCGGCGAGCGCGGCGACGCGGCTGGCGGCCGAATGGGCGTTCGAGGCCTTGCCGGGGCTCACCCGCCTCCAGCTGCGGGCCGACGTCGAGAACGTCGCCTCGAACCGGGTTGCGGAGAAGGCCGGCTTCACCCGGGAGGGCGTGCTGCGTTCGCAGCGGCACAACGCGAGGCTCGGCCGCCGCACCGACTTCGTCATGTGGTCGCTCCTCAGGGAAGAGCTTTAGTCCAAGAAGATTTCGCCCTCGCGGATCTCGCGCACGCGCTCCGCGGGGACGTACTCCGGCGATCCCAGCAGGCCGCTGGTGACGTTGAGCCCGTTGAAGATGTCCGCGTCGGGGTCGCCGAGCACCTCGTGCACGCGGCCGACCTCGTCTCCTCCTGGCCCGAGCACGCGCCAGCCGGGCTCCACGGCCTTCCAGCTCGAGGGGTCCGGCATCAGACCGCCCGGCCCCCGACGCGCCAGACGGGGCCCTGCGTGGCCACGTGCTGCGTGTCGGCGAGCGCGCGCAGGATCTCGAGGCGACCGGTGACGCCCTCGGCGTCGAGGCGCTCGAGGCAGCGGCGCGCCATTCCTCCCGAGCCGCCGTAGCCGCGCAGCCGGGCGACGCGGAAGCGCAGCCCCGGCGTGCCCGGGTACCGAGCCGGGTTCAGCGGCGCTAGCAGGAGCGCCGCTCGCTCCAGATGGCTGCCGGACGTGAGCTCGAGCTCGCAGTAGAGGTCGCTCCAGTCGTCGGGCAGCGCCGCGACGCGCTCGTCCCACGACTCCGCCAGCGCCCGCCGCTCGGATTCCGGCGCCGGGGCGGGCAGATCGCTCGCGAGCAGCTTCAGCGTGCCGTCGATCCGCTCGTCGTCGAGCCCGCGCAGGAGGCGCCGGAGGTGGTCGGGGCCGAAAGGCGCGGCCGAGAAGAGCAGCTCGTGCCCGCGGCGACCGGGCGCCAGTGGCCCGAGCAGCCCACCGGCACGCGCCAGCCCGGTCTCGTCCTCGACGGAAAGCGCAAGCCGGGCGTCTCCCCAGCCCTTCGGGAGCCCCCGCTCGATCCGGTCCCACTGCTCGACGAGCTGCACGGACCTGAGCATAAACTCGTATTCGTGGCCAAGGTCGAGCGCAAGGGAGGCCTCTCCGAGGCAGCGCTGCGCGACTTCTTCCGCGAGATGCTCCTGATCCGGCGGTTCGAGGAGAAGGTGGAGGAGCGCTTCCGCGCGGGCGAGCTCCCGGGCTTCCTCCACGTCGCGCTCGGCCAGGAAGCGGTCGCGGTCGGCGTTTGCCAGGCGATGGACGAGGGCGACGTCTTCGCCTCGACGCACCGGGCCCACGGCCACACGCTCGCGCGCGGGACGCACCCGAACGCGGTCATGGCCGAGCTCTACGGCAAGCTTGAGGGCTGCTCGCACGGCTACGGCGGCTCGATGCACCTCTACGACGTCGAGCGCGGCAACCTGGGCGCGAACGCGGTCGTCGGCGGCGGGCTGCCGGCGATCGTCGGCGCCGCGCTCACCTTCAAGTTCCGGGGCGAGCAGCGCGTCGGCGTCGCGTTCTTCGGCGACGGGGCGACGAACATCGGCACGTTCCATGAGGCGCTCAACCTGGCTCAGCTCTGGCAGGTGCCCGCCGTCTTCGTCTGCGAGGACAACTCCTGGGCCGAGTCGACGCCGGCCTCCCAGCACAACCCGCTCGACGACACGATCGACCGCGCCAAGGCCTTCGGCATGAAGGCGGTGAAGGTCGCGGGCGACGACGTCGAGGCGGTCTACGCGGCCACGAGGAAGGCGCTCGACCACGCGCGCTCGGGCAAGGGCCCCGTCTTCATGGACGTCGAGTGCTGGCGCCTGCACGGCCACTACGTCGGCGACCCGCAGGTCTACCGCTCGAAGGAGGACCAGGAGGAGGCGCGCGAGCACGACCCGATCACGCTCACGCGCGCCCAGCTCGGCCTCTCCGACGACGAGTTCGAGGAGCTCGACCGCGAGGTCGTCGAGATCGTCGAGGCGTCGGTCGAGTTCGCCAAGAGCGCGACCGACCCGAAGCCAGAGGACGCCCTGAAGAACGTCTATGCCTGACGCCACCAGCCGCGCACCGCTCCCGGCCCGCGGAGCCC
>JBBDWU010000008.1:0-47401 GCA_040902725.1 Gaiellaceae bacterium | reverse complement strand
ACCTTCGACCTTGGGATTAAGAGTCCCCTGCTCTACCAACTGAGCTAACGGCCCGGGGCGCGGCGCGTAGTGTAGCCCTGGTGAAGGTGCTCTCGGTCGTCGGCAATCGACCGCAATTCATCAAGTCGGCGCCCCTCTCACTGGCCCTCCGAGAGCGAGAAATCGACGAAGTCGTACTGCACACGGGGCAGCACTACGACCGCGAGCTGTCGCAGGTCTTCTTCGAGGAGCTGGGCCTGCAGGAGCCGCGCCACCGCCTCGATCTGCGCACCTCCGACCCCACCCTGATGGAGCCCGCGATCGCCAAGGCTGCGCGAGCCGAAGCCCCGGACTGGCTGCTCGTCTACGGCGACACGAACTCGACGCTTGCCGGTGCCCGCGCCGCCGCCGCCCTCGAGCTCCCGCTCGCGCACGTGGAGGCGGGGCTGCGGAGCGGCGACCTGTCGATGCCCGAGGAGCACAACCGGATCGAAACCGACCGCCTTGCCACGCTGCTGCTCTGCCCGGACGAGCGCTCGCGCGACATCCTCGAGAGCGAGGGCGTCGCCGGCCGCATCGAAGTGGTCGGGGACGTGATGTACGACGCCCAGCTCCTCTTTGCGCCGCTGGCGCGCGACCGGTTCGAGCCACCCTTCCCCCGTGGCTCGTACGTGCTCGCCACCATCCACCGCGAGGCCAATGTCTCCCAGCCCCGGCTGGGACGGATCGTGGAGGGGCTGAACCGCCTCGACGACCCGGTCCTCTTCCCCGCGCATCCGCGCACGCGGGCCGCGCTGGACGGGGTCCTGGTCGCGGACCACGTCCGCGTGACCGAGCCGCTCGGCTACCTCGAGCTGACGGCCGTCCTCTCGCAGGCCCGAGTCGTCGTCACCGACTCGGGCGGCCTTCAGAAAGAGGCGTACTGGCACGGCGTGCCGTGCGTGACCGCCCGGCCGTCCACCGAGTGGGTGGACACGGTCGAGACCGGCGCGAACGTCCTCGTCGACGACGACCCCGATCTGCTCGTCGCCGCTGTGGCCGAGGCCCGCATGCCGGACGACGCGCCGCCGCTCTACGGCGACGGGCGCGCCGCCACCCGCATCGCCGACCTGCTGGCTACGCTTGCGGCCTCATGAGTCGGCTCGAGGAGCACGCCGCGCTCGGAGAGCCCGTCGTGGGACGGGCCGACCTGGCCATCGTCGGCGCCGGCTACGTCGGCCTGCCGCTGGCGCTTGCCTTCGCGGAGGCCGGCCGCACCGTCGTGCTCGTCGACGTGGTCGCCGACGTCGTCGCGGCGCTCAACCGGGGCGAGAGCCACATCGAGGACGTGCCGTCGGAGGCGCTCGGCGGGTTTGTCCGCGACGGTCGGCTCAGCGCGACGCTCGACTACGACGTCCTCCGCGACGCCGACGCCATCCTGATCGCGCTCCCCACTCCCCTCTCCCGCCAGCGCGAGCCTGATCTCTCGATCATCGCGGGCGCCGTCGAGAAGATCGCGGAGCGCCTGAAGCCGGGGCACCTCGTCGTGCTCGAGTCGACGACGTACCCGGGGACGACGCGCGAGCTCGTCGCGCCCGGCCTCGAGCGCGGCTCGGGCCTGACGGCCGGCACCGACTTCAACGTCGCCTTCTCCCCCGAGCGCGTCGACCCGGGCCGCACCGACTGGACGACGAAGACCACGCCGAAGGTCGTGGGCGGCCTGACGCCGGAGTGCACAGCGCGCGCGGCGGCCCTCTACGGCAGCGCAGTCGACACGGTGGTCGAGGTCTCCTCGCCGGAGGCCGCGGAGCTGACGAAGCTCTTGGAGAACATCTTCCGCTCGGTCAACATCGCGCTCGTCAACGAGCTGGCTCAGCTCTGCGACCGGATGGGGATCGACGTGTGGGAGGTCGTCGATGCGGCCGCCACCAAGCCGTTCGGGTTCATGAGCTTCAAGCCCGGCCCGGGTCTCGGCGGTCACTGCATCCCGATCGACCCCTTCTACCTGACCTGGAAGGCGCGCGAGTACGACTTCTACACCGAGTTCATCGAGCTCGCCGGCCGCGTCAACGAGAACATGCCCTACTGGTGCCGCGAGAAGCTCACGCGGGCGCTGAACTCGCAGGAGCGAGCGGTGCGCGGCGCCGCGATCCTCGTGGTCGGCGTCTCCTACAAGGCCGACATCGGGGACATGCGCGAGTCGCCGGCGATCAAGCTGATCGAGCTGCTTCAGGAGGACGGCGCGCAGGTCGCCTACCACGACGCGCACGTCCCGGCGCTGCCCGAGCTCGGGCTGACCTCCGTCCCGCTCGAGGCGGAGCGCTACGACTGCGTCGCGATCGTCACGGCGCACTCCTCGATCGACTACCCCGGCCTGGTCGAGCGCGCCAAGCTCGTCGTCGACTTCCGCAACGCGACCGGCCGGGACGGCAGCGGGAACGGCAAGGTCTGGAAGCTTTGATCCAGGTCGGCATCGCGGGCCTCGGCTACTGGGGCCCGAACCTCGCCCGCAACTTCGACGAACTGGCCGACCTCCGCTGGCTCTGCGACGTGGAGCCCGGCCTGCGCGAGCGCATGTCGGCCCGGTACCCGCGGGCGCGGACGACCGGCGACTTCGACGAGCTGCTCGCCGACGCCGACCTCGAGGCGGTCGTGATCGCCACTCCCGTCCCCACCCACTACGAGCTCGCGAAGCGGGCGCTCCAGGCGGGCAAGCACGTGCTCGTCGAGAAGCCGCCCGCCATGCGCGCCGCCGAGATGGAGGAGCTCTGCGCGCTGGCGACGGAGCGCGACCTGGTGCTGATGCCGGCGCATCTGCTGCTCTACCACCCGGGCGTGGCGATGCTGAAGGGGCTGGTCGACGAGGGCGCGCTGGGCGACGTCCTCTGCGTCTACGGCAACCGCCAGAACCTCGGCAAGATCCGCCAGGACGAGAACGCGCTCTGGTCGCTCGGCGTCCACGACCTCTCGGTCATCCTGCATTTGCTCGGCGAGGAGCCGAGCGAGCTGCGCGCCGACGGCAACGCGTTCCTGACGCCGGGCGTCGAGGACGTCGTCTTCTGCTACCTGCGCTTCCCCTCCGGGAAGATCGCGCACATGCACCTGTCGTGGCTCGACCCGCACAAGGTGCGGCGGATCACCGTCGTCGGGCGGGACAAGATGGTCGTCTTCGACGACATGGAGCTGGAGCACAAGGTGACCGTGTACGAGAAAGCGGCCTGGAAGCCCGCCGAGCGGTATGGGGAGTGGCAGACGCGCACCGGCGACAAGTTCAGCCCCAAGATCTCGAACGACGAGCCGCTGAAGCTGGAGTGCCAGCACTTCCTCTCGCTCGTCGAAGCCGGGCCCGGCGACCACGGCGAAGCGCGCGCCGGCCTGGCCGTCGTCCGGGCGCTCGAGCAGCTCCAGAGCTCGCTCGCCGCCGTCCCTGCATGATTTCGCCAAGCGCGATCGTCTATCCGGGCACCGTGGTCGGGGAGGGCTGCCAGATCCTCGACGGAGCCGTGGTCGGCAAGCAGCCCACGCTCTCGCCGCGCTCGACCGCCAAGCGCGAGCCCCTGCCGCCCGCCGAGCTCGGGCCGGGGACGATCGTCTCCACCGGCGCGATCGTCTTCGCGGGCTCGCGGCTCGGGGCGCGCGTAATCGTCGGCGACCAGGCCTGCGTGCGCGAGCGGGTCGAGCTCGGCGACGACGTCGTGGTCGGCCGCGGCTCGCTGATCGAGAACGACACCACCGTCGGGGCGATGACCAAGATCCAGGCCGACGCCTACATCACGGCCTATTCGACCCTCGAGGAGGACGTTTTCATCGCCCCCCGCGTCATCACCACGAACGACAACTTCATGGGTCGCACGGAGCGCCGCCACGGGCTCCGCAAGGGTCCGACGATCCGCCGGGGCGCGCGGGTCGGCAGCGGGGCCGTCCTCTGCCCGGGGGTCGAGATCGGCGAGGAGGCCTTCGTGGGAGCGGGCGCCGTCGTCACGAAGGACGTGCCGCCGCGGGTAGTCGTCGTCGGCAACCCCGCGCGCGTCCTGCGCGAGGTCCCCGAAGAAGAACTGCTCTAGCGGGGGCTCTTGGCAAAGCTGAGGCTATATGGGCCGCCGCCCTCGGCCTCGAGCTTCACGTGCACGAAGTAGAAGCCGCCGCGCTTCACGGGCACGCGATACGAGAAACGCTGATTCGCGCCCTGCTGCGCCGACTGGGCGACGCGGCGGCGGCTCGCCAGCACGGCGAGCTTGTCGATGCCGCTCGTCCCCGGCCGCCACAGGTACACGCGCGTTCCCGGCGGCCCGTTGACGTTGACGAAGAGGCGCTGGCCGGGGAAGAGCCGCACGCGGTAGACGTCGGACTGGTCGTCCCAGTAGTCGAGCGTCGCCCGCACCGAGCCCTGCCGGCCCGCGACCGTGCGCGCCTTCGCGCCGGCGTCGTCGTTCGGCTCGAGCACGTCGGCGCGGGGGAGGGGGCCGGAGAGCGCCTGGGTCAGCGCGGCGGTCACGTCGAGGACGCCGAAGCCGGTGTACTGGTCGCGGAGCAGCGGGCAGACGCTGCAGCCGGTGCTGGCGTTCGCGTCGACGGCGCTCCGCGTGAGCAGCGCCATCACCTGGCTCGGGACGAGGTCGGGCCGCACGCTGAGCAGCAGCGCCGCCGCCGCGGAGACCTGCGGTGCGGCGAACGACGTGCCCTCGGCGCGGCGGTACTCCTCGGGGCCGCAGTCGGAGTAGCCCTGGTTGGCGCACTGCGGCCGCGCGGCGGTCAGCGGGCGCGGGAAGGTGGAGAGCATCTCGGTGCCGGGGGCGGCGACGTCGTTGTAGATGCGGTCGCGATGCGAGAACGACGGGACGGAGCCGTCGCGCGAGACGGCGCTGACTCCGATCACGTGCGGCAGCGCGGCGGGGTAGTTCGCCCAGGTCCAGGGACGCCGCGGCGCCTGGTCGGCGTTGCCGACCGCCGCCACGATCACCGCTCCGCGGGCGTAGGCGTAGTCGATCGCGGCGGCCTCCAGCGGTGAGAACGTGTCCTCCTCCGGGTTCCTGGGGTTCCGGATGCCGCCCAGGCTCATGTTGAGGACGCGAGCGCCGCGGTCGACGGCCCAGCGGATCGCCTTCACCTCGGCCTCGAGCGAGATCGTCCGGTCGGGCCCGACCACCTTTGCCACCAGCAGGTCGGCCGGCCACGCGATCCCCGCGATCCCCTGCGCGTTCTGGCGGGCCGCGACGATTCCCGCGACGAACGTCCCATGGCCGAGCTCGTCGACGGTCGCCTTGCCGCCGACGAAGCTGCGGGAGGCCACGATCTTGTCCTTGAATTCGGGATGGTCGCCGTCGATGCCGGAGTCGATGATCGCGACGAGCGGGCCGGCGAGCGGGGGCTGCTCGGCCCAGGCGTCGAAGGCGCGGATCTTCGCCAGGTACCACTGCCGCGGGGCGAGCGGATCGGAAGGAGCGAATGCCGGCCGCCGTGCCCGGTCGAGCCGCTCGACGTAGGCCACGCCGGGCAGCCGCCGGACGCCATGGGCGCTGGCTGCCGTCAGGGTGAGCGCGCCGAGGTCGGCCAGGCCGTACGTGACCTTCCCCGCCGTCGCGCGCTCGAGCGCCGCCGCGAGCGTCGCCGGCTCGGTCCCCTCGGCGAAGCCGACGGCGAAGCGCGCAGCGTCCGCGGTGCCCGCACCCGCCAGGGCCGCTGCCGCGACGAGGATCGCCGCGGCCGCTTTCACCCTGAAACGCTCAGCGTGCGAGAGATGCCGACGGCGAATCCGCTGCCGGGGGCCAGGCGCACGCGGTAGGTGCCCGGCGCGGGCTCCAGCGAGACCTCGTAGGCGCCCTGCTCGTCGACCGTGGCCGTGGCCGCGCTCACCCAGCGCGCCCCCTCCCGGCGCTGGACGACGACGATCGCTCCGGGCAGCACCGGCCGCACCGTGCCTCGGAAGGGCTCCTTCAGGGTGACGCGCGGCGCAACCTGCACGCGCAGCGGAGCGCCCTTGAGCTTGCTCGTGACGAGGCGGTAGTCCGCGGTCTGCTCCGCCCGGAAGGGCACGGCAAACTCGCCCTTGGCGACCGCTGTCACGGGCTCCCAGGCGCCGCCGAGCGCGCGGCGCTCGAGCGTGACGCCGCCGACCCCGCGCACGAAGCCGGCCACGCGCGCCTTCGTCCCGAAGACCGCCGGCGTCTTGTCCGGCGGCCGGAGAGACAGCAGTCCGGTCCGGAACCAGCTCGACCGCAGCTCGAGTGCCGAGCGCACCGTGCCCGCCGGGACGCTCGTCTCGCTCCCGTCGGCCAGCGTGAGCACGAGCTGGGTCGCCCACCCGGAGCGGGAGGCCATGACGCGGGCGTCGACGGGGGCGGAGGGAAGCTTCAGGACTCGCTTCAGCTTCGCGCTCGGGACGGCCACCGGGCCCCAGCGGTGGTAGGGGGAGGCCGAGTCGTACGGATCGGGCACCGAGACGAGATATGGCACCGGCTGAGAGCCCCAGACCTCGGTGATGTCCGCCGTGCGGCCGCCCGAGGTCGAGAAGAAGTAGGTGGTCGCGATCCGGCCCTCGTAGCGGAGCACCTCGCGCGCGGTCGCCTGCACGGCGGCGGTCGTCGTGCCGGCCTCCGCGCCGATGCCGCCGTAGACCTGGCTGCGGGTGTCCGCGTAGACGTCGAAGTCGGCGTTCGTCTTGCGGGTCGCGACCGCATAGGAGCGGGCGGCGACCGCCTGCGCCTTGAGCGCCTCCACCGGCCAGTCCGAGGGCACCTCACGCGGCACGACGCCGAGCAGGTACTGCTCCAGCGGCAGCGTGTTGATCACGCGCAGCCGGTTGTTCTGAACCGTGAGCTGGACCGTCCCGCGGTACGCCGCCCCGTTGAGGAGCAGCGGGTCGCCCTGGGCCGTGAGGGTGACCGGCGGCGTGAGCGGGGCGCCGCCGAGCTCGAGCTCGGGCCCGATCCGATAGCTCGCCGCCTCCAGCTCGCGGCGCTCGCCGGCCGAGTCCTCGGCGACGAAGGACGAGAACGAGCCGATCAGCGCCGAGGCGGCGCTCTCGACGAGCAGCACGCGGACGCGCGTCCCCGCGCCCTTCACGAGCTCCGTACCGGAGTAGTAGTGCGCGAGGATCTGGTCGTAGGTCGAGCCGCGCTGCGCGAATCCGTACGCGCCCCACTGGCTCATCCCGACCCCGTGGCCCCACCCGCGGCCGCTGACGGAGAGCGTCAGGACCGAGGCGGGCTCGACGTCCGCGCGCGCGCCGGAGCCGCCCGCGACGAGCAGGGAAAGGACGGTCGCAAAGGCGGCAAAAAGCACCATCTGACCCGGTCCGAGGCTAGCGGATAAAGCGGCGCGCGACCGCCTTCTTTACTTCGACCGTTTGTTTTCGACTCAAGCGGCTCGACCGGTCATTGCAGACGGACGCACGGGCAAAGCCCGCGCGTCCTGATGGCGGCATCGCAAGCGATGCCTTAGCGCAAACGCGCTGCGTACTGCTGCTCGTAGTACGCGCGGAACTCGCCGGACTTGATCGGCTCCCACCACGAGCGGTGCTCGCGATACCACTCGACGGTTGCCGCGAGCCCTTCCTCGAAGCCGATGGCGGGCGCCCACCCCAGCTCCCGGAGGCGGACGTCGTCGAGGGCGTAGCGCCGGTCGTGCCCGGGCCGGTCGTCGACGTGCCGGAACAGAGACTCGTCGGCGCCGCTGAGGGCGACGATGCGGCGGGCGACGTCGAGGTTCTCGTGCTCCTCGCCGCCGACGTTGTAGATCCCGCCCGCCTCGCCCTGCCTCAGGACGAGGTCGATCGCCGCGCAGTGGTCGTCGGCGTGGAGCCACTCGCGCACCTGGCGGCCGTCGCCGTAAAGCGGGAGCGGCTCGCCGTCGAGCGCGTTCGTGACGAAGAGCGGCACGAGCTTCTCCGGATACTGGTTCGGCCCGTAGGTGTTCGCCCCGCGCGTCACCGACGCGTCGAGCCGGTAGGTGCGGACGTACGCGAGCACCTGGAGGTCGCCGCCGGCCTTGGAGGCGCTGTACGGGCTCGAGGGCCGCAGCGGATCGTCCTCGCGCGACTTCCCGCCGCCCTCGAGGTCGCCGTAGACCTCGTCCGTCGAGACCTGCACGAAGCGGCCGATCGCCCCCGCCCGCGCCTGCTCGAGCAGGACCTGCGTACCGAGGACGTCGGTGAGGATGAAGTCCCCCGGCGAGGAGATGGAGCGGTCGACGTGGGTCTCCGCGGCGAAATTGACGATCGCGTCGCAGCCCGCCGCGGCCTCGGCGACCGCGGCCGGGTCGCAGATGTCGCCCTCCAGGAAGTCGGCGTCGCAGCCCTCGAGGTTCGCCCGGTTGCCCGAATAGGTGAGCTTGTCGAGGACGGCGACGCGCTCGCCGGCCGCGAGCAGGCGCTTGACGAAGTGCGAGCCGATGAAGCCCGCCCCGCCGGTTACGAGGACCCTCACGGCCGCCTAGCTTAGTGCGCCCACGCACTCGCGCAGGCCCTCGCGCCAGTGCGGCAGGACCGGTGCGTCTTTCTCGCTCCGCAGCACCGAGTAGGCGGGCCGCTGCGCTGGGCGGCCGAGCTCCGCGCTCGTCACGCGCCGCACGCGGCACTCGATCCCGGCCTCCTTGAAGATCGCCTCGGCGAACTCGGCCCAGGTGCAGTCGCCCTCGGCGGTGACGTGCCAGATCCCCTGCGGCAGCGTCACCAGGTCCCGCATCGCCGCCGCGAAGTGCGGGACGTAGGTCGGGACGGTGCGCTGGTCCTCGACGACGGCGACCTCGTCGCGCTCGGCGCCCAGGCGCAGCATCGTGCGCACGAAGTTCTCGCCCCAGGGCGCAAACAGGCCTGACGTGCGGACGATCCACGCGCTCGTGCCCGCGGCGCCCTCGCCGTGGTACTTCGAGCGGCCGTAGGCGGAGAGCGGGTTCGCGCCGTCCGACTCGACGTACGGCTCCTGCTTCCGGCCGTCGAAGACGTAGTCGGAGGAGAAGTAGACGAGCGGCGCGCCGAGCGCGGCGACGTTGTGCGTTCCCCCGACGTTGACGGCCGCCGCCCCCTGCGGGTCGTCCTCGGCACCGTCGACGTCGGTCCAGGCCGCGGCGTGCAGCACCAGCTCCGGGGACACCAGCAGCGGCGGCGGCTGGGTGACGTCCCACTGGGCCCGCGTGAGCCCGCGCGCCTCCGGAAAGGCCTCGGCGAGGGCGCGGCCGAGCTGGCCGCCCGCGCCGGTGATCAGGACGTCTTGTCCCGCTCCGACAGGATCGGCGATGTCGCGCTCCAGAGGTGCTTCACGCGCGGGTCGTCCCAGGGGACGCCGTGCTCGTCGGGGTCGTCGGGGTCGTACTCCTCGGTCACGTGGTAGAGGAAGAGGCAGTCCGTCAGCGCCTCGTACCCGTGCGCATACGTCCCCGGAATGTAGAGCGCCATGGCGTTATCGTCGCCGATGTCCTCGGAGAACGTCTCGCCGGTCTCGCGGTCGAGGACGACGACGCGCACCATGCCCTGCACGCAGGCGAAGAGGTCGTCCTGGCCGCGCTCGTGGTAGTGGAGCGCGCGGATCGTCCCCTGCCTCGAGTAGGCCAGGTTCGACTGCAGCACCGGCTTCGGCAGCGCCGAGGCGCGCATCAGCTCCATGAACCAGCCGCGCTCGTCCTCGAAGCGGCGGAGGGGGATCCGCGTCACGTTCACGCGTTGGCTCCGTTGGCGCGCACGTAGTCGTTGACGGCGTAGTAGGCGTCGATCGACTCGCCGGCGTCGCCCCAGAACCCCTCCAGCACGTCGTACTCCATCGCGCCGCGGCCGACGTACCAGTTGTTCACGTCCGTGATCTCCAGCTCGCCGCGGCCGGAGGGCGTGAGGCTCGGCAGGAAGTCCCAGACCGCCGCGTCGTAGAAGTAGAGGCCCGTGACGGCGAACGGACTGGCAGGCTCGGCCGGCTTCTCGACGATCTCCTTGACGCGGTCGCCGTCGAGTTCGGCGACGCCGAGGTGCCGCAGGTGCTCGGGGTCCTCCTCGCGCGCGAGGACGATCCGGGCGCCCTCCGGCTGGCCGCCGAAGTTGTCGACCATCGGCCGGATCGAGCGGCCGAAGACGTTGTCCGCGAGCATGACGGCGACCGGCTCGCGGTCGACGAAGCGCTCGGAGAGCGCGAGCGCGTCCGCGATCCCGCCCTCCTCCTCCTGGTAGGCGTAGAGCAGCCGTTCGACGCCGTGCTCGTGGCCGTTCCCGAGCAGGCGGAAGAACTCGCCGGCATGCGTGCCCCCGGTGACCAGCATCAGGTCGGCGACGCCCGCGTTCACGAGCGCCTCGACCGCGTAGTTGACCATCGGCCGGTCGTAGATGGGCAGCAGGTGCTTGTTCGTGATCCGCGTCAGCGGATACAACCGCGTGCCCTTCCCGCCCGCCAGGATGACGCCCTTCACGGGCGCCGAGTTTACGGGTGGACGGGAAGAACGAGGATCAGCACGGTGAGGAAGCCGGTGAGGCTGACGAGGATGCGCATGGGCGCGACCCTACGTGCGTGGTGTTGCGAAGTCGTTTCGCGTCTGTAAGCGGCCGGTAAGCCCCACAGCTACGGTGCGCTGGCTCGGGCACGAGCTCGGCGAGCGCGACTCCGCTTGGCGCGCGCCGCGTTGCGCACGCCTGCGAACCACAGGTAGAGCACCGCCGCGAGGGCGCCGGCCGCGATCTTCAGCGCTCGCCGCAGGAGACTCATGCCCGCGGTATACCTTGTTGAAGTGGCTCGACGCAGGGATATCGACAGACTGCAGAGCGAGATCGAGGAGCTCTTCTCCGATCTCTGGCAGGTGCCGCGGCTGACCGGAGCCCGCCGCTCCTTTCGGCCGGCAGTGGACGCCTACTACTGCGCCGAGCCGCCCTGCGTCACCGTCGTCGTCGAGCTTGCCGGCGTAGAGCCGGAAGACGTCCAGATCGACGCGGCGCCGCGCGCGCTCGTCGTGCGCGGCGTGCGCCGGCGCCCGCGCGTCCCCGGCCGCTACCAGGCGATGGAGCTCGACTACGGGCCCTTCGAGCGCACGATCCACGTGGCCGAGGACGTGGACGTGGAGAACGCGACCGCCACCTACCGCAACGGCCTGCTGACCATCGTCCTGCCGCTTGCGGAGAAGGCGCAGTCGCCCGTCAACGTGCCGATCGAGGTGCAAGCGGAGTGAGCGAGACCCTTCGCGTTCTGCCGCTCAAGGAGACCGTGGTCTTCCCCGACTCGGTCGCGCCGCTCGCAATCGGCCAGGAGCGCTCGATCAAGCTGGTCGACGACGTCGTCGCCGGCGAGGACCAGGTCGTCGCCCTGGTGACGGCCCGCAAGTCCGACGTCGAGCAGCCCGGCTTCGACGATCTCTACGAGGTCGGAACCGCTGCGGAGGTGCACAAGCTGATCCGCGTCCCCGACGGCACGCTCCGCATCCTCGTCCAGGGTCTCCGCCGCATCCGCATCGAGAAGCCCGTCTCCGAGGAGCCCTACCTCGTCGCCGAGGTGAGCGACGTCCCCGACGAGGTCGAGGAGAGCCGCGAGGTCGAGGCGCTGACCCGCAACGTCCAGACGCTCTTCGGCCGGGTGATCGCGCTCGTCCCCTACCTCCCCGAGGAGCTCCAGCTCGCAGCGGCGAACGTGGAGGACCCGAGCATGCTCTGCAACCTGGTCGCGTCGGCGCTCCGCCTGCCGACCGACGAGAAGCAGCGGCTGCTGGAGATGGTGAACGTCCGCGAACGCCTGCGCGAGTCCTCGAAGATCCTCAACCGCGAGCTCGAGGTGATGGAGCTCGGCTCGAAGATCCAGTCGCAGGTGCAGTCGGAGATGGAGAAGAACCAGCGCGAGTTCTTCCTCCGCCAGCAGCTGAAGGCGATCCAGCAGGAGCTCGGCGAGGGCGACGACGAGCAGGCCGAGATCGACGAGCTGCGGACGCGGTTGGACGAGCTGGGGCTGCCCGAGGAGATCGACCGCGCGGCGCGGCGCGAGCTGTCACGGCTCGAGAAGCTGCCGCCCGCGGCCGCGGAGTACGGCGTCATCCGCACCTACCTCGACTGGATCATCACGCTGCCGTGGAGCGAGGAGACGCAGGACAACCTCGACCTTCGGCGCGCGCAGAAGTTCCTCGACGAGGACCACTACGACCTGGAGAAGGTCAAGGAGCGCATCCTCGAGTTCCTCGCGGTGGCGAAGCTCAAGGACGAGCTCTCGGGCCCCATTCTCTGCTTCGTCGGCCCGCCCGGCGTGGGCAAGACGTCGCTCGGGCAGTCGATCGCCCGCACCCTCGGCCGCAAGTTCGTCCGCATCTCCGTAGGCGGTGTCCGCGACGAGGCCGAGATTCGCGGCCACCGGCGCACCTACATCGGCGCGATGCCCGGCACGATCCTGCGAGCGCTGCGCGACGCCGACGCGCGCAATCCCGTCTTCCTGATCGACGAGATCGACAAATTGGGCGCCGACTTCCGAGGCGATCCGGCGAGCGCGATGCTCGAGGTGCTCGACCCGGAGCAGAACTCCTCGTTCCGCGACCACTACCTCGACCTGCCGTTCGACCTCTCGAAGGTGCTCTTCATCTGCACCGCGAACCAGATCGAGACGATCCCGCCCCCGCTGCTCGACCGCATGGACGTGATCCAGCTCTCGGGCTACACCGAGAAGGAGAAGCTGCAGATCGCGCGCCGCTTCCTCGTCCCCAAGCAGCTCGAGGGGCACGGCCTGACGCCGCGCCAGGCGAGCTTCACCGAGCGCGGCCTGACGCTGGTGATCAGGGAGTACACGCGCGAGGCCGGCTTGCGGAACCTGGAGCGGCGGATCGCCGACCTCTGCCGCAAGGCGGCGACGCAGATCGCCAAGGGCAGGTCGAAGGGCGTCCGGCTGGACGAGAAGCGCGTGCGCACCTGGCTCGGCGCGCGGCGCTTCCCCGGCGAGGTGCGCAAGCGGACGGCGGATCCCGGGGTGGCGACCGGCCTCGCCTACACGCCGGTCGGCGGCGACGTCCTGTTCATCGAGGCCACGGGCTATCCCGGCCGGGGGCGGCTCGTCGTCACCGGCCAGCTCGGCGACGTCATGCGCGAGTCGGCGCAGACCGCCCACTCGTGGGTACGGAGCCACGCGGCGACCCTCGGCCTCGACGAGCGTTGGTTCGGCGACCACGACATCCACGTCCACGTGCCCGCGGGCGCGGTGCCGAAGGACGGGCCGTCCGCGGGAGTCACGATCGCGACCGCGATCGCGTCGCTCGCGGCGGGCCGCCCGGTCTCGGAGCAGGTCGGCATGACCGGGGAGATCACGCTGACGGGCCAGGTGCTGCCGATCGGCGGCTTGCGCGAGAAGGTGCTGGCGGCGCAGCGGGCGGGGCTGACGACGGTCATCATGCCGCGGGAGAACGAGCCCGAGCTCGAGGAGCTGCCGAAGGAGGTCCGCGAGCAGCTCGAGTTCGTGCTCGTGGACTCCGCGCACGAGGTGCTGGCGGCCGCCTTCGAGGAACGAGCCGCCGACGGCGAGCGCCGGCTGACGGCAGCGGGCGAGCGGGCCGCGGCGCAGGCGTAGGCTTCGTTTCGCAGCGCCGCGGTACGGGAACGCCGCGGGTCGAACCCAGAAAGGACGAGAAATGGCGAAGAAGATGGACACAGCGATGGACCGCGTTTCCGAGGCGAGGCCCTTCGTCGAGCGGGCGATGCACGACGAGGAGCTGCGCGACCACGTGCGCGACGCCTTTACGGCCGCCCGGGGCGCCTATGCCGACCTGTTCGGCGACCGCGGCATGACGGGAGTCGCGATGCGGGCCGCCACCGACAAGGACGTTCAGGACAACCTGAAGAAGGCGATCGACGAGCTCCGCGCGGCCGCGAACCGGCTGCAGGGCAAGGAGGACCACAAGGCGCGGAACTCGATGCTCCTGATCGCGGGCGCCGCGGCGGCGCTGCTCTTCAACCCGGTCACCGGCCCGACGACCCGGCAGTGGCTACGCGAGGCGCTGTCCGGATCCGACGACGAGTTCGGGTACGCGAGCGGCGACGGGCAGGGCGGCCAGCCCGAGAGCTAAGGAGTCTCGAGCGCGCGCCGCAGCGAGCCGGGCTCGAGCCCGGAGAGCGACGAGATGTCGCTCACCGAGAGCAGGTACGCGCCGGGCTGTGGTGCGCTCGACGGCGTGAGCGGGGGCAGCCAGGCGGCGCCGGGGATGAACCGGATGTCCTCGAGCCGCCGCCAGGCGAGGAGATACCGGTACGGGTTGATCACGCCGTCGTAGCCGGCGCCGAGCAGCCCGACCGGGTGGATCTCGAAGTGGAGGTGAGGCGAGGTGCCTTCCGCGTCACCGGACGTGCCCACGAAGCCGAGCACGTCGCCCGCGCGCACGCGCGTCCGGTTGAGCGCGAGCGGCGAGAACGCGGAGAGGTGCGCGTAGTAGAACTCGTTCCCGTTCACGTCGCGCAGCCAGAGCCGGTAGCCGCCGAGGTCGTTCCAGCCGACGGAGAAGACGGTTCCGTCGGCGACCGCGAGCAGCGGTGCCCCGAGCGGCGCGAAGATGTCCTGCCCGTGGTGCCACTGGACGACGGCGCGAGCTGCCCCGAAGGTGTCCACGAACGACGCCGGCCCGTGGACCGGGAAGACGTAGCCGCCCGGAGTCAGCTTGACGTCGAGCAAGGGCAGCGGCCGACGCTGAGCGCCCCGTCGGCGGTTGCTCGCGTCGTTTGCCGGCTGCACCGGCCGAGTCGAGGTCGTGATCGGCGGGCCGAAGGGCTCGTCGAGCTCGGGGGCGGCGGCGGCGGCCGCTTCCGCGTAGCCGACGTAGATGGCGCTGCCCGCCGGGAGGCCGCCGTGGTCGGCGTTCAAGTGCACCTCGAGCGCGGTGACAAAGCCGCGATAGCCGGCAGCACTGGAGGCCGCTCCCTGGGCGAGCACGATCGCGTAGCCCCAGTCGCCGAGCGCGACCCGTGCGCCAGCCGCTGACGTGTCGACGGGCTGGCCGTGGACCAGGAGGCGTGTGACCGCGGCGCCGGACAAGTCGCCCGTTGCGCTCCCCAGGGTCGCTTGCGCGCTCGCGCGGGCAATCACCGCCTCCGCAAAGACCTCGCCGCCGAAGAGCGAGAGCGCCTGCACCTCCGCCGACGCGCCGGCCGTCGCGCGGGTGTCGTCACCGGCTGCGGAAGCGCTCGCGGTCAGCGGGCCACTGGTGACGATGCTCCCGTCGGCCGGATAGGAGAAGCCCGCCCCGAAGGCGACCGCGTCGGGCGGGGCCCCGACCGAGCCGGTGAGCGCCCCCGCCTGGCCCGGGACGACGACCTTGATCGCGTAGGCGCGGGCGGACGAGCCCGCGCCCAGGGTCTGCGCGCCGGACCCGGCCACGAGCGCAAGGGCGATCCCGCCGATCCCGACCAGCCAAAGCTTCCGCACGAGGTTTCCATTATGCGGCACTCGTCGGAGGTTCGACTAGCCTGCTCCGATGGCCTGGATCGCCATTCCGCTCGCCCTCCTGACCGTCGCGTCGGCGATCGCCGGCGGCCTCGTGGCCTTCCGCCTAGCCCGCGATCTCACGACCGCGATCGCGCTCACCGGCGCGATCCTCGTCGCGGTAGCCCTCTTCCACGTCCTGCCCGAGGCCATGGAGCTCGTGGGCGACCCGAGCCGCGTGGGCGCGCTCGCCGGGCTCGGCTTCATCGTCTTCTTCCTGCTCGAGCGCGCGATCGTCCTGCACCACCGCGACCGGCCCGAGCAGGTCCGGGCGCATTCGGAGGTGGGAGCGCTCGGCGCCGCGGCGCTCGCGATGCACACGTTCATCGACGGGATCGGGATCGGGCTCGCGTTCGGGCTCGACCTCGACACGGGGCTGCTCGTCCTGCTCGCCGTGGTCGCCCACGACTTCGCCGACGGCATCAACACGGTCTCGTTCGTCCTCCATCAGAGCGGCAACCGGCGCCGCGCGTGGACGTGGCTCCTGGTGGTCGCGGTGGCGCCGCTCGCCGGCGCGGTCGTCGGCACGACGCTCGATATCTCGGAGACCTCGCTTGCGTACGTGCTGGCCGCCTACGCCGGCTTCTTCCTCTACATGGGCGGCACCGACCTGCTCCCGCACGCGCACGAGCACCCGTCGGTGCGCCGGGTGGCCGTGACCGTCGCCGGCTTCGGCGGCGTCTACCTCCTCAGCCTGATCGGAGAGGGCTAGGGCTTAGCCCAGCTGCTTGCGCGCGAACTCGCGGAAGCGCGCGCGGGCCGCGTCGTCGGGACCCAGAGGCCCCTCGTCCCCGTAGCGCGGGTCGGCGGCGATCTCCTCCGCCACGCGCCGGACCTCCTCGCCGATCCGCCGCCGGTGCTCCGGGTTGCGCATCAGCCGGTCGACCCACGTCTCGGAGCCGTCGTAGGGCTTGACCTCCTCCTCCATCAGCAGCTGGCCGAGGAGGATGCCGACGCGTAGGTAGGCGAAGGTCTTGAAGGCGAGGATGCGGCTGGGCGACTCGACCAGGCGGGCGACCTCCGGGTCGTCGGCCTGGATGTGGGTGACGATCGAGCCGATCGGCTCGTCGACGAGGGGGAGCCAGACCTCCGGTTCCGGGCCGTTCACCCTGGAAGCATACGACGTGAGCGCCACGCGAGCTGAGCGGCGACGCCGAGCAGGAGGACGCCGAAAAGCGTCTGGAGCGTGTCCTGGTCGAGCCAGACGGCGAGGTACGAACCGCCGACGACCCCGGGGATGGAGGCGAGGCCGAGCGCCGCTCCCGCCCGCCAGCTCACGTTGCCGTAGCTGTGCTGCCGCCAGACTCCGGCCGCCACCGTCGGCAGGATCGCGAGCAGCGACGTCGCCTCGGCCTCCAGCTGGGACAGCCCGAGGGCGAGCAGCGTGGGCACGAACAGGATCCCGCCCCCGACGCCGAACATCCCCGCCAGCATGCCCGCCCCGAAGCCGAGCGCCACCGCGAGCAGTGCCGTCGTCACCGTCATCGGACGATGAGGACGATGCCGATCGCGGCCAGCAGGCCGGCGAAGGCGACGGCCAGGGTCCGGTTCGCGAGCCGCTGCTGGAGCGTGGCGCCCGAGACGGCGCCGGCCATCGCGGGAATCCCGACCAGGGCCGCGTAGGCCGGGCGCAGCTCGCCGTGGAAGGCATAGACGATCGTTCCGGCGAGCGCGGTGAGGAAGATCGCCGCCAGCGACGTGGCCATGGCGTTCCGCTCCGCGTAGGCGGCCGCGAGCACCAGCAGCGGCACGATCAGGATCCCGCCGCCCACGCCGAAGAGCGCCGCGAAGAACCCGGCCACCAGTCCGATCGCGAGCAGCCGGGGCATGCGGCCTATTGTAGGACCGTGGACGGCGCTTCCCTCCTCCGCGAGCTGGCGCGGGAGCCCGGACGCGCCGCTGTCCTCCTCGACGTTGACGGGGTGCTCGCGCCGATCGTCGAGCGCCCCGAGGACGCGACGGTGCCGGAGGAGACCCGCGGGGAGCTCCGTCGGCTGGCCGGCCGCTACGCGCTCGTGGCCTTCATCAGCGGGCGCGCCGACGAGGACGCGCGGCGTGTGCTCGGCCTGGACGGCATCGAGGTGGTCGGCGAGCACGGCCTCGGGCTCGACCCGGCGGCCGAGCAGTGGGCGGCGAGGCTTCACGCTTTCGTCGACTCGGTGGAGTGGCCGGTGGAGCGCAAGCCGCTCTCGGTCACCTTCCACTACCGGACGGCCGAGGACGAGCAGGCCGCGCGGGCGGAGCTCGAGCGGGTGGCGGCGCGCGCGGAGGGCGAAGGGCTCGTAGCGAAGTTCGGGCGCAAGGTGCTCGAGCTGCGCCCGCCGGTCCAGGCGAACAAGGGCACGGCGGTGCGGCACCTGCTCGAGCGCGAAGGGCTCCAGCGCGCGCTCTACGCGGGCGACGACACGACCGACCTCGACGCGTTCGCGGCCCTGGCGGGGCTCGAGCTCGCAGTGCGAGTGGCGGTGGCGACGCCCGAAGGCCCGCCCGAGCTCGCGGCGGCCGCCGACGTCGTCGTCGAGAGCCCGGCCGGGCTGCTCGACGTGCTGCGGAGACTCTGATGCACCTCGACGAGGCCGTGCTCGCACCGCTGCGCGCGCGCTTCGGCGAGCCGGCGCAGATGACCTGGGAGGGAGACATCTCGCAGGCCGAGCACGAGCTCGCGACCTACAACCCGAACCGCATGCACGACGTAACGCTCATCATCACGAACGGCGACCGGATCGCCCTGATCCGCAAGCACGCCTTCGAGGAGGGGATCTGGCGGCCGCCCGGCGGCGGCGTCAAGCCGGGCGAGGATCCAGTCGCCGGCATGCAGCGGGAGGCGCTCGAGGAGACCGGCCTCCAGGTCGAGATCGCCCGCTACCTCGTTCACGCGGAGGCGCTCTTCCTCTACCGCCCCTTCGAGGTGCCCTGGCGGACGCACGTGTTTCATGCGACGACCGCCGACGAGGCGATCGAGCCGCAAGATCTGGAGGAGATCGCGGCCGCCCGCTGGGGGACGCTCGCCGAGCTCGCCGGGCCGCTGCGGGAACGGCTGCTCGCCAGCGGCCGGGCTTTCTGGCGCTACCGAGTCGCGCTGCACGACGCCGCGCTTGCGGCACTCAGGGCTTGACCGAGCGCCACGCCTGCGTGTTCAGGATCTGATCGCTCGCGAGCCACGCGCGCCGGGCCTGGGCGACCCCGAGCTCCACGTTCCCGAGCGCGCCGACACTGTGCGCGTCGCTCGAGATCGCGAGCCGCGCGCCCGCCTCCCCGGCCGCGCGCGCGTGCACGTCGCGGAGGTCGAGCCGGTCGGCCTGCGAGTTGATCTCGAGCGCGGTGCCGGTCTCGACCGCCTTCCCGATCATCCGCTCGATGTCGATGTCGGCTCCGGGCCGCCGGTTGAGCTTGCGAGTCGTGGGATGCCCGATCAGGTCGACGTGCGGGTTGTCCATCGCGGCCAGGATCCGTTCGGTCGGATTGCGGCCGAAGGCGGAGTGGAGCGACGCGACGACCCAGTCGCACGCGGCCAGGTCCTCGTCCGACATGTCGAGCGACCCGTCGGCGCGGATGTTCACCTCGATTCCGCGCAGCAGGCGGAAGCGCCCGAGCTGCGGCCGCAGGGCCTCGATCTCCTTCAGCTGCTGCTCGAACCGCTCCTCGCGCAGGTAGTGCGAGTGGTCGGTGATGGCCATGTACGCGTAGCCGCGTGCCTTCGCCGCGCGCGCCATCTCCTCGATCGTGTTCCTCCCGTCGGCCGACCACGTCGAGTGGAGATGCAGGTCGCCGCGCAGCTCCGGGAGCTCGACCAGCTGGGGCAGCTCGCCGGCGCGGGCGGCCGCGAGCTCGCCCGCGTTCTCGCGCAGCTCGGGCGGGATGAAGGCGTAGCCGAGGAACTCGTAGACCGCGGCCTCGTCGCGGCTCTGGAAGACGTCGCCCGTCTCCACGGTCGCCACGCCGTACTCGGAGATCGAGAGCCCGCGCCGGACGGCCTCCTCGCGCAGGGCGACGTTGTGCTCCTTCGAGCCGGTGAAGTGCTGGAGCAGGTTGCCGTAGGACTCGGGCGGCACGACGCGCAGGTCGAAGCGGAGGCCTTCGTGCGAGACGACCGTCGCCTTCGTCCCTCCCTTCGCCGCCACCTCGGAGACGAGCTCGAGGCTGGTGAAGGCCCCGATCAGCGCGGCCGGGTCGGACGACGTGGCGATGATGTCGAGGTCCCGGAAGGTCTCCTTCCGGCGGCGGACGCTGCCCGCCTCGGAGACGAGGTCGGCGGCCGGATGCGCCTGCAGCGCCTCGACGACGGCCCGAACGGCCGGCAGCCCGTGGCCGAGCAGCGCGCGCCGCTCCGCCGGCGCCTCCTTGCGGGCGGCGAGCGCCTTGAGCACGTTCTCCTCGGTCTTCGTCCCCAGCCCCGGCAGCGTGCGCAGCCGGCCCTGCTCGGCGGCGGCGCGCAGCTCGTCGAGCGTGGTCACCCCGAGCTGCTGCCAGATCTTCGCGGCCGTCTTCGGACCGAGGCCCGGGAGCTTCATGAAGAGCAGGACGTCCGGCGGGACCTTTGCCTCGCGCTTGGCGAGCGCCTCGATCCTGCCGGCGGAGACGATCTGGACGATCTTCTCCTCGATCGTCTTGCCGATCCCGGCCAGGTCCTTGGCCTTGCCCTCGACGGCCAGCTGGGCAACCGAGCCGGTCGTCTCGCGCATGCGCTGGGCGGCGCGCCGGTAGGCGATCACGCGGAAGGTCTGCTCGCCCTCGAGCTCGAGCAGGTCGGCGAGCAGGTCGAACTGGTCGGCGACGTCCTGGTTGCGGGGGAGCCCGGCCACTTGCCGCGATGATAGGGGGATGGACGCCGTGGTCTGCCTGCCGACGTATGACGAGCGCGAGAACGTCGAGCGGATGGTGCGCGCGCTCGGCGAGCACGACGTCAGGGTGCTCGTGATCGACGACGCCTCGCCGGACGGAACGGGCGAGATCGCCGACCGGCTGGCCGCGGAGCTCGACTACGTCGACGTCCTCCACCGCGCGCGGAAGGAGGGGCTCGGGCCCGCCTATGTCGCCGGGTTCCGGCGGGCACTGGCCGCCGGGGCGGATCTAATCCTGGAGATGGACTGCGACTTCTCCCACGACCCGGCCGACGTGCCGCGGTTGATCGCCGCCGCCGCCGACGCCGACGTCGCGCTCGGCTCGCGCTACGTGCAGGGGGGCTCGATCGCGAACTGGGGGCCGATCCGCAGGCTCGTCTCCGCGGCCGGCACGCTCTACGCCCGCCTCGTGCTCGGCGTTCCCGTCCGCGACCTGACCGGGGGCTTCAAGTGCTACCGCCGGGAGGTGCTCGAGCGGATCGGCCTCGACACGATCACGTCGAAGGGCTATGCCTTCCAGATCGAGACCACGTACCGCGCACTGAGGGCGGGCTTCCGCGTCGTGGAGGTGCCGATCGCGTTCGTCGACCGCGAGCACGGCGGGTCGAAGATGAGCAAGCGGATCGCGCTCGAGGCGGTCTGGAAGGTGCCGGCGATGAGGCTCGGGCTCTGATTCGCGTCGTCCAGTTCACGGCGCCCTGGTGCGGGCCGTGCAAGCCGGTGGCCCAGGTGCTGGCGGAGCTCGCGCCGCGGTACTCGGGCGTGGAGTTCTCGGAGGTGGACGTCGACGCGGACTTCGAAGCCGGCGTGCGCCACGAGATCCTCGTCCTGCCCACCGTGCTCGTCCTCCGCGGCGACGAGGTGGTCGCCCGCCTCGAGGGCGTCCGTCGGAGAAGCGACTACGAACGCGCGCTAGGCGAAGTGGTCCCAGCCGCCGAGTGAGCCGAGGCCCTCGACGCCCTCGCCCTCCTCGCAGCTGCCGATGACCGTGAACCCGTCGGCGTCCTCGACGGCCGCCAGCAGCTCGTAGTCCTCGCCGTAGCCGAGGTCGTCCACGGTCGCGCCCGGGGCGAGCGGGACGCGCTCGGCGTCGATCACGCAGCGGACGCCCGAGCGGGCGGCGATGTGCCCGGCATCGCGCGCGAGGCCGTCGGAGAGGTCGAGCAGCGCGTGCGCATGGCGCGCGAGCCGGACTCCCTCCTCGATCCGGATCGGCGGCCGCACCGGCTTGCCGCCCAGCGGTCCGGTCACGACCAGCAGGTCCCCGGGTCGGGCGCCGCCGCGGCCCGGCACTCGCTCCGCACGGCCGAGCGCCGTGATCGAGACGAAGAGTTGCGGCGCGCGCGTCGTGTCGCCGCCCACGACCGGTACGCCCGTCTCCCGGATCCCCTCGTAGAGCTCGATCAGGTCCTCCACCCCCGTCTCGGGCGGCGCGCCGAGTGCTACGAGCAGCGCGGTGGGGCGCGCACCCGAGGCGGCGAGGTCGCTGAGGTTGACCACCGCGGCGCGGAAGCCGAGGTCGCGCCAGGAGATCTCGCCGAGCCGGAAGTGGACGTCCTCGACCAGCGCGTCCTGGGTGACGACGAGCCCATCCTCGAGCCGCGCCGCGTCGTCGGCGATCGCCTGGGCAAGGCCGCGGCGCTCGAGCTCGGCGAGCAGCCCGAGCTCGCCGACGTCAGACAGGCGCACGGTCTCTGATGCCGAGCACGTCGACGGGGCCGTCGCCGGCGCCGAGCTCGGCCAGGCCCGCGCGGACGGCGGCCGACGCCGCCTTGGCGGCACCGCGCGCCGCCTCTTCGAGGTCGTGGCCGTGCGCCAGCAGCGCGGCCAGCGTGGCCGAGTGCGTGCAGCCGGCGCCGTGCGTCGCGCCGACGTCCGCCCGCTCGACGGGGATCTCGACGTGGCGGCTGCCGTCGAAGAGGTGGTCGATCGCCTCCTCGCCGTGGCCGCCGGTCACGATCACCGCAGCCGCGCCGAGGACGTGCAGCTGCTCCGCGAGCTCCCGGCGCGTGGCGCCCTCGAGCCCCGCGAGGACCTCTGCCTCCGGCAGGTTCGGCGTGATCACGGTCGCGAGCGGGAACATCCGCGCGACCAGGCTGGCCACGGCGTCGTCCTGGAGCAGCCTCGCGCCGGAGCTCGCGACCATGACGGGGTCGACGACGAGCGGCACGGGGTGGGCGGCAAGAAAGTCCGCGACAGTCTCGATGATCGCCCGGGAGAAGAGCATCCCGGTCTTCGCCGCGTCGACGCCGATGTCGTCGAAGACCGCCTCGAGCTGTGCCCGGACGAAGTCCGGCGGCGCCTCGTGGACGGCCGTCACGCCGCGCGTGTTCTGGGCAGTCAGCGCGACGATTGCGCTCATGCCGTGGCAGCCGGCGGCGGCGAACGCCTTCAGGTCGGCCTGGATCCCGGCGCCGCCCCCCGAGTCGGAGCCCGCGATCGTCAGGCAGCGCGGAACGGGCATCGCTGCGGCCGATGCTAGCGTCCGAAGGCTGAGCGTCGAGGCCGCCACCTGGGACGAACTGCTCACCGGCGAGGAGGTGGCGTACGTCGGCACCGAGCCGGCGCGGGCGGCGCGCACCGTCCCCATCCCCGCCGAGCTGCACCCGAACGTGCGCGCCGCCCTGGATCGGCAGGGCCTCGACTCGCTCTACGAGCACCAGGCCGAGGCGTGGGAGGCGGCCGCCCGCGGCGAGCACGTCGTCATCACCACCGGCACGGCCAGCGGCAAGACGCTTGCGTTCAACCTCCCCGTCCTCGACGCGCTCGCCGCCGAGCCGAAGCTGCGCGCGCTCTACCTCTACCCGACCAAGGCGCTGGCCCAGGACCAGCTGCGCGCGCTCGCGGCCTTCCGGCTCCCCCGGCTCAAGCCGGAGATCTATGACGGCGACACGCCGAGCGAGCGGCGCTGGCAGATCCGCCGCTGGGCGAACGTCGTCCTCACGAACCCCGACATGCTCCACGTCGGCGTCCTCCCTCACCACGACCGCTGGGGCGACGTGCTGCACAACCTCCGGTACGTGATCGTGGACGAGGCGCACGTCTACCGCGGCGTCTTCGGCTCGCACGTCGGCAATGTCCTGCGGCGGCTGCGCCGGCTCGCCAAGGTCTACGGCGCGGAGCCGCAGTTCCTGTTCGCCTCGGCGACGATCGCCAACCCGGCCGAGCTCGCGACGGCGCTCGCCGGAGTGGACGCGACGGTCATCCGGGACGACGCGGCCCCGCGCGCGGAGCGGACGATCCTGCTCTGGAACCCGCCGCTGCTCGACCCGGAGCTCGGGCTCCGCGCCAGCGCGCTCGCGGAGGCGGCGCGCCTGATGGCCGACCTCGTCAAGCGCGGCCAGCGGACGATCTGCTTCGCCAAGAGCCGCAAGGCGGCGGAGCTGATCCACCGCTTCACCTCCGAGCGCGTGGACTCGGAGACCGCCAAGCGGCTCGCGCCCTACCGCGCCGGCTACACGCCCGCGCAGCGGCGGGAGATCGAGCGGCGGCTCGTCGCCGGAGAGCTGCTCGGCGTCGCAGCCACCGACGCGCTCGAGCTCGGGATCGACATCGGGCTCCTCGACGCCGCGATCTCCGTCGGCTTCCCCGGCACCGTCGCCAGCATGCGCCAGCAGTGGGGCCGGGCTGGCCGCCGCGGCCACGGTCTCGCCGCCCTGATCGCCTCCGAAGACGCGCTCGACCAGTACTTCATGCGCGAGCCGGAGATGCTGCTCTCGCGCACGGTCGAGGCCGCCCGCTCCGACCATGCGAACCCGCGCGTGCTCGACGGCCACGTGCTCGCCGCCGCCTACGAGGCCCCGCTCGACGACGCCGACCGCGCCACCCTCGGCGACGAGGCGCTCGAGCGCGCGGCTGTCCTCCCCGAGCTGACCAGCACGCCGAAGGGCTACGTCTGGGCCGGCCGCGACTATCCCGCGGGCCGCATCCCGCTCCGCTCGGCGAGCATGGACTCCTTCGCGGTCGTGGACGGGACGACGGGCGAGACACTCGGCCTGGTCGAGCGCGAGCGCGCCTACTCCACCGTCCACGAGGGCGCGGTGTACCTGCACATGGGGGAGCGCTACCTCGTGCGCGCGCTCCAGCACGACGCGCGCCTCGCGCTCGTGACGCCGTTCGAGAGCGACTTCTACACGCAGGTGAAGAAGGAGACGACGACCGCGATCGAGGAGCCGTACCGCACCGAGCGGCGGCTGGGCCTCGAGCTCGCGTTCGGCCGCGTGTCGGTCACCGAGCAGGTCGTCGCCTACCAGAAGAAGTCGATCCGCGACCAGGCGACGCTCGAGCTCGTCCCGCTCGCGATGCCCGAGACGACGTTCGAGACCGAGGCGGTCTGGTACCTGCCGGAGCCGGCGCAGCTCGAAGGCCTTGAGGCCATGCCAAAGCTGCTCGCGAGCCTGCACGCGGCCGAGCACTCGATGATCGCGCTGCTGCCGCTCTGGGCCATGTGCGACCGCTGGGACATCGGCGGGCTCTCGACCAACCTCCACTTCCAGACCGGCCGTCCGACCGTGTTCGTCTACGACGGACACCCCGGCGGCGTCGGCATCGCGGAGCGCGGCTTCGAGGTCTTCGAGGGCTGGGTCGAGGACACGGAGCGGCTCCTGACCGGCTGTCCCTGCGAAAGCGGCTGCCCCTCCTGCGTCCAGTCCCCCAAGTGCGGCAACCTCAACGAGCTGCTGGACAAGGGCGGCGCGCTGACCCTCCTGCGGAGGATGATCGCGTGAAGCCGATGACCGCGGCGCTCCGGCGCGTGCTCGTCCGCCGGCCCGGCGGGCTCGAGCGCTGGCGGGAGTTCGGCTGGCGGGCCGAGCCGGACGCAGCGCGTGTCGAGGCCGAGCACGAAGCGCTGCGGGCGGCCCTCGCGGACGCCGGCGCGGAGGTCGTCGTCGCGGAGCCGCTCGCCGGCAATCCGGATGCCGTGTATGTGTACGACCCTGCTGTGATCCACGAGCAGGGCGCGGTGCTGCTGCGCCCGGGCAAGGCAGCGCGCCAGGCCGAGCCCGAGGCGCTCCGCGCGGAGCTCGAGCGGGCCGGCATGACGATCCTCGGCCGCCTCCAGGCGCCTGCCTTCGCCGAGGGCGGCGACACCGTCTGGCTCGACGAGCACACGCTCGCCGTCGGGCTCGGCTACCGGACGAACGAGGCGGGCGCGGCAGCGCTCGCGGAGGGGTTCCCGAACGTCGACGTGCTTCCCTTCGACCTCGCTCACCACCGCGGGCCGGGCGAGGTGCTGCACCTGATGTCCGTCCTCAGCCCGCTCGACGTCGACCTTGCGCTCGTCCACCTGCCGCTCATGCCGGCGCGGCTCGTCCAGCTGCTGCGCGCGCGTGGCGTGTCGTTCGTCGAGGCGGCCGCCGAGGAGTTCGAGACGCTCGCGTGCAACGTGCTCGCGCTCGGCCCGCGCCGCGTGCTGGCCGCGGACGGCAACCCGGAGACGCGGCGGCGGCTCGAGGCGGCGGGCGTCGAAGTGGCCGTCTACCCGGCCGCCGAGCTCGGGCTCAAGGGCGACGGCGGCCCGACGTGCCTCACCCGTCCGCTGGTGCGCGCTGGATGATCCTCGTGCTCGGAGGCGGCTTCGCGGGCAGCTACGTGGCGCGGCTGCTCGGCCGCCGGGGCTGCACGATCGTCAGTCCCGAGAACTTCATGCTGTTCACCCCGCTGCTCCCCGAGGCCGCCTCGGGAACACTCGAGCCGCGCCATGTCGTCGTGCCGCTGCGCGTGATGTGCCCGCACGCCGAGCTCGTGGTCGGCCGCGTGACCGCGCTCGACGAAGAGCGGAAGGCAGTCGTCGTCGAGGGTGTCGAGGGAGAGCAGCTGGAGCTCGCGTACGAGCACGTCGTCGTCGCGCTCGGCTCCGTCGTGCGCACGCTGCCGATTCCCGGCCTTGCCGAGCACGGCCTCGGCTTCAAGGACCTCGCGGACGCGATCCACCTCCGCAACCACGTGCTGCGCGAGCTCGAGGCGGCGGCCGCGCACCCCGACCCGGCTCACCTGACGTTCGTCTTCGTCGGCGCCGGCTATGCGGGCGTGGAGGCGCTCGCCGAGCTGTCCGACCTCGTCCGCGACGCGCTCCGCTACTACCCGCGGCTCCGGGACGTCCCGCGGCGCTGGGTGCTCGTCGACGCGGCCCCCAAGATCCTCCCCGAGATCCCGGCTCGGCTGGGCGACTACGCGGCGCGCGAGCTCGCCGGCCGCGGCGTCGAGCTGCGAGTGTCCACGACGCTCGAGTCTGCGGAGGCGGGAGCCGTCACGCTCTCGGGCGGCGAGCGGATCCCCACCCACACGCTCGTCTGGACCGCGGGCGTGCGGGCGAATCCGCTGCTCGCCGAGCTGGGGCTGCCGCTCGACGAGCGCGGCCGGGTGCGGGTGGACGAGACGCTGCGCGTCGAGGGCCGCGCGAACGTCTGGGCCCTCGGCGACTGCGCCGGCGTGCCCAACGCCGCCACTCCAGGCGCGGTCGACCCGCCGACGTCCCAGCACGCGCTCAGGCAGGCCCGCCGCCTCGCGCGCAACCTGGCCGGCCGGCCGAAGCCCTACCGCTACCGGATGCTGGGCCAGGTGGCGACGCTCGGGCGCTACAAGGGCGTCGCCGACGTCATGGGGCTGCGCTTCCGCGGTTTCCCCGGCTGGTTCCTGACGCGGACGTACCACCTCTACCAGCTGCCGCTGCTCTCCCGGAAGCTGCGGGTCGTCACGGACTGGACGATCTCGCTCCTCTTCCGGCGCGACATCGTCGAGCTGGGCACGCTCGGCCATCCGCGGAAGCTCGGGTGAAGGGCGAAGCGGCGCGGGCGTGGGCGTTCATGCGCCGCGGCGAGCTGCGTGGGCTGCGCGAGGAGGCCTCGCCGCTGGGGACGGCGGTCAGGGACGAGCGCTTCGCGCTGCGTCACGACTCGAACTACCTCTTCGTCGAGCGGGCGGCGAGCGCCGAAGAGATCCGCGGCGAGCTCGTGCGGCTGCGGCTGCCGATCGCCGTCGTCCCCGGCGATCTCGAGGAGACGGGCCAGGACTTCGTCGTCATGGTCCACCGGGGCGAGCGGCTTCCCCCTGCTCGGCCCGCAGAGCAGGCCGCCCTCGAGGATGTGGCTCCGCTGCGCCGCGAGGGCGTCCTGGGCCAGCCGTGGGGGAACTCCGATGTGGCCGACCAGCTCATCGCCGCGCGGGCCGAGCTCGCCACGCGGATCTCCGTCACCCACTTCGTCGCCCGGGCCGGCGGCCAGATCGTCGCCTGGGCCGACCTCTACGCCGACGGCGACGAAGCGCAGATCGAGGACGTCGCCACAATCCTGGAGCATCGCGGGCAGGGCTACGCGACCGGCGTCGTCCTCACCGCGCTCGCCGCGGCGCCCCAGTTCTGCTTCCTCGTCGCCGACGCCGGCGACTGGCCTCGCGTGTGGTACGCGCGCCTCGGGTTCGAGGATGTCGGCCGCTACTCGAAGGTCAGCGCAAAGCCCTGAGCGCCTTGTCCAGCCGCTGCTTCGTCGCCAGCACGGGCTCGAAGAGGTCGCCGTGCTGCTCGATCCGCGCCCGCACTGCCTCCATCGTGAACGCGAGCGGGTCGAGCGACTCGTTCACCTCGTCCCAGCGCAGCGGGGTCGAGACGGGCGCGCCCGGTCGTGGCCGCACCGAGTAGACCGAGGCGATCGTCTTCCCCTCGCCGTTCTGGTTGCAGTCGATCAGGACTCCGCGCCGCTTCGCCTTCGTCCACTCGGTGGTGACCAGCCCGCGATGGGTGCGCACGAGCGCGCGCGCCACGATCTCGCAGAAGCCGCGCGTGTCCGTGTACGTGTGCCGCCGTTCGACCGGGACGAGCACGTGGATCCCCTCGGAGCCGCTCGTCTTCGGGAACCCCTCCAGCCCGAACGCGTCCAGAGCTTCGCGGACGAGCAGCGCCGTCTGGACGACCTCGGGAAAGCCGACGTCCGGCGACGGGTCGAGGTCGAAGAGGACGAAGTCGGGCCGGTCGGGCTTGTCGACCCGCGAGTACCACGCGTTCAGGTCGATGCAGCCCATGTTCACCATCCAGAGCAACGCCAGCTCGTCGTTGACGAGCGGCGCGTGGATCGTGCGCTTGCGGGGCGGGCGCTCGCGCGTAGTGGCCTGAACGGGCACGCGCGGGATCCACTCGGGCATGCCCTTCGGCGCATCCTTCTGGAAGAAGAAGTCCTCGTCGATCCCGTTCGGGTAGCGCTTCAGCGTGAAGGGGCGGTCGCGGAGGTGCGGGACGACGACGGGCGCGACGGCTCGGTAATACGCCAGTACGTCGCCCTTGGTGATCCCTTCCTCGGGCCAGAAGACCTTGTCCAGGTTGGAGAGCTTCAGCCTGCGCGAGCCCTTGCGGAGCTCGTCGGCGAGCGGCTCGGGCTGCTCCCGCCGCACCTCCTCGGGCGCCTTGTCCTCCCGCAGGCCGAGGTAGGAGGGCGCGCGGAGCCGCTTGTCGTGCGTCCACTCCGTGAACTCGACCTCGGCGACGAGCCGCGGCTCGACCCAGACGACGTCGCTCGTGCGGACGCGCGGCATCTTCGGGACGACCGCGAGCGGAGAGTCGGCGCGCTCGAGCGGGCGCAGCTTGGCGAGCAGGTGCTGGATCTCGTCCTCGCCGAAGCCGGTGCCGACGTTGCCGGCGTAGACGAGCTCGCCGCCCTCGCGCACGGCGAGCACGAGCGCCCCGAAGCTGCCCGCCCGGCGCCCCTGGCCCTTCGTGTAGCCGGCGACGACGAACTCCTGCCGCTGCCGCCCCGGCTTCAGCTTCAGCCAGTCGCGGGTCCGCTCGCCCGGGCGGTACCGCGACTCGGCGCGCTTGGCCATCACCCCCTCCAGGTTCTGTTCCTGCACGGCGGCGGCAAGCGCCTCCCCGTCCTCGAAGGCCTCCGAGAGGCGCACCGTCGGATTGGCGATCAGCAGCTCCTCGAGCCGGCGCCGCCGCTCGACGTACGGGAGCTCGATCAGCGCCTCGCCGTCGGCCTCGAGCAGGTCGAAGACGTAGTAGACGATCGGCGTGCCGGCCTTCCCCTGCTGCATCGCCGAGAAGCTGGGGCGACCTTCCTCGTCGAGCGCGCAGACCTCGCCGTCGAGCACGCACTCGGGGGTCCGCAGCGCGTTCGGGAGCGCCCCGGCGACGCCGGCGAACCGCTGCGTGTAGTCCTCGCCCTTGCGCGAGCGCAGCTCGGCCTCGCCGCCGGCGACCCGGCTGACGATCCGGTAACCGTCCCACTTGATCTCGAACAGCCAGCCGTCCTTCGGCATCCGCTTGTGATCGCCGAGGGTGGCGAGCATGGGGCGGTACTCGTGCTGCCCGGCGGCGGGCGCGGCGGCCTCGCGCTTGCGGAGCAGGAGCCAGTTCTTCTCGTCGCCGGAGAGGTGCGCCGGGACGAGCGCCCACACTCCGTCCAGCCGCTCGCCGTGGAGCCGGACGGTCATCCCGCCGTCCTCCTTCTCCTCGAGCAGCTCGTAGGTGCCGTGGTCCCAGATCTCGACCGTGCCGGCGCCGTACTGGCCCTTCGGGATCTCGCCCTCGAAGGTCGCGTAGTCGAGCGGGTGGTCCTCGACATGGACGGCGAGGTGCTGCTTGCCGGGCTCGAGCGGCACGCCCTTGGGCACCGCCCAGCTCGCGAGCGCGCCGTCGCGCTCGAGCCGGAAGTCGTAGTGCAGGCTGCGGGCCGCGTGGCGCTGAACGACGAAGATCGGGTCCTTACGCTTGCGTCTGCGGCCGCCCATCGGCTCGGGCGTGACCTTTGGATCCCGTTTGCGCCGGTAGGTCTCGAGCTCCTTCGCCACGCCATTACTCTGCCCGACGCTGTGGAGAGATGTTTTGGGCGGTCAGGCGGTGGACATCTCCAGGGACGACAGCGGGCGATGAGCCTGCGCGGAGATGCTTCTCCGCCTATGGGGGTCGTGTCCGAGGCCGGCGGTGCCGGCCTCGGGCCATTCACCAGAGCGTAAAACTCCCGTTACAAGCAGGGGAAAACTCTGTGGAGACTGTGGATAGCGGCCCTTCGAAGACTACGAATACGCCTTTTGCGCCGTAGCGATGCTGCGCGTCAGGCGTAAACGCCGAGCGAGCGGAACTTCGCGCGCCGCGAGCGGCGCAAATCGTCGCCCGGGACGCTCTCCAGCTCCTCGAGCGCCTCGCGCACCGACTCGGCGAGCAGACGGGCCGCCTCGTCAGGGTCCGCGTGCGCGCCGCCCTCCGGTTCGGGGACGATCCCATCGATCACGCCGAGCTCGAGGCAGTGGGGAGCGTCGGGCTTGAACGCAGCGGCCGCCTTGCGGGCCTGGGAGGCGTCGCGCCAGAGGATTGCCGCGCAGCCCTCCGGCGAGATCACCGAGTAGATCGCGTTTTCCTGCATCAGCACCCGGTCGGCCGCGGCGATCGCGATCGCGCCGCCCGAGCCGCCCTCGCCGATCACGCAGGCGACGATCGGCACCGTCAGGCGCAGCATCGTGGCCTGCGAGGAGGCGATCGCGCCGCCCTGGCCGTGCTCCTCGGCAACCACGCCCGGATAGGCGCCCGGCGTGTCCACGAGCGTCAGCACCGGGAAGCGGTGCCGCTCGGCGAGCTCCATCGCGCGCATCGACTTGCGGTAGCCCTCGGGGTAGGCCATGCCGAAGTTGCGCTCGGTCCGCTCCTTGATGTCGCGCCCCTTCTGGTGGCCGACGACGACGAGCGTGCGGCCGTCGAAGTGGGCCAGGCCGGCCACGATCGCGGGGTCGTCGCCCTGGGCGCGGTCGCCGTGCAACTCGAAGAAGTCCTCGAACATCCGCTCGACGTAGTCGAGCGTGTAGGGGCGGTCCTGGTGGCGCGCGAGCTCGACCGAGCGCCAGATCTCCTCCGCCGTCGGCTCGGCCTGCATCCGCTCGAGCTGCCGCTCGAGCCGCTCCAGCTCCCCCTGGAGGCCGGCCCCGCCGAGCAGCCGCATCGAGCGCAACTTGCTCAGACGCTCCCTGAGCTTGAGCTCGGCCTCAGCGGCCATTGGCGAAGAACCCGAGGAGGCGGGACAGAAGCGCCGGCAGCTCCGGGCGCGGGACGACAGCGTCGACATGGCCGAGGCGGAGGTTCGACTCGGCGATGCCGAAGTCGGCGGGAAGCTTCTCGCGCGTGGTTTGCTGCACGACCCGCGGTCCGGCGAAGGACATCAGGGCCCCGGGCTCCGCGAGCAGCACGTCCCCCAGGGTTGCGAAGCTCGCCAGCACGCCGCCCGTGGTCGGGTGCGCCATGACGCTGATCGTCGCGCAGCGGGCGTCGCGGAGGTCCTCGATCGCGGCGACGGTCTTCGGCAGCTGCATGAGCGCGAGGATCCCCTCCTGCATACGCGCGCCGCCCGAGGCCGAGATCGAGACGAGCGGGACGCCGCGCTCGCCCGCGCTGTCGCAGGCGCGCGAGAACTTCTCGCCCACGGCGCTGCCCATCGAGCCGCCCATGAAGCTGAAGTCCATGACCGCCAGCTCGCAGGCGCGGCCGCCGATCGTGCACTGGCCGACGACGATCGCCTCGCCGAGCCCGGTGTTCATCTCCGCCTCCGCCAGCCGCTCGGAGTACGGGCGCAGGTCGAAGAAGCCCAGCGGGTCCTCGGAGCGCACGTCGGCGGCCTCCTCGACCCACGAGCCCTCGTCCGCGAGGTGCGCGATGCGGGCGCGCGCGTGCATCGGGAAGTGGTGGTCGCAGTGCGCGCAGACCCAGAGCGCCGCCTCGAGCTCGTCGTGCCGGTAGTGGGACTGGCACTGCGGGCACGTGTTCGGGTGCCGCTTCCCCGGCGGCGGCTCGGGCTGCTTCTCCTCGATGGATACGTCGATCCGCTCGTTCACGGCTCGATGATCTTAGACCTGTCCGCGTCGAGGTCGGTTACAGGCCCAGGGCCGCGAGGAGCCGCGTGACCGGCTCGACGTTGCGCGGATCGGGGCGCAGCCCGCTCACGCCGGCGCCCGCGACGGGGATGCGGCCGGGCAGGCCCGCGAGCAGCGCCTCCGCCTCCGCCAGGGTCGGGCCGCCGTCCTCGGGCATGAAGGCGTTCAGCTCGCCGGGGCGGAGGACGTCGCCGTCGAAGGCGACGTAGACCGCGCCCGCGCCCACCAGGGCCGCGTCGAGGTCGTCGCGCCGGATCCCGACCGCGGCAATGTATTCCTCCTCGGCCGGATCGAGCGCCCGCGCGCCCACGAGCGCTACGTCCCCCGGCTCGACGGCGCCCGAATCGATCGCCAGCCGCAGCGGCATTCCCCACGCGTTGCCGGAGGGGGACGTGGCCGGCGTGTTCAGGTCGCCGTGCGCGTCGAGCCAGACGACGGCGAGGCGGTCGACGCGCGCCGCCAGCCCGACGATCGCGCCGACGTGGGCGCAGCAGCAGCCGCCGAGCACGAGCGGGCGCTCCGGCAGGTCGGCGGCGAGGGCGAGCGTCTGCTCGGCGAGCGTCTCCTCCTCGACGAGGCCGGCCTCGGGATAGGCCAGGGCCAGCGCGGCCGCCTCCGCCATCGCCTCGCCGTCGGCACCCCAGGCGCGGGGCACGCGGACGAGGCCCGCCGCAAACGACCGGCCGCACACGTGGCACTCGTATCCGGAGCCGACCGCGACCGCCGTCAGCGTCCGGCAGTACGGGCAGCGCGCCCGGAGACGGCTCACAGCTCCTTCTCGTAGATGTCACGCCGCGACGCCACCTGCATCCCCGCGCTCTCGTAAAGCAGCTGCGCGCCGGTCAGGTTCTCGGCGTCGACGCCGAGGCCCGCCTGGTGGAGCCCGCGCGACTTGAACGCCTGGAACGCGTGCAACAGGAGCGCCCGGGCGAGCCCGCGACGGCGCCAGGGGCGCCGGACGCCGAGAATCTGAACCCAGCCGAGACCCGGCATCTCGTCTCGAAGATGGCAGATCGCGATGCCGGCGGGCTCGTCGCCGTCTTCAACCACGAACCAGAGCTCCGGCTCGAACATCGGCGGCTGGAGCAGCCAGTGCGCCCACTCCTCGTACGGGTCGGCGTGGTCGTGCTCCCAGTGGTCGGCGAAGGTCTCCTGGTGGACGTCGTAGAACATCCGCTCGTCGCCCGGCCGGAACGTCCGGACCGTCAGCCCCTCCGGCCAAACCGGCTCGTCGCGAACGTCCGCGAGGTCGACCCGCATGCGCCAGCTGTTCCGGATCAGCCGGTAGCCCGCCCGCTCGAATGCAGCCTTCTGCGCCTCGTTCTCGCTCCAGGCACTCGCCAGCGCCCGCGTCAGCCCTTTCTCGCGCGCCCGAGCCTCCGCCCACTCGACGAGCTCGTCGTTCGGCTGCCCGGCGAAGTCGAGCCAGGCCTTCCCGCCGCGTCCGTCCCACACTCCCGCGTACGCGGATTCGGTGAGCCGCGCGTCGCGCCCGAGGTCGAAGCGCGGCTCCGTCCACTCGCGCTCGACGAGCTCTGCCGGGAAGGGCTCCGGGCCGCTCTCGCCCGTCAGCTCAGCGACCCAGGCGGCGTCTTCCAGCCGGGGCGGTCTCACAGCTCCGCCAGCACGTCCGCGAGACCGGTGAGGTCGGGCAGCTCGCGCGTCGGCTCGGGGTCCGGCCGCTCGCCGAGGCGGTTGATCCAGACGGTGGGGATGCCGAGGTCGCCCGCGGGCGCGATGTCGTGGAACAGGCTCTGCGCGACGTGCACGTCGGGCAGCTTGCCCGTCCGCTCGTCGAACGCGCGCCAGTGGCCGGGCGCCGGCTTGTAGGAGCGGAGCTCGGAGGCGACGAGAGCGAGGTCGAACGGGACGCCGATCGCGGCCAGCGAGGCGTCGATCAGGTCGCGGTCGGAGTTGGAGAGGACGCCCAGCCGCCAGCCGCGCTCACGGCACTCGGCGAGCGCCGGCGGGACGTCCGGGAAGACAGGCCAGTCCGGCAGGCTCGCCGCCGGGTCGGCGTCGACGCCCAGACGCCGCGCGGTCTCGCGCAGCACGTCGCGGTAGCCCAGGGACGGGTCCGCGGCCTGCACCTGCGGCTCGAGCTCGTGGTAGCGCGCCAGCAGCTCTTCGGTGCCCAACGCCGCCCTCAGTCCTGCGTTCCAGTCGACCAGCGTCCCGTAGCAGTCGAAAGTCGCCCAGCGCTCCATTCCGCCGAGACTATCGCTGCGGCAATGACAACTCGGGCGGGCGAGATCGATGCGGCCGCAGGCCGCGCATCTCGTCCGTCACGAGGCGCCACTCTCTCGCACGGCGGTAAGTGCCCGGAGCGCCCGGGCGAAGCCCGCGCGCGGAGGGCTCCGGTTCCGGCGATGGGTGTGGCGAGCAGCATCGAGGCCGGAGGCGGGCTTTGCCCGCCGGGAGGCCAAGAGAGCGTCAGACGCGGGAAGGCGCAACCCGGTGGGACGAGTTCACTCGTCCCACCGCCTGAGGACGATGGTCGCGTTGTGCCCGCCGAAGCCGAACGAGTTGGAGCAGGCGATGCGCACGTCGGCTTCGCGCGCCTCGTTCGGGATGTAGTCGAGGTCGCACGCCGGGTCGGAATCGTCGTAGTTGATCGTCGGCGGCAATTTCCCGTCGCGGCAGGCGAGCACGCTGAACATCGCCTCGACCGCGCCCGCCGCGCCCAGGCAGTGGCCCGTCGCGCCCTTGGTCGACGAGACCGGTGTCTTGCGCGCGTTCTCCTCGCCGAGCGCGATCTTGATCACGCGCGTCTCCGCGGCGTCGCCCAGCGGGGTCGAGGTGCCGTGCGCGTTGATGTAGTCGAGCTCGTCGGGCCCTACGCCGGCGTCGTCGAGCGCATTGCGCATCGAGCGGGCGGGGTTCTCGCCGGTCGGGTCGGGCTCGGTGATGTGCGTCGCGTCGGAGGAGACGCCGTAGCCGAGCAGCTCGGCGTAGATGCTCGCGCCGCGCGCCCGCGCGTGCTCGAGCTCCTCCAGCACCAGGATCGCGCCCGCCTCGCCCATCACGAAGCCGTCGCGCCCGGCGTCGAACGGCCGGCTGGCGCGCTCGGGATCGTCGTTGCGGCGCGACAGGGCGCGCATCGCGCCGAAGCCGGCGATGCCGACCTCGGTGATCGGCGCCTCGGTGCCGCCGGCGAGCATGACCTCGGCCCGGCCGAGCCGGATCGCGTCCATCGACTCGCCGATCGCCATGTTCGAGGCCGCGCACGCGGTGCACTGCGACGACAGCGGGCCCTTCGTGCCGAGCTCCATCGAGACCCACGCCGCCCCCATGTTCGGGATGATCGCGGGGATCGAGAACGGGTTGACGCGGTCGGGGCCGCGGTCACGCAGCGTGTCGTAGCAGTCCTGGTAGGCCTTCAAGCCGCCGATTCCGGTCGCGACGGCCACACCGACCCGGTCGGGCTCGCTGGCGACGTCGACGCCGGAGTGCTCTTCCGCCTGGCGCGCGGCGGCGACGATCATCTGCGCGAAGCGGTCCATGCGCCGCGCCTGCTTGTGCTCGATCCACTTGGTCGGCTCGAAGTCCTTCACCTCGCAGGCGAAGTGCGTCCCGTACGCGGAGGCGTCGAAGTGCGTGATCTCGGCCGCGGCGGACTCCCCTGCGAGCAGGTTGTCCCAGGAGGACTGGAAGTCGTTGCCGAGCGGCGTCACCGCGCCGAGGCCGGTGACGACGACCCTGCGTCTGCCGTTCGAGCTCATGTTCACATCCCCAGGCCGCCGTCGACGAGGAGCACCTCTCCCGTGATGAACGAGGCCTCGTCGGAGCAGAGGAAGCGTACCGCCCCGGCCACGTCCTCCGGCGAGCCGAGGCGGCCGAGCGGAGTGTTCTGGAGCATCAGCGCCTTGAGCTCGTCGGGCAACTCGTCCGTCAGGCGGGTGGAAACGTACCCGGGGGCGACGACGTTCGCGCGGACGCCCCTGTTGCCGAGCTCGCGGGCGAGCGACTTCGTGAAGCCGATGATGCCCGCCTTGGCGGCGGAGTAGTTCGTCTGGCCGGGATTGCCGTGGACGCCGACGACGCTTGAGATGTTCACGATCGACCCCGCCCGCTTCTTCATCATCCCGCGGGCCGCGGCGCGGCAGGTGTAGAAGACGCTGCCGAGGTTCGTGTCGAGCACGGCCTGCCAGTCCTCGTCGGACATCCGCAGCAGCAGGCCGTCGCGGGTGATGCCGGCGTTGTTGACGAGGATGTCCAGGTCGCCGGACTCCTCGACGAGGCGCCTGGCCTCCTCGGCGTCGGAGACGTCGGCCTGCACGACCCGGCCGCCGGTCTCGGAGGCGACCGCTTCGGCTTCCTCGGCGCCCGAGCGGTAGCCCACGACCACCGCCGCGCCCGCGGCCGCGAGCTCGACCGCGATCGCGCGCCCGATCCCGCGCGAGCCGCCGGTGACGAGCGCCGTCTTGCCCGCCAGCGAGGCGAAGTCGGTCACGCCGTGTCGAGCGTCTCGCCGAGCTTCTGGAGCGCGGCGAGATTGTTCACCGACACCGCCTTCACGCTGCGGTCGATGCGCTTGACGAGCCCGGAGAGGACGTTGCCGGGGCCGACCTCGATGAACGTGCCCACGCCCTCCTTGATCAGCTCGCGCGTCGCCTGCGTGAACTTGACCGGCGCAGTGAGCTGGTCGACGAGGAGCGTGCCGATGCGCTGCGCCGGCTCGATCCTGGCCGTCACGGTGGAGACGAAGGGCGCCCTGGGCGGCGCGAACTTGATCCGGTCGACGGCGGGCTTGAGCCGCTCCGCGGCGCGGGCCACGAGCGGGCTGTGGAACGCACCCGAGACCTTGAGCTTCACCGCGCGCTTCGCGCCCTCGCGCTCGGCCTCGACGCAGCACTCGTCTACCGACTCGTGCGCGCCGGAGACGACCAGCTGGCCGGGGCAGTTGTAGTTCGCGGGCCACACGCCGGGAATGCGGCGGCAGAGCTCCTCCACGACCTCGTCCTCGAGCCCGAGGATCGCCGCCATCGCGCCGGGGTGCTGGCGGGCGGCCTCCGCCATCGCGATGCCGCGCTCGCGGACGAGCGCGGCGGCCTCCTCGACCGTCATGGCGTCGACGGCGGCCAGGGCCGAGAACTCGCCCACGGAGTGGCCGACGACGTAGTCAGCCTCGATCCCCTGGGCGCGCAGCGCGGCGAGCACGGCCAGGCTCGCAGCCACGAGCGCCGGCTGCTGCACCTCGGTCGCGACGAGCTCGGACAGCGGCGACTCGAAGCAGAGCCGCTTCAGGTCGAGCCCGGACGCCTCGCTCGACGCCTCGAACACCTCCATCGCCTCGGGCACGGCTTCCGCGATGTCGCGGCCCATGCCGCGCTCGACCGAGCCTTGCCCGGGAAAGCAGAAAGCGATCTTCATGCGGCCATCTCCTTGGACCATTCCATCAGCGCAGAGCCCCACGTGAGGCCGGCACCCATCCCGGTCATCAACACGAGCTCCCCCGGCTTGAGCCTCCCGTCCGCCGCCGCGTCGCCAAGCGCCAGCGGAATCGAGCCCGACGATGTGTTGCCATACTTGTCAACATTTACCACTGTCCGCTCCTCCGAGATCCCGAGCCTCTTCCGGGCATGCTCGATGATCCGAACGTTTGCCTGATGGGGAACGTAGACGTCGACGTCCTCGATGCGCTTGTCGCAGACCTCGAGCACGGCCTCGGCCGACGTCACCAGCACGCGCGTCGCGAACTTGAAGACTTCCCGGCCGTTCATCTTCACGAGCCGATCGGGATCCTCGAAGTGGCGCGAGCCGCTGCCGGGCAGCCACAGGTGGACGCCGCCGCCACCGTCCGCGCCGAGCTCGAAGCCGAGGAAGCCGCGGCCGTCGTCGAGCGGCTCCATCACGACCGCCCCGGCGCCGTCCCCGAACAGCACGAGCGTCGAGCGGTCATCCCAGTCCAGGATCTTGGAGAGCACGTCGCCGCCGACGACGACCGCCTTGTGGACGAGCCCGCTGGCGAGCATCGCGTGCGCCTGGGCGATCGCGTACATGAAGCCGGTGCAGCCGGCCGAGAGGTCGTACGCAGCGGCGTCGGTCATGCCGAGCCGGTCGGCCACGAGCGCAGCCGTGGAAGGGAAGGTCATGTCCGGCGTCACAGTCGCGACCACGAGAAGGTCGATCTCGCGCGGGTCGGCGCCCGCCTGCTCGAGCGCCGCGAGGCAGGCGGGGACGGCCAGGTCCGACATGGCCTGCTCGGGCGCGGCGATCCGGCGCTCCCTGATCCCCGTGCGGGTCATGATCCACTCGTCGGTGGTATCCACCAGCCCGGTGAGCTCGGCGTTCGTCAGCACGCGGTCGGGGACGTAGCAGCCGAGGCCGGTGATGCCGATCGGCCGCCCGTTGGTGGTCCCGATCATTGGTCGGTGACCGCGAAGGTCAGCGTCCCGCGGACCGCGAGCTCGCCGTCGACGGTGGCCCTCGCCTTCCCCTTGCCGATCGGGCCGCGCACCGTTTCGAGCTCGCACTCGAGCCGCAGCTCGTCGCCGGGACGGACGATCCGCTTGAAGCGGACGTCGTCGATACCGGCAAAGAGCGCGAGCCGGCCGCGGTTCTCCTCCTCGGAGAGCACGGCCACGGCGCCTGTCTGAGCGAGCGCCTCGACCATCAACACGCCGGGCATGATCGGGTTGCCGGGGAAGTGGCCGGCGCAGTTCGCCTCCGTCACGAGCTTGCGGGCGACTACGCGCACTCCAGGCTCGAGCTCGAGCACCTCGTCGAGCAGCAGCATCGGGTCGCGGTGAGGAAGGATCCGCTCGATCTCGTCGCGTCCGAAAGGCGCCTGCATCGCTAGACCGCGCGCTCGACGGCCTCGAGCCGCGCCCGCAGGCGCGCCCGCGCCCGGTGCGCGTAGCACTTGGCCGTCCCGACCGGCATGTCCCGAAGGCTCGAGATCTCGCCGAACGAGAGGTCGAAGCCGTCCTTCAGCACGAGCACCTCGGCCTGCCGCGCCGGCAGCCCCGCCAGCGACTCGGCGAGCTCGGCCCGCAGCTCGGTGAGGGCGGCGGCGCGCGCCGGGTCGCCGTCGCGGGCGGGGCGCAGGTCGGCCTCCAGCTCCTCGCAGCGCCTGACGCGCTGGCGCTCGGCGACGTCGCGGCACGTGTTGACCACGAGCCGGTGGAACCACGTCGCGAACTGCGACTCGCCCCGGAACTGGCGGATGCGCGTGCACAGCTTGGCGAGCGACTCCTGGGCCGCGTCGCGGGCGTCCTCGTTGTCCCCCAGCAGGTGCCGCGCCAGCCGCTCGGCCTTGGCCGCATGCCGCTCGCAGAGCGCGGCCAGGGCTTGCGGGTCGCCGTCCTTCGCTCGCTTGACCAAGATCGGGTCGCTCAGCCTCTCGTAGTCGAGCGGCCGCTCGGGCCGCAGGGGTCGAGCGATTGGACGGGGCTTGCGCAGAGGCGGTTGCACCGCGGCCTAGTCTACGAGCCGTGACCGATTCGCTCGCGCCCGAGAGGGTCGTCCCGCTACTGCGCGGCCGCTTCGGGCAGCCCTACCGCTACCTCGAGTCGTGCCCGTCGACGCAGCGCGAACTGGGCGCCCGCGACCCGGAGGGCGCGGTCGTCGCGGCGGGCCACCAGACGGCCGGCCGGGGGCGGCTCGGACGGGTCTGGGAGGACTCCCCCGGCGCGAACCTGCTCTTCTCCCTCCTACTCGCGCCGCCAGTCGCGGTCGAGCGGCTGCCCGAGCTGACAGTCGTCGCTGCCGAAGCCGTCGCCGAGGCGATCGGGCCGGGCGCGCAGCTCAAGGAGCCGAACGACGTCCTGCTGCGCGGCCGCAAGGTGGCGGGCGTGCTCGGAGAGGCCCGGGAGGGAGTGGTCGTGCTCGGCATCGGCGTCAACGCGAACGAGGCTCCCGAGCACCTGCCGGCGACGTCGCTGAGGCTCGAGCGGGGCGCGCCGGTCGACCGCGCCGCGCTGCTGGCCGACATCCTCGCGGCGCTCGAGCGGCGCTACGACGAATGGCTCAGGGGTACGTGAGCGGCTCGGCCGCGTTGCCGGCCAGATCGCGGACGACCACCCGAACCGAGCGGAGCACGGCTGGGCTCGGAATCGTGACGACGCCGGCCTTCGCCCGGTCGATCGTGCTCCACGTCGCGTTCACCTTGACGACCAGGCGGCCGGGCTCGCCGATGCGCACCCGCAGCGGCGTCAGCGAGAGCAGCCGGGCCGCCGGCGGCTGCGTGTCGACCAGCACCGGGACGCGCTGGGAGACGACGCCCGTCGCGTTGGTGGCCGTCAGCTCGAGCTCGTAGGCCCCGTCCCTGAGCGGCCCGTGCGGCTTACGGCCGTCCCAGGCGAGCGTCTGCTCGCCGACCGCCAGCGGCCCGTTGAAGACGTTCGCCACCCACTTTCCCTCCCGCAGCACGCGCAAGCGGACGTCGGCCGAGGCGCCGAGCAGGAAGGTCGCGCGGACCGAGTCGAGCCGGCCGTCGCCGTTCGGCGAGACGAGCGGCGACTCGACCCGCGCATAGCCGAGCGTCCGGTTGACCACGACGGGCACCTGCGCCGTCACCTCGGTTCCGTTCCTGGCGCGCAGGAGAATCGTGTGAGCACCGTCGGGAAGCGTTTCCCCGGCGAAGCCGAAGTTGTGCTCGCCCGCCGGTTTCGACTCCGAGAAGAGCGTCGCGCCGGCCACCGTCGCGCTCACCGTGGCGGGCGCGGCCAGGAAGTACGAGATCGTCGTCGTGTCGGCGTAGCCGTCGCCGTTGGGCGAGACGACTGCCGGGCTCGCCACGGCGCGTGAGATCGCCAGCGCGGCCGCCTTGCCGCCCACCGTGCCGCTGGCCGGAAGCAGGCGGCCGCCGCCTTCGATCGCCCAGAAGTAGGTGCCCGGAGCGGCGGCGGATGCGTCCCACGTCCAGTCGACGCCCGGGCCCATCCCGGTCCCGGTCGCGATCCGGTTGCCGGCGGCGTCGGTGACCGTCACCGTCCACGGGAGCGCAGCCGAGAGCAGCGCCGTGAAGCGAACCGGGCCGCCGACGGCGCCGCGCACGTCAGGCGCGTAGAGCTTGGGCAGGCCGGTGCGGGACGTCTCGCCGGCGAGCTCGTTGAGCTGCGCGTAGAGCGCGTCGCCCGGACACTCGGTCAGGCCCGTGTCGCGGTGCGCGGCCACCGCGCGCAGGAAGACCGGCACGCCGCGCGGGAAGCGCTCGTTCCCGCCCGAGATCGCGGTGAGCGTCGAGAGCGGATTGACATGGGCGACGTCGAGCCGCCAGGCGAGCAGGCTCACGAGCGCCTCGCGGGCCGCGGCGCTGATCCCCGCGGCCCCGTAGGTGCCGATCACCGCCACGCCCACCGAGCCGGTGTTGAAGCCCTCCGCGTGGGCGCCGATCACGTTGCGCTCCATGCCGCCGTACCGGCCCTCGAAGACCTGGCCGTACTTGTCGACGAGGAAGTTGTAACCCAGGTCGTTCCAGCGGTTTCCCTGCACGTGGTAGATCAGAATCCCGCGGACGATCGCGGCGGACTCCGCGCGCGTGTACGAGCTCGAGCCGGCCGTGTGGTGGACGATCGCCAAGCGGACGGCGTCCGCATAGGACGGCGACGCGCGCCGGATCGACTCGTTCGCGCCCCAGGAGAGCCGCGGCACGATCGCTGGCGCGGCGGCGGCGGACACGGTGCGCGGCGGGACCCGCTCCGGCAGGCTCGACACGTAGAACGCGCGCACCCGGCGTACCGTGCCCCGCGTTCGCACCTCGAGCCGGTCCGAGAGCCCCGTCCAGTACGGGTTGCCGATCCGCCAGCCGGACGGGGCGACGGGCTCGGAGCCGCCCCGGTCGGGGCGGTCGTCCTCGGGCGCGGCCGGCCGCCAGCCGCTCCAGCGCCCCCCGACCCCGCGCGTCCGGAACTCGACGCTGCCGGCTCCCTGCCAGTGGAGCCCGGCCATGGTGAAGCGCGGGGCGGTCTCCGTGAGCGAGCGCTCCGCCTGCAACGGCACGTCGCGGGCAACCAGTGTCGGCGCCGCAGCCTGAGCGGTCGCGGGCGAGGCAAGCAGCAGCAATGCGGTTACGCGAACGAGCTTCATCTCAGTCAGGGTGCCGCCGGTACGCTTCTGGCTCAAGGGACGCGCACCTTCCCGAATGAAATCCTTACGCCTCATTCCTGCGCTGGTCCTGGCCGTTGCGGTCGCAGTACCGGCCTTTGCGGCGGAATCGGGGCCGCGCGTACTCGCCATCCACTTCGACAACGACGTCAACCCCGTGACGGCGGATTACGTCGTCGGCGAGCTCGACCGCGCCGAGAGCGAGGGCTTCGACGCGGCCGTGATCGTGCTCGACACACCCGGCGGGCTGTCCGAGTCGATGCGCGACATCTACCAGCGCGAGCTGAGCCTCGAGATCCCCGTCGTCGTCTACGTGCCGACTGGCGCGCGGGCTGCCTCGGCCGGCGTCTGGATCGCCCAGGCTGCGGACGCGCTGGGAATGGCGCCCCAGTCGAACCTCGGCTCGTCGACCCCGGTCGCCGTCGGCGGGGGCGAGATTCCCTCCGACCTGAAGCGCAAGGTGATCAACGACGCGGCGAAGTCGCTCCGGGCGATCGCGGAGGAGCACGGGCGCGACGGCGCCTGGGCCGAGCTCGCCGTCCGGGTCGGTTCGAACCTGACGGCCCGCGAGGCGCTCGACCGCAACGTGATCGACGTCGTGGCGCCGACGCTGCCCGACCTACTCGACGAGATCGACGGCCGGCGGACGCAGCCGAAGGGGCTCGTCCTCCAGACGGCGGGGGCCGAGATCGTGAATGTCGAGATGTCGCTCTGGAAGCGGATCCTCGACACGGTGATCGACCCGAACCTGATCGTCCTGCTGATGTCGATCGGGATCCTCGGGATCACGCTCGAGCTCTACAGCCCGGGCCTCATCTTCCCCGGCGCGGTGGGCTCGATCTCGCTCATCCTCGGCCTCTTCGGGCTCCAGGTGCTGCCGATCAGCTGGGCCGGCGTCCTGCTGATGCTGCTCGCGCTCGGGTTCTTCGTCGCCGACCTGTTCGTCACGAGCCACGGCGCGCTCACGCTCGCGGGCGGCGCCTCGTTCGTCTTCGGGGCGCTGCTGCTCTTCGACCCGGCGGGACCGCTCTACGAGGTCTCGCTCGCGGTCGCGGTCGGCATCGCCGGCTCGATGGCGCTGCTGACCGCGTTCGCGCTCGGGAAGGCGATGCAGGCGCGGCGGCGGCCGGCCGAGGTGGGGAGGCACGTCCTCGTCGGCTCCACCGGTGTCGTCCGCCAGGGCGGGCAGGTGTTCGCGCAGGGAGAGCTCTGGCGGGCGCGCCCGGCGAACGGCGCCGAGCTCAGACCGGGCGACGCGGTCGAGATCCTCGCGGTCGACGACTCGCTCACGCTCGACGTGCGCCCAGTAGGATCGCCCTGATGACCGTCGCCTACGTCGTCATTGCTGTCGCGCTGGTCGTCGTCCTCTTCCTGTTCTCGGCGATCAAGGTGGCGCGCGAGTACGAGCGCGGCGTGATCTTCCGCCTCGGCCGGCTGCTGCCCGAGCCGAAGGGACCAGGCCTCTTCATCCTGATCCCGATCATCGACCGGATGGTAAAGGTCGACCTGCGAACGATCACGCTGACCGTGCCGCCGCAGGAGGTCATCACCAAGGACAACGTCCCGGTGCGCGTGAACGCGGTCGCCTACTTCCGCATCGTCGAGCCGAAAGCGGCGATCGTCCAGATCGAGAACTTCATGGTCGCGACGTCGCAGATCGCGCAGACGACTCTGCGCTCGGTGCTCGGCCAGCACAGCCTCGACGAGCTGCTCTCCGAGCGCGACAAGATCAACGCGATCCTCCAGCAGATCATCGACGAGGCGACGGCGCCCTGGGGCGTCAAGGTCTCGATCGTCGAGGTGAAGGACGTCGAGATCCCGGCGAGCATGCAGCGGGCCATGGCACGCCAGGCGGAGGCCGAGCGCGAGCGGCGCGCGAAGGTGATCAACGCCGAGGGCGAGTTCCAGGCGGCCGAGCGGCTCAAGGACGCCGCGCTGGTCATGACCGAGCAGCCGATGGCGCTCCAGCTCCGCTACCTCCAGACCCTGCTCGAGATCGGCGCCACCAACTCGACGACGATCGTCTTCCCGGCGCCGATCGATCTGCTGACGCCGTTCCTGGACCGCGGCTCCGACAAGACCTGAACGCAGAGCTCCGCGAGGATCCGCTCTCAGGCCGCCGCGTGGCCGTCGCGCCGGCGCGCGCGGCACGGCCGGGGGGAGGACAGGTGCCCGAGGACGCCTGCCCGTTCTGCGCCGGCCAGGAGCACCGGACGCCCCCGGAGGTCCTACGGCTGGGCGGCGACCCGTGGCAGGTCCGCGTCTTCCCGAACCTCTATCCCGCGTTCGAGCGGCAGGAGGTGGTGGTGCACGTCCCCCGGCACGCGCGCTCCGTCGGCGAACTCGACGACGAGGAGCTGGCGCTCGTGGCCGAGGCCTGGCGGCTCCGCCGCGAGGCCGAGCCGGCGGGCTACCTGCACGCACTCGTCAACGAGGGCCGCGAGGCGGGAGCGAGCCGTGAGCACACGCACTCGCAGCTCGTCTGGCTCCCCGCGGCGACGCCCGAGACCCAGCATCGCGTCGACCGCGCGCGGTGGAGCGTCGTCGCCGAGCGGGACGGGTTGGTGCTCGCGTGCCCCTACGCGAGCCGGCTGCCGTACGAGCTCGTCATCGCGCCAGCCGAGCAGGCCCCGGACGCGTTCCGGGACGAGCGTCTGCCCGCCGCGCTCGGGCTGCTCGGCGAGGGGGTCCGGCGCCTACAGAAGGCCGCGGGCGAGGGCACGCCGCTGAACGCCTGGCTGCATGACTCGCGGGACTGGCACGTCGAGCTGCTGCCGCGCCTCGGCGTGCTCGCGGGCGTGGAGCTCGGGGCGGGCGTCTACGTCAACTCGCTGCCGCCCGAAGAGGCGGCAGAGCGGCTCAGAGGCTAGCGCCGCTGTCCGCGAAGGACTCGTCGATCGTCCGCTGCTGGTCGCGATAGCCCTTGGCGGCGTCGATCGCCGCGCCGAGGTTGAGGCCCTTGTCCTTGGCCTGCTTGATCAGCATGACGAGCTCGAGCGCCTCGATGTCGTAGATGCGCTGCTTCTTGCCCTTGGTCGGGATCTGCGCCTTGTTCGTCCAGTAGTCGAGCTGCATCTTCGAGATCCCGGCGATCTGGCAGACCTGCCCGAGGTAGAGCTCGACCTTGCCGAAATGCTCGGCGAGGTTTATTGGTTCCAGCAGGTCTACTTGTCGTCCGACAGCCATTGCTCCCCGTTTCGTAACGCAAGAACTGACCCCTCACTGCAAGTTATACGCTCATTGACCGAGTTTGTGAAGGGATCAACTACAAACTCGTTAAGGAGCTTACTCGGGGTCGGGCTCGACCGCGTCCCCCGTCTCGGTCTCGTCGTCGCTCTCGGTCTCGACGACGGGGGCCAGCGCCGACACCTGCTCGTCGCCGCGCAGCCGCATGACGATCACGCCCTGGGTGGAGCGACCGGCGCGGCGGATGCCGCTCACGGGCATCTTGATCACGGTGCCGCCGGTGGAGATCAGCATCACCTGGTAGCCCTCGCGGACGACGCGGGCGCCGGCGAGCTGCCCCTTCGCCTCGGTCAGCTGGACGGTCTTGACGCCCAGGCCGCCGCGTCCCTTGCGCGGGTACTCGGAGACGCGCGTGCGCTTGCCGTAGCCCTGGTCGGTGACGACTAGCAGCTCCGCGTCGTCCTCAGCGATGTTGACGGCGATCACCTCGTCGCCGGCCCGCAGCCGCATCCCCTGCACGCCGGAGGTGTCGCGCCCCATCGGGCGCACCTGCTGCTCGTGGAAGCGGATCGCCATGCCCTTGCGCGAGACGAGCAGAACCTCGTCGTCGCCCGAGGCGTACCGCACGCCGATCAGCTCGTCGCCCTCGCGCATCTTGATCGAGATGATCCCGTCCGCCTTGAGCGGGGTGTTGTAGGCCTGGAGCTCGGTCTTCTTGACCACGCCCTTCTTGGTTGCGAAGAGGAGGTACTTGGCCTCGTCGAAGTTGCGGGTCTGGACGACGGCGCGCACCTGCTCGTCCTGCCGGAACGGCAGCAGGTTGACGATCGCGCGGCCCTTGGACTGCCGCGAGCCGAGCGGCAGCTCGTGCACCTTGAGGCGGTAGACCTTGCCGACGTTGGTGAAGAAGAGGATGTAGTCGTGCGTCGAGGCGACGAAGAGGTGCTCGATGTAGTCGTCGTCCTTGAGCTCCATGCCCATCACGCCGATGCCGCCGCGCCGCTGCTCGCGGTAGGAGGTGACCGGTAGCCGCTTGATGTAGCCGGAGCGGGTGATGGCGATCACCATGTCCTCCTCGGCGATCAGGTCCTCGAGCTCGAAGTCCTCCTCGGCGGTCATGATCTCGGTGCGCCGGTCGTCGACCTTGGCGTAGGTCGCGCGCAGCTCGAGCAGCTCCTCCTTGATCACGGAGTCGATGCGCGCCTCGTCGCCGAGGATGGCGCGCAGCCCGGCGATCTGCTCCTGGAGGTCGGCGTGCTCCTCCTCGACGCGCTTGCGCTCGAGCGCGGTGAGCGCGCGCAGGCGGAGGTCGAGGATCGCCTGCGCCTGGATCTCCGAGAACTCGAAGGTCTCGATCAGGCCGGTGCGCGCCTCGTCGGCGTCGGCCGCGCCGCGGATGAGCGCGATGATGGCGTCGAGGTTGTCGAGCGCCTTCAGGTAGCCGTCGAGGACGTGGGCGCGGCGCTCGGCCTGGCGCAGCTGGTACTTGGAACGCCGGGTGATGACCTCGCGCTGGAAGCGGAGGTACTCGCGCAGCAGCTCGAGCAGCGACAGCGTGCGCGGGTGGACGCCGTCGACGAGGGCGACTGCGTTGTAGCCGAAGGTCTGCTGGAGCGCGGTGTGCTTGAAGAGCTTGTTGAGGACGACCTGGGGGATTGCGTCCCGCTTGAGCTCGATCTGGATCCGCATGCCGGTGCGGTCGGAGTGGTCCTGCAGGTCGGAGATCTCCGGCAGCACCTTCTCCTGGACGAGATCGGCGATCTTGCGGATGACGCCGCCGTCGCCGCCCTTCTTGACGCCGTAGGGGAGCTCGCTGACGACGATGGCAGTGCGCCCGCCGCGCAGCTCCTCGATGTGCGCGCGGGCCCGCATGACGATGCGCCCGCGGCCCGAGCGGTAGGCCTCCCTGATGCCGGCGCGCCCGACGATGATGCCGCCGGTCGGGAAGTCGGGGCCCTTGATGTGCTTGTGCAGGGTGTCGACCGAGCTCTCGGGATCGTCGATCAGCGCCACCAGGGCGTCGACGACCTCCGTGAGCCGGTGCGGCGGCATGTTGGTCGCCATGCCGACGGCGATCCCGGCGGAGCCGTTGACGAGCAGGTTCGGGAAGCGGGAGGG
>JBBDWU010000007.1:0-49272 GCA_040902725.1 Gaiellaceae bacterium | reverse complement strand
TCCACGAAAGCTTCCTCGCCCTCGCCTGCTGCCAAATCACCTGGCGACGGCTGGAAACCTCACTGAGTTAGGACCTCTTAAGAGCGGAGTCTGATTCGGCCGCAAGTCAGGGACGGCGTCGCGCGCCTGACACGCCCTTGTGCCTCCTGGAACTGCTCTCTCGGCCCCAGATCGAACGTGTGATCGTGGAGCATTTATCGAGCAGAGCGGACGCAAACGGCGGCAAGCCGGCAGGCCGCACTAACCGCCTACACAAACCAAGTCCGGTGCCAGCGAACTGTCAGACTGGAACCCAGGAAGTCAGTACCGCATCGCGATGCTGAACCAATGCATGCGCAGTACCGGCGCGCCGTGGCCGAACTCGGACCGGGCGAACACGCAGCCACCGCTCTTCGCGTCTGGGCGGGCTACTACTTCGTGACTGATTCGTGGGCTGCAGCGCCGACAGTGTGCCGGACCAGAGATTGACCGACGCTGCCGACGACGCCCAGGTGCCAGGCAGGACTATTGGGGTGGATCTCTGGTCGGCCGGCGTCGCGAAGAATGGACGCCGCTCTGCCGAGTTGCGCCCGCGTTCTTGCCGCCTGGCGAGTGGCGTTTCCGGAATACAGCTTGAGTAGGTTCACGCCGCCCGCGATCACGACCGCATAGATGAGCTCATCGTGCGCGACGCCATAACGCACCAGTAAACCGACGACCAGTACGGCGAGGCTATACAGGCCCATGAGCCGCCACCACATGCGGAAGCTATCCTGGAATGACTCCAGCTCTCGTGTGAGGGCGTCATCTCGCGATTCCTTCTTCGCCGCCTCCACAAGAATGGACCATTCAAGGTTGTTCAGCGAAACGAGCAGACCGCCGATTCCGGCGGTGTACCCCCAGGCTCTGGGATCGTGATACACGGCGTAGCTTTGCCCCCCGAGCGCTATCAGGGGCAAGATACGAGTCGTAAACCACGGCGTCCGCGCAAACGACGATGCGCTCTTGCTGAATTTCCGCAAGTCCAGCGTTGAGAAGATGTTGATGTAGTAGGCGATAGCGAGGAGAGCTGTCGTTGTCGCGATCGCGCGACCTGGCAGGTTGTGCAGAAACGCTGGATGCTTGGGTGGCGCCGCATCTCGTCCAAAGATGCCCGCCAGCCAGGTTGGAAAGTGCGCGTTGATATCGCCCACGGTCAAGTACACCGCGGGCCAGAAGACCGCGATCCAAACCGCCAGGTAAACGGCGCTCCAGACACCGAGCCTCCAGAACCGCTCGGCATCGTAGTTAATCTCCTCGCGGGAGAGAGACTCCTCGATGGACTTGGCCGGCGTTCCGGGCGTGTGCGCCGCACGCTCGGCCGACTTCTTTAGCTCTTGAGCCGTCGCGAACAGCGCACGGACATGCGAGAAGCCGGCGACAGGGTACTGCCACAAGGGCAGCGGGCGGAGACCACCTTCACCCGACGGTGCCTTTGCGATTACTCGAGCGACTTCGATCTCTCGCGCAATCTGGACGCGCATGGCTTTGTAGGCCGTTTCGGGATCGGAGACATCTGCCTCGAGGAATGAGATGCGGCGACGCGGATCATGGGAGGCCAAACGCTCAGCAATCCGTGCAATGCCAGGAGCTTGGTGCCAGAGCTGCATCAGCCGCTGCGAGGCGTCCACGCGTGTTAGCCGTCCTCCGGTCGCGCCGTCAAGAATGATCATGCCCAATGAGTAGAAGTCGCAGAGGTAACTTTGGGACGAGGCGTCCCGTAGCAACTCCGGTGCGACGTAGGCTGCGATCCGGTCGTACGCTGCTCCCCCTCGGAGCAACTCGTCGACAAGGAAGTTCCGTCCAAAGTCGATTAGGTACGGAGTTCGCGTCTTGGTCTCGATGATCACGTTATGTGCCGATAGATCGAGGTGAGCACGACGGTTGGCCGCGAGGGCCGAGAGGGCGACGCAAAGGCTCTCGATGATTTTGGAGAAGTCCTCTGGATCGTCTAGCCCGCGCGATCTCAGTCGGGAGTCCTCATCAAGCGTGTCGCCTTCGATGAACTCCATGGCAATGAAACGTTCAGACTCAAAGTCGTAGACGTGCGGTGTATGCACCCCGAGCGGTCGAAGAAGACTCGCCATCTCACTCTGGTAGTTGCGCGTCGCCAAAGCGATCGTGCGGATGGCCGAGTATCGTGGCTTCAGACACTTCCACCCCAGATCGCCCTGAGAGCTACCGCAGCGCAAGAGAAACGACGTCGTTCCGACGCGGTGAAGCTCGAGTGCCTTGAGCTGCACGCCGACCGTTGACTTCCTCGTTGCCTGGGTCAGGCCATACCAGTCGTCGAGGTACTGTCGGACACGCGAGTCAGCGAGCAACTCCTTGCACTCTTCCCTCTCGTTGGTTTCCAACAGTCCATCGTCAGGCGCGCTCTGCACAAGATTGACGAGACTGACGAAGCCTGCCGCAGCGCCGACATGGTCATTGAGCATGTCGCCCTTCTTGTCGTAGAGATACCCGAGCCGCTCGTGGATCGTGCGTACGCGACTCCAGAGCGGGTCCTCTACTAACGCGTCGACCGCGTCATCTAGGTCGGCCTTCGACGTGCCGTTGAGGAGGGCGATCGCGTCGGCATCGAGCGCGGGGAGCTCGTAGAGAAGATTAGAAGCTATCTGTCAGCCTCGATAAAACGCCGTGATCACGTCGAGAGTTCGAGGCTCAACGCCGAAGATCGCCTCCGACATGGCCCTCATCCCGCTTGATGCGCCAGCAGAGACAGCATCCCGCGAGCGCGTATATTGCGACACGGAAGGATCCTTCGCTGCGGGAGAGACGTCGAGGACGTACGGTGGACCGGTGGCTGCTGTCAGGTCTGCGAGTTCTGCAAGCTCCTCTCGATAGGCGATGTGCCTATTCAGGTAAAGCTGGACGAGACGCTCATCGAACTGTCGGAGTCGGCGCTCGAGCAAGAGACGCTCGGGCCGAGACGGCGCCGATCTTTCTGCCTCGCGCGCGCGGGTCCTCAACACGAGAACGTGAGTTGCACCGCTGGTAAGCGCACTGCGAAACCCGAGTGAGTCGAGGAGCGTCGCATCGAAGTACAGATCGTCAGCGAGTGCGACCGGGAGACCAGCGACGCCAGGTATGCGGGCGCTGGCCCGGAGTGACTCTTTGAGTTCCTCCTTCGACCGAGCGCGCGGAAGCACCACCGGCAAGAACGTCGTTAGAGATGTTGCGATGGGGTGCAGTGCCGTGCCTGCGCGCACAACGCCTTCCCAGTCGAGGGGCTTCATAGTCTCGATGACCTCGTCGAGCAGGTAGTCGAGCGAAACAAAAGGCTTCCCAACGAGTATGCGTCTGAAGTCGATGAACTCGCGATTCAGCATCTCGTTGCAGTAGACCGTGGCAGCCATGTCGGACTGGTGCGCTGTGAAGAAGGCGCCGTTGAGCGCCCCCGCAGAGGCGCCGTAGATCGCATCGAACGACTCCGTGACCCCAAGCTGCTCAAGAAGCACGAGCATGCCCATGGAAACGACGCCGCGCATCGCGCCCCCTTCAATAGCTAGCGCCAGTTGGTGGCCATCAGGCTCTCGTGTGCCTGCCCCCCGCGCCGCCACTCGGTCGACCATGAGCTGCAGGACTGGATGTAGGTCCCGCCGGGGCGATGAGGCAAGGGTCCGGACCCCGTCGTACGAACGGGGCGATCGAAGTGGACGCTTGTCAGGCTCAGCCAAGAAGAGTGAGGCGCGAGGGGAACAGGTCGCTGAAGACTACGGTGGAACCGACACTATTGACAAGACGGTCTTGAATGGTGCCGCTGCCGCAGTCTGCGACCGACAGCGTCGTCCGCTACGACCTCGCCCGCGGAGGGTGACGACACCATCCTCACTTTCAGCCACCGTGGCCTCAGCCTCGCGACGCGAAGGGATTCATCTCCGGAACGCACGCCTACGCCGAACGGCTCACCGCAGATCTCGAGGGAACCCCGCTGCCGGACTGGAACACGCGCCGCGAGGAAGTCGAACCCGCATACGTGTGAAGCCAGACACTGTTAGCGAGTTCGAGCGTGCGCCCATCGGCGGCGCTGTCAAGGGCGGTCTCTGTCGTCACAGGAGACGACAAACCGTGGAGCACTTATGGAGCAGAGCGGGCGCAAACGCCGCCGCCCGGTGGCAAGACGACCAGCCGTGAGAACGGCTCAAACAAGCCAATCCGCAGCCCTCGGCAGCCCGTCGCAACGGTCCAGCACTTGATGGTAAGGAGGGGTCGGCGGTTCGAGTCCGTCAGAGGGCTTGCAAAAGCGCCGGAAACCGGCGCTTTTCGTTCAGCGACTTGCTCCGCATCGACGTGCGGTGAGTATGGAGCCGTTTATGGAGCGGGTAGTTGCACCGTGACGCGGAGCCCGCCGGCGGCCCGGGGGGTGAGGGTGAGGGTTCCGTCGTGTGCTTGGGTGATGCTCTTGACGATCGCCAGGCCGAGGCCGACGCCCGCGTGCTCGGTGCGTATGCGTTCGGTGCCGCGAAGAAACGGCTCGGCAAGCGTGGCGACTACCTGTGGGGTGAGCTCCTCGCCGGTGTTCTCGACGGTGAGGACCACGCTCTTGGGGTGAACGCTGGTCGTGACCCACACGGTGCCCTGTTCGGGCAGGTTGTGGACGATCGCGTTCTGCACGAGGTTCGTCGTCAGCTGCAGCAGGAGCGCGTGTGAGCCGATGGTGGGGGTCAGGTCGCCGGAGGTCTCGATGGTGAGGTCGCGCCTTTCTGCGAGGGGGAGGAGGATTTCGGTTGCTTCTTCCGCTATGAGGGACAAGTCGAGGTGTTCTCGGGCGAAGGACCGCTGGTCGGCGCGGCTGAGCAGGAGCAGTGCTTCGGTGAGGTCGATCGCTCGGGTGTTGACCGCGTGGAGGCGGTCGACGAGCTCGCCCGTGGCGCGGTTCGGATCGTTGCGGGCCACGTCGAGAAGTGTCTGCGTGATCGCCAGCGGGGTGCGCAGCTCGTGGGAGGCATTGGCAGCGAACCTCTGCTGTTCGGCGACGTGTGCTTCGAGCCGCGCGAGCATGGCGTCGAAGGCGTCGGCGAGCTCGCGGAACTCGTCTCTGCGGCCTTCCAACTTGATTCGATGGGAGAGCGATCCGGTCGCGGCCATGCGTGTGGCGCCTGTGATGCGGGTCAGCGGGGCGAGCATGCGGCCGGCGAGAATCCATCCTCCCAGGAGACCGAACACCAGCAGGAACGCCAGCACGATGGCCGCGGGCAAGGAGAAGCCGTTGAGGGGTCTGAGCGGTTGGGTGGGAACCACGGGAGGCCGAAGACCACACCGTCGGGTATGTATCGCAGGAGGGACACCCACACGACCGCGAGCATCAAGGAACCTGCGACCATGAGGAAGCCGGCGTAGCTGAGGGTGAGCTTGAGCCGAACACTCAAGCCAGGGGCTCTAGCCACGGTCTCCTTCCTCACGCCCGGCGTCTGGTTGAGTGTCGATGCGGTAGCCGGCGCCGGCCACGGTGGCGATGATCCAGGGTTCGCCGAGCCGTTTGCGCAGTCCCGAGACCGTGATGCGCACGGCGTTGGTGAACGGGTCTGCGTTCTCGTCCCATGCTCGCGCTAGGAGCTCTTCGGCGCTGACGACGCCGCCTTCGGCAGCGACGAGGACTTCGAGCACTGCGAACTGCTTCCGGGTCAGCGCGACGTAGCGGCCGTCGCGGTAGACCTCGCGGCGGAACGGATCCAGCCGCAGGCCTGCGATCTCTCGCACAGGCGGCCTGTTGTGGGCGCGCCTGCGGTCGAGCGCTCGGAGACGGAGCACGAGCTCTCGGAGCTCGAACGGCTTCGTGAGGTAGTCGTCGGCGCCGAGCTCGAACCCGGTGGCCTTGTCGTCGAGACGGTCGGCAGCGGTGAGCATGAGGATCGGCATGCCGCTGCCGGAGGCGACGATGCGTTCGGCGATCTCGTCGCCGGAGGGGCCGGGAATATCCCGGTCGAGAACGGCGATGTCGTAGGCGTTGACGCCCAGCAGCCCCAGTGCGGTGTCGCCGTCACCTGCGATGTCGGCGGCGATCGCTTCCAGGCGTAGGCCATCGCGGATGGCTTCCGCCAGATAGGGCTCGTCCTCCACGATCAAGACACGCATGCTCCGATGCTACGAGCTGGCGTATGTCGTCGGCATATGGAAAACCAGATACGTGCCGGCAACACCACGCTGCCTTGAATGGACGCGTGACCCACAGCAAAAGAGCACGAAGACCGACCCGTCGGATTCGGATTCGCAGGATCCGTGCAGCCGGCCTGCTAGTCGTCATCGCGGCGATCGCCGCAGACCTCGGCTACCAGTTGCTGGCGTCCTCGTCCTCGACGGCCGCATCGCCGATCGACGTCCTTCGCGGTGAGCACCGTGGTGCCTTTGGCGAGGCTGACGGCGTCGTCCCCGACGGCACGACGGTCTTTGATGACGAGACTCCGGGTGTAGCCAACCTCGACCCCGATCTGCTCGGTGCCCTGCGCCAAGCTGCAACCGATGCCGCGGGCGACGGGGTCGAGTTCTTCGTCGACAGTGGCTGGCGTTCGCCGGAGTACCAGAATCAGCTTCTTCGTGAGGCGGTTTCCGAGTACGGATCCGAAGCGGAAGCCGCCCAGTGGGTGGCGACCCCCCACGCGTCTGCGCACGTGTCGGGGGACGCGGTCGACATCGGGCCCTTCGATGCCACGGCCTGGCTGTCCGAGCACGGCGCCGAGTTCGGGTTGTGCCAGATCTACGGCAACGAACCCTGGCACTACGAACTGCGCCCGGAAGCCATCGATCGGGGCTGCCCTCCCATGTACGCCGACCCCACGCACGATCCAAGGATGCAGCGGTGACCAGCACGCTCGGCGCGCGCGGTGTGCGCGTCTACGCCGCCCAGCGAAAGCCGGTCGCCTCGGGGCGCGGCGCCAGCGGGCTGGCCGGCAGTCCGCCCGGCGGGTCGTCCTCGTTGTACGCGCTCGGCGCCACGTCGTTGGGCGCATCGGCGTGGAACAACGCGGCGAGCAGCTCGATCTGCCCGCGGCCTACGCCCAGCTCGCCCATGCCACCGCCGTACATCGGTCGCCGCTCCCGCGCGCAGCGTGCGTAGACGTCGAACAGCCGGCGCAGGCTACCGATGCGCGACGGCTTGACGTTCACGACGCGCGCGGCCAGCGGCGTCGCGCCGATGTCCTCGGCGCCGCGGATCGGCGAGTCGTAAGACACGCGCTCGAGGTGACCGCCGAGCCGCTCCGCGATCTCGGGCAGGTCGTGCGGGTCCTCCAGGTACGCGTCCGGAAACGCGGCAATCACGTGGTCGTACAGCGCACTCAGCGCCTCCGGATCCTCGACCTCGAAGCCGTACTGGCCCTTGAAGTCGATCGTGTCGACCGCTCCCGTGGCCGCGACCTCCTCGACGAGCGCCGGCCCCCAGGTCGCCTCCGCGTCGAGCTTGAAGCGAACACCGGGGGAGCGGGCGAGCCGCCGGCGCACCGGCTCGATCGACGGCTCCTTGCCGAGGCCGAGCGAGTTGACGAAGCGCACCGGCTGCGGCTCCAGTCCGAGCGCGTCGTGCAGCGAGCGGCCGGACTGGCGCAGCGCGAGGTCGAGCGCCGCCGACTCGAACGCCCAGTTGCGGAAGCGCAGTGCCGCCTCCCACTCCGGTGGCTCCGGCCACAGCTCGAGCGTGGCGAGGTGGTCGCAGAAGCCGGCCAGCGTCCACTCGCCCTCGAGCGGCAGCGATGGCCGGGTCTCGTGCAGCGCGGTGCCGTCCTCGCGGAACACCGAAATGTCCTCGCCCAGCCCGTCCGCGCCGGCGCCGACGAGCCGCACCTGCGTGGTGACACGCTCGAACTCGTAGGCGAGGACGGCGTGCAGGCGGTCGTACTCGCACCCCTCGACGCTGAGCGCCAGCCCCGCGAGCCGCGGCCACAACGATTCGCCGTTCATCGTTGCGCTCCCGGGTCGCCGGTGGCGGTTGCATACTCCGTGCGCCCGGTGGGCCGGTAGACCTGGATCGTTATGCCGAACAGGAACGCGTCGGCGCGCTGGTAGGTCTGGTTGATGAACGTCATGGTCTCGTTGTCGGCCACCCCCATGGCCCATCCGCCGCGGTGACTTGCGTCATGGTGGTCAGTTTCATGGGTTCGTCCTTGCTCCCGTGGTGGTCTTTTTCGTTATGACCGGACCGCGGCGCCGATCTCATTGGTCGCAGCAGAGTCCGTCGGCGAATTCGAGGCTGCGGCGAACGATGATTTGTGCGGCTCTACTGAGTCTCTCTGAGGGAAGCACCGCGCCTACACTTCAAGCGAAGGAGCGCACTCATGAGGTTTCTTCTCACTTCCGCTGGCATCAAGAACGCGAGCATCCACGACACGCTGGTCGACCTTCTGGGCAAACCGATTGCCGAGTCCAACGCCCTCTGCATTCCGACCGCGACGCACGCCCTCGGGCAACCCGAACTGGCATGGAGGTTCATCAGCGGACAAGAGCCCAGAACACCGATGTGCGAGTTGGGTTGGAAGTCGTTGGGGGTGCTCGAGCTCACCGCGCTGCCCAGCATCGATGAAGAGCAGTGGGTCCCCATGGTCCAGGAGACGGACGTCCTGCTGGTGAATGGCGGCGATCCCTTGTATCTGTGCTCTGGATGCGGCAGTCCGGACTGGCTGACCTCTTGCCGTCGCTGCGCGCGGTCTATGTGGGACTGAGCGCCGGGAGCATCGTGATGGCCCCCAACATCGGGGAGGACTTCGTCAGGTGGAAGCCGCCCACTGGTGGCGATGAAACGCTGGGGGTGGTCGGCTTTTCGATGTTTCCGCACCTGGATCACGAGGAGCTGCCGGAGAACACCATGGCCGACGCAGAAGAGTGGGCCGCCGGCATGCAGGTGCCGGCGTACGCGATTGACGATCAGACCGCCATCAAAGTGACCGACGGCACCGTCGAAGTCGTCTCCGAGGGGCACTGGAAGCTCTTTACCCCCAGCCCGGAAGCACGCGAGTCGGGCTCATAGACAGGCCTGAACTGATGAGAACGAGAGGAGAGTGATCTCATGATGAACACGCCCCCCATCGTGTCAGCGGAGGAATGGGAGGCCGCGCGCGAGGAACTACTCGTTAGGGAGAAAGAGCACACCCGCGCTCGTGATGCGCTTGCCGCCGAACGCCGCCGGATGCCGCGCATGGCCGTGGAGAAGGAGTACCGCTTCGAGGGTCCGGACGGCCCGGCGAGCCTGCTCGACCTGTTCGACGGCCGTCGCCAGCTGATCGTCTACCGGGCCTTTCACGAGCCCGGCGTCTCCGGCTGGCCCGAGCATGCCTGCATCGGCTGCTCGATGGTGGCTGACCAGGTCGCCCACCCCGCGCACCTGAACGCCCGCGACACCTCGCTCGCGTTCGTCTCACGCGCCCCGCAGGCGGACATCGAGCGCGTGCAGGCGCGAATGGGCTGGGAGCACATCCCCTGGTACACGCTGACGGACGACTTCGACGCCGATTTCGGCGTCGACGAGTGGCACGGCCACAACGCCTTCTTCCGAGACGACGACGACCGCACCTTCCGCACGTACTTCATCAACGCCCGCGGCGACGAGGCGCTGGGAAGCACCTGGAGCTACCTCGACATGACTGCGCTCGGCCGGCAGGAGGAGTGGGAGGACTCGCCCGAGGGCTACCCACAGACCCCGCCCTACGAGTGGTGGATCTGGCACGACGAACCCACCAGACGGATCCTGATTGAGCCGGGGTGGCGTACCTGAGACACAAGCGGAGGGTGACGGAACAACTGCGCGCAGCCGGCCTCTACCCCGGGGGCGACGTCAACGCGTACCTGCGGACCGGCGGCGAGCCGACCGACCAAGGAACGAATCGAGAAGGAGGCGATGATGGCCGAACGAGCGGGCCAACGAACGGTTGCTGAGCGCCTGGAGGAGCTCGGCGTCAAGGGAGTGCTGATCCAGATGGCCAACCACGGTCAGCTCCTCGAGCTGACGTGCGAGATGCCGACATGCTACTGCCCGAAGGGTCGCGGGCACTTCGATCCTTGGCCCGATCCGCGCTACGCGCCGCAACGCAAGTGGTCACCGAACGCCGACCATTACCCAACCTTGAAACGGGACGGCGGGAAGCTGAAGCCGTGGAACGTGCGGTTGGCGCACGTCCACTGCAACAACATGGACTTCGGCTGGCGCACACGCATCCGCCGGATGCTCGAAAAGGATCCCGCGCTCTCGTTCGAGGAAATCGCCGAGACCTTGAACAGGAAGATGGACGTGCAAGCGCCGCCACCTGCGAGGTCGTGGACAGCGGAGCTCGTTCGAAAGGCGTACGCATCATAGGACGGGCGTCCTGAGCATTGAACGCCACACCCAAGGCGACCCCGTCACGGGTCCCGCGAGGTGAGCGGCCCTGGGCCAGCGTGCAATACCTAACGCTGCCATGTATAGTGCTGCTATGTACCGCGCGGATTCGAGTTGGTCAGCGTCGCGCGACGGGTGAGGCCATGGAGATCAACAAGGACCTGATAGCCGCTTCCTCGACCCCGATCGTCCTGGCGATCCTGGCCGAAGAGGAAAGCTACGGCTACGCGATCCTCCAGCGGGTTCGGGAGTTGTCCGGCGGGCGAATGGAGTGGACGGACGGGATGCTCTACCCCGTTCTGCATCGGCTCGAGCGGCTCGGCCACGCCGAGGCGCGGTGGGAAGTCGCGGAGAGCGGCCGCCGCCGCAAGTACTACCGGATCACGTCCCGGGGCCGCGCTCAGCTCGCCGAGGAACGCAGGCAGTGGCAAGCGGTGGACGCTACGCTGCGGGGCATCTGGGGGCCGCTCTTCCTCCCCGTCTCGGCCGGCCAGGGAGCCTGACGATGCCGGCTCCAGGGCTCGAGGAGCAGATCGACCAATGGCGGAGCTACCTCCGCCGCCGGCAGGCGATCCACTCCGTCGACGTAGCGGAGTTGGAGGACCACCTGCGCGAGCAGGTAGCGGTGCTGACCTCCGCGGGGCTCGCCGCCGATGAGGCGTTCCTGATCGCGGTGAAGCGCATCGGCGACCTCGACGCCCTTTCACGGGAGTTCGCGCGCGAGCACGCGGACCGCCTCTGGAAGCAACTCGTGGTGCCCCCCTCCGACACCGGGGAGCCGCAGGCCGCGGCGCGAACAGACGCCATCGTCGCATTCGGTCTCGCGGCGGCGGCGGCCCTGGTCATCAAGGTGCCGGCGCTCTTCGGCATGCAGTTGGACGCGGACGACGGTTTCTATGCCCGCAACCTGAGTCTCTTCGTCTTGCCCCTGCTGACCGGCTACTTCGCCTGGAAGCGACGGCTGGACCCCGGCACGCTCCGTTGGCTGGCGGTGGCGTTCGTCGCGGCGGCCGTGCTCGCCAACGCCTATCCGTTCGAGTCGGGCGGCTCCACCGAGGCGCTCACGGCGCTGCACCTGCCGATCGCGCTCTGGCTGGTCGTGGGTGTCGCGTACGCCGGCGGCCGCTGGCGCCAGGTGGGCGGCCGCATGGACTTCATTCGATTCTCGGGCGAGCTGTTCATCTACTACGTGCTGATCGCCCTCGGCGGCGCCGTCCTCACGGGGTTCATGGCGCTGATCTTCGAGTCCATCGGGACTGACATCGAGCCCTTCTTCGAGTCGTGGCTGCTGCCGTGTGGGGCGGTTGGGGCGGTCGTAGTCGCCTCCTGGCTGGTGGAGGCGAAGCAAAGCGTGATCGAGAACATGGCGCCAGTGTTGACGCGCCTCTTCACACCCCTGTTCGCCGTCGTCCTGGTCACCTTCCTCGGGACCGTGCTGTGGACCGGCCGTGGAGTCGACATCGAGCGCGACCTGCTCATCGGTTTCGACCTGCTCATGGTGGTGGTCCTTGCCCTGCTCGTCTACTCCGTCTCAGCGCGGGACCCCCGGTCGCCTCCCGGCGTCTTCGACGTGATGCAGGTCGTGCTGGTGGTCAGTGCGCTGTTGGCCGACGCGGTAGCGCTGTGGGCCATCGCCGCGCGCATCACCGAGTTCGGCTTCAGCGCGAACCGCGTGGCGGCGCTGGGCGTGAACGTGATCCTGTTGGTCAACCTGGCGTGGTCCGCCGTGCTCTACATCCGCTTCCTGAGAGGGCGCGGATCGTTCACGGGCCTCGAACGGTGGCAGACGGACTACCTGCCCGTCTACGCCGTGTGGGCGGCGATCGTCGTGATCGTCTTCCCGCCGGTGTTCGGGTACGTCTGATACCCGTTCGGGGATGAAGGTCACCGCCGAGGCCGCCCGCCGCTTCCTCGCCGCACGCCACCTGCTGGCGCCCGCGCGCTCCCTCGCAGGCGGGCCCGACGCAGTGCTCGCGGTCTTCCGCCGGCTCGCGACCCTCGAGTGGCGGTTACGGTGCTCGACCGGGACGACTGGGGCCGCCACGTCAGCCTGCTGGGGCGCGTCGCGGCCATCGACGAGGACGTCGACCTGCGCGACATCGACCGTCTCGCCCTCCGCTACACGGGCGGGCCGTTCCGCGCGCGCGACCAGCGCCGCTTCAGCGCCCGGGTCGCGATCGACGCGTGGCACGCCTGGGCGGGCGCAGGGCCCTGGGCGCTCAGTAGCCGCTGAAGCTGCCGGTTGCGATCCGCTCTTCGTCGACGCCGGCGTGATGGAGCTCGGCGGTGACCGCCTTGGCCATGTCGGTCGGCCCCGCGACCATGTAGCTCGCGTCGTTCAGCCCCTCGCCAAGGTGATCCTTGATGAAGTCGGCGTCGATGCGGCGCCGCTCGCCGTCCCAGTCGTCGTCGTCGGTCATTGTGAGCACGAGCCGCACGTTCGCCCGCGCGATCTCTTGCAGCTCGTCGAGGAACGCCGTCGAGGCACGGTCTCGGTTCGAGTAGATCAGCGTGACCTTGTGCGGCAGGCCGAGGTCCCGGATGTAGCAGAGCATCGAGCGGAACGGGGTGATGCCGATCCCGCCGGCGACGAAGACGAGCGGTCGCGAGGCGTCCTCGGGCAGCACGAACTCGCCCTTCGGCTGCTCCACGACGACCTCCGCGCCGACCGACAGCTCCGCGAGCGAGCGCTTGAAGGCGCTGTCGCGGAGGCGCGTGCACAGCCCGATCACCCCATGCTCGGTCGGCGAGGTGACGGCCGTGATGTGCCGCCGCGGGCCCTTTTCGTCCTCGTAGGGCGGGTCGAGCAGCTCGACCCAGAAGTACTGGCCCGGCCGGTATTCGAGCTGCTCGCCGCCGAGGTCGAAGAGGACGAGCAGGGTGCCCTTGGCGACCTCTCGCTTTTCCTTGATCGTCGCCTTCATCGTCTTGCGCCGAGTGTACGCCCTGCCTCGCTTGACACATTCGGCACAGGTGCGAAAATCGCCTGCGAATGGGCTTCCTCCAGCGGCTGTTCGGGAAGCGGCGCGAGCCTGAGGTTCTGCTGGCGCGGTTCCCCGAGAGCGTCGTCGCGGGCACGCCCCGTGACGGCGAGGCCGCCGCCCGGTTCCCGGCGATCCCGGCCGACCATCTCGCCGTGCTCGTCACCTTCATGCACGCCGGTGCCCGCGAGACCGGGTCGCCGCTGACCGACGACCAGATGCGGCGGGCGATCGACATCGTCTGCGCCGGCTACCAGAGCGGCGGGCTGGAAGTGCGCCGCGCGGGCGGCGACTGGCAGGTCTGGCAGCTACCCGGCTAGGACGCGGCGGCCCGCTCGAGCTCGCCGATTTCGATCTTCTTCATCTTCAGCATCGCCGCCATGACCCGCTGGGCCTTCTCCGGATCCGGATTGTCCACCAGCTCGGCAAGGGCTCTCGGAACGATCTGCCAGGACAGGCCGAACCTGTCCTTCAGCCAGCCGCACGGGCCTTGCTCCCCGCCTTCGGAGAGCGTGCTCCAGTACCGGTCGACCTCCTGCTGGTCGTCGCAGAGCACCTGGAACGAGATCGCCTCGTCGAGCTTGAACTCCGGGCCGCCGTTCAACGCGACGAACGGCTGCCCGTCGAGCTCGAAGCTCACGGTCATGACCGTGCCCTCCGGCCGCGGGCCGGCCGAGCCGTAGCGCGTGACCTTGCCGAGCTTCGAGTTCGGGAACACCGACGTGTAGAACTTCGCCGCCTCTTCGCCCTCGGTGTCGAACCACAGCCAGGGGGTGACCTTCTGCATGGGATCGTCCTTTCCGGTCGCCGTGTCCCCTAGAGACGCCCACCGACGCCGGAACTCATCGGCGCGAGCCCGCGGGCCTTGCGCGAGCCGGCGGTCTGGCGCTTCTGGGCCGAGAGCTCGGCCTTGCGCAGGCGCACGTGCTGGGGCGTCACTTCGGCGCACTCGTCGTCGCGGATCAGCTCGAGCGCCTGCTCGAGCGACAGCGGGCGAGGCGGGATCAGGCGCACGAGCTCGTCGGCGGTCGACGAGCGCATGTTCGTCAGCTTCTTCTCCTTCGTCGGGTTGACGTCCAGGTCCTCGGAGCGCGCGTTCTCGCCGACGATCATCCCCTCGTAGACCTCGACGCCGGGCGCGACGAAGAGCTGCCCGCGCTCCTGGAGGTTCAGCAGCGCGAATCCGGTCGCCGAGCCGCGCCGGTCGGCGACGAGCGAGCCGGTCGGCCGGGCGCGCAGCTCGCCGTGCCACGGCTCGTACCCGTCGAAGACGTGGTGGAGGATGCCGGTGCCGCGCGTCTCCGTCATGAACTCGGTGCGAAAGCCGATCAGCCCGCGCGCCGGCGCGAGGTAGTCCATCCGCACCCAGCCCGTGCCGTGGTTCACGATCTGCTCGAGGCGGCCCTTCCGCAGCGACAGCAGCTGCGTGATTACCCCGACGTAGTCCTCGGGGACGTCGATCGAGAGGCGTTCCACCGGCTCGTGGACCTTCCCACCGAGCTCGCGCGTCACGACCTGCGGCTTGCCGACGGTGAGCTCGAAGCCCTCACGGCGCATCAGCTCGACCAGAACCGCCAGCTGGAGCTCCCCGCGGCCCTGCACCTCCCATGAGTCCGGCCGCTCGGTCGGCAGCACGCGCAGGGAGACGTTGCCGACGAGCTCCTGGTCGAGCCGCGCCTTGATCATGCTCGCGGTCAGCCGGTCGCCGTCCCGGCCGGACAGCGGCGACGTGTTGATGCCGATCGTCATCGCGAGGCTCGGCTCGTCGACGCCGATCACCGGCAGCGGCCGCGGGTCGTCGGGATCGGCGAGCGTCTCGCCGATCGTCACGTCCGGCATCCCGGCGACGGCGATCAACTCGCCCGGGCCGGCCTCGGCCGCCTCGACCCGGTCGAGGGCCTCGGTCACGTAGAGCTCGGTCACCTTCACGCGCTCGATGCTCCCGTCGGCGCGGCACCAGGCGACCTGCTGCCCCTTGCGGATCGTCCCCTCACGCACGCGGCAGAGAGCGAGCCGCCCGAGGTACGGCGAGGCGTCGAGGTTCGTCACGTGCGCCTGGAGCGGATGCCCCTCCTCGTAGGACGGCGCCGGGATGCGTGCCGCCAGCGTCTCGAAGAGCGGCTCCAGGTCCGGTGCCAGCTCGTCCGGCGCCGGCCCGGCCCGGCCGGCCCTCGCGTTGCAGTAGACGATGGGGAACTCGATCTGGCTCTCGTCTGCGTCGAGGTCCAGGAAGAGCTCGTACACCTCGTTCACGACCTCCTCGATTCGCGCGTCGGGCCGGTCGACCTTGTTGACGACGAGGATCACGGGCAGCCGCGCCTCCAGCGCCTTCCGCAGCACGAACCGCGTCTGCGGCAGGGGCCCCTCGCTTGCGTCGACGAGCAGGAGCACGCCGTCGACCATGGTCAGCGCGCGCTCGACCTCGCCGCCGAAGTCGGCGTGCCCGGGCGTGTCGACGATGTTGATCTTGAGGCCCCCGTGCCGCACGGCCGTGTTCTTGGCGAGGATCGTGATGCCCTTCTCCCGTTCGAGGTCCATCGAGTCGAGCACGCGGTCGACGACGTCCTCGTTCTCCCGGAAGGAGCCGGACTGCCAGAGCATCGCGTCGACGAGCGTCGTCTTGCCGTGGTCGACGTGGGCGACGATGGCGACGTTGCGGATGTCCTCTCGAAGCGGCACTGCGGGAGGGTAGCTCCCCTCTGTTTGCGGGCCGCGCGCCCCAGGTAGACCGCCCGTCATGCGCTTCCGACGCGGGGCCCGGCTCGACACCGGACAGGTCACCGACGTGCGCGGCCGCCGGCTGCGCGGCGGCGGCCTCGCGGTCGGCGGCGGCGGCCTGGGGCTCGTCGGCGTCATCGTCTACGTGCTCGTCGCTGTGCTCGGCGGCGGCGACCTCGGCCGGCTCGCGCCCCTGGAGGGGGAGCGGATCGGCGTTGACGACGCGCAGATCTCGCAGGAGTGCCGCACGGGCGAGGACGCGAACCAGCGGCAGGACTGCCGCATCGTCGCCGTCGTCAACAGCGTGCAGAAGTTCTGGGACGGCGTGTTCGCCCGCAGCGGCAGGCAGTATCCCTACGCTGACACCGTCTTCTTCGCCGACCAGGTGCAGACCGGCTGCGGCTTCGCGAGCGCACAGGTCGGCCCGTTCTACTGTCCCGCCGACCGGCTGGTCTACATCGACCTCGGCTTCTTCGACGAGCTCCAGTCGCGCTTCGGCGCGGGCGGCGCGCCATTCGCGCAGGCGTACGTGATCGCCCACGAGTACGGCCACCACGTCCAGGGCCGACTGGGCGTGCTCGACGACGTCGCCGGCGACCGCCAGGGGCCTGAGAGCCTCGCCGTTCGCTCGGAGCTCCAGGCAGACTGCTACGCCGGCGTCTGGGCGGCGAACGCGGTCGAGACCGGCGTGATCGAGGAGCTGACGCAGGCGGACATCAGCGCCGCCCTCGATGCGGCGTCCGCGATCGGCGACGACCGGATCCAGGCGCGAACGCAGGGCCAGGTCAATCCGGAAACGTGGACGCACGGCTCGTCGGAGCAGCGCCGGCGCTGGTTCTCGCGCGGCTACGAGCAGGGGCGCCCGGCCGTCTGCGATACCTTCTCGGGATCGATCTAGGGGGCAGGCCGTTGTCCGCGCGCCGCGACGAACAGGGCACCGGGCGCGAGCTGGGCGCTCGGGAGGCGCTCTCGCGCGAGGTAAACGAGCGCATCGAGGGCGCCGCCCAAGTGCTCGACCCCGCCGGCGAAGACCGGATCGCCCTCATTTGCGAGTGCCCGCAGCGAGACTGCACGGAGAGCCTCGACCTCACGCACGCGGAATACGAGGCGGTCCGCAGCAACCCCACGCACTTCGTCGTCAAGCCTGGTCACGACGTGCCGGCCATCGAGCGGATCGTCAGGACCGGGCCGCACTACCTCGTAGTGGAGAAGCTCGGCGAGAGCGCCGTGGCGGCCATCGACATCGACGCCTCGGGAGAGGACGCCGTCGACCTGATCGCCTTCTGGCAGGCGCGCGCCACCCAGCTCCAGCAGGCGCTCGAGAGCCGCGTCGTGATCGAGCAGGCGAAGGGCGTCCTGGCCGAGCGCTTCCAGCTCGAGCTCGACGCGGCCTTCGTCGTGCTGCGCGCCGCGGCCCGCAGCCAACGGATGAAGATCAACGCGCTGGCTGCGGAGGTCGTCGCCTCCCACGCCACCCCGGACGCGATTACCGAGCAGCTCGAGGCCGCTAGCGGTCGATAGCGTTCGAGCCCGTCTAGGGCGCGACGGCCGGCGCGGCGCGACGCCAGAAGATGAGGCCCAGCCAGGCGTAGAGCAGCGGGTGGATCACGAAGCCGTAGACGATCGGCGGCAGCAGGCTGACGTAGTCGCCCGGGGTGATGAAGTCGAAGAGCCGCCCGAGGTAGATGAAGACGAGCACCGCGCCGCCGAGGTAGGCCAGCCACGCGAGCAGGTCCGGCAGGCCGGGGTCGCGCGAGAGCAGCCAGCCGATGAGGAGCAGCGCGAGCCCGGCGACCGCGTAGCGGAGGACGCCGTGCGATATCTCCTCGAAGCCGGCCGGAATCGACTCGGCCCGCGGGGTGACGAGCCGGCCGAGGTTGTACGAGCCGTGCATGATCCCGCCGAGGGCCGCCAGCAGGGCCAGCGCGAAGGCGGTCAGCGCCATGCCCGCGTCGATCGCGGCGAGCCGCACGTAGAGCGCGGCGAAGACCGGAATGGTGGCCGCGCCGCCCGCCATGAGCAGGAAGAACCACCACTCGTACGTCGTCTTGCCCGCGCCCTCGACGATCGCGATGAACAGGATCGCGTAGAGGATCGCGCCGAGCGCGGCCAGGAACGCGCAGATCGCCGCAAACCGCTGGAACGTGGCCGTCATCACCACTCCGACGCCGATGCTAGGCGGCCCGTCGGACGACAGGGCGGAGCCTCCCTCGGGCTGGGGGAGGCTCCTGCTGGGGGGTCCGCTTGTGGGTGGATCAGCGGCGGTGCAACTCGACGTCGTCGCCCTCGTCGCCGCTCGGCTCCTCCGCAACGCGGCGCCGGCGCGCGAGCTCGTCCTCGGTCGGCGGCTCTTCGGTGTACCTGCGGTGCGCCTCGACCTCGTCCTCGCGGGGCTCTTCGTTCTCGGCCATCGGATCCTCCTGTCGCTGCTCTGGTTTCCTCTAGACGGAAGCCGTAGCGGGGATCTTCCCGGATCGAGATCATTCGCGCGTGCGCAGGCAGCTTCGCGAGTCGGCCGCCGCCCTCCGCGCCGCGGCCGCGAACCACGACCTGAGGCGCCTCGAGCTCGCCCTGGGCGCCCTGGTCGTCGGGCAGTGGTCCTACACCGTCGTCGTCGCCGTCTACGCCTATCACGAGGGCGGGGCCGCCGCCGTCGGCCTCGTCGGGCTGATCCGCATGCTCCCCGCGGCCTTCGCCGCGCCTCTGACTGCGCTGCTCGCCGACCGCTACCGGCGGCAGCGAGTGCTGCTCGTCGCCGCCCTCGTCGAAGGACTGGGAGTCGGAGTGACGGCTGCCGCGGTCGCCGGCGAGGCGCCGAGCTTCCTCGTGTACGCCATCACCGCCGCAGTGCAGCTGGCGACGACGGCGGCCGTCCCCGCCCGCGCGGCCCTGATCCCGTCGCTCGCCCGGTCGCCGGAGGAGCTGACCGCGGCGAACGTCGCCGCGGCGACGATCGACAGCGTGGGCGCCTTCGCCGGGCCGGCCGCCGCCGGCGTCCTCGTCGGCTTCGCGGACGTCGGCACCGTGCTGGTGGCGATCACCGGCGTCTTCGCGGTGGCGGCGTATCTGCTCGGCCGGATCCGGGCCGACGAGCGGCCCGCGCCCACGGAGGCAAAGCTCGCGAGCGAGCTCATGGCCGGCGTTCACGCGCTGGCCGCCGACCGCAAGCTCACGGTGCTCACCGGGCTCTACGGCGCGCAGACGCTCGTGGCGGGCGCGCTCAACGTGCTCGTCGTCGTCGCCGCGCTCGAGCTGCTCGACCTCGGCGACGCGGGGGTCGGTTACCTGAACGCCGCGATCGGCGTCGGCGGCCTCGCCGGCGCGGCCGTCATGTTCGCGCTCGTCGGGGCGCGCCGGCTGGCGCCGCAGTTCGCCGTCGGGATGGTCCTGTGGGGGGTGCCGATGATGCTCGTCGCCGTGTGGCCCGAGCCGGTGCTCGCGTTCGTCCTCCTGGGCCTGCTGGGCGTCGGGAACACGCTCGTGGACGTGGCGGGCGTGACGCTACTCCAGCGCGCGGTGCCGGACGCGGTGCTCGGGCGGGTGTTCGGCGTGCTGGAGAGCCTGACCTGGGGGACGATCGCGCTCGGCTCGATCGCGGCCTCCGGGCTCGTGGTCGCGCTCGGCGGCCGCGGCGCCCTCGCCGTTGCCGGCGCGCTGCTGCCGGTGCTGACCCTGCTTGCCTGGCGGCAGCTCGCTGCCCTCGACGCCCGGCCGCCCGACCCGGCGCTGCTCGACCTGCTGCTGGGCGTCCCGATCTTCGCGCCCCTGCCGCGCCGAACGCTGGAGGGTCTCGCCGGCGCCCTCGAGGAGGTCCGATTCGGCCCCGGCGAGGTCGTCTTCCAGCGGGGCGACCCTGGCGACCGCTTCTACGCGATCGCCGCGGGCGAGGCCGAGGCCGAGGGCTTCCGCCGGCTCGGGCCGGGCGACTTCTTCGGCGAGGTGGCGCTGCTCGAGGACGTGCCCCGCACGACGACCGTGCGCGCGCTGACGGCGGTCCGCGCCTACGCGCTCGCGGGCGACGCCTTCGTCGCCGCGATGGCGCGGCGGCCGCGCGTCTCCCGCGCCTAGGAGCGCTTGGCGAAATACAGTCTTGGGTGACTTCGGAGGCGACCGAGCGCCGTGGTACCGTTCGGGTGGCGATGGAGACCACATCTCCTTCGTCCAGGCCCCCGGAAGTTCCAGCTTCGCGGGGTCATTTTCTGCTGGGTTGCAGGGAAAACTCTATAGAGGTCATCGAACGGCATCGGTCACTGAAAAGGGGTTTGCAGAGGCCGCCGGTCTTTGAAAGGTTTCAGCTAGAATCTTTCAAAGCCGATGAATGTGGCGCAGTTCACAAAGCGCGCTCCCGGCCGTCTGACGACCACGCTTGAGGGCAATCCGGCCTTCGTCCCCAGCCCAGCGCCACGCCAGCTGCGCCTCTCGGACGACGCCATTGGCCTACTCGATGAAGCCTCGAACCGGCTCGGCGTACTCGCCGGAATAGCCCGCCGCCTTCCGAATCCCGAACTACTTGTCGGTCCCTACCTAACGCGGGAGGCGGTCCTAAGCTCGCGCATCGAGGGCACGATGACGACTCTCTCCGACGTGTACGCCTCAGAGGCGCAGCTAAGGCTCGAAATCGCCCCCGACGTACAGGAAGTCCTGAACTACCTCACTGCCTACAGATACGGCCTTGGCCGCCTCGGAACGCTTCCGCTTAGTCTCCGCCTGCTCCGTGAGCTACACGGACAGCTTATGGAAGGCGTCCGTGGCGCTGAGAAGCGACCGGGCGAGTTCCGTACCTATCAGAACTTCATTGGGGGAGGCAGTGAGGCAACGGCGAGGTTCGTGCCCCCGCCTCCGCTTGAGATGAAGACTTGCCTGGACGACCTCGACAAGTTCATGCATGACCGCTCGCTACGACCACTCGTACAGGCTGCGGTTCTGCACTACCAGTTCGAGACGATCCATCCGTTCGGTGATGGAAACGGTCGTGTCGGCCGCCTCCTAATGGGCCTGTTCCTAAACGATCGAAAGCTTCTTCCGCAACCCCTGCTTTATCTCTCGGCCTACTTCGAGCGCACGCGGGACGCTTACTACGACGGGCTGTTCCGCGTGAGCACACATGGCGAGTGGGACAAGTGGATTCAATACGTGCTCCGGGGCGTATGCACGCAGGCGAACGCATCGATTGTCCTCGCCGACCGACTTCAAGACCTTAACGCCCGCTATCGGGATCGCCTTCACGCCACGCACGCCACGCTGAACGCTCTCGCGCTCGTCGATTACCTGTTCATCAGTCCCTACATCACCATCGGGCTTGTCCAGGAGCGACTGGGAGTGACTCATCCGACTGCGCGCGCGACGATTCGCACTTTGGAGGAGCACGGAATCTTGAACGAACGCGATCCAAGCCGAAAGTGGAGCAAGGTCTTCACCGCCGACGAGGTTTACGCGCTCATCAGCGGTACAGACGCGGAACCTGAGGCGGATAACCCCTCCTAGGCCGCGCGCTTGCCCGTGCAGCAGGGGCAGATGCACTCCGAGCATCCGCACCCACAGCAGGACCGAACCATCGGCAGTGACTTCACGCGCTCAGTCTAGACGGCTTCGCTGACGGATCACGGCCGCGAGCGCACCGTCCAGGTCGCGGCACCGTCGGCGGAGCGCTTGATGGTGCCGTCGTGAAGCGCCACGTAGAGGTCACCGGCGTCCACGGCCAGGAAAGCGGCAGGCTCGCCGCCGACCTCGCCGCGATGCTGGAGCGTGCGGCCGCCGTCGGGGCTCGCGAACACCTGCCCCCCGCCGGCGACGAGGTAGAGCCGGTCCAGCTCGGGCCAGGCGAGCAGCGCCGCGGCATCGCTCACCTGCCGCCAGCTCGCGCCGGAGTCGACCGACTCGAAGAGGCCCCCGGGCGTCGTGACGATCAACCGCCCCGGTCTGGAGGGCGCGACGACGAGGTCGATCAGCGGCCCGGGCTTCGCCAGCTCCTGCCAGCTCCGGCCGCGGTCCCCACTTGCGAGCAGCCGGTCGTTCGACGCGTCGTAGCAGTAGACGCGCTCGCCGGCGAAGCGGAGCACGTGGCAGTCCGCCTCGCCGAGCAGCGAGACGTTCCGCCAGCTCTCGCCCGCGTCGCTCGACTCGATCAGGCCCAAGTGCGGCGGCAGGTTCCGCTCGATCGCCTCGTTGACGTCCGGATGGCCGGAGCCGAGGAAGCGGTCCGGGCCGAGGATCGTGAACCCCATCGTGTCCTGGAAGCTCTCGCCGACGCGCTGGGCCTTCTGCACGTCGGCGCCGACGCGGTAGAGGCCGGTGTGCGTGGCGATGAAGAGCGCCCCGTCCGCCGGATTGATCCCGAGCCCGTGGACGTGGACGGGACCTGGATCGGGCCGCGGCACGTCGGCGAAGGTCTTCTCGTCCTCGCCGCCGCAGCCGGCGAGCAGGAGCAGGGCAATCGCGAGCTTCCGGATCATGCCGCGTCCAGGATAAGCCGTTCGCCGACGCGCACGCCCGCCGCGGCCCCCGCCGCCAGCTCCACGACGACCTTCGCGCCGCGCGCGCCCGCGGTCCGCCACGGCCGCAGGTCGCGCTCGACGTGCAGCACCACCAGGCCGGCGTCGCAGAAGACGACGTCGATCGGGAAGCGCATGAAGAGCGTGTGGATCGAGCCGGCCGGGCGGAAGAGCATGCCCGTTCCCGGGGCCAGGCCGGAGCGTCCCAGCAGGCCGCGCATGCGCGGCGCAGGCCGCTCGGCCAGCTCGCAGCGCTGACAGAGGACGGAGCCGTTCTCGCGCCTCAGCACCCCGGTTCGCAAACAACCTCCAAAAGTCGTGCGCAAGAAAAGCTGCCCAAGGCCGCTCTTAACTCGTGCAAGCCATGGAACGGCACTCCCACACCCCACACCACCGTCTCCTCTCGAAGGGAGGTGTACCGCATGACGCTCCGCGACTGGTTCTCGATGATCCGCGCGTTCGCAGTGCGCCAGGAAGGCCAGACGATGGCCGAGTATGGCGTCGTCCTCGCCGTGATCACGCTCGGGATCATTGCGGCACTGGGCTTCCTCGCGCTCGCAATCAGCGGGAAGCTGAACGCCGTGACCTCGAAGCTGGGCGGCGCGATCGCGTAGTTGCATCGCCCCGGAGAGTGGCGGGCCCTTGTCTGCAAGGAGGGCCCGCCTCTGCCCGCTCCGGCGAGCGCGGCCAGGCCGCCGTCGAGTTCGCGCTCGTCCTGCCCGCTTTCGCGCTGCTCGTGCTGGCGATCGTCCAGCTCGGCGCCGCATTCAACGATTCGCTCACGCTCACCGACGCGGTGCGCGCGGGGGCGCGCCAGGCCGCGGTCGCCCGCCAGCAGGCGGACCCGATCGGACGGGCCGTCTCCCGCGTCCGCGAGGCAGCCTCCGACCTCGACCAGGGCAAGCTCGCCGTCAACGTCAGCTCCGACTGGCTCCGCGGCAGCCCGGTCGAGGTGACCGCGACCTATCCCTACGAGATCGACCTGCTCGGCGTGGTCGTCGCCTCCGGGCGGCTGTCGAGCAAGACCACGGAGCGGGTCGAGTGATCCGCGACCAGAGGGGGCAGGCGGCGGCGCTGACGCTCGTCTTCCTGACCGTGCTGCTCGGGGCCACCGCGATGGTGCTCGACGTCGGCTCCTGGTACCAGGCCCGCCGGCAGCTCCAGGCCACCGCGGACGCGGCGGTCCTCGCGGCCGCGCAGGAGCTGCCCGACACCGCGACGGCACGCATCGTCGCCGCCGACTACGCCCGTCGCAACGCGGCCCAGGACGTCGCGACCTCCGTCACGATCTCGAGCGGCGCCGGCCCGAACGACACCATCTCGGTCCGGGCCTCCCGGAGCGCGCCCGGCTTCTTCGCCAGGGTCTTCGGCATCGACTCGGTCTCGATGAGCGTCAGCGCCTCCGCGCGCGCCGCGCGCGTGAGCCGGGCGCTCGGCATGAGCCCGCTCGCCCTCAACGAGCTGCACCCGCTGCTGCACTGCGTCCCCCAGCCCTGCACCGGCCAGCCGACCTCGATCACCTTCCACCACCCCGGCAGCGGGCGCCGGAACCCGTTCGCCTTCGCCTACGTGAACATCGACCCGGCCAACGTCCCCACGCTGACCGCCCAGATCCTCGCCCAGTGGATCCGCACCGGGGTCAACAGCTTCGTCCCCGTCGGCACCTACCAGGGCAGCTCGGGCCTGACCTATCTCACCCCGGAGATCCGGGCCGCGCTCGAAGAGCGGATGAACGAGACGATCCTCCTGCCGGTCTTCCGCTCGATCAGCGGCAACGCCTTCGCGATCGTCGGCTGGGCCGGCTTCCGCATCACGGGGCTCGGCAACACGACCCAGCACCACTGGGTCATCTACGGCCACTTCACGACGGTCGTGCAGCAGAGCCCGCCGGACGACTACCGCGACCCGGACTCCGGCGAGCAGACCGTCGCCCTCATCGAGTGAAGGAGTGCAGGTGACCTATCGCGTCCGCAACCTCGCCGTCGCCATCGGGCTCACGCTCGTGGCGATGCTGCTCACGCTCTTCTACGTCACGAACTACAAGCGCTCGGTCCAGCAGGGGGAGGCGCAGGTGCAGGTCTACGTCTCCGCCGGCGACGTCGAGCAGGGCACGGCCGGCGCCGACCTGGCCGGCGCGCTGGAGACGGCGCGCGTGCCGAGGCGTAGCGTCGTGCCGGGCGCGATCTCCAGCCCCGACCAGATCCGCGGCCTCGTCGTCGCGGCGCCGCTGTTCGCCGGCGAGCAGGTGTCCCTGCGCCGATTCTCCGACCCGGCCGCCCAGGGCATCCGCGCCCAGCTCAAGGGGACGATGCGGGCGGTCCAGGTGCCCGGCGACGCGAACCAGCTCCTGGCCGGCACGCTCCACGCCGGCGACCGCGTCGACCTCGTCGCAAGCCTGCGGGTCGATCCCGAGCAGACCGAGCACGCCGTCCGGATCGTGCTCCGCGACGTGGCGGTGCTCGCGGCTTCGAGCGAGGGCGCCTCGAGGGTGCCGAGCGGGACGCCCGCCTCGGTCATCCTCGCCGTCACCGACACGCAGGTTCAGCGGCTGTTCTACGTGCTCAAGAACGCCGACTGGACGCTCCAGCTGCGCCCGGTCGTCGATGCCGCCGACAGCGCCGAGCGCGTCGATTCCCTGACGACCGTCCTGAACGGAGGCAGACGATGAGCGATCCTGTCCGCGTTTTCTGCACGGGCGACTGCGACGGGTTCGGGGCGCTGCGCTCCGCGCTCGCCGAGCACGCCGAGGTCGAGATCGTGGGCGCGAGCGAGACCGTCGCCGAGGCCGCCTCCACGCTGGCCGGCGGCCATCTCGACTGCGTGCTCCACGCAACGCTGGACGCCTCCTTCCCCGCCGCCGAGGTCGCCGCGATCCGCGAGCAGACGCGCGCGCCGCTGCTCCTCGTCGCGTCGGGAGGCGACGCGGCCGAGCTGCTCGACCGGGCGCTGGAGGCAGAGGTGCACGACGTCCTCCTGCTGCCCCAGCTGGCCGACAACGTCGTCTTCGCAATCCGCAAGGCCGCCCACGTGCGGCGGCAGACGCGCGCGCCGGTGCGCACGGCGGGCCGCATCGTGACCGTCTTCTCCCCGAAGGGCGGGACCGGCAAGACGGTGATCGCCACCAACCTCGCCGCCTCGCTCGCGAAGCGAGAGGGGAAGCGGACGCTGTTGCTCGACCTCGACCTCCAGTTCGGGGACGCCGCGATCGTGCTCGGCATCGAGCCCGAGAAGACGATCTACGACCTCGTCGTCGCCCCGGGCGAGCTCGACTCCGAGAAGCTGGCCGGGTACGTCACGAAGCACGCGTGCGGGCTCGACCTGCTCGCGGCGCCGCTGCGGCCCGAGGACGCCGAGCTCGTGACCGAGAGCAAGGTGATGAGCCTGCTCGAGGTCGCGCGGGCGTCGTACGACGCGATCGTCGTCGACACCTCGCCGTTCTTCCACGGGCCGATGCTGGCGACCCTCGACCGGACCGACGAGCTGCTCGTGCTCTGCGGCCTGGACGTGCCCACGCTCAAGAACGTCCGGCTCTCCCTCCAGACGCTGGAGCTGCTCTCGTTCCCGTCGGCTCGGATCCGGTACGTGATGAACCGGGCCAACGCGAACGTCGGCCTGAAGACGCGGGAGGTCGAGGGGGCGCTCGGCGTCAAGATCGGCTGGGAGCTGCCAACCGACCGGACCGTGCAGCTCTGCGTCAACCGGGGCGAGCCGGTCGTCCTCGCCGAGCCGCGGGCGGAGTTCTCGAAGGCCCTCGCGGCCCTCGCCGCGCAGCTCGCGCCCTCGCCGGCGGCCGCGAAGCGCGAGCGCAGGCGGCTGCTCCAGCCCGCGAAGGCGAATGCGGCCTGATGGGCCTGCACGACCGCCTCTCGCGCAACGGCGACGGCGCGCAGGCGGTCGCCCTCGCACCCGCCGCCGAGCTCCCGCCCGACCCCTACGCCGGGCTCAAGGCGCGGGTCCACCACTCCTGCATCGCGAAGCTCGGCCCGGAGCTCTTCAACCAGGATCCCGAGGACCTCGGCGACCGCGTCTACCGCGCCGTCACGGAGGAGCTCGCGCTCGCGGGCACGCCCCTGACGCGGGAGGAGCGGCGCGAGATCGTCCGCCAGCTCACGGACGACATCCTCGGCTACGGGCCGCTGGAGCGGCTGCTCGCCGACGACACCGTCACCGAGGTGATGGTCAACGGGCCCGACCACGTCTACGTCGAGCGCGCCGGCAAGATCGAGCGCTCCGGCCTGCGCTTCCTCGACGACGCGCACCTGATGCGCATCATCGACAAGATCGTCTCCCAGGTCGGCCGGCGGATCGACGAGGCCTCGCCGATGGTGGACGCGCGGCTCGCGGACGGAAGCCGCGTCAACGCGATCATCCCGCCGCTCGCGCTCACGGGGCCGACGCTGACGATTCGCAAGTTCTCGCGCGAGCCGTACACGATCCACGACCTGATCTCGTTCGGGACGCTGTCGGCGCGGGCGGCCCAGTTCCTCGGCGCCTGCGTGAAGGGGAAGCTGAACGTGCTGATCTCGGGCGGAACCGGCACGGGCAAGACGACGACGCTCAACGCGCTCTCGGCCTTCGTCCCCGGCGACGAGCGGATCGTGACGATCGAGGACGCGGCCGAGCTCCAGCTCCAGCAGGAGCACGTGATCACGCTCGAGGCGCGGCCGCCGAACATCGAGGGGAAGGGCGAGATCAGGATCCGCGAGCTCGTCCGCAACGCCCTGCGCATGCGTCCCGACCGGATCATCGTCGGCGAGGTGCGCGGCGCCGAGACGCTCGACATGCTCCAGGCGCTGAACACCGGGCACGAGGGCTCGCTGACGACCATCCACGCGAACTCTCCCCGCGATGCGGTCTCGCGGCTCGAGACGCTCGTGATGACGGCCGGCGTCGACCTGCCGCACCGGGCGATCCGGGAGCAGATCGCGAGCGCGTTCGACGTGCTCGTGCAGATCCAGCGCCTGGTCGACGGCTCGCGCCGCATCAGCCACGTCTGCGAGGTCGTCGGCATGGAGTCGGACGTGATCACGCTCCAGGACCTCTTCCTCGCGTCGGCGCCGACGGAGGAGGAGGCGGGCCGGGCACGCCGGCTGCTGACGCCGCTGTGCGCCACCGGGCTGAAGCCGCACTTCGTCGAGAAGCTCGCCGCCAACAACGTCGTCCTGCCGGCGGGCTTCTTCTCCGGGGACGACGGCGAGGTGCGCGCCGCGTTCTCGATCACCGGCTCCGGGGGCCAGGCGTGATCCAGTGGCGGATCGGGCTCGTCGCGCTGGCGGCGCTGGCCGTGGCCGCGCCCGCGGCGGCCGCCGGCAGGGTCGTGGACGTGGACCTGAGCGGCTACCCGGAGCTCCGCGTCACCGTCGTCTCCCCGGGCGCGCGGCCGGTGCTCGAGGAGAACGGCGTGCCGCTCGCCGGCGTCCGGGCGACCAGCCTGGCGCGGGCCAAGAGCGTCGTCCTCGCCGTCGACCGTTCGGGCTCGATGGCGGGAACCGCCCTCGCCGACGCCACCGCCGCGGCCCGCGCGTTCGTCGCCGCCACGAGCGGGGCCGACCGGATCCAGGTGATCGCGTTCGGCCACCGCGCCTATGCGCTGACGCGCTTCTCGAGCTCGACCGCGGACGCGGGCGCGGCCCTGGCCGGGCTCGCGCGCGATCCCGTGATCGGCACGGCTCTCTGGGACGCCGTCGTGCTCGCGGCTCAGGGGCTCGCACGGGAGGATCGGCCCGGCCGGGCGATTGTCGTCGTCACCGACGGCCGGGACGTGTCGAGCCGGGCCTCCCCGGCGCAGGCGATCGCCGCCGCCCGCAGGGCCGGCGCGGCTGTGCACGCGATCGGGATCGCCGGCGCGGGGTTCTCTCCCGCGCCGCTGCGCGAGCTCGCCGCCCGCACCGGAGGCTCCTATCGCCAGACCTCCTCGAGCGGACGGCTGGCGGCGGTGTACGCCGAGATCGCACGCACGCTGGCCGGGACGTGGGAGCTTCGCTACTCGACCTCCGCCCGCCCCGGCGACGAGCTGCGTCTGACGGCCGGCGGCGCCGAGCGCGCCGTACGCATTCCCGGCGCGGCCCCTACGACCAGCCGGCCCTCCGCCGCCTGGCGCTCCTCCCTCGCCCCCCTCGCGGTCGCGGGCCTCGTCGGGCTGCTCGTGCTGCTCGCCTGCGGCTTCGCCGTGACTGCCGGGAGCGGAATGTGGCTGAGGGCGCGTCTCCAGCCACATCTCGGCCCGCCGCCGGGGGCGCGCTCGCCGCGCCGGCGCGAGCGCGGCGCGTTTCCGCGCCGAGTCTTCGCGACCACGGAGCGGACGCTCGCGAACGTCAAGCAGTTCCGCGCGCTCCAGCGGCTGCTCGCCCGCGCCGACCTGCCGCTGCTCGCGGCCGAGCTCCTCTACGTCGCGCTCGGCTGCGGCATCGCCTTCGGCTTCCTGGCCGCGCTCGCGACGCCGCCGCCCCTCTTCGTGCTCGCGTCGATGGCCGCGGGCGCCGCGCTGCCGTTCCTGTTCGCGCTCGTGAAGGCGCGAGCCAGGATGAGGGCCTTCGACGGGCAGCTGCCGGACCTGCTGATCACGCTCGCGGCCACGCTGAAAGCCGGCCACTCCTTCGAGCAGGCGCTCCAGGCGGTCGTCGACGACGGCGCCGAGCCCGCCGCCGGGGAGTTCAGGCGGGTGCTCACGGAGACGCGGCTCGGACGGCCGCTGGGCGACGCGCTCGCCGCCATGGCGAGCCGCATCGGTTCGAAGAACTTCACGTTCGTGATCACCGCCGTCACGATCCAGCGCCAGATCGGCGGCTCGCTCGCGGAGCTCTTCGACCTGGTGGCGGAGACGGTCCGCCAGCGGCATCAGTTCGCACGCAAGGTGCGTGGGCTGACCGCCATGGGGCGCATGTCCGCGTACGTGCTGACCGGCCTGCCGTTCTTCATCGCGCTGGCGGTGACCGCGCTCAACCCGGCCTACATGGCGCCGCTCTACGGCACGCCGACGGGGCAGCGGCTGATCGTGCTCGGGCTCGTGCTGATGACGACGGGAACCGTGATCCTCCGACGGATCGTGTCGTTCAGGGGCTGACGGTGATCCTCCTCCTCGCCGCCTCACTGCTCGTGCTCGCCGCGTACCTCGCCGGCGAGGTCGTGACGGCGCCGGCCAGGCGGCGGCGGCAGGCGATCGGACGGGCAGCGGGGTACGGGCGCGTGCGCACCGAGGCGGCCGCCGCGCAGCACCCGCGCTTCCGCGAGCGCGTGGTCTCGCCCTCCGTACGTCGCCTGGCGGCCGTGGCGCTCCGGCTCAGTCCCAGGGCGACGGTCGGCGCGGTCGCCTCCCGCCTGCTCTCCGCCGGACTGGCCGCGCGGATCTCGCCGGCGCAGTTCCTGGCCGCGAAGGCGATGCTCGGGGTCGCGGGGGTCGTGTTCGCGCTCCTCCTCGGCGTCGCCTCGGCGCCCGCGGTGGGGATCGTGCTCGTACCGGTCCTCGGCGCCGCCGCGTTCCTGGTCCCGGACGCGGCGCTGAGCCTCGTCACGCGCGCGCGCCGCGAGCGCATCCGCAGCGAGCTGCCCGACGCGCTCGACCTGCTCGCCGTGTCGGTCGAGGCGGGCCTCGGCCTCGACGGGGCGGTGGCGAAGGTGACCGACCACATGACCGGCCCGCTCGTGGACGAGTTCGCGCTGGCGCTCGGCGAGATGCGCATCGGCGAGTCTCGCCACGACGCCCTCAGACGGCTGGCCGACCGCGTGCCCGCGCCTGAGGTGGCTGCCTTCGTGCGCTCGGTGATCCAGGCCGACCAGCTCGGCATCTCGCTCGGCCGCATCCTGCGCGTGCAGGCCGCCGATTCGCGCCTGCGCCGCCAAGCGGCGGCGGAGGAGAGGGCGATGAAGGCGCCGATCAAGATGCTCTTCCCGACCGTCCTCTTCATCTTCCCGGCGATGTTCCTGGTCATCCTCGGCCCGGCCATCCTCAACCTCGCCGAGTACCTGAAGTGACCCACGAGACGGAGAAGGGATTCGGCAGCGGCCTGCGCGAGCAGCTCGAGCGCAAGCAGCGGACAGCGTCGGCCCCCGAGCAGCCGAGCGAGAACCCGCCGCCGGAGCCGGCGCCGATCGAGGACACGAGCGCCGAGCTGCCGGTCCTCCAGGTTGAGCTCGAAGCAGCGCTCCAGCGCGAGCACGAGCTGCGCGAGGCGCTGCGGCACCAGGTCGAGGCGCGCGAGCGGGAGCTCGCGGCCGAGCGCGACCTGGCGCAGCGGGAGACCAGGGTCGAAGCGGCTGCGACGGAGGCCGAGCGCGAGCGGGCCGAGCTCGTGGCCGAGCAGGCCCGCCTCGAAGGGATCGCCAAGGCGATCGACGCCCGGGCGCTCGAGCTCGAGTCGGACGGCGAGGGACGCGCAAGGACCGCCTCCGCGCTGACGGCACAGGCCGAGGCACGCACGCGCGAGCTGGAGTCGCTGGAGCAGAAGCTCGCAAGCCGCGAAGCCAGGCTCGAAGCGGCGGGGACGGAGGCCGAGCGCGAGCGGGCCGAGCTCGTCGCCGAGCAGGCCCGCCTCGACGAGCTCGCCGAGGCGGCGTCCGCCCTGACGGCGCAGGCCGAGGCGCGCGCGCGCGAGCTGGAGGCGCTGGAGCAGGAGCTCGCGAGCCGGGGGGCCGCGATCGCCCAGCAGGCCGAGGACGTCCAGGCGCGGGTGCGCGCGCTCGCCGCAGCGGAGAGCCGGGTGCGTGCGGATGCGGAGCGCCTCGAGGGCGAGCGGGCCGGCCAGGGAGGCGCATCCGAGGATGCATTCGCGCTGCTCGCCGAGCTCGAGCACCGCGAGCAGACGGCTTCCACGCAGGAACGAAGGTTGAGCCTGCGCGAGGAGCGGCTGGAGGAGAAGCTCCAGCGGCGGATGGGCGAGCTGGCGGAGCGCGAGCAGGAGCTGCGCGTCCGGGAGGCCCGCCTCGGCGCCGACCTGGAGCTCCGCGAGGACAAGCTCGACCTGCTCGAGCGCGAGCTCGCCGTGCGCGAGGAGAGGCTCGGGGAGCGCGAGCGCCACCTGAACGCCTACGTCGGCAGCGTGCAGGAGCGGCTGAGCGCGTGACCGCGGCCGCGGACATCCTCGTCGCGATCTTCTTCGCCGCCGCCCTCGTCGCGATCTCCGTCGTCGACGTCGAACGGCGCATCGTCCCCAACCGGATCGTGCTGCCCGCAGCGGCCCTCGTGCTCGCCGCCCGGACGCTGACCCACCCGTCCCCCGTCTGGCTCCTCGCGGGCCTGGGGGCGGCTCTGTTCCTGCTCGCCGCCGGCCTCGCCTACCCGGGCGGGATGGGCATGGGCGACGTCAAGCTCGCCCTGCTGCTCGGCTTCGCCGTCGGCGACACCGTCCCGGTGGCGCTGATGGTGGCGCTGCTGGCGGGGCTCGTGCCGAGCCTGGCGCTGCTCGCGCGCCACGGGGCCCGCGCCCGGAGGATGGCGATCCCGTTCGCGCCCTGCCTCGCGCTCGGCGGGCTCGTCGCGCTCTTCGCCGGCCGGCCGCTGATCGACGGATACACGGGTCTCTTCTAGTGACTCCTCCGGTTTCAGCAGAATCAGCAAGACTCTCCTCGCAAAGAACGGTCAAGCCTCTTGTAAATCGGCCCGTACCGGCGCAGAATGCGGATCACCGCTCTTCGCCGCCCAGGGAGAGGCACTTGGCCGCAGTCCACTCCATAGGTCGTGCCGATCACGTCGCACCGAGGCCGGGAGCCGAGGAGACGGGTCTCCTCTACCAGCGCTACGGCCACCGGATCCAGGCGTACTGCCTGCATCAGCTGAGCTCGCGCGAGGAGGCGGAGGACGCCGTGCAGACGACGTTCCTGAATGCGTTTCGCGGGCTCAGCCGGGGGCTGGTGCCCGAGTCCGAGCAGGCCTGGCTCTTCAAGATCGCCGAGAACGTCTGTCTCTCCCGCCGGCGCACGTCGTGGCGGCGCGGCCGGATCGAGAGCCCCAGCGACTTCGAGCTGCTCCAGGACCTCGCCCCCGCGCCCGCGCGGGACCGCGCTGACGAGCTGATCGGGCTCGAGGACGCGCTCGCCGCGATGCCCGAGAGCCAGCGCCGTGCGATCCTGCTCCGCGAGTGGCAGGGCCTCTCGTACCGCGAGATCGCGGACGAGCTCGAGGTCTCGCAGGCCGCCGTCGAGACGCTGATCTTCCGCGCCCGCCGCACGCTCGCGAACGGGCTCGAGGACCCGAAGCGCTCGAAGCGGCGCCGCCGCCCGAGCCTCGGCCTGGGCGTGAACGTCGCCTCCCTGCTCGCAGGGCTCAAGGGCCTGCTGACGGGCAGCGCCGCCGTGAAAGCGGTCGCCGTCGCCGTCGCCGCGGGCTCTGCGACGGTGGCGGCGACAGAGGTCGAGCGCATCGTCGTCCCCCGCCACCCGAAGCCCGCGCAGCCGACGCTGCGTGCGCCCCTCGCGCGGCCGGCGCCGCCTCCGGGCGTGAGCGTCCGCGCGGCGGCTGCGCCGGAGGCGGCGGCGCCGGACCGCCCCGCGCGCGCGCAGAAGGCGAAGGCCGCTCCGGGCGACCTGGTGCCGCCCGAGGTGACTCCTCCCGCCGTCGAGACGCCGGCCGCGGCCGAGCCCAGCGCGCCCGAGGCCCCGGCGGTGACGCCGCCGGCCGAGGAGGCGCAGGCGGACAAGCCCGGCAAGGACGAGCCCAAGCGGGGCAAGACCGAGGAGGAGAAGGAGAAGCCGGGCAAGGACAAGGGGAAGCACGATCGCGCTCCGGCGGGCGTCGCGGAGCCGGCTCCGGCCGACTTGGAGCCGGCCGTCGAGGACGAGGGCGGAAAGACGAAGAAGGACAAGAAGGACAAGAAGGAGCCCGAGTCGGCCGAAGCGGTCGTGCTCCCTCCCGCCGCCGCCACCACCGCGGCTGTGCCCGAGGCGCACGTGAAGCACGACGGCGGCAAGGACGGCTCCAAGGGCAAGGACAAGTAGCGCCCACCGGCGGTCGTAGTAGGCTTCTCTGCACCAGTCGTCGACCAGGAGGTGCCTCTGATGAGAGAGCGAGCGCGCATCACCTCCACTCGCGAGGCCGCGAGGCTCTGACGGCTAGTCCCTAGTCCTTCCGAGCGTCGCGGCGACACGACGCTCGAAGGAGACAGAGTGAATGACGGATCCACGCTCGCCGTGCTCGGCTGGACCGCCGAGCTCGGGGAGGCGTTCGAGACACACGCGGCGGACGGGCTCGTGCCCGGGCGCGTCGTCGCGGAGCACCGGGCCGGCTACGTCGTCCGCACGGGCGGCGACGAGGACGTGCTCGCGCGCGCCCGCGGCCGGCTGTACGACGAGGCCGCCGTCGGCGGCGCCAAGCCCGCCGTCGGCGACTGGGTCGCGCTCCAGGGCACGACGATCGAAGCCGTCCTGCCCCGGCGGACGGTGATCTCGAGGAAGGAAGCCCTCGGCGAGTCGGTCGAGCAGGTGCTGGCGGCCAACGTCGACGTCGTCTTCTGCGTGATGGGGCTCGACGGGGACTTCAACCTGCGGCGGCTCGAGCGCTACTTGACGGTCGCGTGGGACAGCGGCGCGTCGCCCGTGGTCGTGCTGACGAAGCTCGATCTCTGCGACGACGCCGAGCAGCCCGTCGAGGCCGAGGGAGCGGCCATGGGGGTGCCCGTCCTGTCGGTCAGCAACGTGACCGGCGAAGGCCTCGAGGCCGTGGAGGCGCTCATCGAGCCTGGGAGGACGATCGTGCTCGTCGGCTCCTCGGGGGTTGGGAAGTCGACGCTGATCAACCGGCTGCTGGACGAGGAGCGGCTCGTGACGGCTGGCCTGCGGGCGGACGGTCGCGGCCGCCACACCACCAGGCACCGCGAGCTGTTCGCGCTGCCGGGCGGCGGGCTGCTGATCGACACTCCGGGGCTGCGGGAGCTTCAGCTCTGGGAGGGCGACGTCGACCGGGCCTTCGCGGACGTCGTCGAGCTCGCCGCCGAGTGCAAGTTCCGCGACTGCGCCCACGAGACGGAGCCCGGGTGCGCCGTCCGCGCCGCGATCGCGGGCGGCACGCTCGACGCCGAGCGGCTCACTGCCTATCGCAGGCTCCAGCGCGAGCTCGCGGGGGTCCGCGTGCGCCGGGGCTCGCGCCAGCACGCGGAGCTGAAGCGCCGCTGGCGCCAGCGGGCGCGGGAATCCAGGCAGGCGAGGCGGTACTAGCGGGGCTGGGGCACGATCCTGATGTAGGGCTTCGGTGCCTGCCAGCCCTCCGGGTACGTCTCCTTCGCCTCGTCGTCGGACACGGAGCCCGCGATGATGACGTCGTCGCCCTGCTGCCAGTTCACCGGCGTCGCCACCTTGTGCTTCGCCGTCAACTGAAGCGAGTCGATCACCCGGAGCACCTCGTCGAAGTTGCGCCCGGTCGTCATCGGGTAGACGAGGATCAGCTTGACCTTCTTGTCGGGCCCGACGACGAAGACGTTGCGGACGGTCTGGTTGTCGGCCGGCGTGCGCCCCTTCGGATCGCCCTCGGTCTCCGCGGGCAGCATCCCGTAGGCCTTGGAGACCGCGAAGTCGGCATCGCCGATGATGGGATAGTTCGGCGCCGCTCCCTGCGTCTCCTCGATGTCCTTCGCCCAGCCCTCGTGGTCGCCCGTGGAGTCGACGGAGAGGCCGATCACCTTGACGTTGCGGCGGTCGAACTCCGGCTTGATCTTGGCCATGTAGCCGAGCTCGGTGGTGCAGACCGGAGTGAAGTCCTTCGGATGCGAGAAGAGGACGGCCCACGAGTCGCCGATCCAGTCGTGGAATTGGATGCGGCCCTCGGTCGTCTCCGCCTCGAAGTCAGGCGCGGTGTCCCCGATCTTCAGCATGTTGCCCTCCCTCAGTTGTCGACCCAACCGCCGATTCTAGGGAATGTCCTCGAGTCGACCGGCGCCGGCGCGAGCGGGCGCAGGTAGAGCCGGTCGTAGGCGAGCGCGGCGAGCGCCGCTCCGGCGAGCGGGCCGACCCAGTAGATCCACGCGTCCGACCAGATCCCCTGCACGAGCTCCGGGCCGAACGCGCGCGCGGGGTTCATCGCCGCGCCCGTGAGCGGGCCCCCCGCGAGGACGTCCAGCGTGATCGTCAGGCCGATCGCGAGCCCGGCGATCGACTTGAAGGCGCCGCGAGGGTCGGCTGCCGTCGCGAAGATCACCCAGACGAGGAAGAACGTCAGCACGCCCTCCAGGAGCAGGCCGGAACCGGCCCCGAGGCCGTCGGCGAGCACCGGGACGCCCGGGTCGAGCAGGCTGTCCGGCGAGAAGACACCGCGCAGGAGGATCGTCGCGGCGATCGCTCCACCGAGCTGGGCGATCCAGTAGGCGACCGCGATCGGCAGCGCGATCCGGCGCGTGACGAGGAAGCCGAACGTCACGGCCGGGTTGAAGTGGCCGCCGGAGATGTGCCCGACGGCAGAGGCCATGACCGCGATCACGAGCCCGTGCGCGAGCGCGACACCGACGAGGTCGGCACCCACGGCGATGGAGCCCATCCCGGCGAAGATCAGCGCGAAAGCGCCGACGAACTCGGCCGCCGCGCGGCGGAAGACGCTCGCATCCACGGGCGCGAGGCTAGTGGCCCGGCCGGACAGAGCCCTGCTGCTACGTTGGAGACGTGCCCCCCGAGAAGCGCGAAGTCGTCTGCCCGCACTGCCACAAGGAGTTCACCGGCGAGCTACTGGGGACGGGCGAGCAGCAGGGCTACAAGTGCCCCCATTGCCGCCTCTTCGTCCCGCTCGAGCGCGCCGACGAGCCCGAGCCCGTCGAGCAGGCCTAGCGCCTGGGGTAGACCGCGAAGAACGCCCCTTCGCAGACGGTCTTGCCGGAGCTGTCCCGTACGCAGACGGTGAAGTCGTAGATCCGGCAGTTGGCACAGAAGCCGGGGGACCTCCGTCCGCCGAGATCGGTGCCGGGCTCGGGCGTTCCCTCGATCCAGCCGGTGTTGTGGTTGAGCACGAGGCCCTTCGGCAGGAAGCCCTTGCCGAGCTTCAGGTTGAACGTGTACGGCGGCTTGCCTCCCCGCGGCCACCAGGGCGCGGTGCCGGGGTTGGTCGGCGGTCCGCACAGCCGGTTCTTGGGAAGACCGTTGCCCCGCCCCTCCCCGCGGCGGCAGAGCGGCGTCGCGAACCTTTCGCCGACGTAGGCCTTGAAGTAGCCGGGGACGTTGTTGCGCAGGGATCCGAGCTCCCCAGTGGACGACTCGTCGTCGCTCGGACCTCCTGACCGGTCGGCGGCGATGTTCCCGGACAGCCGGTCGCCGGCGTTCGTGGTGCACGAAATGGAGCCGTTCGCCGACGAGCGAGTGAATCGCGCCGAGCCGCTGCAGCTACGGACCGTGACGCCGACGAATGAGAAGGACGTGAGCGAGCCGACGCCGCTCGAGCCGACCGTCCCGCCGACCATCCCGCTGATTACGCCGTCGTCCACGCGGAAGGTGAGCGGGCCGTAGAGCCTCGTCGAGTGGCCGGCGATCGAGATCGTCCCGTCGAACGTCCCTTGCCAGCTGCCGTCGTACGGCCCGGCCGACTTGCCGGCGGCTGCCGGGACGGCAACTGCCAGCGCGCACAGGACGCCGATGACCCCGATCCTCACGCGCCAATGATGCGCCGGAATCGGGCGCTTTTCAAGATCTCAGACGCAGTCTTTGAGGCCCTGAGCCTCGGGCAGCCCTTCGAGCTTCTTGAGCGTGTTGTTCTCGATCTGCCGCCTCTTCGTGCCGCTCGAGCGCGCCGACGAGCCCGAGCCCGTCGAGCAGGCCTAGCGCCTGCTAGGCGCGTCTAGGAAGTCGTAGAAGCCGCCAGAAGCGCTCGCCGCGCTCTTGGCGGCTGCGCAGGTGCGCCTCCCACCGTTCGAGAACTTGCTCGAACTCGCGGCGATTTGCGGCCCAGGTCGCCTCCCGGTCAAGGCGAGCCGCGCGCTCCTCAGGAGTTTCCTTCCTCATCCTCCTCCAGTAAGAGTCGCTTGATCTCGTCGAGCTTAGCGTCGAGCTGCATCACCATGAGGGCGAGACCGCGGAGGAGCTCCTGCTCCGGCAAGGGCTCGCGGCGACGCCACACGACGCCATCGTCGCGCGCCGGGGCCGAGGCCGCAAGACGGCCGTTTCGGACTAGACGCAGTCCTTCAGGCCCTGGGCCTCGGGCAGCCCTTCGAGCTTCTTGAGCGTGTTGTTCTCGATCTGCCGGATCCGCTCGCGGGTGACGCCGAAGGCGCGGCCCACCTCCTCGAGCGTCCGCGGCGGCTCGCCGTTGAGCCCGTAGCGCATCTCGATCACGTTGCGCTCGCGCTCGGGCAGCGACGAGAGCGCCGCCTCGATGTCCCCACGGCGCAGCGACAGCGACGCGGTGTCGAACGGGGACTCCGCCTGCTCGTCGGGGACGAAGTCGCCGAGCGCCGACTCCTCCTCCTCCCCGATCGGCTTCTCGAGCGAGACCGGGAGCTGCGCCATGCGCAGGATCTCCCGCACCTCCTCGGTCGTCATCTCGAGCTCGTCCGCGATCTCCTCGGGCCTGGGCTCGCGCCCGAGCCGCTGGACGAGCTGGCGCTCGATGTGCACGACCTTGTTCAGCTTCTCGACCATGTGGACCGGAATGCGGATGGTGCGTGCCTTGTCCGCGATCGCGCGCGTGACCGCCTGCCGGATCCACCAGGTCGCGTAGGTCGAGAACTTGAAGCCCTTCCGGTAGTCGAACTTCTCGACCGCGCGGATGAGCCCCAGCGATCCCTCCTGGATCAGGTCGAGGAACGAGAGCCCGCGGCCGAGATAGCCCTTGGCGATCGAGACGACGAGGCGCAGGTTCGCCTCGGTCATCTGCGTCTTCGCCCCCATGTCCCCCCGCTCGATGCGCTTGGCGAGGTAGACCTCCTCGTCCGCCGTCAGCAGCGGCACCTTGCCGATCTCGCGCAGGTAGAGCCGGAGCGAGTCGAGCGAGGGCTCGACCGTCAGGTCGAGCTTCGGAGCCGCCTTCGTCTCCTCTTCCGGGATGGGCTGCTCGTGCGGCGGATGCTTGTGCTGCTCGCCTTCGAGCAGCTCGACGCCGTGGTCGATCAGGTACGTGTAGAAGTCTTCGACCTGCTCTTTGGTGAGCTCGACGTCGTCGAGCCCGGTGACGATCTCGTCGTAGGTGAGAAAGCCCTTCTCCTGGCCTTCCTGGACGAGCTTCTGGAGTTCCTCGACTTCAGGAAGAGAGATGTCGACGGTGAGCAATTGACCTCGGCTTTCCTCGCGTGGGACGGACGGGGACTCGGAACCTTCCAGACACGCAAGAGCCGGTGATCTCCGCCGGCTCACCTTCGATGCGGCGGATCTTACATACGGATTCACGATCTGAGAACACTTTCTTTACAACCTGGCGGCGAGCTCGCCGACGCGCTCGCCCCGGCTGTTCTCGAGCGGGACGACGGCGAGCTCCTCCGGGCCCTCCAGGAAGGCCGCCAGCGCAGGGCCGGTCGCCCGCCCGGCGCCGTCCTCCACCTTGAGCGCGATCCCCATGCCCCCACCGTCGGCCGCGCAGAGGAGCCCCTCGGCGCCGCCCTTCGCGAACCAGCGCGGCCGCAGCTGCATCAGCCGCGTGTCGGTGGCGCCGCGCCCGCGGATCAGCTCCGGGTGCGCCCGCATCGCGTCCGCGACCGGCGCGGCGCCGTCGAGGCGCTCGAAGCGCGCGAACGCGCGGGCCATGCGCTCGAGCGAGTAGGCAAAGGTGAGCACGCCGCAGCCGTCGACCGCGGTCGCGTCCGCAACGGCGCCGTGCGCTTCCTCCATCGCCTCCTGCATCGCCTGCTGGCACGGATGCCCTGCCAGGCGGTAGTCCGCCGAGGGCCAGCCTCGCGCCCGGCAGAGCGCGAGCATGCCGGCGTGCTTGCCCGAGCAGTTGTGGACGATGCCGCCGCCGCACTCCAGCTCCTCCTCCCCGGCCGGCGCCTTCGCCAGCAGAGCGCGCACCGCCTCCAGGTGCATCGGCTCCGCCAGGTGGGAGGCGGACGCGATGGCGAGGTCGCGGTCGTCGAGGTCGTCGCGCGCGCGCGCGAGCGGCAGCGCCTGGATCGGCTTCGCCGAGGAGCGCATGAAGGTGACGAGCTCCGGGTCGCCGGCGGCGCGCACCAGCCGCCCCTCGGCGTCCACCATCGCCGCGTGGACACGATGCCGCGCCTCCACGTGCCCGCCGCGCCGCACCTCGACCACGATCGGCTCCACCGGCGAACATTAGCCTCCTTGCGAATGGTCGGGAAAAGCCGTATGTTCCGGAATAGTGGACCATTCAGCCGACTACGAAGCCGAGGACGTGCTCGTCGTCTCCGAGCCCGAGCAGCTGCGGGCGCTGGCCGACGACCTGCGCACGAAGATCGTCAGCATCCTGCGGAAGAGCGCTTCCTCCACGCAGGAGCTGGCGCGTGAGCTCGGGCTGCCGAAAGGCACCGTCGCGCACCACCTCAAGGTCCTCGAGCGAGCCGGCCTGATCCGCGTCGTCCGCACCCGCAAGGTGCGCGCGATGACGGAGAAGTACTACGGCCGGGTCGCGCGGCTGTTCGTCTACAAGGTGGAGGATCCGGCCGACGCGCGCGCGCTCGGGTCGGCCGCCCTCCGCCAGGCCGCGGACGAGCTCGACGCCGCGCCCGAAGGCGCCGCGTTCGGCCTGATCGCCGGCCGGCTCACCACGGCCGACGTGAAGCGCTTCGAGCGGCGCCTCGACCGGCTCGTGGACGACTTCCAGCGGTGCGAGGCCGCGGAGGGAACGCCGTTTCGCCTCGCGCTGGCCCTCTGGCGCGACGAGCGCCGCGATGCGTAGCCTCTGGCCGAAGGGCGGCCTCTGGCGCCACGGCGACTTCCTCAAGCTCTGGTCGGCGGAGTCGATCAGCCAGCTCGGCTCGCAGATCAGCGGCCTGGCCCTGCCGCTCGTTGCCGTCATCGTCCTCGAGGCGAGCACCTTCCAGGTCGCGGCGATCGGCGTCGTCGAGTTCCTGCCCTTCATCCTCTTCGCGATCCCGGCCGGTGTCTCGGTCGACCGCCTCAGGCGGAAGCCGATCCTCGTCATCGCCGACCTGGGGCGGGCCGGGCTGCTGCTCTCGATCCCGATCGCGTACGCTCGCGTTCGTGCCGCTCGCGGCGACGTCGCTGATGCGCCTGCGGGCGATCCCGACCGAGGTCGACGAGCCGCGGCCGCTGGCTCCGCTCGTCCCCGCGCCGGTCGTGACCGATGCCTGAGTTGCCGGAGATGGAGGCGTGGCGCCGCCAGCTGAACGACCCGGTCTCGGCCTTCCCGATCGCGAAGGCGGGCCCGGCGCACGTCGCCACGCTGAAGACGTTCGACCCGCCGCTGCGCGCGCTCGAGGGGCGCCGGCTCGCGGGCGCCGAGCGGCGGGCGAAGCGGCTGCTCTTCCCCACCGAGGACGGCGAGCTCGTGATTCTCGTCCACCTGATGACCTCCGGGCGGCTCCGCTACCTCGGCTTCGGGGAGGCGGGCCCGAAGAAGCCGGCGTTCCAGCTCGCGTTCGAGGGCGGCGGGCGGCTCGTGATGACCGAGGCCGGCTCGAAGAAGCGCGCTGGCGTCTGGCTGCTGACGCCGGACCAGGCGGAGGCCGAGCTGGCGCACCTCGGGCCGGAGGCGCTGGGGCTCGGCGTCGAGCGGCTGGCAGAGATCCTCCGGGCGGAGTCGCGGCGGCTTCACCCGTTGCTGCGCGACCAGCGCGCGCTGGCCGGCATCGGCCGCGCCTGGTCGAACGAGATCCTCCACCACGCGAAGCTGTCCCCCTTTGCCGTCTCGACCGAGCTCTCCGACGAGGAGCTGGCGCGGCTCGCCGACGCGATGGACTCGGAGCTCGCGCGCGGCCTCGAGCTGCGCGAGCGGGGCGCCGCCGACGCCCGCACCTACCGTGTCCATGGCAAGCTCGGCGAGCTCTGCTACGTCTGCGGGACCGCGATCGCGCGGGTCGAGTACGAGAAGTACACGGTCTACTACTGCCCCGGCTGCCAGACCGGGGGCCGGGAGCTCAAGGATCGCCGCCTCTCGAAGCTCCTGCGCTAGTTGACACCCGCCCGGCAGGGCGATAAGACCAACCCACCCGACCGAAAGGCCCGCCGTGCCGACGCTCTTCCGACTGCGCTGCGCCCGGTGCGGCTACGGGGTCTCGGTCGCCTCTGCGCCCGAGCGGTGCCCGATGTGCGGGGGCGAGGCCTGGGACCACGAGGCGGCGGCGCCCGCCGACGCGAGCGTGGAGAAGCGCCGCGGCGTGCGCGCGACGAACGAGCGGATCCGGCTGCTCGTCCAGGCGTTCGACGGCTCGGCCGAGTTCGTCTGCGAATGCGCGGACGAGGATTGCTTCGAGCTCGTGACGATGAGCGCGGACGAGTGGCGGGCGGCGACCGTCGAGGGCGCGTACTTCGTGGTGCGGCCGACGCACGTCGCGCTCGGGGAGCAGGCCGTGATAGCCACCGAGCGGTATGCGGTCGTGCGCGCCGCGCGCCGGGGAGAACCGGCCGCTAGCTGACCACGGGCGCGAGCGGCAAGCGGACGACCACCGTCTCGTCCTCCGCCTCGACCGCCGCGCCGAGCGCTACGAGCGCGCGCGTGCCGACGGCTGCGCCGAGGTCCTTCAGGTCGAGGCCGAGGCAGATCGCGGCGACGTCCGCGGCGACCGGAGCGACGGCGATGCTCGCCCCGTCCACCCGCAGCTCGACCTCGTCGAGGCCGCCGTGGCGCCTCGCGCAGTGCGCGAGCCCGCCGAGCGCCCGCGCCGCCGCCTCCTCGTCGACCGCGACCTGGGTCCCCGTCCCGCTCACGACGACCGCGCCGCCGTGGGGCTCGGCGGCCGCGTGGGCCAGCGCCAGCGAGTCCGCCTCCCCGATCAGCGGCTCCCAGCGGCCGTCCTCGATGCGCGCGACGAGCCCGAGCTGCTCGAGCAGCTCGCTCAGCTGGACGGAGGCGACCTCGATCATCCCCAGGTAGCGCTCCGTCTGCTCGTCGACGCCGTCCATCCGGATCAGGGTCTTGGCGAAGCCCGAAACGGTGGCGAGCGGCGTCCTCAGGTCATGGCAGGCCAGCGAGACGAGTCGCGCGAACGACGTATCCTGAGCGGACATGGGCGACCGCGAGATTCTGACACCCGACCTCCAGGCCTCGCCGCCGGAGGTTCGCATCGGCCTGTCGCGAGTGGGCGTAACAGGCGTCGCCAAGGCGATCCGGCTCCGTCACGGCGACAGCGAGAAGCTGATCGCGGCGGAGATCGACTGCACCGTCGATCTCGACCCGGCGCAGAAGGGCGTCCACATGTCCCGCTTCCCCGAGCTGTTCGAGGAGGCGATCGAGGAGGTCGTGATCGGCGAGGCGCTGCTGGTGGAGGCGCTGGCCGAGCACGTCGCGCGGCACATCGCCGACCGGCAGGACGCGCTTCGCGCCGAGGTCAAGATCGTCGCGCGCTACCCGCTCGAGCGGCGGACCCCGGTGACCGGCCTCCCGACGCAGGAGCTGGTCTCGATCATCGGGATCGCCGCCGCCTCCGAGCACGGAGTGCGCCGCGTGGTCGGCGTCGAGGCGAACGGCATCAACGCCTGCCCCTGCGCTCAGGGACTCGTGCGCGGGAGCGCGACGGAGCGGCTGCTGGAGGCAGGGTTCGAGGACGGCGACGTGAAGCGCATCCTCGAGCTGGTGCCGCTGGCGACGCACAACCAGCGCGGCCGGGGAACGCTCTACGTCGGCACCGCGCGCCAGCTCAACGCCGAGGCGCTGGTGGACGTCGTCGAGAGCTCGATGAGCTCACCGGTGTACGAGCTGCTGAAGCGGCCGGACGAGCTGTTCGTCGTCGAGCACGCGCACCTGCAGCCGCGCTTCGTCGAGGACTCCGTGCGCGCGGCGCTCGCACTGACCCTCCAGCGCTACCCCGAGCTCGACGACTCCGACTTCCTCTACTCGCGCCAGGTCAACCTGGAGACGATCCACACGCACGACGTGCTGGCCGAGCGGTTCGGGACGGTCGGCGAGCTGCGCGGCGAGCTGGCCGACGGCGTCCGCCTCACGCGGCACACCGAGCTCAGGGACTGGCTGGGGTCACCCGGCGCCTGAGCTGGAAGCGGCTTTCGGTGCCGGCGCGCAGGCGCCGGATGTTCGGCCGGTGGACGAGCGCCACGCCGGCGCCCGCGATCGCCCCGAAGGCGATCACCGGCCAGGGCTCGCCGAACGCCCAGGCGAAGAGCGGGATCGACGCGGCCGCCACCATCGAGGACACCGACGCGTAGCGCAGCAGCACGAAGAGGAGGATCCAGACCCCCGCGGCGGCCAGCCCCGCGAGCGCGGCGACGCCGAAGAGGGTGCCGCCGGCGGTCGCGACCATCTTCCCCCCCTTCGCGAAGCCCATGAAGAGCGGTCGCCAGTGGCCGAGCATGGCCGCGCCGCCCGCGAGCACGCCGGCGAGGTCGTCCACCAGCAGCGCGCCGGCCAGGGCGGGCCCGAGCCCCTTGAGGACGTCGAGCAGCATCACCGGAACGCCGAGCCGCCAGCCGTACGCCCGCCAGACGTTGGTCGCGCCGATGTTGCCGCTCCCGTGGCGGCGGATGTCGTCGCGCTTCAGGAGCCGGACGACCCAGTAGCCGAACGGAATGCTGCCGGCGAGATAGCCCCCGGCAACAAGGAGCGCGATCAGCGCGGGATCTGGTACCCGGCCACCCATCCGTTGACGACGTCCCAGTCGAGGTTCGCCAGGAACGCGTCGATGTACGACGCGCGGTCGGTCTGGTAGTCGAGCCAGTAGGCGTGCTCGTAGACGTCGAGCGCGACGAGCGGCGTCGCGTTCCAGATCGGGAACGTGTTCTGGGCGTCGCCGACGTAGTTGAAGAGCCGCCGCTCGTCCCAGTCGTAGGCGGTCCAGGCCCAGCCGCGGCCCGCCATGCCGGTCGCCTTCAGATCGTCGCGCCAGGCCGCGGCCGAGCCGAAGTCGCGTTTGATCAGCTCGGCGACCGCGCCGTCCGGATCGCCCCCGGAGCCGCCAAGGTGCTCGAAGTAGACCTCGTGGTTCTTGATCCCGCCGATCGCGAACGAGAGCTCGACCTTGAGCGCCCGGAACTCCGAGTAGGCCTGGTTGGCGACCGTGGCGTCCGCCTCCGCCAGCTTGCCGAGGATCTCGTTGCGCTTCCCGACGTAGCCCTGGTAGAGCTTGTAGTGGGACTCGATCGTCTCCCGCGAGATGCCGTCCAGCTCGTAGAGCGCCGGCTTCAGCTCACGCGGGGCGATCTCCTCGAACTGGAACGCAGGCGTCATGGCGAGGGGGGAGCATAAAGAACGTGCTCCCCCCTCGGGGTCGAGTCCTCAGCTCTGGATGATGTTGCTCTTGTTCGACGCGTAGCAGGTGCCCGCGGTGGCGGCCGGCAGCAAGATCCGGACGCGCAGGCCCGCACGGATGCGCGACGTGAACCTGCGCTCCGAGATCACGGTCGGGTCGACGCCGTCGTCGGTCGCGGCGAGCGTGACCAGCCGGACGCGGACCCAGACGCGCCTGGTCGCATTCCAGCGCTGGAACTGGACCGTCTTGCCGGCGAATGTCTCCGCCGCGAAGACGGTCACCTCGAACCGCCGCGGCGCGAGCTTCGCGAGCCGCACGCGCGGCCGCACGCGGACTCCGACGACTTCGCTCTCCGCCGTCCCCCACTCGGCCCGGTAGTTCGTGTGGTTCAGCGGCTTCGTGGTCATGGTCCAGACGCCCTCGCTCAGCGTCTTCGTCTCCCCGATCTTGGCAAACGTCTTGCCGCACGCCTGCGCGAAGATCGACACCGTCTCGCCCGCCTTCTCATTGGAGACCTTGCCCGAGAGGACGGTCGAGCGGCCGTAGGTGACGAGCTTCGGCTTCGCCGCGAGCGTCACCGTCTGCACCGCCCGGACGGTGATCGTGCCCCGGTCGCGAGGCCTCACGAGCGGGTCCTCGTAGGTGAAGCGGCCCGCCCGCGTGTACGTGAACGAGTAGCGGTCGCCCGGCTGGAGCACCGGCGAGGCGAAGCCGGCGCCCTGGGAGACGACCTGACGGATTCGCGTGTCCGCGTTCGTCCACGTCACGGTGTCGCCCACGTCGATCGTCGCCGCGCTCGGCACGAAGCCGGCTCGGGTGATCGAGACCTGAATCGTCGCCGCCGAGGCCGGTTGGGCGAACCCGATTGCGGCCAGCATCGAGATGAGCACTGTGAGCTTTCTCATGTAGGTAGAACGGGCAGCGATACTGGACCGATGCGGGTGCTCGTAACCGGTGGAACAGGGCGCGTTGGCGGGGCAATCGCCGAGCGTCTCCGGGCCGGGGAAAACGCCGTGGTGGCGGCCGGCCGCGCGGACGGGGACCTGAGCGACGCCGGTGCGGCGCGCGCCCTCGTCGAGCGGACGGTCGCCGAGCTGGGCGGCCTCGACCTGCTCGTGCACGCGGCCTCGGAGGGCTTCGTCCCCAAGCCATTCGCGGAGGTGACCGAGGCGGACTGGGACGCGGCGCTGGGGGCGACGGCCAAGGGAGCGTTCTTCACCGCGCAGGCCGCCGCGCCGCACCTGCGCGAGTCGCGGGGCGTCGTGGTGATGATCGAGGACGTCGCCGCGTACCAGCCTTGGCCCTCGTTCGCCGCTCACTGCGCGGCCAAGGCCGCCCAGGCGATGCTGACGCGCGTGCTCGCGCGCGCGCTCGCGCCCGAGGTGCGGGTCTGCGGCGTCGCGCCCGGCCCGGTCGCTGTCGCGCCCGAGCAGGAGGAGCGGAGAGCGGCCGAGACCCTGCTGGGCCGCATCGGGACGCCCGAGGACGTCGCGGAGGCGGTCGTCTTCCTCGCCGGCGCGTCGTTCGTCACCGGCGCCACGCTGGTCGTGGACGGCGGCCGTCTGCTCCAATCCGGCAGGAGCGCCGATGCGTAGAGAGCACGAGGAGATGGAACTTGCGCTCGCCAGCCCCCGAGCGGCGCCGCCCTCGCCTCCCGTAGACGCCGACGGCGAGCTCGTCGCGCGTGTGGCGCGCGGCGACGGCGGGGCCTTCGAGGCGCTCTACCGCCGCTACGTGCGACCCGTGTACGCGCTCGCGCTGCGGCGCCTCGGCGACCGCCACAGCGCCGAGGACGCCGTCCAGGAGACGTTCGCCGCGGTCTGGCGGTCGGCGCGCACGTTCCGGCCCGAGCGCGGGCCGGCGGCGCCCTGGCTGTTCTCGATCGCGCGCAACGCCGCGGTCGACCGGCTCCGTGCCCGCGCCCCCGTGGTCGCGGAGGTGCCTGACTTCCCGGACGAGGCGGCCGGCCCCTCGGCCCACGCCGAGGCCGAGTGGCTGGCGTGGCGCGTCCACCGCGCGCTCGAGGAGCTGCCGGCGACCGAGCGCGAGGTGATCGCGCTCGCCTACTGGGGCGGCCGCTCCCAGAGCGAGGTCGCCGCGCAGCTGGGGATCCCGCTCGGCACGGTGAAGACGAGGACGCGAAGCGGGCTCGCGCGGCTCGCCGACCTGCTCGAGGGCGAACTGGAATGAAGACGCCCGACTTCGACGCGCTGGTCGGGGACGACGTCGGCGGCGAGGAGCGCGCGCGCCTGCGCCGCGCCCACGACGCGCTCGTGACCGCCGGGCCGCCGCCCGAGCTGCCCGCCCGCCTGGGGCAGCCCAGGGCGAGCACGCGGGGCCGCCTCCTCGCGCTCGCGGCGGCGATCGCCGTCGCAGCGGCGTTCGCGGGCGGGTGGGTCGCGCGCGGGGGCGGCGAGGGCCCGGACTTCACGCTGGCGATGCGCGGCACGCCCGCCGCGGCATCCGCGTCCGCGGAGCTCGACGTCTTCGCGATCGACGAGGCCGGCAACTGGCCGATGGAGATGACCGTCAGCGGGCTGGCGGACGGCCGCTACGAGCTCGTGCTGACGCGCGGCGGCGAGCCCGTCGCCTCGTGCGGCGCGTTCCTCGTCCGCGGCCGCACCGTGGCGCGGCTGAACGCGCCCTACCGGCTGAAGGAGTACGACGGCTGGGCGATCGTGCGGCCGGGCAGCGACCGGATCCTGCTCAGGACCAGCGAGATCTGAGCGGAACCCCGCCGGCGCCCGCGGCGTAATACTTTCCGTCATGGCGTTCCGCGGGGCAATGCTGCTCGCCCTGGTCGCGCTCGCGCTGCCGGCGACGAGCGCGGCTCCGTCGGCGACGTGGATCGCCGCCCCGGCCGACTCCGGCCCGGTGCTCGGGCTCGTCTGGGAGGGCACGGGCTGGCGCCTGGCCCGGATCGAGCCCGCTTCGCTCGAGCCGACGGGCAGGAGGGTCTACGTCGGCCGTTCCTGGGGTAGTTGGGCGTTCGCGCCCGACCGGTCGCTGCTCGCCGTCGCCGCCCAGACCGTGACGGGGCGAAGCGTCGTGCGCATCCTCGACCCGGCATCGCTCCAACAGCGATCGACCGTGCGGCTGACGCACGACCTGGGAGCAGTCGCATGGCCGGCACCCGATCGCGTGCTGGCCCTCTCGCCGGGCGCCGGCTTCGGCGCGATCGAGGTCGTCGCGTACGACCCGCTCGCCCGCCGAGTCGTACGACGCGCGAAGCTCACCGGGACGCTGCTGCGGACGGCGCGCACCCCCGGCGGGCTCGCGCTGCTGCTCGGCCCCGAGGAGGGACTGGGAACAGCGCGCTTCGCGGTCGTCGACGCCAACGGCGTGCTGCGCACGACCGCGCTCGACCTGATCGCGGGGCTGCAGCAGCCGGACGGCGAGCCGTGGGTCTTCCGGCAGCGCATGCCGGGCCTGGCCGTCGACCCCGACGGCGGGCGCGCGTTCGTCGTGCCGGCCGAAGGCCGCGTCCTCGAGATCGACCTGGCCACCCTCGCCGTTCACCAGCGCGAGCTCTCGGTGCCCGTCTCGGCGCTCGGCCGCCTGCGCGACTGGCTCGAGCCGGCCGCCCAGGCGAAGGCCTCCGACGGACCCGTGCGATACGCACGATGGCTCGGCAACGGCCTGCTGGCCGTCTCGGGCAGCGACAACCAGGCGACCGTGCGCGCGGGCAGAATCGAGCGCCAGACCTCGACGCCCGCGGGCCTCAAGCTCATCGACACGCAGACGTGGTCGGTGCGGACCGTCGACGAGCGCGCCCGTGGCTTTCTCTACTCCGAGGGGCTGGTACTGGCGACCGGTGGGGCCACCGGGCTCGTCGCCTACAGCCCGTACGGGGAGCATCGCTTCACCCTGTTCGCCGGCCGCGAGCCGTGGATATCGAGTGTCGTCGACGGAAAGGCGTACGTCGGCTTCGGCGGGGGGCCGGACCAGCCCATGTCGATCGTTGACCTGGGCAGAGGCGAGGTCGTCGGCGAGCGGCAGGGCATCGTTCCGCAGCTCCTGCTGGGCGCGGCCGATCCCTGGTCAGGCTAGGGCGCCACGCGACCGCTCTTGACGAACGAGTCGTGCGTGACGGGCATCAGCTTCTCGAGAAAGAGCTCGCAGGCCTCGGCATAGCGCCGGATCTCGCGCTGCGCCGTCTCGGCCGCCCGGAGCGAGACGAAGTTCATGAGCGCCCGCGCGTTGACCGTCCAGTAGAACTCGGTGTAGGCGCCGACCGGCATGACGCTGCGCGCGAGCTCCCGGGCCACGCCCTGCTCCACCAGCCGCTCGTAGGCCGCGAACGCCGAGTCGTAGACCTCGCGCAGCGTCTCCCGCGTGGTCTCGGCGAGCTCCGGATCGACCGGCTCGAACGAGTACGCGCCCGGCTTGCCGACCTGCGAGCGGACGTCGTCGGCCTCGGGCACGTAGAAGTCGTCGGTCGCGCGGGCGTAACGCATCGAGAACTCGTTGAACGAGCCGATCCGGTGCCGGAACCACTCCCGCGCGACGAAGATCGGGCAGCGGATGTGGAA
>JBBDWU010000006.1:0-8511 GCA_040902725.1 Gaiellaceae bacterium | reverse complement strand
GGTGCGTCTCGAGGATCTGGCCGATGTTCATCCGGCTCGGCACGCCGAGCGGGTTCAGGATCACGTCGACGGGACGGCCGTCCTCGAGGAACGGCATGTCCTCCTCGGGCACGATCTTCGAGATCACGCCCTTGTTGCCGTGGCGGCCGGCGAGCTTGTCGCCCTCCGAGATCTTGCGCTTCTTCGCCACGTAGACACGGACGAGCTCGTTCACGCCCGGCGAAAGGTCGTCGCCCGAGTCGCGGGAGAACGTCTTGACGCCGATCACCTTGCCGCCCTCACCGTGCGGGACCTTGAGCGAGGTGTCGCGGACCTCGCGCGCCTTCTCCTTGAAGATGGCGCGGATCAGCTTCTCCTCGGCGGTCAGCTCGGTCTCGCCCTTCGGCGTCACCTTGCCGACGAGCAGGTCGCCCGACGTGACCTCGGCGCCGATGCGGACGACGCCGCGCTCGTCGAGGTTGCGGAGCGACTCCTCCGAGCGGTTGGGGATGTCGCGCGTGATCTCCTCGTCGCCCAGCTTGGTCGAGCGGGCGTCGATCTCGTACTCGTGGATGTGGATCGACGTGAGCAGGTCGTCGGTGACGAGCCGCTCGGAGACGACGATCGCGTCCTCGAAGTTGTAGCCCTCGAACGGCATGAAGGCGACGAGCAGGTTGCGACCGAGCGCCAGCTCGCCGTCGCGGGTAGACGAGCCGTCGGCGAGCACCTGGCCCGCCTTCACCTTCTCGCCCAGGGCGACGATCGGCTTCTGGTGGATGAGCGTGCCCTGGTTCGAGCGCATGTACTTGGTCAGGTCGTACTCGTCCTTGCCCTCGCGGGCCTCGACGAGGATCCTGTCGGCGTCGACGTCGATCACGGTGCCGGCGCGCTCGGCGAGGACGACGTCTCCGGTGTCGATCGCGGCGCGATACTCGAGGCCCGTGCCGACGAGCGGCGGGTCCGTGATCAGGAGCGGCACCGCCTGGCGCTGCATGTTCGCGCCCATCAGCGCGCGGTTCGCGTCGTTGTGCTCGAGGAACGGGATCAGGGCCGCGGCCACGGACACGATCTGCGCCGGCGCCACGTCCATGAACTCCACGTCCTTCGCGTCGACGAGGACGGCCTCGCCCTCCTTCGAGCGGCACAGCACCTGCGGGGTGGCGAACTTGCCGGTGCGTACGTCGAGCTGGGCGCTGGCCTGCGCGATCGTGTACTGCTCCTCCTCGGCCGCGTCCAGGTAGACGATCTCGTCCGTCACCTTGCCGCCTCCGACCTTGCGGTACGGCGTCTGGATGAAGCCGAACTCGGACACGGTCGCGAACGAGGCGAGCGTGCCGATCAGGCCGATGTTCGGGCCTTCCGGCGTCTCGATCGGGCACATGCGCCCGTAGTGGGTGGGATGGACGTCGCGCACCTCGATCGGGGCGCGCTCGCGCGTCAGGCCGCCCGCGCCGAGCGCCGAGAGCCGGCGCCGGTGGGTGAGGCCCGCGAGCGAGTTCGTCTGGTCCATGAACTGCGAGAGCTGCGAGGAGCCGAAGAACTCCTTCAGCGCCGCGACCACGGGCCGGATGTTGATGATCGTCTGCGGCGTGATCGTGTCGACGTCCTCCGTCGTCATCCGCTCGCGGACGACGCGCTCCATCCGGTAGAGCCCGACCCGGAACGCCTCCTGGATCAGCTCGCCGACGGTGCGGAGCCGGCGGTTGCCGAAGTCCTCGTATTCGTCGAGCTCCGTGCGGATCGGGTCGCGCGAGAGCGTGATCGCCTCGAGCGCGAAGTCCTTCGAGTCCTCGGGGACGCCGATCTTCTTCGGCATGTCGACGAGCCGGCGGACGAGCGCGACGATGTCCTGCTTCGTCAGCACGCGCGTGTCCTCGGGGACGTCGACGTCGAGCCGCTGGTTCAGCTTGTAGCGGCCGACCTTGGTCAGGTCGTAGCGCTTGGGGTCGAAGAACAGCGAGTTGAGGAGGTTGCGCGCGTTGTCGACGGTCGGCGGCTCGCCCGGGCGCTGCTTCTTGAAGACCTCGATCAGCGCCTCCTCCTCGCGCGTGGCCGTGTCCTTCTCGAGGCTGTTGGCGATGTACAACGAGTTGTCGAACAGAGCCATGATCGCCTCGTTCGTGGAGGTGTCGATCTCGACCCCGGTGGTCGGGTCGGCGAGGGGGAGCGCCCGCAGCAGCGTCGTGATCGGCAGCTTCCGCTTGCGGTCGATGCGCGCGTAGACGATGCCCTTCTTGTCGATCTCGAGCTCGAGCCACGAGCCGCGGGACGGCATCAGGTTGGCCGTGAAGACCTGCTTCGTCGGGTCCTTGGGCTCCATCAGGTAGGCGCCCGGCGACCGCACCAGCTGCGTCACGATCACGCGCTCGGTGCCGTTGATGATGAACGTACCCTGCTCGGTCATCATCGGGAAGTCGCCCATGAAGACCGTCTGCTCACGGATCTCGCCCGTCTCCTTGTTCACGAACCGCACCGTCATCGAGAGCGGCGCCTGGTAGGTCAGGTCCTTCTCGCGGCACTCCTTGATCTCGATCGGCGGGTCGCCGAACTTGTACTCGCCGAACTCGACGGCGAGGGTGCCGGTGTAGTCCTCGATCGGCGAGATGTCGTCGATCGTCTCCCGCAGGCCGTCGGCGAGGAACCAGTCGAACGAGGCCTTCTGGATGTCGATCAGGTTGGGGAGGTCGAGGACGTGCTTGAGACGCGAAAAGCTCTTGCGCGCGCGCGGCGCGGCGACCTTGGTGGTCAAGAGATACAGCCTCCCTTGGTGCTGGCGATGGAGATGAAAATGGGCAGGCGAAAACGGCGGGACTTCGGGCGCGGATCCCCAGAATAGCGAAACAGCGGTCGCCAGCGCAAGGGTGACCCTGCGGCGACCGCCAGAACTTGGCCGGACTGTAGCACGAAGGGCCCGGAAATGCGAGCGGACCAGTGCGTCGAGCCCCTGGGAGCAGGGGCTCGACGCTGCGGGGTGGGAGGTGCTACGGAGTGGTGCCTGAAGGAGTAGTGCCTGAGTCTTCTGTCTTGGCGGGGTGCAGAGTCACGCGCCGGGCGACGACCGCCGCCACGGGCTCGCCTTTGCACACCTTCGCGTGCACGTTCATCCGGAAGCCGGCCACGGCGTCCTTGAAGTCGTCGTACCGCTTCGGCCGGAACTTCGTCTTGTCGTCGACGGCCACCGTCTGCGGCCCGGCGAGAGCCCGGCCGTGCTTGTTCGCCTTCTTGACGTCGATCACGAACGAGCCGGCGCCGAAGGAGACGAGCGTGCCCTTGAGCACGACGGCCTTGCTCGGCTTGCAGGCTGCCCTGCCCTGCTCGGAGGGCGGAGCGGCGAGCGCGACCGAGGCGGCGAGCGCCGTGGTCAGGGCGGCCGCGGCGAGAGTCCTGAGCTTGCGGGAGGGGGTCATACAGCTAGAGATGCCGCTCCCCGGGGAAACTTGCGGGGGCCGCGTCGCCGCGGCCCCCGCTGTCAGCGCCTTGCTAGCAGCCGAGCGCGAGGGCGATCGCATTCGCCCAGTCGCGCCACTCGGCGGCCTGGGCCGCGGTGAGGCCCTGCTTGCCGGTCTTCTTGGCGAGCTGGTCGACGAAGTCGTCCAGCTTCTTGCAGGCCTGCTTGAGCTTCGGCCCCTTCTTCTTGTCGAGCTCCTTGGCCGCCTGCTCGAGCTTGTTCTCGAGGTCGTTCCGGAGCCCCTTCTTCAGGTCGCTCGCGAGCACGTCGGCGCGCAAAGCGTCGAGCGAGCCCTCCGCGTCGAGCTCCACGAAGACGTCGAAGAAGGAGTCGACGGCCTCGTTGCCGCTCGAATCCTGCACGTCGCAGGTCACGGTCGTGTGGCCGATCGCGAAGTTGCTCCCAGAGAGCGGGAAGCACTCGGTGGCCAGGATGCCGTCCGCGTCGTCGTCGGCGAGCGGCGAGTCGTAGAAGACGACCGTGCCACCCGGGTCCGCGGTGGTCACGTGCTCGTCGCCGTGCGGCCGGATCACGGGCTTGGTGTTGTCCACGAACTCGACGAAGACGTCGAAGAACGTGGGCGCCGCGGGGTTGCCCGCGACGTCCTGCGCGGTGCAGGTCACCTGCGTGTGCGCTCCGACGGCGAAGAACGCTCCCGGCCCGGGCGTGCAGAACGCCGGATGCGTCGGGTCGGTGTCGTCGGTGACGTCGGGCGGCGTGTAGCCGACGCTCACGCTCGTGGCCCCGGCGTCGTTCGTGACGACCTGAACGTTGGCGTGGGGCTGAATCACGGGCGCCGTGTTGTCGACGAACACGACGAAGTTGAGCGTGAAGTCTCCGGTGTTGATCCCGAAGCCTCCGACGCGGATCCAGTAGGTCTGGCCCGCAAAGGCGAACATGACCTCGCTCTGGCGGAAGCCGAAGAAGCCGCTGCAGAAGTCGTCGTTCTCGGCGATCTGCGTGAGCGAGGCAAGGCCGACGCCCGTGTACACGTTGAGATAGGTGTCGTAGTCGGTCACGCCGCCGCAGGTGTCGAAGGTGACGGTGCCGGTCCCGACCGGCGTCCACGAGTACCAGACGCCCACCGAGTGTGCCGGGTTCGGCTCGCCCGACTCGTTGGTGGCGTCGACCGTGGTGCCGTTGACGCTGCCGTTGTTGCCGGCCAGGACGATCGCGTTCGCGAAGTCGTCGTTCGCGGGCGGAGTTACGCAGCCGCCGGTCGGCGTGAGCGCGATCTCGAGATCGGTGACGGCCGGCGGAATCGCCAGCACCGCGCTGTCTGCGGATGCATAGCCGAACTTTTCGGCGTGCACCTGCCAGTTGCCGGCGACGACGTCCCACCCGTAGGCGCCGTCGGCCGCGGTGATCTGCGGGTTGACGGCCGGGATGAACTGGCCCGCCGGCGGCAGGCCGAAGATGCCCGGCGACGTCTCCTTGATCAGCGTCACCGTCGCTCCGGCGAGCGGATCACCGGTGCAGGCGTCGACGATCGTGCCGCTCGGGTCGATGTAGATGTTGCCGCCGTCCTGGATCTCGATCGAGTCGTCGTCACACGTCACGTAGAACGTCAGCGACGTGATCCCGTGACCGCTCGGGAGGAACGTCTTCGACCAGACCTCGCCCGGGCCGACGTACTCGAGCATCTGCTCGACGTCAGGCCCGAACTCGGGGTGCAGCACGAGCTTCACGGCCTTGACCGGCTTCTTGCCGATGCAGTGGTCGACGACGTCCTTGCCGAACGCGGTCGGCACGCCGCTGAAGACGAGCGGCAGCCCGTCCGGCGTCGTGAAGGGAGCGTCGACGTCCACCTCGGGCGGCGGTGGGCAGTCGGGACGATTGAGCGGATAGTGGAACAGCTGCGGGGCTCCGTCGAGGTTCGGGTTCTCGGCGAAGTCGACGAAGACGTCGAAGAACGAGTCGGGACCGCAGCCGACGTTGATCAGCCAGTTGATGGGCCAGGTCATGCCGTCGTTGAGTGTCTCGAGCGTGGCTGGGTCCGCGCCGGAGACGAGCTCCAAGCCGTCGCCGAGTTGGAGATCGGCGGAAAGGCCGTTCAGCGTCCCCTGCCCGCCCGGCTCGTTCCGGAAGGTCGCGTTGAGGCTGATCTGGCCGAACCCGGCCGGCGTCGGCTGTAGCAAGAACGTGTAGATCGATTGCGGGCCGCCGGGGCCGCCGCAGAGCGGCGCCGGGCCGAAGTGGAACGCGGGGCCGGGGTTCCCGGTGAAGTTCACCGCCACGTCGAAGGTGGCTGCGCTCGGACAGGCCACGTTCACCGTCCACGGGAAGAGCCAGAGCGCGCCATCGGCCAGAGAGCCCTGGGCCACTGGATTGATCTGGCCCCCGGCAAGTGTCGCGCCTCCCGCCAGCGTGAGGAGCGCCGAGAGGCCGTTGACCGCGCCCTGGCCGCCGAAATTATTCGTGAAGCTGACGTTCAGGACCATCTGCCCCGGTGCACCAGCGGTGGGTGCGACGAAGAGCGTGAACTCCGGCGGCGGGAGCGGATCGGCTTGCGCCGTGCCACTGCCCGCGAGCAGAACGATCCCCACCGCGAGCGCACTCGATAGCGCAACGAGCTTTCTCATCCCAACCCTCATGCCCACACTCTCCCTCGGTCGTCCCCCCCGGGACAAACCTGGCCGCGCCCGGATCGTAGTGCGGCAGTTGCAACTTGTCTAGAGGGGGCGCGGAAATGCGAAAGGCCGCCTCGGAGGCGGCCTTTCGACGTCACGGCGCCCTGTGGGGGCGGACGCTACTTGACTTCGACGCCGGCGCCGGCTTCCTCGAGCTGCGCCTTGATCGAGTCGGCCTCGTCCTGGGCGACCCCCTCCTTGACGGGCTGCGGTGCCCCGTCGACCAGGTCCTTGGCCTCCTTGAGGCCGAGGCCGGTGATCGCCCGGACGACCTTGATCACCTGGATCTTCTTGTCGCCCGCGCCCGTCAGCACCACGTCGAACGCCGTCTGCTCCTCGGCGGCGGCGCCCTCTGCGGGAGCGCCCGCTGCGGCGCCGGGGGCCGCCACGGCCACCGGGGCGGCGGCGGTGACGCCCCACTCGTCCTCGATCTTCGTCTTCAGCTCGACCAGCTCGAGCACGGACATGCTGCCCAGCTGGTCGAAGATCTTGTCCACCGGACCTGCTGCCATCGTCAGTCCTCCTCCTCGGAAGTTTCGCCGGGGCCCGACTGAAGTCCGGCCCCGGATTCATCGGCTGATTCTTGGGTGGTGGTCTCTTCCTCGGCCGCCGGGGCCTCGGGAGTCGTCTCCTCGATCGGTGCTTCGGGCTCGGGCTCGTCCTCGCCGCCGAGCTGGGCGATGCGGGCGTCGATCACCCCGACGAGATTCGTAAGCGGGGCCGAGATCAGGCCCGCGAAGGCCTGCACCGGCCCGACGATCGCGGCGAGCACCTGGCCGCGGAGCACGTCCGTCGACGGGAGCTTGGCAAGCGACTCGATGTCCTCGGACGAGATCGCCCTGCCTTCGAGGACGCCGCCGCGGATCGCGAGCACGCGCGAGTCGCGCGCCAGCCGGCTGAGCGCTTTTGCGGTCGCGAGCGGGTCGCCGCCGCTCTCCAGGAAGGCGATCGCCGTCGGCCCCTCGAGCAGCGCGAGCAGCGGCTCGTTGCCGGCGGCCTCGGCCGCCCGCCTCGTGAGCGTGTTCTTGACAACCGTGAAGCGGGCGCCGTGCTTGAGCAGCTCGTCGCGCAGCGCCTCCAGCTGGGCGTTCGTCAGCCCGCGGTAGTCCGCGACGATCAGCGTCTCGGCCGCCTTGATCCGCGCGGCCAGCCGCTCGACGACCTGCTCCTTGTCCTTTTTCAGCATCTCTCAGCTCCTCACGATCGAACCCGCCGGCGGGCGGGCTCGGGAAGAGGCGGAAGAGCGTCTCTCCGATCCGCCTGGGCCGGGCCTCTGCCCCCGCGGGGGCTGCCGGCTGTCTTCGGCGACGGGTATGTGCTTACAGCCTAGCGGCGGGGTCGACGCGTCCTGACATCGGCATCGCTGGCGATGCCTTAGGCGGTAACTGCTTCGCGCTCCTCCTCGAGCTCGGCGGCGACGTTCTTCGTCCGGGCCGTGTCGACCTTGATGCCCGGGCCCATCGTGGACGTCAGCGTGATGCTCTGGATGTAGCGACCCTTGGCGGCGGCCGGCTTCGCGCGCGCGATCTCCTCGACCACGGCCGCGTAGTTCTCCAGCAGGCTGCGCTCGTCGAAGCTCAGCTTGCCGATCGCCACGTGGACGTTCGCGCCGCGGTCGGTGCGGTACTCGAGCTTGCCCGCCTTCGCCTCGGTGACCGCCTTGGCGAGGTCGAACGTGACCGTGCCGGTGCGCGGGTTCGGCATCAGGCCGCGCGGGCCGAGGATGCGCCCGAGCTTGCCGACGACGCCCATCTGGTCCGGCGTCGCGATCGCCACGTCGAAGTCGGTGAAGCCCTCCTCCTCGATCCGCTTGGCGAGGTCGGCGGAGCCGACCACATCGGCGCCTGCGTCCTGGGCCTCCTTGGCCTTCTCGCCCTCGGCGAAGACCGCGACGCGCGTCTCCTTGCCGGTGCCGTGCGGGAGCATGAGCGTGCCGCGCAGCTGCTGGTCGGCGTGACGCACGTTCAGGCCGAGGCGCGCATGCACCTCGATCGTCTCGTCGAACTTCAGGGCGGGGTAGCCCTTGAGCAGCCGGACGGCCTCGAGCGGCGAGTACACGCGCTCGCGGTCGATCGTGTCGCGGGCCCCGCGGTAGCGCTTGCCGTGGCTAGGCAAGATCGACCCCCATGGAGCGCGCGGTGCCCTCGATGATCCGCATCGCCTGGTCGACGTCCCGGGCGTTCAGGTCCTCGAGCTTCGTCTCGGCGATGCGGCGCACCTGATCCTGGGTGATCCGCCCGACCTTGTCGCGGTTCGGCTCCGCCGAGCCCTTCTCCACGCCGATCGCCTCCTTGATCAGGACGGCGGCCGGGGGCGTCTTCGTGATGAACGTGAACGAGCGATCCTCGAAGACGGTGATCTCGACCGGCGTGATGCGCCCGTTCTGGTCGGCCGTCTGGGCGTTGAACGCCTTGCAGAACTCCATGATGTTGACGCCGTGCTGGCCGAGCGCGG
>JBBDWU010000005.1:0-1326 GCA_040902725.1 Gaiellaceae bacterium | reverse complement strand
TATGCGGTAAGTGCGGCCTCGAGCGTCCGGCACAGCTCCGTCGTTCCCGCGGCCACGACTCGCGAACGTCCGACGAGGTCGAGCGGCGCCGCGTCGAACGGCGGCTCCTCGAAGAGGTCGATCGCGAGACCGCACTCGCGCACCAGCAGCTGGCCGGCTGCGATGTCGACCGAGCGCGCGGGCTTGAGCGAGCAGACGGCGTCGACGCGGCCGGCGGCCAGGTGGCAGAGCGACAGTGCGAGCGAGCCCATGATCCGCAGGCGGTGGGCGGTGCCGACCATCGCGGCTGCCCGCTCCGCGACCTCGGCCGTCGTCGTCGCCTCGAAGGAGAGAATCTCGATCTCGTCCTTCGGTCGTACCGCGCCGAGCCGGGCCCCATTCAGGAACGCGCCCCGGCCGCGCTCTGCCGTCCACTCCTCGCCGGAGCCGAAGTCGTAGACGTAGCCGAAGACGATGTCGCCCATCGTCTCTCCGTCCGCCACCGCGAGTGAGAGGGAGAAGAAGGGAATGTCGCGCTTCGCGTTCAGGGAGCCGTCGATCGGGTCGACGACGACGCGCCAGGGCTTGCCGGTGCCGAAGACGCGCTCGCCGAGCTCCTCGGAGACGAGCGTGAAGTCCTCGTCGAGCGCCTCCAGCCGGTGGACGACGGCGGTCTCGGCCGCCGCGTCGATCGCCGTCGTGTCGTCACCGCCCTCGCCGGTGGCGAGCACGGGCTCGCGCTCGACGCGGGTCGGCAGCTCTCCGAGCACGCGGCGAATATCGCCGACCGCCTCACGGCAGACCTCCAGCCACGGCGTCACAGCGGGTGGAAGAGCAGCCCTGAGATCAGCTTGGGGAAGAAGTAGGTCGTCTTCTGCGGCAGCACCTCGCCGCGGCGGGCGTGGGCGAACACGTCCTCGATCCGCGTCGGCTGCAGCAGGTACGCGACGGCTGCCTCCCCCTCGCGTACGCGCCGCTCGGCCTCCTCCGCGTCGGCGGTGTAGGAGATCCCCTCGTGGCCGAGCGTGTCGACGAGCTGGACGTCGAGCAGTCCTGCGGGGCCGTGGACGACCCGAGAACCCTCGCGGGTGACCTCGGTCACCTCGGCGCCGCCGTTCGCCTCGCTCTCGAGGCGTCTCGGCGTCGAGAACAGGCGATGCGTCGGGAAGATCTCGAGCCCGGGATCCTCGGTCGAGACGAGCACGACGAGCATCTGCGCGCTCGCGGGCGTTCCCTCCTCCTGGCTGTAGGCGACGGCGGTTTCGTAGCGGTGGTGGCCGTCGGCGATCAGGAGCTGCTTGTCGTCGAAGGCGCGGACGACGCTCGGGTCGTCGATCCGCCAGAGCT
>JBBDWU010000004.1:0-8809 GCA_040902725.1 Gaiellaceae bacterium | reverse complement strand
CGTAGTCGAGCATGGACGTGACCGCGTTCGTCTTCGAGATCTTCTTCGACTCGAGTCGCTCGCGCTCGAGCATGTTGAGGAAGTCGGAGTTGCCGCCGACGTTCAGCTGCATCGTCCGGTCGAGCCGCACGCCACGCTCGCGGAAGAGCGACGTGAGCACGCGGTGCGTGATCGTCGCGCCCACCTGCGACTTGATGTCGTCGCCGATGATCGGCACGCCCGCCTGCTCGAAGCGGCGCTGCCAGTAGGCCTCGCGCGCGATGAACACCGGCATGCAGTTCACCATCGCGCAGCCCGCCTCGAGGATCTGCTCCGTGTACCACTTGGTGGCGGCCTCGGAGCCGACCGGGAGGTAGTTGACGACCACGTCGGTCTGCGTGTCGCGCAGGATCCCGACCACGTCGTCCGTCTCGCCCGGAGCCTTCTCGACCACCTCGGAGAGGTACTTGCCGATGCCGTCGTGGGTCATCCCCCGGCTGACGGTGATGCCGGTCTTCCCGACGTCGGCGAACTTGATCGTGTCGTTCGGGTGCGCCCAAATCGCGTCGGAAAGGTCCTTGCCGACCTTGTCCGCGGTGACGTCGAAGGCGGCGGTGAACTCGATGTCGCGGACGTGGTAGCCGCCCAGGTCGACGTGCATCAGGCCGGGGACGAACTGGTCGGTGGGCGCATCCCGGTAGTACTCGACGCCCTGGAGCAGCGAGTTCGCGCAGTTCCCGACGCCGATCAGCGCGACGCGGACCTTGCCGTTGCCGCGCGCCTTGCCGTTGCTCTGAGCCATGGTGTCCTTTCCGAGCCCTTGTTCCAGGGTCTCGACGATGAGGTCGTTGACGTTGCGCTTGCGCTCGGTGGCGCGGCGCGCGAGCTTGTCCTTGAGCTCTGCCGGCATGCGTAGGAGAACGTCTCCGCGCCCGCGCGGCGGTGCGCCCTTGCGGCCCGTCCCCGTGTACGAGACGGCGAAGCGGGAGGCGAGGATGCCGACGGCGACGTCGTTGAGGTTGGCGCCACGCGCGGCGACCTCCTGGGCGAGCCGCTGCTTCAGCTCGGCGGGCAGCCGAACGAGAACCTCTCTCCGCATGGGCCTAGTGATAGCAGATAAGTGCTATCAGCGAGCCGCGAGCTGGCGCCGAACGGCGAGCACGCGCTGGAGCACCGTGACCCAGGCGCTGGCCGTGAGCACGACGATCGCCCAGGGGAGCCCGCCCCAGGGCGCGAAGACGAGACCGCCGGTGATGACGACGACGCGCTCCGCGCGGCTGCCGAGCCCGACGTCGCCCTTGAGCCCCAGCGCCTCCGCGCGCGCACGCGTGTAGCTGACCAGGAAGGAGCCGGCGATCGCGGCGATCGTCAGCCCCAGCGCCCACTCGTTCCCGTCGCGGTGGAACACGAGCGCGATCGCGCCGAGCACGACGCCCTCGCTCGCCCGGTCGGTCGTCGAGTCGATGAAGGCGCCGAACGGCGTCCCCTTCCCGCTCTGGCGGGCGAGTGCGCCGTCGAGGATGTCCAGGAGCGAGCCCACCACGAAGACGACCGCCCCGACCCAGAAGTAGAGCCACTCGCCGAGGTACTCGAGGTAGATCAGGACGGCGGCGACGACGGCGAGGCCCACGCCCGCCGCCGTGAGCACGTTCGGCGTCACGCGCGTGCGCGCGAGACCCGTGATCGAGCGAGTGGCGAGGCGCCGGGCCCCGTCCGTGTACGCCCGCTTGACCGAGCTCACACCGCGGTCGCCGTGCGGCGGAGCGGCCGCACGGACACGACGGCGTACGCGATGCCCGCGACCGCGGCGCCGGCGACGATGTCCAGCCAGAAGTGGTTGGCGGTCGACATGACCGTGAACGACACCCAGGCGGGCCAGGCGAGCCAGAGCACCTTCGCCACCCGCCGGCGGACGAGCACGGCCATCATCAGCCCGACGATCAGCGCGTCGGCGGCGTGCAGGCTCGGCATGGCCGCGTAGGGATTCGAGGCGATCTCGACCACGGCGCTGCCGTGATTGAGCGAGGCGAACTGCGCCAGCACGTCGACGAAGCCGAGTTCGGGGAACATCCGCGGCGGAGCCGTCGGGAACGCGACATAGCCGACGAGCCCGATCACGTTCGCCGCGAGGATGGTGTTACGGAAGCGCAGGAAGGCCTCGTTGCGCCGCAGGTAGACGTAGAGCAGCGCGAGCCCGAGGACGGCGAACTGCGAGAGCCAGTAGGTCCACGACGTCAGCGTCATCAGGAAGTCCGAGGAGAGCAGCAGCCCCTGGAGGGACAGCTCCCAGAGGTCCCCGAACCGCTGCTGGACGTCGACGACGGCGAGGCCGTTCCCGATCGCCTCGGCGGGCTCCCGGTCGGCGATCCCGCGCGCGACCTGATACGCGATGAGGAACCCGAACCAGATCGAGAGCTGGCGCCCGAAGTCGGCGTACCCGCGCGGAAGCGCGCGTCGGCCTGCTGCGATGACGGCGGTCACCGTCCGATTCTACGCTGAGGGCTCGGGCGCGACGAAACGCGTCCCGATCGTCACGAGCAGGTGGAGGACCCCGACGACGATGAAGAGCGCGGTCGGGGCTCCCTCGTCGGAGAAGCCGAGGATGAACGGCGAGGCGATCAGGAAGCCGGCGAAGACGACGTCGTAGGCCACGTGCATCCCGATCGGGACCAGCGGGGCGAGCGACGGGCCGGTCGCCGCCGTGGCGGCCATGAGGATCAGCGCGACTCCGCCGACGACGCCGATCGCAATGGCCGCCGTCGCGTCGAAGCCGAAGATGAACGGCGACGCGACGAAGAAGGCGCCGACGGCGTACTCGAGCAGGCCGTGGAGCCGTGCGGGGAAGGGGCCCTGGCGCAGCATGGCCGCCGGAGCTTATAGCGTCGGCGCGATGTCTTCCTTCGCGGATTCCTACGATCGCTACCGCCCGCGGCCGCCCCAGGCGCTGCTCGAGCTGCTCGCGCAGGTCGCCGGCGGCGAGCGGCCAGATCTCGTCGTGGATCTCGGCTGCGGCACCGGCCTCTCGGCGCGGGCGTGGGCGGGCCGCGCGGAGCGCGTGATCGGCGTGGAGCCCGACGGCGCCATGCGCGCGGTCGCCGAGGCGCAGGGCGGCGGCGTCGAGTACCTGGCGGCCGACTCGTCCGCCACCGGCCTCGAGGACGGCTGCGCCGACCTCGTCACCTGCTCCCAGTCCTTCCACTGGATGGAGCCGGAGCCGACGATCGCGGAGGTCGCGCGCATCCTGCGCCCAGGAGGCGTCTTCGCGGCCTACGACTACGACCCGGTGCCGTTCGTCCAGCCCGAGCTCGATGCGGTCTTCGACGCCGCGCTCGACCGGGCCAAGGAGCTCCGCGACACGACCGGCCGGATCTCGCCCTGGACGTCGCGTCAGCCGCTGGCGAAGAGCGAGCACGCCGGGCGCCTGCGCGCCTCGGGCCGCTTCCGCTTCGTCCGCGAGGCCGTCCTGCACAGCCGCGAGGAGGGCGACGCCGACCGGGTGCTGGGCCTGATCCGCTCCTACGGCGCGGTCGAGGAGCACAAGGAACAGATCTCGCTGGACGAGCTGGAGGCGCTGGCCCGCCGCGTGCTCGGCGACCGCACCGTCCCGTTCTGGTTCGGCTACCGCGTGCGGCTCGGCATCGCTTAACCCCCGACTAAGGCGCCGCTTGCGGCGCCGACCTCAGGACGCGCGGTTCAACCGCGCGTCCGTCTGAAACGACCGGTCGACCCGCTGGAAGATGTCACCCACCGATGTAGGACATCTCGACCTTGTCGAGCGCCTGAGTCTCGGCGGTTCTGAGCTCCGAGTAGCGATCGTCGCGCGCGCCCCAGATCGCGCTGAGCGTCTCGGCGAGCTCCTCGTCGTCCGCGCCGCCGCGGAGCAGGGCCCGCAGGTCGTGCCCGCGGACCGCGAAGAGGCACGTGTAGAGCTTGCCGTCCGCCGAGAGCCGCGTGCGCGTGCAGTCCCCGCAGAAGGGCTGCGTCACCGACGCGATCACGCCGACCTCGCCGCCGCCGTCGCGATACCGGTAGCGCTGCGCCACCTCGCCGCGGTAGGCGGACTCGACCGGCTCGAGCGGCAGCTCGGCGTCGATCCGCGCCACGAGCTCGGCCGCGGGGACGACGTCGTCGAGGCGCCAGCCGTTCGTGTGGCCGACGTCCATGTACTCGATGAAGCGCAGGATGTGGCCTGAGCCGTGGAAGTAGCGCGCGATGTCGACGGCGCCGTCGTCGTTCAGCCCCCGCTTCACGACCACGTTCACCTTCACCGGCGAGAGCCCGGCGGCGGCAGCCGCCTCGATCCCCTCCAGCACGCGCGACACCGGGAAGTCGACGTCGTTCATCGCCCGGAAGATCTCGTCGTCGAGGGAGTCGAGGCTGACGGTGACGCGCGTGAGGCCCGCGGCCGTGAGCGCCTGCGCCTTGTCGGCCAGGAGCGAGCCGTTCGTGGTCAGCGTCAGGTCGAGCTCTCCGATGGCCGCGAGCTTCCCGACCAGGCGCTCCAGGTCGCGGCGGACGAGCGGCTCGCCGCCGGTGATGCGGATCTTCTCGACGCCGAGGGCGGCGAACACGCGCGCTAGGCGCTCGATCTCCTCGAACGTGAGCAGCTCCGCGCGGGGCAGGAAGGCGTGGTCGCGGCCGTAGACCTCCTTCGGCATGCAGTAGACGCAGCGGAAGTTGCACCGGTCGGTGACCGAGATGCGGAGGTCGCGGACGGGACGCCCGAGGCGGTCGCGGATCATGCCGACAGCCTAGCTCGGGCTTCGCTCGCTCCAAACCTGCGCGAGGTGGACGATCGTCGCGGTCGCCGCGCCCATGTCGGGCACGCAGATCCACTCCCGCAGCGAGTGGTAGTCGTGCCCGCCCGTGTAGAGGTTGGGGCAGGGGAGGCCTTTCTCGGAGAACCGCGAGCCGTCGGTGCCGCCGCGGACGATCGACCGCTTCGGCTCGAGGCCGGTGCGCCTGATCGCCTCCTCGGCCGCCTCGACGATGCGGGGGTCGTCGATGAAGCGCTTCATGTTGGTGTAGGTGCGGGTCGCCTCGATCGTCACCGTGCCGCCCCGGCCCGCGGCCGCCTCCTCCGCGAGGCGCCGCACGAGCTGCTCGTGGTCGGCCAGCAGCTCGTCGTCGTGGTCGCGCAGGATCAGCTCGACGCGGCAGGCGCCGACTGCGCCCTTGACCGCCGTCGGATGGACGAAGCCCTCCCGCTCGTCGGTCGTCTCGGGCGAGCGGTCGCGGGGGAGCGCGGCGAGGAAGTCGCCGGCCATCTTGACCGCGCTCAGCAGCACGTTCTTCGCCGTCCCCGGATGGGTGTTGCGGCCGTGGAAGTCGGCGACGACCGTGACGGCGCTGAACGTCTCGTCCTCGATCTCGCCCGGGTCGGAGCCGTCGAGCGTGTAGGCGACGTCGGCGCCGAAGCGCGCGAGGTCGAAGTGGTCGGTGCCGTGCCCGACCTCCTCGTCGGGCGTGAAGCCGATCGCGAGCGGCCCGTGCGGGATCTCCGGGCGCCCGACGAGGTAGGCGACCGCGGCCATGATCTCTGCGCAGCCGGCCTTGTCGTCCGCGCCCAGCAACGTCGTGCCGTCGGTGGTGACGAGCTCGTGGCCGACGTGGTCGGCGAGCTTCGGCATGTCGTGCGGCGTCAGCACCTGGGCGGGGTCGCCCGGCAGGGGCAGGTCGCCGCCCTCGTAGCGCACGACCTGCGGCTTGACGTCGGCGCCCGTCACGTCGGGCGACGTGTCGACGTGGGCGAGAAGCCCCACCGTCGGCACCTCGTGCTCGACCGTCGCCGGCACGCGCGCCATCACGTAGCCGTGCTCGTCCAGCTCCGCCTCAAGCCCCAGCTCGGCCAGCTCGTCGCGTAGCAGCCGCAGCAGCTCGAGCTGCTTCTCCGTCGAGGGATAGGTGTCCGACTCGCGGTCGGACTGGGTGTCGATGCGGACGTACCGGAGGAAGCGCTCGAGCGCGTCGGCGGCCAGCTCGCGCGCGAGGTCGGAGACGTAGCCGTCAGCGGGCATCGGGCGCGGAGACTACCGTGCGCCGGTGCTCGCGTTCGCGCTGCTCCTCGCGGTCACCGCGGTCTGGGGAGTCACGTTCGTCCAGGTCAAGGACGCGGTCGCGATCTACCCGCTGTTCGCCTTCCTCGCCGTCCGCTTCGCGATCGCCAGCCTTACCCTCGCGCCCTTCGCGGCCACCCGCCTGCGGAGCGGCGGGCTGCGCGCGGGCACCGTGCTCGGGCTCCTCCTCGCCACCGGCTACGGGCTGCAGACGGCTGGGCTCGAGCGCACGACTGTCTCGGCCGCCGGCTTCGTCACCGGCCTCTACGTCGTCTTCACGCCGTTGCTCGGCCTGCTGCTCTTCCGGCTGCGGGCGGGCCGGACCGTCTGGGCCGGAGTCGCGCTCGCCACGGCCGGGCTGGCGATGCTCTCCGGTTTCCGGGAGGCGGGGTCGCCGTCCGGCGACCTGCTGGTGTTGGGCGGCGCGGCCGCGTTCGCACTCCAGATCGTGCTCATGGAGCGGTGGGCGCCGCGCTACGACGTCCTCGCGCTGACGCTGGTCGAGATGCTCGCCGCGTTCGTCGCGTTCCTGGTCATCGCGCTCGCGCTGGGCGACCTGTCCTGGCCGGAGGGCTGGACGGTGTGGGGCGCGCTGCTGGTCACGGGGGTCTTCGCGAGCGCGCTCGCCTTCCTCGTGCAAACGTGGGCGCAGCGGCGGACGAGCGCCACGCGGGTCGCGGTCGTCTTCGCGATGGAGCCCGTCTTCGCCGGCCTCTTCGGCTACCTGCTCGCCGGTGACCGGCTCGGCGCGCTCGGCTGGACGGGCTGCGCCGTCATCCTCTGCGGGATCGCCGTCGCCGAGCCCGCGGCCGCCCGGTCGCTGAGGCGCCTGCTCCGGCGATGACGGCGATCGCGCTCGCCCTCTGCTCGGCTGCTCTCTTCGGCGCGATGAGCGTGGCGCTGCGCTTCGCTCTGCGGGAGGGGGCCGGGGCGGAGGTGGGCGCGGTGCTGACGATCGTGCCGGCCTTCGGGGTGACCCTCGTCTGGGCTGCCGCGCACGGCCTCGAGGACGTCGCGTCCGCGTGGCCCTTCGCGCTCGCGGGCGTGGTCGCGCCGGGGGGCTCGCAGATCCTGTTCACGCTCGCGATCCGCGATGCCGGCCCCTCCCGCACCTCGGTGCTCGTCGGCGTCGCGCCGCTCTTCTCCGTCGCGATCGCGCTGGTCGCGCTGGACGAGCCGCTCGTGCCGCTGCTTGTCGTCGGCGCCGTACTGATCGTCGGGGGCGGGCTGCTCCTGGTCGGCGAGCGCGTGCGGCCGGAGAGCTTCCGGCTCGCCGGCTACGCCTTCGCGCTGGTCGCGACCGTGCTCTTCGCGACCCGCGACAACCTCCTCCGCTGGCTCTCGGTGGACACCGACGTCCCCGCCTCGCTCGCCGCCGTGACGACGATCGGCGCGGGGATGGTCGTGGTCACCGCCTACGCTGCCGCCCGGAACGCAAGTAACAAAGTGGTACTTGCCGGGGCGCGGCACTTCGCGCTCGCGGGCATCGTCTTCGGGCTCTCGTACGTGGCCCTCTTCGAGGCGTATTACCGGGGCCGCGTGACTGTTGTGTCGCCGCTGATCGCGACGGAGTCGCTCTTCGGCGTCCTATTCTCGGCGCTGATCATCCGCCGGGCCGAGCTGATCGGCCGCAGCCTGGTCACCGGCGCGCTGCTCATAGTCGCCGGCGGCGCGCTGATCGGCGTCTTCCGCTAGCGCCTGAACGCGTACGCGAGGTTCACGAGGACGATCGCGAGGCATGCCACGAGCACGCCCGCGAACCCCGCCGTGCCGCCGGCCGCGCCGATCAGCGGGATGGCGATCCCCAGCGAGCCGAGCGGAACGCCCAAGTGGTACGGCTCGCTCCGCCTCGCCGGCGGCCTCCGTTCGCTCAGCCGCCGCTCGATCTTCTCGACGAGCGCGTCCACGACCTGGTCGTCGTAGTCGGGGCCGAGCTCGCGCCGCGCCTCGAGCGCCGAGTGGAGCTCGTCGCGTCTGATCACCTCGCCCATGGCCCAGTTGTAGTCGGTGGCAGCCGAAGAAGCAATCTGCTATAAAGCGACTAAGGTTTTCTCAGCCACAGAAGTGAGGAGGCAAGACCAGATGGGCAAGGTAATCGGCATCGACCTGGGCACGACCAACAGCTGCATGGCCGTGCTCGAAGGCGGCGAGCCGACGGTGATCCCGAACGCCGAGGGCGGGCGCACGACCCCGTCCGTCGTCGCGTTCACCAAGGACGGCCAGCGGCTCGTCGGCGCACCCGCGAAGCGCCAGCAGGTCACGAACCCCGAGAACACGATCTTCTCGATCAAGCGCTTCATGGGCCGCAAGCACGGCGAGGTCTCGGAGGAGATGAAGATCGTCCCCTACGAGGTCGTCGAAGGCCCGGGGGGCGACGTGCGCGTCAAGGCGGCGGGCAAGGAGTACGCGCCGCCGGAGATCAGCGCGATGATCCTCCAGAAGCTGAAGGCCGACGCGGAGGCCTACCTCGGCGAGGAGGTCACCGACGCGGTCATCACCGTCCCCGCCTACTTCAACAACGCGCAGCGCGAGGGGACCAAGGACGCCGGCAGGATCGCCGGCCTCAACGTCCTCCGGATCATCAACGAGCCGACCGCCGCGGCGCTCGCCTACGGCCTGGAAAAGGAGTCCGACCAGACGATCCTCGTCTGGGACCTCGGCGGCGGCACCTTCGACGTCTCCATCCTCGAGCTCGGCGAGGGCGTCTTCGAGGTCAAGGCCACGAACGGCGACAACCACCTCGGCGGCGACAACTTCGACAAGGCGATCGTCGA
>JBBDWU010000003.1:0-51531 GCA_040902725.1 Gaiellaceae bacterium | reverse complement strand
CGCCGGAGGGGCCGAGGAAGATGAACGAGCCGGTCGGGCGCTTCGGGTCCTTGATGCCCGCGCGCGCGCGGCGGATCGCCTTCGAGACGGCAACGATGGCGAGCTCCTGGCCGACGACGCGCTTGTGGAGCTCCTCCTCCATCCGGATGAGCTTCTGCGACTCGGCCTCGGTCAGCTTGAAGACCGGGATGCCCGTCCACATCGAGACGATGTCGGCGATCTCCTCCTCGCCGACCATCGGCTGCTCCTCGCCGGCGGAGGTGCGCCACTCGTCCTCGAGCTCGCGCTTCTTCTGCGAGAGCTTGCGCTCCTTGTCCCGCAGGGACGCGGCCTTCTCGAACTCCTGGGACTCGATCGCCTCCTCCTTCTCGGTGCGCACCTTCTCGATCTCCTCGTCGAGCTCGCGGTAGCGCGGCGGCGCGCTCATCGAGCGGATGCGCATGCGGGAGGCGGCCTCGTCGATCAGGTCGATCGCCTTGTCCGGCAAGTGCCGGTCCTGGATGTAGCGGTCGGCGAGCGAGGCGGCCGAGTAGAGCGCCTCGTCGGAGATCTTGCAGCGGTGGTGCGCCTCGTAGCGGTCGCGAAGGCCCCGCAGGATCTGGACGGTGTCGTCGGTCGACGGCTCGTCGACGCGGATCTGCTGGAAGCGGCGCTCCAGCGCGGCGTCCCGCTCCAGGTACTTGCGGTACTCGTCGAGCGTCGTCGCGCCGATCGTCTGGAGCTCCCCGCGCGCGAGCGCCGGCTTCAGGATCGAAGCCGCGTCGATCGCGCCCTCGGCGGCGCCGGCGCCGACGAGGTTATGGAGCTCGTCGATGAACAGGATGATGTCGCCGCGCTGGGCGATCTCCTTCATCACCTTCTTCAGGCGCTCCTCGAACTCGCCGCGGTACTTCGACCCCGCCACCAGAGCGGCCAGGTCGAGCGAGTAGATCTGCTTGCCCTTGAGCAGGTCGGGCACGTTCCCGGCCGCGATCCGCTGCGCGAGGCCCTCGACGACCGCGGTCTTGCCAACGCCGGGCTCGCCGATCAGCACCGGGTTGTTCTTGGTGCGCCGCGAGAGGATCTGCATCACGCGCTCCATCTCGGTCTCGCGCCCGACGACGGGATCGAGCTTCCCCTCCGCCGCCTGCTTCGTGAAGTTGCGGCCGAACTGGTCGAGCAGCTTCGAGCTCTTCGACTTCTCGCCCGGCGCGCCGGAGCCCGCGCCCTGCTGGCGGCGGCCCGGGCCGGAGAGCATGCGGATGATCTCGTTGCGGATCTTCTCGGCGTCGGCGTCGAAGTCGAGCAGGATGCGCGCGGCGACGCCCTCGTTCTCGCGCACGAGCCCGAGCAGGATGTGCTCGGTGCCGATGTAGTTGTGGCCCAGCGAGAGCGCCTCGCGCAGCGCGAGCTCGAGCACCTTCTTCGCGCGCGGCGTGAACGGGATCTGGCCGGTGGTGACCTCGTCGCCCTGGCCGACGATGCGCGCGACCTGGGCGCGCACCTCCTCGACCGTGATGTCGAGCGACTCGAGCACGCGCGCGGCGAGCCCCTCCTCCTCGCGGAGCAGGCCGAGCAGGATGTGCTCGGTGCCGATGTAGTTGTGCTTGAGCGCGCGGGCCTCGTCCTGGGCGAGTACGACGACCTGGCGTGCCCGTTCCGTGAATCGTTCGAACACGTGCCCTCGACCCCCCTTTCTCCGACGACGCCTTCTGGCCGAGGCGAAGCCCATAGTAGCCAACGTGTCGGGTGCCACTGCCATCGCCCACCTGGACCTGGACGCGTTCTTCGCGGCGGTCGAGGAGCTCGAGCGGCCCGAGCTGCGCCGCGTGCCGCTGGTCGTCGGCGGCGACCCGCAGGGGCGCGGCGTCGTGGCGACCGCCAACTACGAGGCCCGCAAGTACGGCATCCACTCGGCCATGTCGTCGGCCGAGGCGCTGCGCCGCTGCCCGCAGGTCGTCTTCGTCCGGCCGCGGCACTCCGTCTACCGGGAGTACTCGCGCGCGGTCTGGGAGGCGGTCGGCTCGGTCGTCCGGGAGGTGGAGCGGACTGGCATGGACGAGGGCTACCTCGACCTGAGCGGGTTCCCGCGCGCGCGAGAGATCGCGCAGGCGGTGCAGACGGCGGTGCGCGGCTCGACGAGCCTCACCTGCTCCATCGGCGTCGGCAACTCGAAGACCGTGGCGAAGATCGCCAGCGACCGGCGCAAGCCGGGCGGGCTGACGGTCGTGCCGCCGGGGCGCGAGGCCGCGTTCCTGGCGCCGCTCGACATCCGCGTGCTGCCGGGGCTCGGGCCGCGCACCGAGGAACGCCTCCGCCGCCTGGGGATCGAGACGCTCGGCGCGCTGGCGGCGCTGGCGGACGAGGAGCTGCGGGCCGCGCTGCCGGGCAAGGTCGGCGCGCTGCTGCGCGACCGCGCGCGCGGGATCGACCCGCGCGGCCTCGAGGCGCCGGGCGAAGCGGTCTCGATCTCGAACGAGGAGACCTTCCCGCGGGACGTGTCCGACCGGGAGGCGCTGCACGCCGAGCTGCGGCGGATGGCCGAGCGCCTCGCCGAGCAGCTGGTGAAGTCCGGCCGCGTCGCGCGGACGGTGACGACGAAGGTGCGCTATCCGGACTTCGCGATCCGCAGCCGCTCGACGACGCTGCCCGTGGGCACCGACGACCCCGAGCGGATCGGCGAGCTGGCGTGCGGACTGCTCGACCGCGCCCTTCGGGACCGGCCCGGCGCGCTACGGCTGGTGGGGGTGGGCGTCTCGAGCTTCGAGCTTCACCAGCAGCTCATACTCGGCGCCTAGACTTCCCGAGGTGGTGGATGCATCCAAGAAAGCGCTGGTCACGGGCGGCGCCGGATTCATCGGCTCCCATCTCTCGGAGCTGCTCCTCGAGGACGGCTGGGAGGTCTACGCCCTCGACGACGTCTCCACCGGCTCGGTCGAGAACGTCGTCGAGCTCCGCGAGCGCCCGGAGTACCACCTCGTCGTCGACTCGGTGCTCAACGCGGCCGTCGTCAACGAGCTCGTGCACAAGTGCGACGTCGTCTACCACCTCGCCGCGGCGGTCGGCGTCCGGCTGATCGTCGAACAGCCGGTGCACACGATGGTGACGAACGTCCAGGGCACGGAGACGGTGCTGGAGTACTGCGGGCGGTTCGGCAAGCGCGTGCTGATCGCGTCGAGCTCCGAGGTCTACGGCGACCACCGCAACGAGACCCCACTGAGGGAGGACGACCGGCGCGTCTACGGACCGACGACCGAGAAGCGCTGGCTCTACGCGGATTCGAAGGCGATGGACGAGCACCTCGCCCTCGCACACCACCTCGAGCGCCAGCTCGACTGCGTGATCGTCCGCCTCTTCAACACTGTGGGGCCGCGACAGAGCGGCCAGTACGGGATGGTGATCCCCAGGTTCGTGCGCGCGGCCCTCACCGGCGCGCCGCTCGAGATCCACGGCGACGGCACCCAGACCCGCTCCTTCTGCCACGTGCAGGACACCGTTCGGGCGCTGAAGGGGCTGATGGACGAGCCGACGGCCTCGGGGGAGATCTACAACGTCGGCTCAACCGAGCGCATCTCGATCCTCGAGCTCGCCCATCGCGTCAAGGCGCTGACCGGATCCGACTCCGAGCTCGTGCACGTCCCGTACGACCAGGTCTACGGCCTCGGTATCGAGGACACGCTCCACCGGGAGCCCTCGATCGACAAGGTCGGAAGCGCGATCGGGTGGCGGCCGACACGCAACCTGGAAGAGATCCTCGCGGACGTGGTCGACCACGTCCGCTCGGGGCCAGTGCTCGACCCCGCCTAGCTCGCGACGGGCTCGGCGACGCGCCCGTGGTGGGCGAGCAGGCGGCGCAGGCCTTCCTCGAGCGGGACCGTCGGCTCCCAGCCCAGCAGCTCGCGCGCGCGGGTGACGTCGGGCCGGCGCTGCTGGGGGTCGTCGACGGGCAGCGCCTCGAAGACGAGCTCGCTCTTCGAGCCGGAGAGCCGGAGCACGAGCTCGGCCAGCTCGAGCAGCGTGAACTCGTCGGGGTTGCCGATGTTCACCGGCAGGTGCTCGCCCGACTCGGCCAGCTCCACGAGCCCGCGGATGAGGTCGTCCACGTAGCAGAAGCTGCGCGTCTGCTCGCCGCTCCCGAAGACGGTGAGCGGCTTGTCCTCGATCGCCTGGCGGATGAAGGTCGGGATCGCGCGGCCGTCGAACGGGCGCATGCGGGGCCCGTAGGTGTTGAAGATGCGCACGATCGCGGTGTCGACGCCCTGCTGGCCGTGGTAGGCCATCGTCATCGCCTCCGCGTAGCGCTTGGACTCGTCGTAGACGCCGCGCGGGCCGATCGGGTTCACGTTGCCCCAGTAGGTCTCGCGCTGCGGATGCTCCAGCGGGTCGCCGTAGACCTCGCTCGTCGAAGCGAGCAGGAACCGCGCGCGCTTGAACTTGGCGAGCCCGAGCGCGTTGTGCGTCCCGTAGGAGCCGACCTTGAGCGAGAGCAGCGGCTGGCGCAGGTAGTCGATCGGGCTCGCGAGCGCCGCCAGGTGGTAGACGAAGTCGACGGGCTCGTCGATCAGGATCGGGTCGACGACGTCGTGGTTCACGAAGACGAACTCGGAGCCGCGGAGGTGCTCCAGGTTCTCGAGCGTCCCGGTCACGAGGCTGTCGACGCAGATCACGCGGTGCCCGCGCTCGAGCAGGTAGTCGCTGAGATGGGAACCGAGGAATCCGGCGCCGCCGGTGACGACCGAGGTCGGCATCGGCCGAATCATAGGGACTCGATCCGGAGCGGCACGAGCGGGCTCGAGGCCCGGTTCCCAGCCCGGTCGGCCGCCACCGCGCAGAACCAGTAAACCCCGGGCGCCGGCGGCGTCCAGACCGAGGGGACGGCCGTCCACTGCGGGGTGCCGTCGGAGACCATGAAGGTCACCGCCTCGACGCCCGAGCCGGCGTCCGCGGCCTCCGCGCTCAGATGAACCACGCCTTCGCGCAGCGACGGAGCCCCTAGCTGGACCTCGGGCGGCTCGTTGTCGACGACGACGGGCACGGTCTCGCCCGAGCCGCGCGCGCGTAGCAGGTAAGTGCCGTCCGGCAGGAGGCCCGAGAGCGGCCGCCAGCGGCGGCCGTTCCGCGACCAGAGGACCTCGGCCCCGGGGGGCTCCGTCCGTGCCTGCACCTCGCCGCGTACGACCGCGTCCGGGGCAGGCTCGACGAGCGCCGCCGGTGCGGGTCTCGCGGCACGCTCGGGCAACCGCGGGGCGGGCAGCCGCGGCCGGGGGACGCGGACCCGTCGTAGCGCGGCGAGCCCGGTTCCCGCCAGCAGGCCGACCGCACCGCCGAGCAGCACCCACAGCCAGGCGCGCGGCGAGACGTGCTCGGCCTCCGCCGCCGGCGTGGCGACGAGCCGGAGCCGGTTGCCGGCCTCCACGCCTTCGGCGGTCACCTCCGCCAGCCGCCTCGCGAGCTCGGCGCGCTGCGCGCGGAGCGACGCGAGCCGCGCAGGGTCGTCCTCGCCCTCCAGCTGCGCGTCGAGCTCGTCGATCCCGCGCCGCAGCCCGTCCTGGACCTGCAGCGCCCGGCTCCGCGCCGCCTGCTGCACGGTCCCGATGAGCGCGGCGGCGAGCTCGGCGGCGAGGCCGCGCGCCTCCGCCTCGGTCTCCCCCTCTCCCACGATCTCGACGAGCGCTGTGCCCTCATCGTGCTCGGCGCGGACGCGGTCGGCGAGCTCGTCCACCGTCAGCTGCCCCCCGGCGACCTGTGCCCGCACCTGCTCGAGGAAGCCCCGCTCGACGACGTAGGCGGCATAGGTCGCCGCCTGGACGTCGGCGGCCTTCTCGCCGGCGGCCGGCGGCAGCACCTCGAGCAGCGACGAGGCCTCGTAGTGGCCGCCGCGCGTGAGCCCGAGGGCGGCGCCCGCGGCGGCCCCGAGCGCCGCGGCCACGAGCGCGGCCGCGACCCGTCGGCTCACTTTGGGGCCCCCACGGAATGCGGAGCATTTCGTGGGGCGGTCACGGCCGCTCCCGCAGCGCCGGAAAGAGGACGACGTCGCGGATCGTGTCGCTGCCGGTCAGCACCATCGTCAGCCGGTCGATCCCGAGGCCCAGCCCGCCCGTGGGCGGCATCCCGTAGGCGAGCGCCTCGACGAAGTCCGGATCGCCCTGCTCGCCCTGCTCCTTCGTCTCCTGGCTCCCGAACCGCTCGGCCTGCTCGTCGGGGTCGTTCAGCTCGCTGAAGGAGTTGCCCAGCTCGGTACCGCCGACGAAGAACTCGAAGCGCTCGACGATCGTCTCGTCGTCGTCGGTCGTGCGCGCGAAGGGAGAGAGCTCGATCGGGTAGTCGTGGAGGATCGTCGGCTCGACCAGCGCCGGCTCGACGAAGCTCGTGAGCGCGTGGTCGACGAGCTGCGCCCACGTCCGGTCGGACTTCGTGTCGACCTCCCGGACCTCGAGCCGGCCGCGCAGCTCGCCCTCGTCCCGCGTCCAGAGTCCTTCGGCGTCGAGCGCGTCCACGAGCTTGAGCCGCTTCCAAGGCCGCTTGACGTCGACGTCGTGGCCGCGGTACGTGAAGCTCGTCCTCCCGCAGACGGCCAGCGCCACTGTCTCGACGAGCTCCTCCATGCGTTCCATCGTGTCGCGATAGTCGGCGTAGGCCTCGTACCACTCCAGCTGGGTGAACTCCGGCAGGTGCTTGTAGGAGAGGCCCTCGTTGCGGAAGTCCTTGCCGATCTCGTAGACCCGTTCGAGCCCGCCCACGATCAGGCGCTTGAGGTAGAGCTCGTCGGCGATGCGCAGGTAGTAGTCCTGGTCGAGCGCGTTGTACTGGGTCGTGAAGGGCTCGGCGAAGCCGCCCCCGTAGCGGGGCTGGAGGATCGGCGTCTCGACCTCGAGGAAGCCCTGGCCGTCGAGGTAACGCCGGATCTCGGTGACGATGCGGGAACGCGTGGTGGCGAGCGCGCGGGCCTCCTCGTTGACGAGCAGGTCGAGATAGCGGCGGCGGTAGCGCGTCTCCGTGTCCTGGAGGCCGTGGAAGACGTCGGGCAGCGGCCTGTGGGTCTTGGCGAGCAGCTCGAAGGTGTCGACCTTGAGGGAGGGCTCGCCCCGGCGGGTCCTGGCGGGCACTCCCTCGACGCCGACGATGTCGCCGAGGGCGACGTCCACCGGCTCGAGCATCAGCTGGATGCGGCCCGAGCGGTCGACGAGGTCGCAGAACATCAGCTTGCCCATGTCCCGCCGGGCCATGACGCGGCCCGCGAGGCGGCGGCGCTCGGTGCCCTCGCCGCCCGGGTCGAGCGCCTCGGCCTCGGCGCGGACCGCGGCGATCTCGTCCCGGTCGGGAAACCGCTTCGGCAGCGCCATACCAGGCGAGTCTAAGCGGCTTCGATGTCGAGGATCTTGAACTTCAGCGAGCCGCGGGGCGCGGCGACCTCGACGGTCTCGCCCTTCTTGTGGCCGAGGATCGCCCGGCCGACGGGAGACTCGTTCGAGAGCTTGTTGCCCGCGGGGTCGGCCTCGGCCGAGCCGACGATCTGGTACTCGATCGTCTCGCCGGCGTCCAGGTCCTGCAGCCGCACGCGCGTCCCGATCGAGACGGCGTCGACGGTCACGTCCTTGGGGTCGAGCACGCGGGCGTGGCCGAGCCGCTCCTTCAGCATCGAGATCCGGTGCTCGAGCATGGCCTGCTCCTGCTTGGCGTCGTCGTACTCCGCGTTCTCGGAAATGTCGCCGAACTCGCGCGCGACGCGGATGCGGTCCGCGATCTCGCGACGCTTCTCGCCCGAGAGGTACTCGACCTCCTGCTTCAGCTTCTCGTAGCCGTCGGGGGTGAAGATGACTTCGTTCACGACAACGCCTCCTGAGTACGAAGAGCGGCGCTTGTTCGCGCCGCCCACAGGTGCGGGATGGTAGCAGCGCTACCCTCTGGGTTCCATGCGCACCGAGTGGAACATCGGGCCCGTCCAGATCCCGACGCGGGTCGTGCTCGCGCCGATGGCCGGCGTCAGCGTGCAGGCCTTCCGGCGTCAGGGCCGGCGCTTCGGCGCGGGCCTCGTGTGCTCGGAGATGGTCAGCTGCGCGGGCATCGAGCACCGCAACGAGCGCACGCTCGACTACCTGCGCGTGGCGCGCGACGAGCACCCGCTCGCGATTCAGATCTTCGGCTCGAAGCCGGCGGCCATGGCCGAGGCGGCCCGGATGGTCGAGGCGGCCGGCGCCGACCTCGTCGACGTCAACTTCGGCTGCCCGGTGCGGAAGGTGACCAAGACCGGCGCGGGCGCGACGCTGCTCGAGGAGCCGGAGCGCGCGGCGCGCATCGTCGCGGCGGTCGCGGGCGCCGTCTCGGTGCCGGTCAGCGTGAAGATGCGCCGCGGCGTCGAGAACGGCTCGCGGGCCTGTCTGGAGCTCGGTCCGCGCCTGGTCGAGGCCGGCGCGTCCTCGCTGACGCTCCACCCCCGCTCCGCTCGCCAGATGTACACCGGCGAGGCCGACCACGCCCTGACCGCCGAGCTGGTCGAGCGCGTGGACGTGCCGGTGATCGCGTCCGGAGACATCGTCTCGCACGGCAAGGCGCGCCTGGTGCTGGACGACACCGGCGCGGCCGCCGTCATGGTGGGCCGCGCGGCCCAGGGCAACCCGTGGGCGGTCGCCGAGATTCTCGAAGGCGGCGTCGTCGAGCCGACCCGCGAGGAGGTCGTCGCGGAGCTGCTGCTCTTCGTCCGCGAAACCGTCCGCGAGCTCGGCGAGAGCCGCGCCACCAGCTTCCTGAAGAAGTTCTACGGCTGGTACCTCGGCCACGGCCGCTTCCCGAAGGCCTTCAAGCAGGAGCTCCTCCAGCTGCGGACGATCGCGGAGGTCGAGCAGCGGCTGCTGATCGCCGCCCCGGGCGCGGCCGAGCTGCTCGAGGAGCTCGAGACCGAGCACGCGCCCGAGGACGAGGTTCTCCTCGAGGGGATGCCGATCTCCGCCTACGGCGGCGGCTAGGCCGCGTTCCGCTCCCACACGAGGCGAAGGCCCTCCAGCGTGAGGAAGGGGTCGATCGTGTCGACCGTACGCGCGTGCGGGACGATCAGCTCGGCCAGGCCGCCGGTCGCAACGACCGGTGCGTCCGGAGCGCCCAGCTCGCCGCGGATCGCGGCCACGATGCCGTCCACCTGGCCGGCGAAGCCGTAGACGAGCCCGGACTGCAGGCCCGCGGCGGTCGTCTTGCCGATCACCGAGGGCGGCTCGACGAAGTCCACCTTCGTCAGCCGCGCCGCGCGGGCGAACAGCGCCTCCATCGAGATCTCGATCCCCGGCGCGAGCACGCCGCCGACGTACTCCCCTTCCGCCGAGACCACGTCAAAGTTCGTGGACGTGCCGAAGTCGACGACGATGCACGGCGCCCCGTAGCGCGCCGCCGCCGCAACCGCGTTGGCAATCCGGTCGGGCCCGACTTCGCGCGGGTCGTCGTAGCGGATCGGGATCCCGGTGCGCACGCCGGGCCCGAGCACGAGGATCGGCGCGCGCGCCCACCGCTCCGCCAGCTCCTCGTACGAGCGGATCAGCGCCGGCACGCTCGAGCAGAGGCAGACCCCCTCGATCACCTCCGGGTCGAAGAACCCGCTCAGCAGGATCGCCAGCTCGTCGCCCGTCCGCTGCGCCTCGGTGGCGACCCGGCGGTGGTCGGCCAGCCGCTCGCCCTCGTAGAGGCCGTAGACCGTCTGGGTATTGCCGACGTCCGCGGCCAGGAGCAACGGCTTAGAAGAGGTCGTCGTCGCCCGGCAGGCGCTCGCCGAGGCGCTCTGCCAGCGTCTCCGCGGTCAGCTTGGGCTCGTCGCCCTCGCCGCGGAGCTCCTCGACCGTGACGTCGCTGGTCGTGTAGACCTCGGCGCGGGGGATCATCCGCGTCGGCCGGTTCTTGTCCCACACCCAGACGTCCTCCATCCTGGCGTGGAAGAACGGGTAGGTCGGGCCCGGCGTGGACGTCAGCTCGAGCTTGTTGCAGAGGTACGTCGCGTCCTGTGTGAGCACGCAGTAGCGGAAGAGCGAGAAGACGTCGTTGTACTCGCGCTTCAGCCGCAGCTCGAGCTCGGCCTCGTACTCGTCCAGCTCGTCGAGGTGAGACATGGGCCTAGTCTAATGGTCGCCGCCGAGATTACGGTCGGCCCGTTCGGCTGCAAACCGTCGGCTGGCTGTGTCCTCGGTCGCGCCCGTAGCGCTGGGGCTACGGGCGCTCCCTGCGTCCGTGCCAGCCTCGGTTTTTGCTCGACCGGTCTCGACCGTACCCTCAGCGGAGACCACTAGCCCTGCGAGTGCCTGCTCCACGGAGCCGCGACCGGGAATCGCGAGGCCCGGCGCGACCTCGGCCAGCGGCTCGAGCGCGAACCGGCGCTCGTGCAGCCGCGGATGCGGGACGGTGAGGCCGGGCTCGTCGAGCTCGATGTCCTCGTAGACGAGGAGGTCGAGGTCGATCGTGCGCGGGCCGAAGCGCGGGCCCTCCCGCGTGCGCCCCAGCAGCCGCTCGACCTCCAGCAGCAAGTCGAGCAGCTCACGCGGCGCGAGGGACGTTCGCAGCGCCACCGCCCCGTTCAGGAAGCGCGGCTGGTCTTCGAGGCCGACCGGGTCCGTTTCGCGCAGCTCGGAGACCGCCAAGACCTCGACGTCCGGGGACTCGCCCAACAGCTGGACGGCCTGCGCGATGGTCGCGGCGCGGTCGCCAAGGTTCGCGCCGACCCCCAAGTAAGCGATTTCCCAGCCCACCGGCCGAGGGTACTCTCAGGCGGGTCGTGACGATGGCGATCCTCTCCGCCGCGGTGACCCTCGCGGCCCCGTTCGGCCACATCGAGTCCGGCGACCCGCTCTACCCCAGCCAGTGGTGGTACCCGCGCATCGGCGCCGACCTCGTCGAGCCGCCCGCGCCCACCGTGCCGGTCACGCTGATCGACACCGGCCTCGACCTCGCGCACCCGGAGTTCGCCGGCCGTCCGGACACCGAGCTGCTCAACGAGCAGTCGAGCGGCGCGGCGGAGGCCCACGGGACGGCAGTCGCCTCGGTGCTTGCCGCGCCCGCCAACGGCGTCGGGGTCGTCGGAGCGTTTCCCCGGGTGTCCTTCCGGGTCTGGGACGCGAGCCCGCGGGGGCTCGTCTCCGTGCGGCAGATCGCCGCCGGGCTCGACGCCGCCGCGGCGCGGGGCCGCGGCGTGGTGTCGATCAGCGTCGGCGGCTCCTTCCGCGAGCCGATTCTCGAGCAGGCCGTCCTCAACGCGTTCAACCGCGGAGTGGTCGTCGTCTCCGCGTCGGGCAACGCCGCCACCGAGGGCAACGCCCTCTCCTACCCCGGCGCGCTCCCCCACGTCCTCACAGTCGGCGCGACCACCAGGGACGACCAGCCCGCGATCTTCTCGACGCGCTCGCGGTTCGTGGACGTCGCGGCGCCCGGCGTCGAGATCCCCGCCGCGGTGTCGCCGGACGGTTACGGCCTCGGCGAGGGGACGAGCTACTCGGCGCCGATGGTCGCGGCCGCGGCGGCGTGGATCTGGTCGGCGCGACCGAAGCTCGACAAGACGCAGGTCGTCGAGCTCATCAGGCGGACGGCGCGCGACCTGGGCGCCCCCGGGCGGGACGACGACACCGGGTTCGGCCTCCTCGACCTGCCCGCCGCGCTCGCCGCCGCGGCCCCGTCCGCCGACCCGCAGGAGCCGAACGACGACGTCGACCAGGTCGCCGCGGGCGGGCGCTTCGCGAAGGCGAAGGCGCCGCTGACGCGCCCCGGCAAGCTCCGGGCGACCCTGCGGGCCCGGCTTGACGTCCCCGAGGATCCGCGCGACGTCTACCGCATCTGGATCCCGGCCGGGCGGCGCGTCGAGGTGGTCGCCCGCTCCACCCGCGACCTCCGCCTCGCGTTCCGCCGGCGTTCGGGCACGGTGGTCGCCCGCGGGACGGGGCGCGTCGCCGCCCTCAACCGCACGGCGCGGGGCCGCTACGACTACGTCGAGGTGAAAGTGCCGCCCACCGCCGGCAGCGATTCGGCCGCCTACACGCTCAGCGTGACGACGGGCCCAATTCGACCGTAGCGGCGGTCCACTCGACGGGATGCTCGAGGCGAACGTCGGGCTTTCGCACCCGTACGCGGACGCCCACCAGCGGGAAGCGGTCCATCAGGGCCTCGGCCACCGCGCGCGCGAGCGCCTCGAGCAGGTGGAAGCGGCGGCCGTCCGAGATCTCCTTGACCGCGGCCGCGACCTCGCGGTAGTCGACGGCGTCCTCGAGCCGGTCGGAGCGCGCCGCCTCGTCCCCGACCTCGAGGCGGATGTCGAAGAGGAAGCGCTGCCCGGGCTCACGCTCGTCTTCGAGCGCTCCGTGGTGCCCCTGGAGCTCGAGCCCGAAGACCTCGACGATCATCCGCCGACCGCCGCCGCAACGGTAAGCGCCTCGACCGTCTCGCGGACGTCGTGCACGCGGAGGATCGAGGCTCCGCGCTCGTAGGCGGCGACCGCCGCGGCCAGGCTGGCGGAGAGCGGGCCAGTCGTGGCCTCGGGGTCGCCGAGGATGCGCCCCAGCGAGCTCTTGCGCGAGAACCCGACCAGGATCGGGCGCCCGAGCGCGACGAGCACGTCGAGGCGGCGGATCAGCTCGAGGTTGTGCTCGACGCTCTTGCCGAAACCGATCCCGGGGTCCAGGCAGACGAGCTCCTCGCGGATCCCCTGCGCGACGGCGAACGCGAGCCGCTCCTCCAGGAACGCCGCCACCTCGGAGGCCACGTCCGCGTACTCGGGCGCCCGCTGCATCGTCCCCGGCTGCCCCTGCATGTGCATCAGGCAGACGTAGCAGCCCGCTTCGGCCACCACCTCGGCGAGCGCGGGGTCGCCGCGCAGGGCGGTGACGTCGTTCACGAGCTCCACGCCGAGCTCGAGCACTCGACGCGCGACCGCCGCCTTGGACGTGTCGATCGAGAGCGGCGCGCCCGCGAGGCCCTGGAGCACCGGCTCGACGCGCGCGAGCTCGTCCTCGGCCGAGACCGGCTCCGCGCCCGGCCGCGTCGACTCGCCGCCCACGTCGACGATCGCGGCGCCCTCGTCGAGCATGCGCCGGCCGGCGGCGACGGCCGCCTCAGGGCGCAGATGGACGCCACCGTCGAAGAACGAGTCCGGGGTCACGTTGACGATGCCCATCACCGAGGGCCGCGGAAAGCGCTCCTCCAGGGGCTGCCTCACGTTCCGAGAGTAACTAGGTTTCTGGCAGTGGAGGACACGCCACCCCGATCGGGACGGCGCGCCGCCTGGGACTTCCTCGGGCGGTGCGTCCGCAGCCAGGGCCGCTTCGTGGTCTGGGCTGTGACGGCAGGCGTGGTGTGGCAGGCGGCCGCGGTGGCCGCGCCCCTCTTCGTCCGCAAGGCGATCGACGAGGGGATCGTGGGCGGCGACCGCGGCGCGCTCTACCTGTGGGCCGGCGTGCTGCTCGCCCTGGGTTCCGTCGAAGTCGTCTCCTGGGCGTTCCGGCACTACCTCGCCATCCGCAACGGGACCCGCGTCGAGGCGGACTCGCGGGAGGACGTCTTCGGCCACGCGTTAGCGCTCGACTCCCGCTACCACGACTCCGTCGACCCGGGCGACCTGATGAGCCGCGCGGCGATCGACGCCGGGCTCGTGCGGCGGGCCGTCGACGCGATGGGCCACATGAGCGGCTTCCTGGTCACGATCTTCGCCGCCTCGGCGCTGATGCTCACGATCGACGTCCGGCTCGCGCTGATCGTGCTCGTGCCGCTGCCGTTCCTGTCGGTGGCTATGTGGCTCTACTCGGCCCGCTACCGCGAGCCCTCGCGCGAGGTGCAGGAGGCCTGGGCGGACGCATCCACCGTCGTCGAGGAGTCCGTCGCGGGCGTGCGCGTCATCAAGGGCCTGGGCGCCGGCGAGCCGATCTCCGCACGCTTCCGCCGCAAGAGCGACTACATCGTCGACCGGGCGCTGGCCGTCGCGAACGTGGACGCGCTCTTCTTCCCGGTGCTCGAGCTGCTGCCGATGCTCGGCCTCGTCGCCGTGCTCTGGTTCGGCGGCAACCGCGTGCTCGAGGGGACGCTGACGATCGGCGAGCTGGTCGCGCTCTACGCCTACGTCATGCTGCTCGTCTGGCCGCTACGGACGCTCGGCCGGCGGATCGAGACGCTCCAGCGCGCGCTCGCGGGCGCCGAGCGGATCACGGAGGTGCTCGACGCGCGGCCGACCGTGACCGAGTTAGTGGCTCAGAGCCACAAAGTCTCCTTCCGCGGCCACGTCCGCTTCGACCGCGTCAGCTTCGCCTACGGCGACGGCGCGCCGGTGCTCGACGGCTTCGAGCTCGAGCTCGAGCCGGGCGAGTCGGTGGCGCTCGTCGGGCCGACCGGCTCGGGGAAGACGACCGTGGCCGCGCTCCTCGCGCGCTTCTACGACGTCGACGAGGGCGGCGTCCTGCTCGACGGCAAGGACGTCCGCAGCCTGCCGATCGCCGCCGTCCGGCGCGCTGTCGGCCTCGTCTTCGAGGACACGTTTCTCTTCACCGACACGGTGCACGCGAACATCGCTTTCGCGCGCCCCGACGCGGCGGAGGAGGACATCGAGCGGGCGGCGCGGGCCGCCGGCGCGCACGACTTCGTCCTCGAGCTTCCCGACGGCTACGAGACCCTGCTCGGCGAGCGCGGCTACTCGCTCTCCGGCGGCCAGCGGCAGCGGATCGCGATCGCGCGGGCGCTGCTCGCCGACCCGGCGGTGCTGGTGCTCGACGACGCGACCTCGGCGGTGGACGCCACGAAGGAGGCCGAGATCCAGGAGGCGCTGAAGACGGCGATGACCGGGCGCACGACGATCGTGATCGCGCACCGGCCGAACACGATCGCGCTCGCGGGGCGGGTCGCGCTGCTCGACGAGGGCCGCATCGTCGCGGCCGGGACGCACGCCGAGCTGCTCGGCCGCTCGCAGCGCTACCGCGAGGTGCTCGCGCTCGACGAGGCGGAGGCGGCCGCCTGATGGAGAGCGCGCGCAAGGGAGCCGTCCGCCGGCACGTCGCGATCCACCTGCGGCCCTTCCGGGCGCAGATCGCGCTGGCGGCCGGGGCGGTCGTCCTCTCCACGCTCGCCACGCTCGCGGGTCCCGCACTCGTCGGCTACGCCGTCGACCGGATCGACAGCGACGGCGACCGCGGCGCGCTGGTGACCGCCTCGCTCGCGTTCCTCGGCGTCGCGCTCGTCCGTCCGCTGCTCGAGCGCGTGCAGATCCTGCTCAGCGCCCGCGCGGGCGAGCGCTTCCTGGCCTCGCTGCGCGCCGCCGCCTTCGACCGGCTCCAGGCGCTGTCGCTCGGCTTCTTCGAGGGCGAGCGGGCCGGCGTGCTGGTCTCGCGCCTGACGGCGGACGTGCAGACGCTGACCACGTTCGTGCGCCAGGTCTTCATCGAGGTCGCGTCGTCAATCCTGCTGCTCGTCGTCACGGTGAGCGTGCTCTTCGTGCTCTCGTGGCCGCTGGCGGCGCTGACCGTGGCCGTCGTCGCGCCGATCATGCTCGTCTCGTCGACCCGCTTCCACCGGCTCTCGCGGCCGGCGTACCTGGCGATCCGCGACCGGGTGGCGGAGACGCTCGCGTCGCTCCAGGAGGGGCTCGGCGGCGTGCGCGTGATCCAGAGCTTCGGCCGCGAGCGCTGGGTCTTCGGGCGCTTCCGCGAGCGCAGCCGCTCGCAGGTGACCGCGTGGCGGCACGCGTCGCTCGTGAACATCGCCTTCTTCCCGACGATCGTCGCGGCGCAGGTCGCGGCGACCGCGGTGGTGCTCGTCGCGGGCGGGATCCTGCTCGGCCGCGGCTCGATCTCGATCGGCGTCGTCGTCGCGTTCGTCCTCTACCTGACGAACCTGTTCGACCCGCTCGCGCGGCTCTCGGAGTGGTTCGGCGAGCTTCAGTCGGGCCGCGCTGCGCTCGCGAAGATCGTCGGGCTGATCGACACCGAGGCGGGGATCGCGGAGCGCGCGGACGCCGTCGAAGCGCCGGAGGCCGGCGAGCTGCGCGCCGACGGCGTCTCCTTCGCCTACGAGCAGGGGACGGCGGTCGTCCGCGACGTCTCGCTCGCGGTCGCGCCCGGTGAGCGGCTCGCGCTGGTGGGGCCGACCGGCGCGGGCAAGTCGACGCTGGCGAAGCTGCTCGTCCGGCTCTACGACCCGGACGGCGGGACGGTCAGCCTCGGCGGCGTCGACGTGCGCGACCTGACGCTCGCCTCGCTTCGCCGCCGCGTCGTGCTCGTTCCCCAGGAGGGCCATCTGTTCTCGGGGACGATCGCGGACAACATCCGCCTGGCCCGCCCTGAGGCCTCCGACGAGGACGTGGCCGGCGCGCTGGCCCGCATCGGCGCGCTCGCCCGCTTCCTCGCCTTTCCCGACGACCTCGCCACCGAGGTGCACTCACGCGGCGTTCGGCTCTCGGCCGGCGAGCGGCAGCTCGTCTCGCTCGCGCGCGTGGAGCTCGTCGACCCCGCCGTGGTGGTGCTCGACGAGGCGACGTCGGCGATGGATCCGGGCACCGAGCGGGCCGTCGAGCGGGCGATCACGGCGGTCACCGCCGGCCGGACGGTGATCACGATCGCGCACCGGCTCTCGACCGCGCGCCGCGCCGACCGAATCGCGGTGCTCCAGGACGCCCGCCTGGTGGAGCTGGGGTCACACGACGAGCTCGTCGCGGCCGACGGCTTCTACGCCGCGCTCTGGCGGTCATGGCAGGCCTACGGGGTTGCGGCCTGACGAGGCCGCTGGACGAGCCAGAGCCCGGCGAGCACCAGCGCGCCGCCCGCAACGAGCACCCAGCCGATCTCCTCGTCGGCGATCAGCGCCGCGCCCAGCACGCCGAAGATCGGCACGAGCAGCGCGAACGAGATCGCCTGTGACGAGCCGATGCGGCGCACGCCCTCGTACAGGAGCACGAACGCGACGACGGTGCCGAAGACGGCGAGGTAGCCGACCGAGACCAGCGCGCCGGCAGACGCGTCCAGCAGCTCCTGCCACCCGGAACCGACGAAGGAGAACGGGACGAGCATCAGCGTCCCCAGCGCGGTCGCGTAGAGCGTCGAGCCGACCGTGCCGAAGCGCCCGGTAGCGGCCGGGCCGATCAGCGAGTACACCGCCCAGCAGAGCGCGCCGGCGACGAGCAGGCCGTCGCCGAGGAGCCGGTCGCCATCGAGCTCACCGCCGGGGCCGATCACGACGACCAGGCCGGCAAACGCGAGCGCGAGGCCGGCGGCCGCCCGGGCGCCGAGCGGCTGCCGGAGCGCGACCCAGGCGAGCAGCGCGGTGAAGGCCGGCGCGAGGCCGGGGACGATGATCGCGCCGTCGCCGGCCGAGGCGAGCCGAACGCCGTAGAGGAAGAGGACGTTGTAGCCCGCAACGGCGGTCAGGGCCATGACCGCGATCAGCGGCAGGTCGGCCAGGAGCGGCCGCCGCGGTCGCGCCGCGGCGAGGCGCGACCAGGCGAAGAGCAGCACGGTCGCGAGCGCGAAGCGAACGGTGGCGACGGCGAAGGGCTCGATCTCGTCGGCGGCGAGCTTCCCCGCCGGCCACGTGCCTCCGAAGCACAGCGCCATCCCGGCGAGCATCACGTACGCCGTGCGCTGGGACTCCACGCCCCGAGTCTACGGAGGGATTGGCACGAAGTCGGCACGCGCGCGGGAACGCCGCCCGCTAGAAGGGACCCCGTGGAGCGACGTCCCCGGGGTAGCTCAACTGGCAGAGCGCCCGGCCGTCAACCGGGAAGATGCCGGTTCGAGTCCGGCCCCCGGGGCGCCAGTCCTTCATGGCATACTCAGCTCGGTTGACGGCCGGGTGCTAGTTGAGTTGCCCGGAAGGCCCGCTTCGGCGGGCCTTCCACTTTCTTCAGCTCCCTGAGGGCTCGGGCGGAGGCGGCTGCATCGCCTGCCCCGGGAGCGGGAACGGCTTCGGCTTGGGGACGCGCTTCCGCTCCGCGTCCGGCTGCGTCTCGGGCGCCTCGGCCGGCTTCGCCTCGCCGAAGACGGCCTCCTCGTCCTCGCCGGCGATCAGCCGCTCGAACTGCTCGCGGTCGATGGTCTCGCGCTCGACCAGGATGTCGGAGAGCCTGTGCAGCTCCTCCATGTGCTGGCGCAGCACGCGGACGGCGGCCTCGTGCGACTCCTCGATGATGCGGCGGATCTCGTCGTCGATCTCGCGCGCGATCTCGTCGGAGTAGTCCGGCTCGGCGCCCATCTCGCGGCCGAGGAACGGATGGTCGTGGCTGCGGCCGAGCACGCGCGGGCCAAGCTTCTCGCTCATCCCGAAGCGCATGACCATCTGCTTGGCGATGTGCGTCACGCGCTCCAGGTCGTTGGCGGCGCCGGTGGTCACCTCGTTGAAGACGGTCTCCTCGGCGGCGCGTCCGCCGAGCGCGGAGGCCATCTGGTCCATCAGCGCGGACTTCGTCGTCAGGTAGCGGTCCTCGACGGGCAGCGAGATCGTGAGGCCGAGCGCCTGGCCGCGGCTGACGATCGTGATCTTGTGGACGGGATCGGTGTGCTCGAGGTAGTGGCCGACGAGCGCGTGGCCCATCTCGTGGTAGGCGGTGATCCTCCGCTCCACCTCGGAGAGCAGCCGCGCCTTCTTCTCGGGCCCCGCGAGCACGCGCATGATCCCCTCCTCGAGCTCCTCCTGGCCGACGGTCTTCTTGCCGCGGCGGGCGGCGAGCAGCGCGGCCTCGTTGATCAGGTTGGCGAGGTCGGCGCCGGTGAAGCCGGGCGTGCCGGCGGCGAGCGTGTCGAGCTCGACCTCGGCGGCGAGCGGCTTGCCCTTCGCATGCACCTCGAGGATCTGCCGGCGGCCGTTGCGGTCGGGGCGGTCGACGACGATCTGCCGGTCGAAGCGGCCGGGCCGCAGCAGCGCCGGGTCGAGGATGTCGGGCCGGTTCGTGGCGGCGATCAGGATGATGTTGTCCTTCATCTCGAAGCCGTCCATCTCGACGAGCAACTGGTTGAGCGTCTGCTCGCGCTCGTCGTGGCCGCCGCCCAGACCGGCCCCGCGGTGGCGGCCGACGGCGTCAATCTCGTCCACGAAGACGATGCACGGCGACGCCTGCTTCGCCTGCTCGAAGAGGTCACGCACGCGCGAGGCGCCGACGCCGACGAACATCTCGACGAAGTCGGAGCCGGAGATCGAGAAGAAGGGGACGCCCGCCTCGCCCGCGACGGCGCGCGCCAGCAGCGTCTTGCCGGTGCCGGGCGGCCCGTAGAGCAGCACGCCCTTCGGGATCCGCGCGCCGAGCGCCTGGAACTTCTTCGGGTTCTCGAGGAACTCCTTGATCTCCTGGAGCTCCTCCACGGCCTCGTCCACGCCGGCCACGTCCTTGAAGCCGATCTTGGGCGAGTCCGGGGTCATCCGCTTCGCCCGCGACTTGCCGAAGCTCATCACCTTCGATCCGCCGCCCTGCATCTGGTTCATCAGGAAGAGCCAGAACCCGATCAGGATCAGAAACGGCAGGAAGCTGAGCAGCGCGGAGGCCCAGGAGAATCCGCCCGTGCCCTTCGAGTCGTAGACGATGCCCTCGTCCTCGAGCACGTTCTGGAATCGAATCTGCGAGTCCGGAGTCGGGTAGTGGACGACGATCTTGGGCTGGTCCTCGCCGCGCAGCGTCACGGTGATCTGCTGCCGGCGGGGGTCGAAGACGACGTTGTCGATCGTCTCCGGGGCGTTGCGCGCGAGGTCGGTGACCTGCGAGTAGGTCTTCTTCTCCGCCTTCGGCTCGTCGCCGGCGAGCGTGTTCATCGCCACCCAGGCGAGCACCACCAGGATGATCAGCGGGAAGAGCGCGCTGCGGAAGAATCGGTTCACGAAAGCCTCTCGAAGAGGGTAGCAGGGGGCCTTGCGCGCCCCCTTCGGCGCGGCCGGTTACTCCCCTTCGGGGAGCAGCTCCGGGTTAAGGACGCCCACGTACGGGAGGTTGCGGTAGCGCTCGTCGAAGTCCAGCCCGTAGCCGATCACGAAGCGGTTGGGGATCTCGAAGCCGACGTAGCGCACGTCGACGTCGATCTCGCGCCGCTCGGGCTTCGTCATCAGGGCGCAGACCGCGAGCGTCGCGGGCTCGCGCGCCTCGAGCGTGCGCACGAGGTACGAGAGCGTCAGGCCCGAGTCGATGATGTCCTCGACCACGAGCACGTGGCGGCCCTCGATGTTGATGTCGAGGTCCTTGAGGATGCGCACGACGCCAGAGGAGTCGGTCGACGCGCCGTAGCTCGAGATCGCCATGAAGTCGATCTCGCAGGGCACCGTGACGCGGCGCATGAGGTCGGCCATGAAGAAGACGGCGCCCTTGAGGACGCCCACGAGCAGCAGGTCGCGGCCCGCGTAGTCGGTGGAGATCTCCTCCCCGAGCTCGGCGATGCGGCGCTGGAGCGCGTCCTCGTCGATCAGGACGTCCTCGACCCCGAGCTCCAGCTGCGTCTGGCTCATTGCTCGGTCGCCTTCACGCCCGGGGAGTCCACGAGGCCGGGGATCGCGACGACCTCGTCGCCCGACACCACGAGCGGCCACTCGTGGCGCTGCGAACGAGGGATCTTGGCGTCGACGAACACGTCCTGGACCTTCTTCCGCCGCCCCGCGAGCCGGTCGCCTGGGCGCCAGGCTCGTACCTTAAGGCCTGGGCGGTCGCTCTCGATGCGCCAGGGGCCGAAGCGCACCGGCCCCCGCTCGAGCGAGACCTCCTCGTACTCGCGGACGGCGCGCAGCCCGCGGCCGAGGTCGGCGGCGGCGGAGCCCTCGGTCGAGGCGAGCAGCGCGGCCAGCGTCTCCTCCAGGCCGCGCGGAAGGCGGGGCGGCTCGTCGGCGAGCCGCAGGAGGTTGCGGCGGGCGCCGGGATGCAGTTGCTCGAGCAGCGGCAGGATCTGGTCGCGGATCAGCCCGCGCTTCGTGTCCGGGTTCGTGGAGTCCACGCGGAAGGGCAGGCCGGCCGCCTCGCAGTACGCCTCGGTCTCCCTGCGCCAGACCGTCAGCAGCGGCCGCACGACCCCGTCGTCGCGGCGCGCCTTGATACCGCGCGTCGAGCCGCCGGAGACGAGGCGGTAGAGCACGGTCTCGACCTGGTCGGAGGCCGTGTGGCCGGTGGCGCGCAGGCGGTCGGCGGCGAACGAGTAGCGCAGCTCCCTGAGCTCGGCCTCCGTCTCGCCGTGGGCCTCGACGACCCCGGCGCCGAAGGCCTCGCGGCAGAAGCGCGCGTCCTCCTCGGACTCCTCGCCGCGCAGGCCGTGGTTCACGTGCAGCGCCGAGACCTCGTAGCCGAGTTCGCTGAGCGCGTGCCAGAGGCAGGTCGAGTCGGCGCCGCCGGAGACGAGGCAGGTGACCGCGCCGCCGGGCGCGATCAGGTCGTGGCGGCGGATGTGCTCCTCGACGCGGGCGAGCATGCGCCCATTCTGCCGCTACCGCGGCTACTTGCGGGCGGCTGCGGGGAAGCGCGAGCAGTCGACGTCGCCGCGCTCCACCTCGGCGATCGCGGACCGGTAGGCCTCGAACGAGGGCTTGGGCCTGTAGTCGGCCGTGAGCAGCCCGGACTGCCAGCCGCCGAGGTCGCGCTCGTCGATCAGCTGGAAGTTGAGGAACGCGCCGACGTCGGCCTGGCACGACGCGAGCCGCACCGCGTCGGCGAGCTGCCCCGCCTGGTCGGCGGTGGGCTTGCTCTCGGTCTCGCGGCCGTGGTACACGCGGCCCGCCGACGGCGTCTGGAAGCCCTGCTCCAGGTACCAGATCGGCTTGCGCGACCCGAAGCCGACGAGGACCGCCTGCCGGAGCCGTCCGATGTCGGCTTGCGCGATCCGCTTCGACTTCGCATGGAGGACCCAGGGCGCCTCCGACGAGTTGACGGGGTACGGGTTGTGGCCGACGGTGTCGACGCGCGCGCCCGGCCCGAGCTTGCGGATGAAGCCGCCCGGGTCGTGGGAGGCGGCGGTCGTCGAGATCACGTTCACGTCCGCCCGGAACGCGTGCAGCAGCGCGTGGCACCGCCCCAGCAGCGCCCCGTAGTCGGGCGCCGTGCCCTTCCAGAACGACGGCGAGTTCGCCTCGTTCCAGATGACGACGTCGGTGACCCGCGGGAAGCGCGCGAGCAGCGCGCGAACGTAGCCGCAGTACGTCTCGCGGGCGGCCGCGTCGCGGGGCGCGTCCGCGGCCTTCCCGTAGACCGTGAAGACGAGGCGGATCCCGGTCGTCGCCCGCACGGTCCGCTCGAGCTCCTTCCGCTGGAGGGAGTCGGGCGCCGTCTGACCGGGACGCCAGCTCACCGTCACCCGGACGACGTCGAGGCCGAGCTGCCGGTAGACCCCGCCGATCCGGTTCGCGCCGTTCGTCCACTTCGTCGTGTCGTCCACCACCCCGACGAGCAGGCCCGGCGCGGCCGCCGACGGGGAGGCCGCGAGAGCCGCGAGGAGGGTTGCCGCAACGAACCGCATGGGCGCACTGTGGGCGGGACTTGTTAGGGGCGCGCGGCGGAATTCGTTAGGAAGTGGGGCGCAGGCTCTCGAGCCGCTCGCGGATCGCCGCGCGCGCGTCGGTGAAGACGCGCTCCTCGCCGAAGAGCTGGTACTGAGCGTTCGCGGCCTGCGCGAACGCGTCGAGCTGGAAGGCGATCTCGCGCGTGCTCAGCGCCGCGTCCAGCTCGCCGGCCTCCTGAGCCCGCTCGACGGCGTGCTCGAGGTACGAAAGCCAGCTCTGCATCATCTCCTGGATGCGGTCGCGCACCGCCCCAGGCCGGTTGTTGAACTCGAACGAGGCCGCCGCGAAGAAGCAGCCGCCCGGGAAGACCTGGCGCTCCGAGTAGCCGATCATGTGGTCGCAGAGCGCCCAGACGCGCGGCAGCCCCTGGGGCGCCGCCCGCGCCGGCTCGATCACCTCGGCCACGAAGATCGCCGCCGCATGGTCGACGGTCGCCAGCTGCAGCTCCTCCTTGGAGCCGAAGTGAGCGAACAGGCCGCTCTTGCTCATGTCTGTCGCCTCGGCCAGGCGTCCGATCGACAGCGGCTCCAGGCCGTCCTCGGTCGCCAGCGCCGCCGCGACGTCCAGGATGGCCTCCTTCGTCCGTTCACCTTTCGTTTTCAGCACGGTCGTTCAATCATACCGAACGGTTCTGCTTGACTCAATAGCACGATCGTACTATTATCGCAGCATGCCAATCGACCACGTGACCGTTCCCGTCAGCGACTACGAGGCGGCGAAGCGCTTCTACGAGCGCGTCCTGGCGCCGCTCGGCTACGTCGTCCTGCTCGACTGGCCGGACCGGCGGCGCGCCTATCTCGGTCTCGAGGGCGAGCCCAGCTCCGTCTGGCTCGTGGAGTCCCCCTCCCCCGTAGGCCTCGACCTCTGCCTGGCGGCTCCGGACGCCAACGCCCTGGAGGCGTTCCAGGCGGCGGCGGGCGGCGACCCTCGCGTCGTCGACCCGGACGGTAACTCGATCGAGGCCGTCTACCGCGCCGACTCGGTCCGCCGGGCCGCCTGACCGAATCCGCGCCCGGTCCTCCCAGTAGTGGACGACGTCCCAGACGATCAGCCCGCAGCTGATCGCGGCGGCCAGGGCGAGCGCGACGAGGGCGCGCACCTCGAGCGCGGCCGGCAGGAGCGCGAGCGCCGCTAGCCCTGCGATTGGCCTGCCGATCCCGAAGCTCCGCGCGAGCCGGAACCGGAAGGCCACGTGGGTGAGGTAGTAGAGCGCCAGTCCGCCGCACAGCGCGACCGCGGGCACCGTGGCAAGCGGCTCGTCCACGTGCTCGAGCGTCTTCTTGACGCCGAGCGCGAAGAGGACGATGCCCGCGATCATCGGCATGTGGAGGTAGCTGTAGTAGTCGCGGGCGAGCGTGGCGCGGGCGACGCCGCGGGCCTCGGAGAGCGCGGTCTGCGCCGCGATCGCGAAGATGTCGAAGTACGCCCACCACAGCGCCGCGACGACCGTCATCCCCAGCAGAGCGGCGACGACTATGCCCGTGTCCAGCGGCACCCCCGCCGCGCCGATGCCGAGCGCGACGATGGACTCGCCGAGCGCGATGATGACGATCAGGCCGTGGCGCTCGGCGAAGTGCGCCGGAGACACGCGCCAGCCGGCCCCGCGGCCGACCAGCACGCCCAGGTAGTCGATCGCGAGCGCGGCGACCCACAGAGTGGCCTGCGCCTCGCCGTCGAGGAACCCGGCGGCGACGATCAGGGCCGGCCCGAGCGTCGACGACGGAACCATGCGGAGCACGGCGCCGAGCAGGTCGGCGTCGCGCTTGCCGGCGAGCGCGTAGAGCACGAGGTGGAGCAGGCGGACCAGGAGGTAGGCGACGCCGAAGAGCACACCGTGGTCGTCGAAGGCCTCCGGGACCGCGAGGGCGACGATGAGCATCGCCCCCATCGCGCCCAGCATGGCCAGGCGCACCGACTCCGCCTCGGCATCGAGGGTGTTCGTGAGCCAGGCATAAGCCGCCCAGGCCCACCAGAGGGCGGCCAGCACCAGCATCCCGGTGCCGAGGCCGTGCCAGGTCGGGTCGTCCGACATCAGGCCGGTCACCTGCGTGATCCCGAAGACGAAGACGAGGTCGAAGAAGAGCTCGAGCGGCGTGACCCGTTGCTCGCGCTCGGCCATTAGAAAAGCAGGCTCCGATACGAGAGCTGCCGCCGCATCCCGATTCGATCGTAGAGGCGGATCGCCTCGCCGTTCTCGGGCCGGACGAACAGGCAGACGGTCGGCGTCCGCTCGAGCAGCAGCCGGACGAGGTCGCGCAGCCCGGCCTCGCCGTGGCCGCGGCGCCGAACGCCCGCATCGACCCAAACCTGCTGCAGCTGCACGGCGGCCGGCGTCCAGGCCGACGCCTCGGCCTTGAACAGGATCCGGTCTCCGTCCCGCCAGATCCAGGAGCGTCCCTCCTCGATCAGGGCGCGCGTGCGCCAGCGGAAGCCGTCGGCGTCGCGGGCGAGCGGGTCGAGGCCGATCTCCTCCACGTGCGCCGCCGCGCACGCGGGCACCAGCAGGTCCAGATCGTCCAGTCCCGCCGGCCGCACGCCGCTGTCGCCGGGCGCGGGCGGCTCGTCGATCACGTAGACGGGCTGGCCCGGCCGGTCGTCGCGCGGCGCGGGCATCTTCGCGGCGATCGCCCGCCACAGGTCGGCGACGGCCGCCTCGGCGCCGATGATCATCCGTGCCCGGCAGGCGAGCGCGGGCTCCGCGAACTCGGCGCAGCGCCGGCCGGCCGGGACGACGTTCGCGCCGAGGTGGCAGAGCGCGTCGAGGCCGCGGCCCGAGGCAACCCCGGCGAAGCGGCCGAGCCGCCGCCGCGCGGCGTCCTCCAGGAAGACGCGCTCGACCGGCTCCTCGGCGCAGAACTCGAGCACCTGGGCGAGAGGCGGCTCGACCAGGTGCTTCCGGAGCATGCGGCGATGTTCGCACGGTAGGGTCTGCCGCCGTGCCAATCCACGTCCGAGCCGAGCCCGGCGACTACGCAGAGGTCTGCCTGCTGCCCGGCGACCCGCTCCGCGCCAAGTACATCGCCGAGACGTTCTTCGAGGGCCCGGAGGAGAAGAACCACGAGCGCGGGATGCTCGGCTACACCGGCACCTACAAGGGCAAGCGGGTCTCCGTCCAGTCGAGCGGGATGGGCTGCCCGAGCGCCGGAATCGTGATCGAGGAGCTCGTCCAGCTCGGCGTCAAGCGGATCCTGCGCGTGGGGACGTGCGGCGGGCTCCAGCCGGACATGCAGATGGGCGAGCTGATCGTGGCGATGTCGGCGGTTCCCGCCGACGCCACGCCGACGCACCTGATCGGGGGCGAGCCGCACGCGCCGACGGCGTCCTGGTCGCTCGTGCACGACGCCGTCCACCACGCCAAGGCGCTCGGCAAGCCCGTGCGCGTCGGGCCGATCGTCTCCAGCGACGTCTTCTACAACCCGGACCAGGGCCAGTACGGGCGCTGGCGCGACCGCGGGATCCTCGCGGTCGAGATGGAGGCGGCGATGCTCTTCACGATCGGCGCGCTGCGGCAGATCGAGACCGGCTGCCTCCTGCTCGTCAGCGACGTGGTCGTCGAGGGCGAGTTCAAGCGCATCACCGACGAGGAGATGCGCAAGGCGGTCGACGAGATGACCGAGCTCGCGCTCGTCACGCTGACGGGCGAGCAGCACTGAGCGAGACGGTCTTCCTCGTCAACCCCGCCTCGGACAACGGCGCCACCGGGAGGCGCTGGCCGCAGATCGCCCGCGAGGCGGCCGCCGAGGGCCTCAGCGGCGAAGCGCTCATCTCGGACCGGCCCGGGCAGCTCGGGGACCTCGCGCGCCAGGCCGTGGAGGGAGGCGCCCGCCTGCTGGTGGTCGTGGGCGGCGACGGCTCGGTGAACGAGGTGGCGAACGGCATCGCGGGCAGGGACGTCGAGCTCGCGATGATCGCGCGCGGCACCGGCTGGGACTTCGTCCGCACTCACGGCATCCCGCGGCGTGTCGCCGACGCCGCCCGCATCGCCCTGCGCGGGAACGTGCGCGAGCTCGACGCCGGCCGCGTCGCCTACCGTGCGTGGGACGGCGAGGAGCGCAATGCGCTGTTCGCGAACATCGCCAGCGCGGGGATGAGCGGCGCGATCGCCAGGCGCGCGAACGACACGACGAAGGCGCTCGGCGGCAAGGTCTCCTACCTGTGGGCCACGCTCGAGGTCTTCGCCCGCTGGCGGAACGACGTCGTCCGAGTCACGGTGGACGGCGATGCCCGGGAGGGCCGGATGCACGACGTCGTGGTCGCCGTCGGCCGCTACTTCGGCGGCGGGATGATGATCACCCCGGAAGCGGCGCCCGACGACGGGCTCTTCGACGTCCTGCTGATCGGCGACCTGACGAAGCGGGACCTGCTCGTCACGCTGCCGAAGACCTACCGCGGCACCCATCTTCCCCACCCGAAGGCCGAGGTGCTGCGCGGCGCCGTGGTCACCGTGGACACGGACGAGCCGCTGCCGATTCAGCTGGACGGCGAGCAGCCGGGCACGACGCCGGCGCGCTTCGAGGTCGTCCCGCGCGCGCTACGCCTGCGGGTTCCCTAGGCATCGCTTGCGATGCCGACATCCAGGACGCGCGGGCTTTGCTCGCGCGTCCGTCTGCTAAGGCACCGCTTGCGGTGCCGACTGGAGGCCGTGCGGGCTTTGCCCGTGCGGCCGTCCGTAGCACCGGTCGACCCGCGCGTGGTCGACCGAAAACGCCCTAGGACGACTTGCGCGGAGCGGCCTTGCGCGTCGGCTTCTTGGCCGTGGAGGCCGCGCGCTTGCGCGGCGCCAGCTTCTTCTCCATGGCCGCGAGCCGCTTTTCGAGCTTCTCGAGCCGCTGCTCGAGCTCGTCGAGCCCGCGCATCCGCTTCTGGAGCTCGTCGACGCGGTCGCGGAGGTTGTTCGCGACGTCGAGCACCCGGTGCGCGCCCGGCGCGTCGCCGAGCCGCTGAATCGCCTCTTCGCCTGCGTCGGCGAGCCTGCTCAGAAGATCTCGTCGTTGCGCCATGAGATCAAAGTCTAAGCGCGGATCACCACGGGCGTGCCGGGGAGCGCGGCGTCGAAGATCTGCCGGAGCACGTCGTTCCGCACGCGCAGGCAGCCGTTCGAGGCCGCGAGCCCGATTGTCTCCGGCCTGTTCGTGCCGTGGATCGCGATCGGGCCGCCCTGCGCCCAGTAGGTCAGGACCTCACTGAACGCGGAGATGCCGACCCCACCGGGGCCGTAGGGGCCGCTGGGATCCGCGGCGCGGAGCCGCTGGTTGACGTAGTAGCGCCCGGTCGGCGTTGGCGTGGCCTCCGAGCCGACAGCCGCCACGGTCTCGAGGACCACCCGGCCTGCGCGCTCGAGCACGATCTTGCGGTCGGAGATGTCGATGAGGATCCGCGTCCGCACAGGCATCAGCTCGAGCTCGGACCCGCGGACGTAGCCGAGCGTCCCGTTCGGCTTCAGCGGCAGCTGCACCCGGTACCAGGTGGCCTCGCACTTCCGGTCGCGGATCGCGGAGAGGACCCCGAGCACGGTCACGTGGTTGTTGACGTTCTCGCGCCCGAACGTGTGGATGAGGCCGCGCCCCGGCCGGCGATAGGCGCGCGCACTCCAGCGCACGACGCCCGCGTAGGCGATGTGCTCGCTGCGCAGGGTCTCCACCGAGCCGGGCTTGCAGAGCCGTGCGCTCTGGCCGACGACGCCGCCGCGCTCGCCACCGCTGCAGGAGGCTGCGGCGAGCCCGAATGCGACGAGCAGAGCGTATGACCCCCACTTCATCTCCACATTGTTCCCAACTCTTCCCCCTTTCGTGCGTTGCAATTCAAAGAGAGGGCTCTACTCTTGGTAGGAGACTGATGAGCGGCGACCGGGCAAAGGCCCAGAAGCACCAGCACACCGTCACGACCCTGCACGCCCTGCGGCAGCGCGCGGGCATCCCGTACGAGGTCGAGCGGCAGGTCTGCTCCTCGTGTCAGCGGGTGCTCGACGAGCGGCCGCTGCGGCGCGCGGCTGCCTAGACGGCGTCCACGACGGCGGCGAGAATCTCGCCGGCCGACCCGTCGAGCTTCAACTCGGCGCGGCCGTCGTACGGCGTCGCGCTGCGGTTCACGATCGCCAGCGACCCGCCTGCCGCCAGTGTCTCCTCAGGCAGGCCCGCCACGGGATAGACCTCGAGCGACGAGCCGACGACGAGCAGCAGGGCAGCTCCGCGGGCGAGTTCGAAGGCGCGCTCGGTCTCGCGTTCGGGCATGGCCTCTCCGAACATGACCACGTCGGGCTTGAGCACCGCGCCGCACGTGCACGCGGGCACCGGCAACCGGGAGGCGAACTCGGCCAGCGGCTCCCTCCGTCCGCAGGCGAGGCAGCTCGACGTGCGGATCGAGCCGTGCACCTCGACCACCTCGCGCGACCCGGCCCGCTCGTGCAGCAGGTCGATGTTCTGCGTGACCACCGCCGCGACGAGGCCTCGCCGCTCGAGCTCGGCGAGCGCGTGGTGCGCCGCGTTCGGCTCCGCGCCGAGGAGCACGCCGAGCCGGCGGCCGTAGAACTCCCAGACCTTCGCCGGGTCGCGCTCGAAGGCCCAGATCGACGCGTACTCCATCGGGTCGTACTCGGCCCAGATGCCAGTTGGAGAGCGGAAGTCGGGAATCCCGCTCTCGGTGCTGACGCCCGCGCCGGTGAGCACGACGCACGGCTGCCGGGCGCGGATCAGGCCTGCCAGCAGCCGCGCGGACATCAGGCGGCCGGATCCGGCGCGCCGCTGAGCAGGAACTGCTCGTTGAAGGGCCGGACGAGCTCGTCGGCGTCCTCGACCCTCCGGACCTTGCGCAGCGGCGAGAAGGCGAGTGGCAGGACGGCGATCGACGCCCCGATCGCCCCGATCAGGATCGTCGGGCGCAGTCCGATCGTCGTCCCCAGCGCCCCGCCTGCGAGTGCTCCCAGCGGAATGACGCCCTGAACGACGAAGCGGCGGGACGCGTTCGTGCGGCCGAGGAGGCGGTCCGGAGTGATCGCCTGGATGAGGCTGACGGCGTTGACGTAGTAGGTCAGGACGAAGTAGCCCCAGAGCAGGTTCGCGACGACGAGGAACGGAATCGTGAGGTCGCCGGTGGCAAGCGGGATCAGAAGCAACCCGAGACCTGAGACGGCGGCGATGCCGATCAGGCTCGGCCCGACGCCGAACGCGCGCCCGACGCGGCTCGCGGTGAGCGCGCCGAGCACGGTGCCGATGTTGCCGAGCGAGAAGACCAGACCGATCGTCTGCACCGACAGTTCGAGCTCGCGAACGGCGTAGAACAGGAAGATCGCGAACAGCATGTTCACGAAGAAGTTGCTGATGCCGACGAAGATCACGATCGGCCGCAGCAGCGGATGGCGCAGGACGAAGCGCAGCCCCTCGCGGATCTCGGCGCGCAGGCGCGGGCGGTGCTCGGCCGTCCGCCCGGGCGACCGCTCCGGCCGCCGGATGCGCGACAGCAGCAGGCCCGAGACGACAAAGCTGGCCGCGTCCGCGACGATCGCGTAGGGGGCCGTCAGTGCGGCCACGAGCGCTCCGGCCAGGCCAGGGCCGGCGACCTGAGCGCCAGACCGGCTGATCTCGAGCTTCGTGTTGCCCTCGGCAAGCTGGTCGCGCTCGACGACCGAGGGGAGGTAGGACTGGTACGAGAGGTCGAACAGCACCGTCAGCGTGCCGGCCGCGAAGCCGACGACGAAGAGCTGGCCCAGAGTGAGCGCGTCCAGCAGGTACGCCGCAGGAATCGAGCCCAGCGTGAGCGCACGACCCCAGTCGGCGGCGATCAGGAGTGGCCGGCGCGGGACCCGGTCGATCCACGCCCCGACGGGCAGGCTGAAGAGGACGAAGGGCAACCACTCCACGACGCCGAGCGCGGCGACCTCGAAGGCGCTCGCGTCCAGCACGAGGATGGCGACGAGCGGCAATGCGAGGCCCGTGATCTGGCTACCGAACTGGCTGACCGACTGCGCTCCCCAGAGCCAGAGGAAGTCGCGGTTGTGCCAGAGCGCGCCCCGCGGGCGCAGCCGCCGCCTCAGACGGTCTGCGAGAGTTGGCGCCCCGTGCACGAGTTCAGTTTCTCAACGCAGATCCGCGTCCGCTTCGCGGAGACGGACGCTCAGGGGGTCGCCCACAACGCCGCCTACCTCGTCTGGTTCGAGGTCGCGCGCGTCGAGTTCCTCGAGCGCTACGCGGGCGGCTACCCGGCGCTCCGCGAGCACGGGATCGAGGCGTTCGTGACCGAGGCGCACGTGAGCTACGGCGTCCCCGCCCGCTTCGACGATCGCCTGACACTGCACGCCCGCTGCGTCGACGTCCGCGGCGCGCGCTTCCGCTTCGAGTACCGGCTGGAGCGCGACGGAGAACTCGTCGCCGAGGGCTGGACCGCCCACGCCTGCGTCGACGCCGCCACGCACCGCCCCACCCGCGTGCCCGAGTGGCTCGCTGAGGCTATGGCCCGGGCAGCGGCTCCGTCTTAGCGTCCTCGTCCTTCGGCTTGGGCTCCACCTTCGTCCCGATGCGGACGACGCGGTACTCGCCCCGGTAGAAGGTCGACCAGGTCTCCTGGTAGAGGATGTCGCCGTTCGCCAGGTAGACGGTGCGCGTGGCGACGACCGACCGCGCCGGCTCGCCCAGCTCCTCGACGATCCGCTCGCCCTTCGGCAGCGTCGGATCCTTGATCTTCTTGATCGGCGGCGGCGCGCGCACGACGAGCGGGCCCGCGCTGCTCTCGACCCGGCGGCCCGTCGGCGCGCCGTAGAGCGCGACGGTGATCCCGCTGCTCGTCGACCACCCCTTGACGAGGATCCACTTGTTCGTGTCGTTGACGAACTTGAGGTCGAGGTCGGGATAGTTGATGGTGGCGTCGCGGCCGAGCGGGTAGCGGCTGATGTAGAGCGCGTGCGGGTTCCGCTCGGCGATCTTGAGCCCCCCGTCCCAGGCGGCGTTGAAGATCGTCGTCGCCACCTGCGAGACCCCGCCGCCGATGTCCTCCTCGTACTCGCCGCCGACGATCACGGGCGCGCTGCGGAAGCCCCGCTCGGCCGTCCGCTCGCCGACGGCGTCGTTGAGCGAGAACGTCCCGCCGGGCTCGACGAGCGACCCGTCGAGCAGCGAGACGGCGAGCTGGAGATTGTGGTTCCGGTCGGCGCTGCCGGCATAGAAGGTCGAGTAGGAGGCGAGCGTTCCGGTGATGCCCATCGCGCGGGCGGCGGCGGTCGTGCGCGCCGGCTCCACCGAGCGCACCTCGGCCTCGGCCAAGCGGTCGGCCGGCGTGGTTGCGGCAGCCAGGATCGCGCCGGCCGTCGCGACGCGGTCGAGCTCCCGCCCGTCGACCGCGGGATCGACCCCGACCGAGCCGTCCGAGCGCACGAGGAAGCCGGCGTCCTCGGCCGGGCGCGCGACCCGGGAAGCGAGGTCCTCGAGGAAGCGCTCCGCCGCGGGCCCACCGACCGCCAGCTCCGTCCGCCCTTCGGCGGGGAGCACGAGCATCGAGGCGAGCCGGGGGCGCTTGATGCGCCAGCGCGTCGCGCCGAGCTCGACCCGGACGGGACCGGAGAGCGCGGTTCGGGTCTGCCGCAAGGCGGGCCGGAGCTCGCCGGCGGTCACGTCGGGCGGGGCGATGCCGACCGGCAGACCGACCGGAGCCCGCTCGAACGAGGCAAGCGCGCGCACGACGACCCTCGCGGCGGTTTCACGATCGAGCGCCTGGCCGGTGGAGGCCGGGACGATCACGGGCTCGAGGCCCTCGAGCCGGATGGCCGCGTCGCGGGCCGGGTGCGCCACCGACCGGGCGATCTCGATGAGCGCGTATTCGAGCCCCGCGTCGGACACCTGCGCGGCCGGCACGAACTCGGCGCCGAAGATGCGCGTGCGGATGCGGCGGAAGCCACGCACGGGCCCGAAGCCGGTCCCCTGCTGCCGGGCGGCCTCGATCGCCGCGCTCCAGTCCACGCTGACGCCGAGCTGCGCCGGCGTAAGCGGGAAGGGGCGGGTGCCGGCGACGAACGTCACCGGAGTGCCCTGGAGCTCCGCGAAGCGCCGCTCGAGGAGCCCGCGCGCCTCCCTGACGGTCAGGCCTCCGACCTCCACGCCCGCGATCTCGACGCCCGTGGCCAGCTTCGCCGGCGAGCCGGCGAACGCGAGTCCCAGCACGATGACGAGCGCCAGCAGCCCGCACGCGCCGATCAGGACCGCGCGCAGCCGATCCGTGCGATTGCGCCGGCGAAAGCGGACAGCGGCAGAGGGCGCCTCGGCGCGCAAGAAGCCAGTGTAGCCCCGGTTCGTAAGCGTTTTTAGTCGCGCGGGAGAAAGATCTCGCGGGCGATCACGAGCCGCTGGATCTGCGACGTGCCCTCGTAGATCTGGAACAGCTTCGCATCGCGCATCAGCTTCTCGACGGGGTACTCCTTGATATAGCCGTAGCCGCCGAAGACCTGCACCGCGTCGGTGGTGACCTTCATCGCCGTGTCCGCCGCGAAGCGCTTGGCAAACGAGGAGTAGAGAGTCGCGCGGCGCCCGTACCCCTCGTCCAGCATCCAAGCCGCCTGCCACACGAGCAGGCGCGCGGCCTCGATCTCGGCGGCCATGTCCGCGATCAGGAAGCTGACGCCCTGGTGCATCGCGATCGGGACGTCGAAGGTGACTCGCTGGCGCGCGTAGTCGACCGCATGCTCGTAGGCCGCCTGCGCCACGCCGACCGCGCCCGCGGCAGTGCCGGGCCGCGTGAAGTCGAGGGTCTGCATCGCGATCTTGAAGCCGTCTCCCTCCTCGCCGAGCCGGTCCGCCGCCGGGACGACCACGTCCTGGAGGGAGAAGGCCGACGTGTCGGTCGCCCGCTGCCCCATCTTGTCGAGGTGCTGCTCGACGGTCACGCCGGGCGAGTCCATCGGGACGACGAACGCCGAGAGGCCGCGGTGGCCACGGTCGAGGTCGGTCTTGGCAAAGACGACGGTCCAGGCGGCGTGCCCCGCGTTGGAGATGAAGGTCTTCGAGCCGTTGAGGACGTAGTCGCCGCCGCGGCGCACGGCCGTGGTCTTGATCCGCGCCACGTCGGAGCCCGCGTCGGGCTCCGTGAGCCCGAACGAGCAGAGGATCGGCTCGTCGAGCAGCGGCGGCAGCCACCGCGCCTTCTGGTCGTCACTGCCGGCGAGCATGACGGGCGCCGCGCCGAGCGTGTTGGCCACGATCGAGACGGCGACGCCGGCGCAGCCCCAGGAGAGCTCCTCGCCGATCAGCATCCCGTCGAAGCACGGCAGCCCGAGGCCGCCGAAGTCCTCCGGGACGTGCACGTTCATCAGCCCCAGCTCGTGGGCCATCGCGATCAGGTCGGCCGGGTGCGTCGCGTGCTCGTCGTAGCCGGCCGCGCGCGGCCTGATCTCCCTGGCCGCGAACTCGCGCGTCAGCGCGCGCAGCGACTTCTGCTCGTCCGTGAGGTCGAAGGAGATGCCGCGTGCGGTTGCAGGTTCGGCGATCGTCATTGACTCGTCAGTCAATAGTCTACCGCTTTCAGATTTTCGAGTCATAATTCCGGCGTGCGGCTCCCCCTCCTCACCGTGGTGCTGCTTGGCACGCTCGCGCTGCCTGCCCACGCCGCGGCACCGAAGCCGCCGCCGGTCGCCTGGCTGAAGGGCGAGGGCAACTACACGAAGGCGCACCGCTCGCCGACGTCGATCCGCTACCTCGTCGTCCACGTCACGGAGGGTCCTTTCTGGCCGTCCGTCCGCTGGCTCAAGAGCGAGCACTCGCACGCGTCGTCCCACTACATCGTCGGACGGCGCGGCCGGATCGTGCAGCTCGTCCACAACTCGGACATCGCGTGGCATGCCGGCAACTGGAACGTCAACCAGGCGTCGATCGGAATCGAGCACGAGGGGCTCGTCGACGACCCGGCCGGCTTCACGGACGCGCAGTACCGCGCCTCGGCGCGGCTCGCCGCCTTCCTGGCTCGGCGCGCGGTGATGCCGATCGACCGACGCCACTTCATCGGCCACGACGAGGTGCCCAATCCGCTCCGGCTGGGCGAGTACGGCGGCTCCGACGGCCACACCGACCCCGGCGCGCACTGGAGCTGGGAGCGCTATCTCCGGCTCGTCCGCAAGTACGCGCATCCGCCGCGGCCGGTGCGCGTGACGGTCACCGCCCCGAACCTCCGCAACGGCAAGCTCGTCAAGGGCGCGTTCCGCTGGCGGGCGCGGACGAGCGGCCCGGTTCGCAAGGTGGAGGTGTGGGTCGAGGGGACGCGGCGGCTGCGTGACCTGAAGGCGCCGTTCGGTGGCCTCTGGGAGACACGCCGGCTGAAGAACGGCCGCCACGTCGTCGAGCTGCGCGCCTACGGGCCGCGCGGGGCGAGGGCGTCGGTCCGTTTCCGCATCCGGGTCGAGAATGCGCCGTTCGTGCTGCGCGCGACGGCGCCGGGCGAGCTGGTGGGCGTCGTCCCGCTGCCGGCGCGCGTCAGCGGCGGCAAGGCGCGGCGGGCGCTGCTCTACGTGGACGGCGTGCGCGTCGACCACGACACAGCCGCCCCTTCGGGTTCGCGTGGAACTCCGCCCGCGTCGCCAACGGCCCACACGTCCTCGACCTGCGCGTCACCGCGCGCGACGGTCGGACCGCGACGAAGCGCCTCCGCGTCGTCGTCGCCAACCCGGGGATCGTCTCGCAGGATCTGGTGGACGGGGTCTGGACGGTCGCAACGACGGGCCGCGTCGAGCGGGTCGAGCTGCTGGTGAACGGCGAGCTGAGGGGGACGCTGGCGACGGCGCCCTACTCGTGGCGGATCGAGCTGCCGCCGGGCGAGCAAACGCTGACCGCCCGGGCGATCGGCCCGAACGGGACGCTCGCCGAGGCCTCGTTTAGCCGCGGCTAAAAAACAGCTAGAGTTCAGCCATGCCTAAATCTCGCGTGACGAGGCGCGCGCTGATCGCCGGCGCCGCTCCGCTCGTCGCCGCGGGCCCGCTCGCGAAGCTGGCGTTCGCAGACGGGGAGGAGCGGGACGCCACGCACCTCGGCCACGACCACGCGCCGGTCGGGCACGCGGCCATGATCGGCCAGGAGGTGCCGGCGGTCGGCGAGCTCCACGACCTCGACGCGCTCACCTATCCCCCGCTCGCCCTGCCCCACGAGCCCGGCCGCGTCCGCGAGTACGACCTGCGCGCGATCGACAGGGAGATCGAGATCGCTCCGGGGATCACGTTCCCGGCCTGGACCTACAACGGCACCGTGCCCGGGCCCGTCATCCGCGCCACGGAGGGCGACATCCTGCGCGTCCGCCTCACGAACGGCGGCTCGCACCCGCACACGATCCACTTCCACGGGATCCACCCGGCGAACATGGACGGCGTCTTCGAGGTCGTCGCCCCCGGCGACAGCTTCCTCTACGAGTTCGAGGCGCGCCCGTACGGGATGCACCTGTACCACTGCCACGCGACGCCGCTCAAGAAGCACATCCACAAGGGGCTCTACGGGGCGTTCATCGTCGATCCGCCGGAGCCGCGCCCGCCCGCGCAGGAGATCGTGATGGTGATGAACGGCTACGACACCGACGGCGACGGCGGGAACAACTTCTACACCATCAACGGCCGCTCGTTCTTCTACGCGAAGCACCCGATCGTCGTCAGCCGCTCGACACCGGTGCGGATCTACCTCGCCAACCTGACGGAGTTCGACCTGGTCAACTCCCTCCACCTGCACGGCGACTTCTTCCGCTACTACCCGACCGGCCGCAACGAGCACTTCCTCTACACGGACACGGTGATGCTGTGCCAGGGCGAGCGCGGGATCCTCGAGATCGAGTTCGCGAACACCGGCCGCTTCATGTTCCACGCGCACCAGTCCGAGTTCGCCGAGCTGGGATGGATGGGATTCTTCAACGTCGTGGACTGAGAGGGGCATGGCGCCTTTGGGCGCTGGTGCCGATCGTGCTCCTCGTCGGCACGGTCTCGCTGTTCGCCGCGTCGGGCGAGTCGCTGACCGACCTGCTCGGCCGCCAGGCGCCGCAGCCGGACGAGTTCGACATCAGGCGCGTCGAGTTCCACGACGGCGAGATCCGCATCCGCGTCACCAACCCCCAGCAGGACGACCTCACGATCGCGTCCGTGACCGTGGACGACGCGATCCTCCCCTTCGAGGTGGACGGTGAGCAGACGCTCTCCCGGCTGCGCTCTGCCACCGTCGTCGTCGCCTACGACTGGGTCGAGGACGAGCCGATTGCGGTCGGCGTCACGAGCTCGTCGGGGATCGAGACGACGGAGGAGATCGCGGCGGCGGTCGAGACCCCGGGCGCCACCGCCCGGGCTTTCCTCGGCTACGCGATCGTGGGCGCACTCGTCGGGATCATCCCGGTGGCGCTCGGCCTGCTCTGGCTCCCGTCGCTACGGCGGGCGGCGCCGAGGTGGCTCGCGGCCTTCATGGCGCTGACCGCGGGCCTGCTGACCTTCCTCGCGCTCGAGGCGCTGGGCGAGGCGCTGGAGCTCCAGGGCGTCCTGCCCGGGGCGCTGGGCGGCCCAGGCCTCGTGCTGCTCGGCGTCTCGGCGAGCTACCTGACGATGACGGCGATCTCGCACCGCTTCTCGCGCGGCGGGACGGCGGTCAGCGGGCTCGCGCTCGCCCTGCTGGTGGCGATCGGGATCGGGCTGCACAACTTCGGCGAGGGGCTCGCGATCGGCTCGTCCTTCGCGCTCGGCGAGCTCGCGCTCGGCACCTTCCTGATCGTCGGCTTCATGATCCACAACGTCACCGAGGGCCTCGGGATCGCCGCGCCGGTGGCGGAGGGCCGGCAGGCGGCCGGCGCCGCCGCGCTGGCGGGGCTCGTCCTGATTGCGGGCGGGCCGACGATCCCCGGAGCGTGGCTCGGCGGGTTCGTGACGAGCGACGTCCTGGGGGTCGTCTTCTTCGCCGCCGCGGCGGGCGCTGCGCTCCAGGTCGTGATCGAGGTCGGGCGCTACGTCGCGCGCACCGCGCCGGGCGGGCTGACGTCGCCTTTCGTGCTCGGCGGGTTCCTCGGCGGCGTGGCGATCATGTACTTGACCGGGTTATTGGCAAGCTGAAGGATCGGTGCTACAAGGGGCCGATGCGGTTTGCGGCCCTCCTGCTCGCCCTGCTCGCGCTGGTCGCCGTCCCCGGCGGCGGGGCGGCACCGGTCAAGCGGGAAGTCTTGCTGGGCGTGCTCGGCAACGCCGATCACTTCGACTCGGTGACCGGCCAGCAGACCCGCGTCGGGCATGTGATCATGGCTTTCGGCCAGGCCACCGGCCCGCGGCTCGACCGGCTGATCGGGAACCAGGGCGAGGTGCCGATGATCGGCTTCTCGATGAAGAGCGGCGGCGGCATCCTCAGCTCGCGCGACATCGCGCAGGGCAAGGGCGACGCCTTCCTCGTCGACCTCAACCGCGCCGTCTCCACGTGGCCGGGCCGGATCTACATCCGGCCCTGGGGCGAGATGAACGGCCACTGGAACACGTACTGCGCGTTCAACCAGAACGGCAGCTCGCGCGGTGCCGCCCACTCGACCGCCAACTTCAGGAAGGCCTTCGCGCGCGCCTACCTGATCGTCCACGGCGCGCCGAACGCGAACGCGGAGCTGAAGCGGCTGGGCATGCCGCCGGTGAGCGCGGCGCTGACGCCCGCCCCGTTCCCGCGGGTGCGGATGGTCTGGAACCCGCAGGGCTACGGCAGCCCGAACCTCGCGGGCAATACCGCGGCCGCCTACTACCCCGGCGACAAGTTCGTCGACGTGGTCGGCAACGACCTCTACAACATCGGCGGCAAGGCCGAATGGGGCGCGGCCGAGGCGCTCTACCAGCGCTACAAGCACAAGCCGCACTCGTTCCCGGAGTGGGCGAACTGGGGCATCGACGACCCGGGGTTCGTCAAGCGCATGGCCGACTTCGTCAAGACGCATCCCAAGGTCGAGCTGATCGCCTGGTACTACGGCGTCAAGGGTTCTGAGTTCGACCTCGCGCGCTATCCCAAGAGCCGCGCCGCCTACAAGCAGTACATCTCACCGCTCGGCTAAGGCGCCGCTCGCGGCGCCGACCATCAGGACGCGCGGGCCATGACCGCGCGTCCGTCCGAAATGACCGGTCGACCCGCTTGAGCGGACTCATTCCGCCCTAGGCACTACGATCACGGCGTGGCCGTGACCTCGAAGGTGCCTGTCCTCGACCCGCTCGACTTCCTTGCGCTCGATGCGCTGCTCGACGACGAGGAGCGGGCGATCCGCGACACCGTCCGCCGCTTCGTGCGCGAGCGGGTGCTGCCCGAGATCGGCGACTGGTTCGAGGAGGGGATCCTGCCGCAGGAGCTGGCGAAGGAGCTCGCCGCGCTCGGCCTCTTCGGCATGCACCTCGACGGCTACGGCCTGCCGGGGGCGAGCGCCGTCGCCTACGGCCTGACTTGCATGGAGCTCGAGGCGGGCGACTCGGGCGTCCGCAGCCTCGTCTCCGTCCAGGGCTCGCTCGCGATGTACGCGATCTGGCGCTGGGGCTCCGAGGAGCAGAAGCAGCGCTGGCTGCGGCCGATGCACGAGGGCGAGGCGATCGGCTGCTTCGGCCTGACCGAGCCCGACGCCGGCTCCGACCCGGGCGCGATGCGCACGCACGCGCGCCGCGACGGCTCCGACTGGGTGCTGAACGGGACGAAGATGTGGATCACGAACGGGACGATCGCGCAGGTCGCGGTCGTCTGGGCGCGGACCGACGACGGCGCGATCAATGGCTTCCTCGTCGAGCAGGGCATGCGCGGGTTCAGCGCGCCCGAGATCAAGAAGAAGCTGTCGCTGCGCGCTTCCGTCACCTCCGAGCTCGTGCTCGACGACGTGCGCGTCCCCGAAGAGAACCGGTTCCCGGAGATCGACACGCTCCGCGGGCCCCTCTCCTGCCTCAACGAGGCCCGCTACGGAATCGTCTGGGGCTCGGTGGGCTCCGCGCGCGCGTGCTTCGAGGCGGCGCTCGAGTACGCGAAGGAGCGGATCGTCTTCGAGAAGCCGATCTCGGCCTACCAGCTGACCCAGCAGAAGCTGGCGGAGATGGCGCTCGAGGTGAACCGCGGCTCCCTCGTGGCTCTCCACCTCGGACGGCTGAAGGACGCGGGCAAGCTGCGCCCGGAGCAGGTCAGCCTCGGGAAGATGGGCAACGTCCGCGGCGCGCTCGACGTCTGCCGCAGCGCTCGCTCGATCCTGGGCGGCAACGGAATCACGCTCGAGTATCCGGTGATCCGGCACATGAACAACCTCGAGTCGGTGCTCACGTACGAGGGGACGCACGAGGTCCACACGCTCGTCGTCGGCGAGGCGCTGACCGGGCGGGACGCGTTCCGGTGACGGACGACCTGCGCGAGCTCGTCTCGGCGCGGAACATGGCGTACCTCGCGAGCACCCGCGCGGATCGGTCGCCGGACGTCGTCCCGGTCTGGATCGCGGCGGTGGGCGACCGGCTCGCCTTCTTCACGCAGACGACGTCGAGCAAGGCGAAGAACCTCGAGCGGGATCCGCGCGTCGCCTTTGCGATCGCGGACGAGGCGAACCCGTACCGCGCGGCGCACGTGCGCGGGCGCGTGGTGGAGCAGCGGACGGACTCGGCGATCTGGGACGAGGTGATCGACCCGATGGCGGTCCGCTACACCGGCGACCCCTTCCCGTTCCGGCCGGAAACGACGGTGCTCTACGAGGTCGAAGTGGAGTCAGCGAAGGTCCGCGAGCTGCCCTTCCGTCACTCCTGACCCAGGGCGAGCGCGACCGCTTCATCGACGTCGAGCGAGCGGCCGCGCTCCCAGGCCGCGGTGAGGGACTCCTCGTCGAGCTGCTCGCGGATGAGCGACAGCGTCTCGTCGCGCTCCTGAACGGCCCAGGATTCGCGCTGCGTGCCGATCTCCTCGTAGAGCCGGTCGGCGCGGGCCACGAGCTGCGCGGCGGCCGCGGCTTCGCCGGCGCGAACGAGGATCGCGGCGAAGCGGACGAGGTCGTTGGCGATGTGGAGGGAGAAGCCGAGCTTCCGATCGATTTCGTACGAGCGCGCCTGCAGTTCGCGGGCCTCGTCGAGCCGACCTTGCTCGAGCGCGCGGTACGCCATCGCTCCCAGGCCCCGCGCCTCGAGGCGCTCGTTGCCGAGCTCCTGCGCCCGGGCGAGATACTCCCTCACAAGCTCCCAGTAACGCTCCGTGTCGCCCAGCTCTTCGACTGCCCACGCGAGGAAGCGGGTCAGGGCGAGCGCTTGGTGGTCATCACCGAGCTCGACGAAGGCCATCCTGCTTTCTTCGACGAGCTTCCTTATGCGTTCCCAGTCCTCCCCGCGGGTGGAGAGGGCCGCCGCGAGCGCCCGGCGCGCGCTGGCCGCGCCCCACACGTCGCCGAGCTCCAGGGCGAGGCCCAGGGCTTCCTCGGCTCGGGCCGCGCCGACGGCGGGGTCGTCAACGCCCCAGAGCATCGACGCCGCGCCGAGCGCCCGTGCCCGGGCGACGGTCGGTCGCGCATCAGCGGCCAGCGCGCGATCGAGCCGCCGTCGCCCCTCGCCGATGTGGCCCCTGATCATCCAGAAGTCGTGGAGAGCGCCGCAGAGGCGCAGCGCAGGCTGGGTCTCGCCCGCCGACTCGAGCCAATCGAACGCAGCGCGCAGATTCTCGATCTCGGGATCGAGCCGATCGAGCCACTCCTGCGGGGAGCCACCCCTCAGGCTGGGCTCCGCCTCCTCGGCGAGCGCGAGGAAGTTCTCGGCGTGACGCCGCCGAAGGTCATCGGCCTCACCGGCTGCCTCTAGGCGCTCCTCCGCGTACTCGCGGATCGTCTCGAGCATCCAGAAGCGGTCGTCGTCGCGGACGCGGAGCAGGCTCTTGTCGACGAGCGACTCGAGCGTGTCGAGGCCGGCATCGCAGACCATCTCGGCCGCTTCGAGCGTGCACCCGCCGCGGAAGACGGCGAGGCGGGCGAACAATCGCTGCTCGTCGGGGTCCAGGAGCTCGTGGCTCCACTCGATCGTCGCCCGCAGCGTCTGCTGGCGCGGGTCGGCGCCGCGGCCGGCCTTGAGCAGGTCGAGCCGCTGCGACAGGCGCTCCAGCAGCTGCTCCGGGGAGAGCACGCGCGAGCGGGCGGCGGCGAGCTCGAGCGCGAGCGGCAGGTTGTCGAGCCGCGCACAGAGCTCGCCGACGGCGAGGGTCGGCTCGAAGTCCGGCCGCACCGCGCGGGCACGGGCGACGAACAGCTCCTCGCCCTCCTCCGGCTCGAGCGGCGGCACCGGGTAGGCCTGCTCGCCGGCCACCCGCAGCAGCTCGCGGCTCGTGACGATGACGCGAAGGTTCGGGCACGAGCCGACCAGTGCAGCCAGGTCCCCGGCCGCTTCGACGACGTGCTCGAAGTTGTCGAGCAGCAGGAGCAGTTGCCGGTCGCCGACGTGGTCGGCGAGGCCGTCCTGCGCGCCGACCGCCTGGGCCGCGGCGTCCAGCACGAGCTGCGGGTCGCGCAGCGGCGCCAGCGGCACCCAGTAGATGCCGTCCGGGAAGCCCTCGGATGCCTCGGCGGCAGCCTGAAGCCCAAGCCGCGTCTTGCCAGTCCCGCCCGGGCCGGTCAGGGTTAACAGCCGCGTGCCCTCGAGCAGCTCGAGGACCTGCGCCAGCTCCTGGTCGCGGCCCAGGAACGGTGTCGCCGGCACCGGCAGGTTCGTCCGGTAGAGAGTCTTCAGCGGCGGGAACTCGCCATCGCCGAGCTGGAAGATCCGCTCCGGCGCGGAGAGGTCCTTCAGCCGGTGCTCACCGAGGTCCCGCAGAACGGCCGAATCGACGAGCGCCGTCGTCGAGGCCGAGACGAGGACCTGACCGCCGTGACCACTCGCGGCGATCCGCGCCGCCCGGTGCACGTCGGCGCCCACGTATCCCTCATCGCCCGCGTGCGGGGTCCCAGTGTGGATCCCCATCCGCAGGCGGATCGGGCCGGCCGCGAGCCCGTTGAGCATCTCGGCCGCTGCCGCCAGCGCGCCTGGCGCGGTCGGGAAGGCGACGAAGAAGGCATCGCCCTGGGTATCGACCTCCACGCCGCCGTGGCGCGCGAACGCCTCGCGCACGACCCGGCGGTGCTCGGCCAGCGCCTGCGCGTAACTCTCCGGCCCCAGCTCGTGCAGCAGCCTGGTCGACCCCTCAACGTCCGTGAACAGAAACGTGACCGTCCCGACCGGAAGGTCGCGCCTACGAGCCGCCGTTCTCGCCCTCCCAGTAGTCGACGGCGTCGCCGCGGCGGAAGATCAGCCGGTCGTCCGGCTTGGTGCCCCAGCGGACGGAGAGCTTGTCGCTGTCGGGATAGGCGGCCGTGCGCGGGACGACCTGGGTCGAGGCGATCAGCACGCGGCCGGGCCCGGTGAGCTTGTGCGCTCCGGCCGGGCCCGGCGGGAAGCAGACGACGTCGCCGGGCACGAGCACGCGCTCGCCGTCCGGCGTGCGCAGCATCGGCTCGCCGGACACGACCAGCAGCCACTCCTCCTGGCCCTCCTCGTAGTGGTAGGGCCACGTCTGCTCGCCCGCGGGAACGTCGTAGAGGCTCGCGCCGAGCAGCTCGCCGCCGATCCGCTGCGCCCGCCAGCGATAGCCCTCGCGGTCCCCCTCGCGCTTCCAGCCCCCGTCGTCGTAGAGGTTCACTCCTCGCCCTCCCAGTAGTCGACGATGCTGTCCTCGCGGAAGACGCCGCGGCCGAAGTCGGAGCGTGCCGCGAGCTTGCCGCTGTCGGGGTAGCTGACCATCTCCGGCGAGATCAGCGTCGAGAACATGATGAAACGCGCCGGTTCGTCGGCCTGGTTGTGCACCGTGTGCGCGCCCTCGGGCCCGCGCGGGAAGAGGACGCAGTCGCCCGGGGCGAGCGTCCGCTCGCCGTCCGGGTCGCGGAGCGTCGGCGTGCCCGCGAGGACGATCAACAGCTCCTCGTTCGCGTGCTGGAAGTGGTAGGGCCAGCCCTTCGCGTGGGGCGGCAGCTCGTAGAGGCTGCCGCCGAGCAGCTGGCCGTCGAAGCGCGGGAGGACCGGGGTGTCGTGGAACGTGCCCCCGGGCCGCTCGATCACGGACTCCCATTCGTCCCCGAAGACGTTGAACGGCTCTGTCACGGGCGCTCGGCGACCATCACTCGGGCTTGAACGCCTTCACGGTCGTGCCGTGCGCCCCGTACTTGATCGCCTTCTGGCGCGTGTCCTCGAACTTCGAGCGCGCGTAGGTCGCGACGAGGTTGCCGGACTCGATTCGCTCGAACCCGTGCTGCTCGAGGAGCGTGGCGTACTCTGCCTCCAGCAGAGCACCTGCGATTCAGCCGGTCCAGAGGTCGATCTTCCGCCTACCCTCTTCACTCACCGGCTGCTGGATGGTCACGTCGGCGACCTGGATCCGCCCGCCCGGCCTGAGCACGCGGTGGAGCTCCCCGAAGACCAAGTCCTTGTCCGGGATCAGGTCGATGACGCCGTTCGAGATCACGACGTCGAAGGACTCGTCCGGGAAGGGCAGCCGCTCTGCCTCCGACTCGACGAACTCGACGTTCTCGGCGCCCATCTCGTCGGCGGCCCGGCGCGCCCTCGCCAGCATCTCCGGCGTCATGTCGATCCCCGTCACGCGGCCGTCGGGCCCGACCATCCGGGAGGCGACGAGGGAATCGGTGCCCGCGCCCGAGCCTAGGTCCAGCACTCGCTCGCCCGGCTCGAGCCGGCCGAGCGAGAACGGGTTCGCGACGCCGGCGAACGACTCCACGGCCGTGTCGGGCACGTCGGCGAGCTCCGGCGGGTAGCCGAGGTCCTCGGCCCAGGCGCGGCCGGTCGGGAAGACGAAGTCCTTTGCCGGCTCCTGGGAGACCGACGCGTAGGTCTTCTTGATCTCCGACTTGAGGAGGTCGACGTCGATCCCGATCTCGACCGCCACTTACGCGCTCCGGTCCATGATCGCCTTCCCCGCCAGCAGCGCTCCGACGACGAAGATCGCCGTGGCCAGGTAGATCAGCCCGAGGTGGCCGATCGTGTCGAAGCCGTACGGATAGTGCGCGGGCAGCGCCACGAGCAGGCCGAGCACCGGAGCGGCCACCGCGCCGACCCAGGCCCACATCTGGCCCCGCCGTACCCCGTAGACGATGAGGAAGAGGACGGCCAGCGCTGTCGCGGCGATGAACCCGGACACCGCGATGTGCAGGTGGCTGATGTAGTCGTAGAGCGAAGGGCTGAACGCCTCGATCTCCGCCTTCCCCTTGTCGACTTGCTCCTGTCCGATCCCAAGCTCCAGGAAGCTGTCGGTGAAGTTTCTGACGAAGAAGAGGACGGCGTAGCCGAAGAACGCGAGCGCGCCGAGGCCCATCAGGGCCGAGCCCGTCCGCAGGGTCTGAGACTCGCCCGCCTCACCTGTTGCCGGCATCGCGCTGGACATCGGGTCTCCTTTCGGTGACGACTCCGTGACGATACGACGCCGCAGGGCATCGGTCTAGGTCAACGTGGTATCGCTACGCGAGTGCACGCGCTCCTCCTAGCCGCGCTCGCCCTCGCCGGCCCGCCCTCCCAGGGGGTCGTCGTCCCCGGCGAGAGCCTCGGCGGGCTGCGGCTCGGGGCGACGCCGGCGCAGGTGAGGGCGGCTTGGGGGAAGCGCTACGGCGTCTGCCGGACGTGCGCCCGCCGCACCTGGTACTTCACCTACCGGCCCTTCGAGCCGCAGGGCGCCGGCGTCGAGTTCCGCAACGGCCGCGTCGCGGCGCTGTTCACGCTCTGGCAGCCCCCCGGCTGGCGCACGCGGGAAGGGTTGGCGCTCGGCGACCCCGCGACGCGGGTGGACGCGCTCTACGGTCTCCTGCCCGAGACGCGCTGCCGGGGCTACTCCGCCCTCAGGCTCGGGAGGACGGCGTTCTACGTGCGTCGCGAGGAGGTCTGGGGCTTCGGCCTCCTTGCCGCCGGCGCCTCAGTCTGTCGCTAGCCCTCCCGTCATCAGCTCGATGATCGTGCGCTCCGCGCGGGCGATGTCCTCCTCGCCGTCCGGGAGCTGTCCAAGCACCCAGCCGGTCAGGATCTCCTCCAGGGCCCCGTAGAAGACGAACGCCGCGAGCCGCGCGTCGAGGTCGTCGCGCAGCTGCCCGCGCTCCTGGCCCGAGCGGATGATCCGCTCGATCGCCTCGAAGGCGTGCCCCACCTCCTGGGCCTGCCGCTGGATCGCCGGCGTGCGCGTCACCTCCCGCACCAGCACGCGCACGAGGTCGGCGTCGCGCCGCCACGTCCGCAGGACGACCGCCGCCACCATCCGCAGCTGCTCGCGCGCCGGCTCGGGCGACTCCTCCACCTCCCGCATGCGGTCGAGCATCGCCGACCACGTGTCGCGGAAGACGCTCTCGAGCAGAGCCTCCTTCGACTCGTAATAGTGGTAGAGCAGGCCGTGCGCGACGCCGGCCTCCGCGGCGATGTCCCCCACCCGCGCGGCGTGGAAGCCCTTGCGGGCGAAGACCCGTACCGCCGCAGTGCGGATCGCCGTGCGGCGGTCCTCGCCGTTTGACCGCTCTGTCAAAGGGCTGATGAGTATATGGCCGTGACTCCGCTCGCAGGCCTGCTCGTCGTCGACCTCTCGCGGTACCTCCCGGGCGCCTTCGCCGCCCGCGAGCTGCGGCGGCTCGGGGCGCGGGTCGTGCGCCTGGAGCCCCCCGAGGGCGACCCGATGCGCGCGACCGCGCCGGCCTGGCACGACGCGCTCAACGCCGGCGCGGAGTCGGTCGCCTGCGACCTGAAGGCGGAGCCGGAGCTCGGACATGCCCTTTGCTCGCGGGCGGACGTCGTCCTCGAGAGCTTCCGCCCCGGCGTCGCCGCGCGGCTCGGCGTGGGGCCGGACGATCTTCCGGGGACGATCGTGTACTGCTCGATCACCGGCTTCGGGACGGCCGGCCGCCACGCCGGCCGCGCCGGGCACGATCTCAACTACCTCGGGTGGGCGGGCGCGCTGGCGGACACCGCTCCCGCCCTGCCGCCCGTCCAGGCCGCCGACCTCGCCGCCGGCTCGCTCGCGGCGGTCGCCGAGATCCTCGCGGCGCTGCTCGAGCGCGGGCGGACCGGCAGTGGCCGTCACATCGTCGTCTCGATGACTCACGGCTCGCACCGGCTGGTCGCGCAGCGGACGCGGCACCTCACCGGCGGGCTGGCCTCGTACCGCATCTACGCGACCGCCGACGGCCTCTACCTCACCGTCGCCGCGCTCGAGCCGAAGTTCTTCGCCCGGCTGTGCGAGCTGCTCGAACTGCCGGAGCTCGCGGCGCGGCAGTACGACCCCAAGGCGCAGGACGAGCTCGCCGCGGCGCTGGCCGCAGCGTTCGCGGCACGCCCGCTCGCCGAGTGGCTCTCGCTGTTCGAGCACGAGGACGTCTGCGTCGGCCCGGTGGCGACCCTCGCCGAGGCCGCGTCCGAGTTCGGCGAGCCGGCGCGTGTGGAGGCACCCGCGTTGGGACAACATACGGCGCAATGGCGACGCACCCTGGAGCTCTGATCGCGGCCGCCGTCGTCGCCCTCGGCGGCGCCGCCGACCGTCCGCCGCTCGTCGTCGTCGAGAACGACGGCCGCATCGTCGCGATCGGCGAGGGCGGGAAGCGGGCCGCGCTGGCCGAGGGCACGGAGCCGGCGCTGACCGCCGACGGCACGCGCCTCGCGTTCGTCCGGGGCAGCTTCGTGCACGTGCTCGAGCGGCCCGGCGGGCCGGTACGCCGCGTGGCCACCGGCAGAAGCCCCGCCTGGGGTCCCGACGGGCGGCTCGCGGTCGCGTCCCCGGCGGGCGTCCGCGTCGACGGCCGCCTCGTTGCGCCGGGCGCGTCGGAGCCCGCCTGGTCGCGGGACGGCAGGCTGGCCGTGGTCGTCGCCGAGGGGATCGTGGTCGACGCGCAGGTCGTCGTGCCCGGCGGCCGCAGCCCCGCCTGGGCGCCCGACGGACGGCTGGCCTACGTCCTCGGCGCCGACGTCTACGTCGACGGCGCGCTCGCCGTCGCGGGCGCGCGCGACCCGGCCTGGGACGCGTCCGGGCGGCTGACGGTGGTGACCGATGCCGGCGTGCTCGTCGACGGGGCCGCGCTGCGCGGCTCGCGGCCGGGGGACGTCGCGCCGAGCTGGGGCGTCGAGGCGCCGAAGCCGAAGCCGGATCCGAACCTGCTCCTCCCCGACCTCGACCAGCGCGCGCCGAGCCGGTTGACGATCGCCGGCTGGGGCGGCAGCTACCGCCTCGGCTTCACCTCCGCCACCGACAACGTCGGCCGCGGCCCGCTCTGGGTCCGCGGTGCCCGCACGGGCAATCGGGAGATGCGCGCGGACCAGCTCGCCTCCGCGCTCAAGGGCGGGATCCGGGTTTTCCGCTCGGTGGGCCGCATCCGCTACGTCAACGACTCGGATCACCACCACTGGCACCTGATGCGCTTCCAGCAGTTCGAGCTGCGGCGCGCGTCCGACTTCGGACTCGTCGTCCGCGACCGCAAGAGCGGCTTCTGCCTCGGCGACCACTACGGGCTCGCGCGGCACCGCGTGAAGAACTTCGCCGGACCGCGCTTCTTCGGAAGCTGCGGCCAGTTCGAGACCGGGCGCACGTCGATCGAGATGGGCACCTCGATCGGCTACACCGACCGGTACCCGGCCCACTTCCACGGCCAGAACGTCTCCCTCACCGGCGTCCCGGCCGGCGTCTACGTGCTCGTCCACCGCGCGAACCCGACCGGCGCCCTCCGCGAGCTGCGCGACGACAACAACGCCGCCTCGGTGCGCATCCGGCTCTCCTGGCGGCGCGGCGTCCCGTCGGTCGCCGTGCTCAGGACCTGCGAGCGCTCGCAGTTCTGCTGAGGCCCAGCGCAGTCGGCAGCTCGCGGAGATCGCGGAGGCGGTCGTCGCCCCACTCCGGGTGCCGGTCCTCGCGGTCGACCAGGAAGGCGCGCATGCCGAGCGCGCCCGCGCCCTCGACGTCGTCCTCCAGCGAGTCGCCGACCATCGCGGCCTCGGTCGGGTCGACGCCGAGCAGGGCGAGGACGGCGCGGAAGATGCTCGCGTGCGGCTTCGTCTTCCCGTGCACGCGCGAGCTGAGCGCCGCGTCCACGTCGAGGTCGTGGTGGGCGACGAAGTCGTCGAGGTCGCGGCCGGTGTTCGACACGAGCCCGAGCTTGAGGCCGAGCCGCCGCAGCTCGGCGAGGGTCGGCAGGACGTCCTCGTAGAGCTCGAAGTTCGCGGCGCTCTCCCAGGCACGCGTCATCTCGACGGCGCAGCCATGCGCCCGCTCGGCGTCGCCGCCCATGCCGCGGATGATCCGCTCGGTAAAGGCGATCCAGACCTCCTCGTCGTGCTCGAGCTCGGGGTGCCGCTCGAGGGTCTCGATCGCCGCCGCGCGCGCCTCGTCGTAGCGGGCGGGATCGAGCTCCAGCTCGAAGCGGCGGCCGAGCGCCCGGTACCCCTCGGGGCCGAGGTCCGGCCCCGGCTTCGCGAGCGTGAAGTCGACGTCGAAGAGGACTGCCTTCAGATCCGTGCCGGCCACCGGTAGGCCCCGGGCTGCCGCTGGGCGAGCGACGGAAGCTTCGCGCGGACGTCCTCCAGCCGGGCGCGGTCGAGCTCGGCCGAGATGACGGTCTCGTCGTCTGGTGCGAGGGCGAGGACGAGCCCCCACGGGTCGGCGATCAGCGAGCGGCCATAGCTCCAGCGCCCCGGCCGCGTCTCGCCGGTCTGCGCGGCCGCGGCGACGAAGAGCTGGTTCTCGATCGCCCGCGCGCGCAGGAGCACCTCCCAGTGGTCCTTGCCGGTGTGGAGCGTGAAGTGCGCCGGCACTGTGACGAGCAGCGCGCCCTCGAGCGCGAGGATGCGGTAGAGCTCGGGGAAGCGGACGTCGTAGCAGACGGAGAGCCCGATCGGCCAGCCGGCGTTCGCGTAGACGACCGGCTCCTCGCCGGGCTCCTCGGCCTCCGACTCGCGGTACACGAGCCCCCCGACCTCGACGTCGAAGAGGTGGATCTTCCGGTAGACGGCGGCGAGCTCGCCCTCGGGGTCGAAGACGAGCGAGGTGTTGGAGAGCTTCTCCCGGCCCTCGCGGCGCTCGGTGATCGAGCCGCCCACGAGCGTGACCCCGTGCCTTCGCGCCCAGCCGGCCATGGCCTCGACCGACTCGCCGCCCTCGAGGGGCTCTGCCGTCGCGTGCAGCGTCTCCGCGTCGCCGATCGCGTTCCACTTCTCGGGGAGGACGACCACGTCGGCGCCGGTCGCCGCCGCCCGCGCGACGAGCGTCTCGGCGCGCTCGATGTTGACGGCCTTGTCGGCGCGACTCGACATCTGCACGCACGCGACGCGGAGGCGGTCGCTCACGACCGCAGGATAGTGCGCTTGAGCTCCTCCTCGGTCTCCTCGTCCTGCCCCGTCAGCACCGCGCCGACGAGCCGGTCGCCCTCGTAGTAGCGCCCGAGCGCCTTGCCTTCGGCCAGGGAGCCCTCATACGTGTGCCGGTCGGCGCGGGACGTGTCGCCGAAGACCTTGATCCCGATCCCGAAGACCTCGGTGAAGAAGGTCGAGAGCGTGTCGTAGCGCGCGTCCTGGCCCGCAAGCGCCTTGCCGACCTCCGTGCCCTGGTAGTTCGCGTTCGACCAGTGCTCGATCCGCCGTTGCCGGCCGAAGACGGGGTCGTGGAAGCGGGCGACGTCGCCGGCCGCCCAGACGTCGGGGACGCTGGTGCGGAAGTGCTCGTCGACGACGATCCCATCGTCGACGTCGATCCCGCTGCCGGCGAGAAAGGCCGTCTGGGGGACGACGCCGATCCCGGCGATCGCCAGGTCGGCCTCGATCGTCCTGCCGCCCGCCGTCTCGACGGTGCCGTCGCGGAAGGCGGCGACGGAGTCTCCAAGCACGAACTCGACGCCATGCTCTCGATAGACGTCCTGGAGCTGGTGGGAGAGCTCCGGTGCGTCGAGCTTGGAGAACACGGTCTCGTGCGTGTCCAGGACCGTGACCTCGAGCCCGAGCGCACTCAGCGACGCGGCCGTCTCCATGCCGATGAAGCTCCCGCCGATCGAGACGGCGCGCCGGGCCGAGCCCGCGGCCTCGCGAATGCGGATCGAGTCGTCCAGCGTGCGCAGCGTGAAGACCCAGTCGGCATCGTTGCCGGGCACGTCCAGCCTGCGCGGCCAGGCGCCGGTTGCGAGCAGCAGCTTCCGGTAGGGAAGCGCCTGGTCGCCGTCGAGCCGTACCCGGTGGTCGCCGGGAGCGACGCGTTCGACCGTGCGCCCGAGCAGCAGCTCGACGTCCTGCTCGGCGTAGAACGCCTCGGGCTCGACGAACGTGTCCTCGCGCTCGGCCTCGCCGCGGAGATACCGCTTGGACAGCGGCGGCCGGTGGTAGGGGACCGAGCTGTCCTTCGAGACGAGCGCGATTCGCCCGGCGCCGCCGGCCTCCCGGTAGGCCTTGATCGCCCGCGCGGAGGCGAGGCCGCCGCCGACGATCACGACTTCGAAGTCGCTCAACGTGTACAACCCCGGCCGTGGAGTACGGGATCCTCCTGCTCAGGGTGGCCGTCGGCTTGATGGTGGCGGCACACGGCATCCGCAAGCTAGCCGCTCGGGACGTGACCGCGTCGAGCTTCGCGCGCATCGGCTACCGCTCGCCCGGCGCGATGGGCGCGGGGGTCGGCGTCGCCGAGCTCGGCGGCGGGCTGCTACTGGCCGCGGGCCTGCTCACGCCCGTGGCGGAGGCGCTCGTCGCGACCGTGGCGGTGATGGACGTCGCGCGGTTCCGGCGGCCGAGCCTGCGGACGGTGGAGCTCAACCTGGCGCTCGTCGCGGTGGTCGTCGCGGTGACGATGACCGGCCCGCTCCGGCTCTCGGTGGATGCCGCCCTCGGCTGGGACCGGGAGCTCGACGGCGTCGCCTGGGCCTCGGGCGTGCTCGGTCTCGCGATCCTCGTGGCGTTCGTGGCCACGACGCTCGGCCGCGCCCGGCCCGAAGCCGGCGAGTTGCCGGCGTAGCGGCAACCGTCTTTCGGCTTTCGGCTTTCTTGCCCCGGTCGTGCAGCGGAATGCGTCCCGCAGCCGAAGGCCGGTTCATCCGACCGAGAGGCGGAGAACCGTCTGCGACGACAAGGCGCGAAGGAGGGGGCCCACGGGGGAACCATGGGTTCCCCCGTGCCTTGAAGGAGGGGGCCCGGGGGGGGGG
>JBBDWU010000002.1:0-1399 GCA_040902725.1 Gaiellaceae bacterium | reverse complement strand
GACATGTCGAGCCGGACCATGTTGTCCTCGGAGTCGAAGAGCGCCTCCGCGAGCGCGCGTGAGAGCTCCGTCTTGCCGACGCCGGTCGGCCCGAGGAAGATGAAGGAGCCGATCGGCCGCGTCGGATCCTTGATCCCGGCGCGCGCACGGATGACCGCGTCCGCGACCAGCCGCACGGCCTCGTCCTGGCCGATCACGCGCTCGTGCAGCACCTCGTCGAGGCGGAGCAGCTTCTCGCGCTCGCCCTCCAGCAGGCGCGTGACCGGGATCCCGGTCCAGCGCGCGACGACCTCGGCGATCTCGTCCGCGGTCACCTCCTCGCGGAGCAGGCGGAAGCCGCCCTGGTCCGCCGCCAGGCGCTCCTCCTCGGCGTGCAGCCGCTGCTCGAGCTCCGGCAGGCGGCCGTGCCGCAGCTCCGCCGCCTTGCTCAGGTCGTAGGCGCGCTCGGCCTCCTCGATCTCGCGACGCAGCTGCTCGAGCTCCTCGCGCAGCGCCTGCAGCTTGTGGATCGCCTCGCGCTCGGACTCCCACTGGGCGGTCATCCTGTCGCGCTCGCCGCGGAGGTCGGCCAGCTCCTTGCGCAGCGTTGCGAGGCGCTCCTTGCTCGCCTTGTCCTTCTCCTGGCCGAGCGCCTGCTCCTCGATCTCGAGCTGCATCACGCGGCGGGTGATCGCGTCGAGCTCCTGCGGCAGCGAGTCGATCTCGGTGCGGACGACCGCGGAGGCCTCGTCGACGAGGTCGATCGCCTTGTCCGGCAGGAAGCGGTCGGTGATGTAGCGGTCGGCGAGCTTCGCGGCGGCGACGAGCGCGGCGTCCTGGATCGTGACGCCGTGGTGCACCTCGTAGCGCTCGCGCAGGCCGCGCAGGATCGAGATCGTGTCCTCGACGGTCGGCTCGTCGACGACGACGGGCTGGAAGCGCCGCTCGAGCGCCGCGTCCTTCTCGATCTGGCGGTACTCGGCGAGCGTCGTCGCGCCGATGCAGTGCAGCTCGCCGCGCGCGAGCATCGGCTTGAGCATGTTGCCCGCGTCCATCGCGCCCTCGGCCGCGCCGGCGCCCATGATCGTGTGCAGCTCGTCGATGAAGAGGAGGATCCGCCCTTCCGCGGCCTTGATCTCCTGGAGGACTGCCTTCAGCCGCTCCTCGAACTCGCCGCGGTACTTGGCGCCGGCGAGGAGCGAGCCCAGGTCGAGGGAGAAGACGGTGCGGTCGCGCAGGCCCTCGGGCACGTCCCGGCGCACGATCCGCTGCGCGAGCCCTTCGACGATCGCGGTCTTGCCGACGCCCGGGTCGCCGATCAAGACCGGGTTGTTCTTCGTCTTCCGCGAGAGGATCTGGATTACCCGGCGGATCTCGGCGTCGCGGCCGATCACCGGGTCGAGACGGCCGGAGCGGGCCT
>JBBDWU010000001.1:0-1422 GCA_040902725.1 Gaiellaceae bacterium | reverse complement strand
CGCGCGGGTTCGACGCCTCGCAGCGCCCGTTCGTCTGGATCCGCTCGCGGATCTCGCCCTCCGCGTCCGCGAGGCCGCACGGCTTGCGCTCGTCCTGCACCGGCATGTGCCCGTACGGCATCTCGCCGTTCAGGATCCGGTGCGCGCCGACGACGCCCGCAAAGCCCACGTCGATCACGCTCCGTTGCGCCTCCACGTTCAGCCCCATCCGGAAGCCGCCGAGGAAGAGCGCAGCCCCTGCGAGCAGCCAGATCGGCCAGACGGGCGGCGAGGAGCGCGGCGGCCGGTCGCGAACGGCGATCCAGACGCACCGGCCGAGCAGGTAGAGCAGCGGCGGATAGGCGAGCGGCGCGCTCCAGAAGATCTCTCCCTCGTTGAAGAAGCGAAGCGAGATCGAGAACGAGAGCAGCGCCAGCAGGTCCAGGTTGCGGAGCGAGCGGAGGCGGCGCAGGTCGGCGAGCCCGGCGAGAAAGACCGCGCAGAAGCCCAGCCAGAGCCAGACGCCGTTGATCGTCTTCCCTCCGAAGGCCCCCGCGCCGCCGCGCGCCATCGTCCACGCGACCTGCGGGCCCGTCCACGCCTCGCGCACCTCCCCGGAGCGGTCGTCGACCTTGCCGAGCACGATCTGGCCGGCATCGCCGGACCACGCTTTCACGACCCACTCGTCGCTCGCCGCCCGGTACTCGGCGTCCGTGGTCGGCTTCGACGGGTAGCGCTCGAGCCAGTCCCGGACCTTCGGGTAGTCGAGGAGGATCCTGGTCGCCTGCTCCTCCGTCAGCCGCGCGGCGCCGGCGGGCGGGGCGAAGGGCGTCTCGACGAGTCGCCCCTCCTTGTCGTAGACCGGCTCGCTGGGTCCGCCGCCGGGCGCGGCGGTCGCCGGTCCGGCGAGTGCGAGCGCGGCGGAAAGCGCTGCTAGGGCCGGGCGAAGGACCAGAGCTTGTTTCCCACGAAGTTCAGCGGGGTCACGAGCACGATCGCGATCGCCTGCGCCAGCACCTTGCCGACGCCGAGTTGGACGAGCAGGTGCAGGAGCGCGAGGTTCGCGACGAGCGCGATCGCCGAGACGACGAAGAACCGCATCCCCTGGTACGCGACGTGACCACGCTGGCCGCGGAAGGTCCAGACGCGGTTCCAGGTGTAGTTGTTCGTCACGGCGACGAAGAAGGAGCAGGTCGCGGCGAGCAGGTAGTGCAGGCCGGCGCCGTGCAGCAGCCCGGTGTAGACGACCAGGTTGACGGCATAGCCGCTCGCGCCGACGACACAGAAGCGCGCGAGCTGGAACCAGTTCTGGCGCCGGCTGAGCGCGTCACGCGTGCGGACGAGCGCGCTCGAGGCGCGGAGGGCGGAGGAGCGCTGCATCGACCCGCGCGACACTAGCAGCGGGCCGTGAGCGGGACGACGAGCGCGCCGTCCGGCTCGACG